>CAVOLM010000023.1:0-126480 GCA_963696675.1 uncultured Gammaproteobacteria bacterium | reverse complement strand
AGTCGCGTCCGGCCAGATGCTGGGCGCCGATCAACCCGTCAACCTGCAGCTGCTCGAAATCACGCCGGCGCTGGGCGCGCTGCAGGGCGTCGTGATGGAGCTCAACGACTGCGCATTCCCGACGTCAACACGGTCGTCGCGACCGACGACGCCGAGGTCGCGTTCCGCGACTGCAACGTCCGCACTGCTGGTCGGCGCGCGCCCGCGCGGCCCGGGCATGGAGCGCAAGGATCTGCTGATCGCGAACGCGCAGATCTTCTCGGCGCAGGGCAAGGCGCTCGAACGAGTCGCGAGCTCGCGACGTGCAGGTGCTCGTCGTCGGCAACCCGGCCAACACCAATGCGCTGATCGCGCAGCGCAACGCGCCGGCCTGAACCCGCGCAATTTCACCGCGATGACGCGCCTCGATCACAACCGCGCCGTGTCGCAGCTCGCGGAGAAGACCGGCACGCACCACGCGACATCCGCCGCATGACGATCTGGGGCAATCACTCCTCGACGCAGTATCCGGATCTCAACCATGCGACCGTCGACGGCAAAGCGGCGACGCTCGCTCGTCGACGAGAAATGGATCACCGAGACTTCATCCCGATCGTGCAGCAGCGCGGCGCGGCGGTCATCAAGGCGCGCGGCGCCTTCCTCCGCCGCCTCGGCCGCCTCGGCCGCGATCGATCACGTGCGCGACTGGGTGCGAGGTACCGCCGAAGGAGACTGGGTCAGCATGGGCGTGCCCGCCGACGGCAGCTACGGCATCAACGAGGGCATCATCTATTCCTACCCGGTCACCTGCCGCGACGGCGAATACCAGATCGTGAAGGGACTGGAGATCGACGACTTCAGTCGCGAGCGCATGCAGGCCACCGAGCGGGAACTGCGCGAGGAACGCGACGGCGTGAAGGAGCTGATCTGAGCCACCGATCAGCTGCCGAATCACCTGACAATCACGGGGTTACGACGCATCGGCGGCGGCTGGTCTCCCACTGGCCTCGCCGCTATAGTGCTGGCAAAAGGCCGCGGCAGTACGGACCGCGGCGGCCCTGAACCCGCAAGGACCCCGCCATGTTGAGTCTGCTCTGGTTCCTTCTGCTCGTCGGCGTCATCCTGTTCGTTGCCTATCGTCGCTTCAGCCTGCTGCAGGCCTCGATCACCTTCACCGTTCTGGCGCTCGCCTACACGTTGCTGGGACCGGCAGTCCCGGCTGGAAGGTCGTGGGCTGGTTGCCGCTCGTCGCGCTCTGGCTGCTGAACATCAACGCGCTGCGCCAGACGTTCATCACCCGGCCGTTCCTGCGGACCTACCGGCGCCTGCTGCCCTCCATGTCGACCACCGAGAAGGAAGCGCTCGAGGCCGGCACCGTCTGGTGGGATGGACAACTCTTCACCGGTGCGCCGGCCTGGGATCAACTCATGTCGTGCCCCGCTGCGCGACTCTCCGCCGAAGAGCAGGCCTTCCTCGACGGCCCGTGCGAAGAGCTGTGCCGCATGCTCGATGACTTCGACATCACCCACCGCCTCGGCGACATGCCGCCGCACGTGTGGGAGTTCATCAAGTCGAAGGGTTTCTTCGCGATGATCATTCCGAAGAAATATGGCGGCCTGCAATTCTCCGCGTACGCGCACTCCTGCGTGCTCATCAAGGTCGCGAGCCGCAGCGCCACGGCTTCCTCGACCATCGCGGTGCCGAACTCGCTCGGCCCCGCCGAACTGCTGCTGCACTATGGAACCGAAGAGCAGAAGAACCACTACCTGCCGCGTCTCGCGCGCGGCGAGGAAATCCCCTGCTTTGCGCTCACCGGGCCGCGCGCCGGCTCGGATGCCGCTGCCCTTCCCGACACCGGCGTCGTTTGCAAGGGAATGTGGCAGGGCCGCGAGATCGTGGGCCTGAAGCTCAACTTCTCCAAGCGCTACATCACGCTCGCCCCGATCGCGACCGTCATCGGCCTGGCATTTCGGCTCTTCGATCCGGACAAGCTGCTCGGCGACAAGGTCGATCACGGGATTACCTGCGCGCTGATTCCACGCGGCACGCCCGGCGTGACAGTTGGGCGGCGTCACTTCCCGCTCAACGTGCCGTTCCAGAATGGACCGGTTTCGGGTCGTGACGTGTTCGTGCCGCTCGATTGCATCATCGGCGGCGTGAAGACCGCCGGCCAGGGCTGGCGCATGCTGGTCGAACAACTGTCGGTCGGCCGCTGCATCTCGCTGCCGTCGAACGCCACCGGAGGTGCCAAGGCGGCGACCTACGCGTCCGGTGCCTACACGCGAATCCGCCGCCAGTTCAACATGCCCGTAGGACGCTTCGAGGGCGTGCAGGCAGTGCTGGCACGCATGGCCGGCCTCACCTACATCATGGATGCCGCGCGCTCCGTGACTGCCGGCGCGATCGACGGTGGCGAGAAGCCATCCGTGCCCTCCGCGATGCTCAAGTATCACCTCACCGAGATGGGCCGCGTGGTCGCCAACGACGCGATGGACGTGCATGGCGGCAAGGGCATTCAACTCGGACCGAAAAACTATCTCGGCCGCGGCTACCAGGTGGTCCCGGTCGCGATCACGGTCGAGGGCGCGAACCTGCTGACGCGCAATCTCATCATCTTCGGCCAGGGGCGATTCGCTGCCATCCGTTCGTGCTGCGGGAAATGAACGCTGCGCGTGACGGCAATCGCGAGCGTGGTGTGAGCGAGTTCGACAAGGCCCTGTTCGGTCACATCGGCTTCACCATCAGCAATGCGGTGCGTTCGCTCGTGATGGCGCTGACGCTCGCACGCTTCACGCGCGTGCCCGATACCGGCGCAACGTCACGCTACTTCCAGCACGTCAATCGCTTCAGCGCCTCGTTCGCTTTCGCGGTGGATGTCGCGATGCTGGCGCTCGGCGGCTACCTGAAGAAGAAGGAGAACCTGTCGGCACGCCTCGGCGATGTGCTGAGCTGCATGTACCTCGCCTCGATGGTGCTCAAGCATCACGAGAACCAGGGCAGCCCCCAGGACGAGTTGCCAATCGTCGAGTGGGGCTGTCGCCATCTGCTGTTTCACGCCCAGGAACAGTTGCATGCGTTTCTGCGCAACTTCCCGAACCGCTTCCTGGCAGGCTTCATGCGCTTCTTCATCTTTCCGCGCGGCCAGACCTACTTCGCCCCCAGCGACCGGCTGGGCCGCAGCATTTGCGACCTCATCATGAATCCAACCGATGCGCGGGACCGCCTATGCCGGGGCATATACAAGACGGTGGAGCCGGGCAACCCGCTGGGCCTGCTGCAGGAAGCGCTCACGCTCTCGCTCACGGCTGAACCGATCGAGAAGCGCATCCGCGTCGAAGGGCAGAAGACCGGCAAGGTCACGGCACTCGACCTGCCGGGGCAGATCACGCAATCGCTCGCGCTCGGGCTCATCACTGAAACCGAAGCCGCGATGCTGCGTGAGTACGACCGCAAGGTGATGGACCTGATCAACGTCGATGACTTCGCACCCCACGAGCTGGGTGTGTCGGCTCAGCCTGCGCCCGCGTCGGTGCAGAAACCGTTGGGTAGCGCGCAGGTCGCCTAGCCGCTTGGGCGCACCAGACTCGGCAAGCCCGGCTCCCGAACTGCCTCCACCGCGCAGCGTGCCCGAGGCGCGCTGCCTGAACTGTGGCGCCGTACTGAGCGGCGAGTACTGCTCCAAGTGCGGTCAGCGCATGCAGCTTCGGCGCCTGACGATCGGAGCCCTGAGCCACGATGTCATTAACGACCTGGCGAATCTCGACTCGCGCGTCTGGCGCACATTGATCGCGCTGCTCCTCAAGCCCGGCAAACTGACCAACGAGTTCATCGCGGGCCGGCGCACGTTCTACCTGCCGCCGTTTCGGCTGTACCTGGTCCTCAGCCTAGTTTTCTTTCTGCTCCTCTCCGTAGGCGGGCCGAACGATCTGGTGATCGACGGGCCCAGCCGGTCTTCCGCGCAAGACCAGGATACGGACACGCTCTTCAAGGGCAAGGACTGCTCGGACTTGAACATCGACATCTTCGGGAGTCGCTCCGATTGGCTGAAACCGCGCCTGGTGCAGGCGTGCGAGCGTCTCAAGACGGTGAGCGCCCGCGAGTTCGGGCGTGCGCTGCGCAACAACCTCCCGAAGATGATGTTCATCTTCCTGCCGCTGATCGCCCTCGTGAACCTGGTGCTGTACGCATTTCGCAGGCGTGGCTACGTCGAGCACCTGGTGTTCTACGTGCACTACCATGCGTTCGCGTTCCTGCTGCTCACCCTGCAGATCACGTCGACGGCGCTCCTCAAATGGATGCACGTGCCATTCATTCCCGGGCTGCTGACGTTCGCGACCTACGTGTACCTCTTCGTCTATCTCTTCAAGGCGATGCGTGCCGTTTACCACCAGTCGCGCACGATGACGACTCTCAAGTACCTCGTGGTGCTCAGCTCGTACGGTGTGTGCCTGCTGATCACCTGGATCGGCATGGCCGCCTACACGGCCTTCACCGTCTGACTGGTTGATTTGGTGCTACCGGACTCCTACCCTGTCTGGCCTGCCTCGCGGAGACCTCTCATGCGCAATCTGCTCGCTGCAATACTCACCCTGCTGATCCTCGACTGCGCGCTGGCCGCCGACCGAACGCCGTCACCGCAGGGAGCGGAGGTCTACATCATCAGCCCGAAGGACGGTGCGGTAGTGACGAGCCCGGTCACCGTGCGCTTTGGTCTCAAGGGCATGGGCATTGCGCCCGCGGGAGTCGCGTTCGACAACACTGGACACCATCACCTGCTGGTCGATGTCGATCCGCCCGCCGATCTCGGCCAGCCGTTGCCCAATGACGCGCACAGCCTGCACTTCGGCAAGGGGCAGACCGAAACCGAGCTCAAGCTCACGCCGGGCAAACACACGCTGCAACTGGTTCTCGGCGACCAGTTGCACATCCCGCACGATCCGCCGGTGATGTCGAAGAAGATCACGATCACAGTGAAGGAGTGACAGGCGCTGCGGGTCGCGGCTCACGCGGCTCGCAACACCCGGCCCGCGTGGAGCACAACCGCGCCATCCTGCACGTCGACATGGACGCGTTCTATGCGTCGGTCGAGCAGCACGATCAGCCTGATCTCAAAGGCAAGCCCGTCATCGTAGGCGGCACCGGTGGTCGCGGCGTCGTGGCTGCGGCGAGCTATGAAGTGCGCCGTTTCGGCGTGCATTCGGCGATGCCCATGAGCGAAGCGCTGCGCCGTTGTCCGCACGCCATCTGCATTCCGCCGCGCATGCGCCGCTACAAGGAAGCTTCGAAGCAGGTCTTCGCGGTGTTTCACCAGTTCACACCGCAGGTCGAGGGTCTGTCGCTGGATGAGGCATTCCTCGATCTCACGGCGAGCGTGAAGCTGTTCGGCGCGGCGTCCGACATCGCACACGAGATCAAGCGCCGGATCCGTGAAACGACCGGCCTCACCGCCTCGGTCGGTCTCGCCAGCAACAAGCTGCTCGCCAAGATCGCCTCCGATCTTGGCAAGCCCGACGGCTTCCTCTGGATCCGCCCCGATGAGGTCGCAACGGTGCTCGATCCTCTGCCGATCCGACGCCTGAGCGGAGTTGGCAAGAAAACTGCCGCAAGGCTCGAGGGCCATGGCATCCACACGCTCGGGCAGCTGCGCCTCGCGCCTGACTCGGTGTTGTGGCCACTGTTCGGACGCTTCACGCAGCGCATGCGCGAGCGCGCTTCAGGCATCGATGAGCGGCCTGTAGTGTCCGACTGGGAGGAAAAATCGATCAGCGCCGAGGAGACCTTCGAGCACGACATCCGTAAGCACGATGAGCTCTACGCCGAGCTGGCGAGCCTCGCCGACCGCACGTGTGAGCGCATGCGCGCGCGCCAGCTCATGGCCGGCCAGGTGTACGTGAAGATCCGGCGCCGCGACTTCACTACGTACACGCGCCAACAGACATTTTCACCGCCCACGCAGGACAGCCGCCTCATCGTCTGGATCGCAGGTCGCCTGCTGGGCAGTTGGTTGCAGACGCAGCCACGCGCCGCGGTTCGACTGCTAGGTGTCGGCGTCGCGGCGCTGAGCCCGGCCCAGCAGCTCGACCTGTTTGCCACTGGCCGCTCGCCCGGTACCGATGCGCTGGGAAGCGCGCTCGATCGCATCCACGAGAAGTTCGGCGAGGAGTCCATCATTCGCGCGACCGGCCTCAGGAGCTGACTCACAGCCTTCCCCATGAGCCGTATCGCCATCGGTGGCGTCCAGCACGAGACCAATACGTTCGCGGCCACCCGCGCGACGTTTGATGACTTCGTTCATGCCGACGCATGGCCTGGACTGTGTCGTGGTGCTGCGCTCATCGAGGCCGTGAAGGGCATCAATCTGCCGATCGCCGGCTTCGTAGATCAGGCGCGAGCCGACGGTCATACGCTCAAGCCGCTGCTGTGGTGTTCGGCGCAACCCTCGGGCCCGGTAACCCGGGATGCATTCGAGCGCATCGCTTTCATCCTGCTCGAAGACCTCGCTGCCGCGTTGCCGGTCGATGCTGTCTACCTCGACCTGCACGGTGCGATGGTCGCCGAGCACCTGGACGATGCCGACGGGGAACTGCTGGCGCGCGTGCGTGAGCGCGTGGGTGCCGCCGTACCGGTAGTTGCGAGTCTCGATCTGCACGCGAACGTGTCGCAAGCGATGCTCGAGCAGGCCTCGGCGCTGGTTGCCTATCGCAACTATCCCCATACCGACATGGCGCAGACCGGCGCGCGTGCCGCACAACTCGTGCCGAAGCTCGTCGGACGCGCCCCGTTGAAGCGCGCGCTCAGGCATCTCGACTTCCTGATTCCGCTCACTGCCCAGTGCACGCTCATCGAGCCCGGTCGCGGCCTGATGGCACGCGCGGCTGAACTGCAACGGGAGCCTGTGCACGCATTGCACTACACGCCGGGATTTCCGCTGGCAGACGTGCGCGATTGCGGGCCGTGCGTGTTCGGTTATGGCACTCAAGAGTTCGCCGTGCGTAACGCAGTCGAGGCACTCGCCGCTGAGGTCGCCGCAGCGCAAGGCGATCTCGGCGGCAGGTTCTGGACGATCGATGCTGCGGTCTGCCGGGTGCAGGAGCCGAGGTCTCCCGGCGCCGGTCCGGTGATTCTCGTCGATACCCAGGACAATCCCGGCGCCGGTGGGAACGGCGACAGCACGAGTCTCATCAAGGCGCTGATCAATGCCGAAGTTGAGGGCGTCGTTGCTGGACTGATCTGTGATCCGGACGCCGCTCGCATGGCTCACGCGGCAGGCGTCGGGACCCGCATTCAGGGCTCCGTAGGTGCGAAGTCGGGCTTTGCGGGTGAGAGTGCAATCGTGGGCGAATTCCTCGTCGAAGCGTTGGGCGACGGTCGCTTGGTCGGAACCGGCCCCTTCTATCTGGGTGCGCACATGGATCTCGGCCCAATGGCCCTGCTGCGCGTCGGCGGCGTACAGATTGCTGTGGCCAGTCGCAAGCAACAGGCCGCGGACCAGGCGATGTTGCGACACCTCGGTATCGAGCCGGCGAAACAGCGCGTACTGGTGTTGAAGAGCTCGGTGCACTTCCGCGCCGACTTCGGTCCGCTGGCGAGCGAGATCCTCATCGTCCTGGCGCCGGGGCCGAGCCCGGCTGACCCTGGGCAGCTACCTTTTCGTAAGCTGCGGCCCGGGGTGAGAACCGCTGCCGTCACTCGCTGACGCCTTTTTGGCACTGCAAAATCCACTGTTTTGGCGCCGCGAAGCGGGGCGTGGCTATACTGCGCCGCGCGATAAGAACAAGAAGTGCCTTTCCGGTCGATCGATCGAGTGAAGCGGCAGAAAAAGACTCAAGGGGGTTTGCATGTCTGATAAGAAACAGGTCGGCAGCGTCACGTACGCGCAGGCCGGTCAAGACTATTTTGCCCAGCGCGGACTCAGACGCTATGCACGGATCTGGTCCCTGTGGGCGCTCGGGGTGGGTGCGGTCATCTCGGGGCACTACTCAGGATGGAATTTCGGCATCGGCCCCGGCGGCTTCGGCGGCATGTTCGTTGCCGGCGTGCTGATCATGATCATGTACTGGGGACTGATCTATTCAATCGCCGAGATGTCCCCGGCACTGCCGCACACTGGAGCGGCCTATTCCTTCGCCCGCAGCGCGATGGGACCCTGGGGTGGGTTCATCGCGGGCCTCGCCGAGAACATCGAGTACGTGCTGACGCCAGCCGTGATCGTGTTCTTCATCGGCTCTTACCTGACCGCGATCTTCGAGACTGGCCCGCAATACCAGCCGCTGTGGTGGCTGGGCAGCTACCTCGTGTTTCTATTTCTCAACCTGCGCGGCGTGGAGCTGTCCTTCAAGGTCTCGGTGGTCGTTACGCTCGGCGCGCTCGCCGTGCTGGTGGTGTACTGGATCAGCGCCATTCCCTACTTCGACTTCCAGCACTGGGCGCTCAACATCGGTCTAGGACCCGACGGCAAGGCCGTTGAACTGCCGGACGGCCACGGACCGTTCCTGCCATTCGGCTGGAGTGGGGCGTTTGCGGCTCTGCCGTTCGCAGTATGGCTGTTCCTCGCCATCGAGCAGCTGCCGCTCGCGGCGGAGGAGACCCACGACCCCCACCACCACATGCCAAAGGGACTGATCCTCGGCATGTCGACGCTAGTGCTGTCGGCGTTCCTCACGATGTTCCTGAACTCGGGCGTCGGCAGTCTCGAAGAAGGCAAGATGCATGGTGCGTTCACGCTCGGTGCTTCCGCCGAGCCGCTGCTCGACGGCTTCCGGGTCACCATTGGCGGCAGCATCGCCAAGGTATTGGCGCTGCTCGCCGTCATCGGGCTGATCGCGAGCTTCCACACCATCATCTTCGCGTACGGGCGTCAGATCTACTCACTGTCGCGTGCCGGGTATTTCCCACAGGTCCTCTCTGTGACGCACGGCGCGCACAGGACCCCCAATCGCGCGCTGGTTGCCGGAACTGTGCTCGGCTTTGCGGTGATGCTGGTGGTGTGGTTCGTAGCTGGCGCGGAGAAGGGCGGCGCGTTCATCGGCGGCACCTTGCTCAACATGGCTGTGTTCGGCGCCATGATCTCCTACGCCATGCAGGGACTCTCATTCATCCTGCTGCGCGTGCGGATGCCGAACATTGCGCGTCCGTATCGCAGCCCGCTCGGGAACCTCGGCGCCGCAGTCACGATCGTCATTGCCCTCGTGACGCTCTACTACCAGTTGAAGGATCCCGTCTATCAGAAAGGCGTCTTCGGGGCGTTGATCTGGTATCTCGCCTTCATCCTGTACTTCGCGGTGATCGGCCGGCACAAGCTGGTGCTGTCGCCCGAGGAAGAGTTCGCGCTGACCAAGGGTGCTCACGGCCATCCGGAAACGGAAGGCTACGGCAAGACGACGTTGTAGAAGTCCCCAAGGGTTCACCACTCTCTCCCGGGGGCAACACTCCGGGGGAGAGCTCGGTGACTGGAATCTTCGCTCATGCAGCCACGGCAAGTCCGCACTGCGCGCGACGCTCGCGCGATCATCGAAGAACGCAAGCTCACACACATCAAGGTCGGCGTGTTCGACGTCGACGGCATCCTGCGCGGCAAATATATGTCGCGCGAGAAATTCCTGTCGGCACTCGATAAAGGCTTCGGCTTTTGCGATGTGGTGCTGGGATGGGATGCGAACGATCAGCTCTACGACAATGTGACCTACACGGGCTGGCACACCGGTTACCCGGATGCCCCGGTGCGCATCCTGCCCGAGAGCTGTCGCCCACTGCCGTGGGAAGAGGACGGCCTGTTCTTCCTGTGCGAGTTTTCTCCTCCCGCAGATGCCATCTGCCCGCGTGGAATCCTGCGCCGGGTGCTCGAGCGTGCGGCCTCGATGGGATTCAAGGCGTACGTCGGATTCGAGTACGAGTTTTTCGTCTTCAATGAAACGCCCGAGTCGGTGCGCGCCAAGAACTACCGCGACCTGCAGCCGCTGGCGCCGGGATTCTTCGGCTACTCGGTGATCCGCAACAGCGTGCACAGCGATTTCTATCGCCACCTGCTCGCGACCTGCGAAACGATGGACTTTGGTATCGAGGGCCTGCACGAGGAAACCGGAGCAGGCGTGCTCGAAGCCGCGATCGCGGTGGATGGCGCCGAGGCTGCGGCCGACAAGGCCTCGCTCTTCAAGACCTTCAGCAAGGTCCTGGCGCAGCGCCAGAACAAGATGGTCACATTCATGGCCAAGTGGTCCAAGGACTGGCCCGGCCAGAGCGGCCACGTGCACATCTCGTTGAAGGGGAAGAGCGACAAGTCGGTGTTCTTCGACGCGAAGAAGCCGCACACGATGAGCCAGGCGATGCATCACTTCGTCGGCGGCCAGCAAAAGCTCCTGCCAGAGCTTCTCGCCATGGTCGCGCCGACGGTGAACTCCTACCGGCGCCTGATCCCCGGCTTTTGGGCGCCGACCGATGCGACCTGGGGAATAGAGAACCGCACGTGTGCCCTGCGAGTGATTCCCGGCAGTGAGAAGGCGCAGCGCGTCGAGTTTCGCATCGCTGCTGCTGACTGCAACCCGTACATCGTCCTGGCAGCGGGACTGGCTGCGGGGTTGCACGGCATGGAAAAGAAGATCGAGCCGACCAAGCCGATCGAAGGCAATGCCTACGCTCAGAAATTCCCTAAGAGCATGGCTTTGCCTGCGACGCTCTGGGACGCGGCACAGCGCCTCAAGGGCTCGAAGATGGCGCGCGACTGGTTTGGCGATGCGTTCGTCGATCACTATGCCGCCACGCGGGAATGGGAAGAGCGCGAGTTCCGCAAGCACATCACGGACTGGGAACTGGCGAGATATTTCGAGATCATCTGAGCTGTTGCGGCCGCGCGCATTCTCACCTGCCCGGCCCAGTATTTCGTGGAACTTCAACGCACCATTTCTCCCGTCGACGGCCGCGTTTACGTCGAACGACCCTACGCCACGCACGCTGACGCTGAGCGCGCGCTAGCCGCGGCGTTCCATGCACAGCAAGCATGGAAGCGGGTCTCGGTCCCCGAGCGCGCGCGGATCTGCCGGGCATTCGCCGACGTGTTCGAAAAGCATCGCGACAGCATCGCGAACGAGTTGTCCTGGCAGATGGGCCGGCCGATCAGCGTGGCGCCCGGCGAGGTGCGCGGCACGCTCGAGCGCGCCCGCTACATGATCGATGCGGCAAACGACGCATTACGCGATATCGACGTCGGGCCAAAGGCGGGTTTCACGCGCTTCATTCGCCGCGAGCCACTCGGCGTCGTGTTGACGATTGCCGCATGGAACTATCCCTACCTGATCGCGGTGAACAGCATCGTGCCAGCGATCATGGCGGGCAACGCCGTAATTCTGAAACATTCGGCGCAGACGCCGCTGTGCGCGGAACAGTTTGCCGCCTGCTTCCGCGAGGCCGGTCTCCCCGAGGGTGTATTCCAGGTTCTGCACCTCACGCACGCCGACACCGAGCGCGTGATTCGCGACCCGCGCATCGGCTTCGTCGCATTCACCGGATCCGTCGAGGGCGGGCATGCGATCCAGCGCGCTGCGGCGGATCGATTCATCGGCATTGGCCTGGAGCTGGGCGGCAACGATCCCGCCTACGTGCGGCCGGATGCGAACTTCGACCATGCGGTCGAAAACCTGGTGGATGGCGCTTTCTTCAATTCGGGGCAGTCCTGCTGTGGTATCGGGCGCGTCTACGTACACGACGCCATCTACGATCGGTTCGTCGCGGCCTTCGTCGATCTCACCAACCAATACCGGCTCGGCGATCCACTGGAACCGCCGACCACTCTCGGGCCAGTCGTGCGCACGCAAGCCGCCGACTCGATACGCCGCTCGATCGCCCAGGCCATCAGGGCAGGCGCGCGTCCCCTGATCGATGAAAAACGCTTCGCGGCGAGCCGGCCGGGAACGCCCTATCTCGCACCGCAGGTCCTGGTCGACGTGCAACCCGACATGCCGGTCGTCCGGGAAGAAACTTTTGGGCCGCTCGTGAGCATTGCGCGCGTGAAGTCGGATGAAGAGGCGATCCGGCTGATGAACGACAGCCGCTACGGACTGACCGCGTCGGTGTGGACTGCGGACGAAAAAGCCGCTATCGAAATTGGCGCGCGCATCGAGACCGGGACCTGGTTCATGAATCGCTGCGATTATCTCGACCCGGCGCTGGCGTGGGTGGGCGTGAAAGACTCGGGCCGCGGTTGCACGCTGTCAGTGGTCGGCTACGAGCACCTGACGCGGCCGAAATCGTTCCACCTCAAGACATCGACCTGAAAGCGCGGGAGCGACTTCGATGACTCAAAGCACTCTGACCGGTCGCTGGAATTATCCGACGAGCATTCGCTTTGGTGCCGGCATGATTCGCGAGCTGCCGGCTGCCTGCCTCGAACTCGGAATGCGCAACGCGCTGCTCGTGACCGACGCCGGTCTCGCCCGGCTCGACATGGTGCGCAACGCAGTCGAATCCTGTCGCGCTGCCGGCATCGGTTGCGCGGTGTTTTCCGACGTGAAGCCCAACCCGGTGGAAGAGAACGTCACCGCCGGCGTGAATGCATATCGCGCCGGCAGCCACGACGGCGTGATCGCATTCGGCGGCGGCAGCGCCCTCGACACCGGCAAGGCCATCGCACTGATGGTCGGGCAGAACCGCCCCATCTGGGACTTCGAAGACAAGGAGGACTGGTACACGCGGGTGAATGTCGCCGGAATGGCGCCCGTCGTCGCCGTACCCACGACTGCAGGTACCGGCTCAGAAGTGGGCCGCTGCTCGGTGCTCACCGACCTGCGCGACCACACCAAGAAGCTCATCTTTCATCCGCACCTGCTGCCGGCGATCGTGATCGAGGATCCTGAACTGCACGCAGGACTGCCGGCCAGGATCACTGCTGCCGTGGGCATGGATGCGCTGTCGCACAACCTCGAGGCCTACTGCGCGCCGACCTATCACCCGCTCGCCGATGGAATCGCAGTGGAAGGCATGCGCCTGATCCGGGAGTGGCTGCCGGCGGCCTGCGCCGAAGGCTCGAACCTCGAAGCGCGTGGGCAGATGCTGATCGCCTCGACGATGGGCGCCACTGCATTTCAGAAAGGGCTGGGCGCAATGCACAGCCTGAGTCATCCATGCTCCGCGAACCTCGATACCCATCATGGCCTGACCAACGGCGTGGTGATGCCGTATGTGCTGGTCTTCAACCGCCGCGCGATCAAGGACAAGATGAAGCGGCTCGCCTCCTACCTCGGCCTGAAGCGGCCATCATTCGGCGCGGTGCTCGACTGGGTGGTCGAGTTGCGCTCCACCATCGGCATTCCCAACACTCTGGCCGAGCTCGGGGTCACGGAAGCGCACGTTCCCGGCTTCGCGAAGATGGCGATGGCTGACCCCAGCACGCCATCCAATCCCGTCAAGCTCTCGGTGCGCAAATTCGAAAAGCTGTACCGCAACGCTATTTCAGGGAAGCTCTGAAAGACCGCTGACCGGCTCGGCGGTGTTTTACTCAGGTCCCCGGCGCGTGCATCATGGCGCCCAAGGCTCCCGAGTGGCCTTGGATAAGTTCTTATGTATACGGCATTTTTTGGGCTCGGCGAGAAGCCCTTCTCGATCACGCCGGACCCTCGGTACCTGTTCCTGAGCGAACGTCATGCCGAGGCGCTCGCTCATCTTCTCTATGGCATCAACGAGGCCGGCGGCTTCATCCAGCTGACCGGTGAAGTCGGCACCGGCAAGACCACGATCGTTCGCAGCCTCCTCGGGCAGATTCCGAACGACGCTGAAGTCGCGCTCATCCTCAATCCGCGTGTCACGCCGGCTGAATTCCTGCTCACGATCTGCGAGGAACTGCGTGTCAGCGTTCCCGACAGCGAACGATCGAGCGTCAAGGCGCTGGTCGATGCGCTGAATCGCCACCTGCTCGACTCGTACTCGCAGGGGCGACGCGTCGTCGTGATCGTGGATGAGGCGCAGAACCTGAGCCCGGAGGTGCTCGAACAGGTGCGCTTGCTCACCAACCTGGAGACGGCCACACAGAAGCTGCTGCAGATCATCCTGATCGGACAGCCGGAGCTCCGGGATGTGCTGCGACGTGTGGAGCTGCGGCAACTGGCGCAGCGGATCACGGGTCGCTACCACCTGGCCCCGTTGTCTCGGCGCGAAACGTCGGGCTATGTACGGCATCGGCTGCGCGTCGCCGGCGCGATTGGCGACCTGTTCACGAATGGGGCGCTGGCCGAGGTGCATCACCTGGCGCGCGGGATTCCGCGCGTCATCAACGTCGTCTGTGACCGCGCGCTGCTCGGCGCCTATTCGCAGGGCCAGCATCGCATCCCTGCCAAGCTGGTGCGGCGCTCCGTCGCCGAGGTCTATGGCCGACCGGTGTTGCCATTGTGGAGTCGCTGGATCGCGGCGGGCGTATTCGTGGCCAGCGTCGCGGTCCTCGCCTTTGGTGGCTGGCAACTGTTGCAATCGGGTGCACTGCCAACGGTTGCGAGCACGACTGATGCTTTGGCTGCGAAATCCGCCGCGACCCCAGCCTCGCAGGCTCCGAAACCTCGCCGTCCGCGCCCGCAGCGTCACATTTGCCTTCGATCACCGAGACGCTGAGCGCTCACTCGGGCGAGACGAATCTCGATGCGGCCTTCTCCAAGCTTTTTGGGCTATGGGGCGCCACCTATCGGCCGGGCAGCACCGACGCCTGTGACCAGGCAGCGCAGCAGGGCCTGGAGTGCGTCATGCAGCGCGGATCGTGGGGCCAACTGCGCGCGCTCAATCGCCCGGCAATCCTGATGCTCAACGACGATGCGGGCATCGAGCACCAGTTGGTGCTCTCGCAACTGGACGATGAGCGCGCGGCGGTGGAGGTCGGCGGCAAGCGCGAACCGGTGAGCATCGCTGAGCTCTCGCGCTACTGGTTCGGCGACTACCTGTTGCTATGGCGGCCGCGAGTGGCGGGCGGGAAGGAACTCTCGCTCGGCATGCGCGGCGATGATGTGGGCTGGTTGCGCCGCAGCCTGGAGAAGGTGCGCGGCTTGGAGCCGACACCGGGCCGTCCCGATGTCTACGATGAGCAGCTCGCGCGCCTGGTGGAGGATTTTCAGCGCGAGCATCGCCTGACGGTGGACGGCATCGCTGGCATGCAGACCCAGATTGCGCTCGACACGGCGCTGGCGGATCCGGCCACCCCATTCCTGTTCACACCACCGGCGCCGGGCGGCTGAGTCATGTCCTTCATTCTCGACGCGCTGCGAAAGTCCGAGCACGAGCGCCAACGCCAGACCGGCCCCGGCATTGCCGATATTCGTGCGGGAGCGGCATCTCGCTCACCGTTCCCCATCTGGGCGCTGGCGCTCGGCGCTCTGCTGGCTCTCAACATGATCGTGGTGATCGTTCTGGCGTTTCGGAGCCACTCGACGCCGGAAGTCGCCCCCGTCACCGTCGCCTGCGCCAGCGCCGACGGCCACAGCGCCACCCGCGCCGACACCGCTTGCACTTCCCTCGCCAGCCTCTGCGGGGCCCTCCAACACCCAGGCCCCGCCTGCGCCCGCCCAGGAGGCGCAGCCCTCGATCGAAGAACCAGCGCCGGCACCGGAAGTCGAGCCTACCCTGCGGCCTGAGCCGAAATCCGCTGCGCCCCTCGATGCCGAACCTGATGAAAGCTATTCGAGCCTGCCGACCCTTGGCGATGTGGCATTGCAGGGTGCATCGCTCCCGGAGTTGCACCTCGATCTGCATGTCTACGCGAGCCGGCCGGTGGACCGGTTCGTATTCCTCAACACGCGCAAGTATCGCGAGGGCGGCAAGACCCCCGACGGCACGACCATCGAGCGCATCACACCGGACGGGGTTGTTCTCAATCACCGCGGCGTTCGCTTCCTGCTACCCCGCCAGTGAATACGGCCGTCGCCGGGATCAGCGACCTCGACGGCGAGCGCCTCGGCCTCGCGTTGCGCGCCGGCATTCGCCGACTGATCGCCTGCCAGGAGCATCTCAACAAGATCAACGTCTTTCCGGTACCCGACGGCGATACCGGCACCAACATGACGTTGACGATGGGCGCGGTGCTAGCGGCGCTGCGCCAACGCCGTGGTGAGCATGCAGGACAGATCCTGCTGGCTGTCGCCGACGCGGCGATCGATGGTGCACGCGGCAACTCCGGGGCGATCCTGGCCCAGTTCTTCGTCGGTCTCGCCGAACATCTCGGTGAAATGCGGACCCTGACGACGCACGCGCTCGCAGAGGGAGCGGCGAGTGGAGCGCGTTACGCCCGGGAAGCGCTCAGTGAACCGCGTGAAGGCACACTGATCACGGTGCTCGCCGATTTCGCGACTGAACTCGCGATGCTGGCGCAATCGGACTGCGCCAGGGACTTCGCCGCCGTGTTTCGCAAAGCGCTCGCTCGCCTGCGAGTGTCGCTGGAACGCACCCGCGAGCAACTCGATGTGTTGGCCAGCGCCAATGTCGTCGATGCCGGAGCGCAGGGTTTTGTCGAGCTGATCCAGGGCATCTCGGATTATTTCGATGGCAAGGCGCTCGCGGACGATACGCCGATCGAAGTGCAGTTCGACTCCCAGGATACCGCGGGCACCGAGATCGATCTCAAGCACCGCTTCTGCACTGAGTGCATCGTGAGCGGCGAAGGCATCGATCACCGCAAACTGCGCGAAGGACTGGCGACGCTGGGGAGCGGTGTGGTCGTCGCCGGTACGGCACGCAAAGCCAAGGTTCACGTGCATGTCAACGACACACGCGCCGTGTTCCGGCTGGCGCGCGAGTTCGGCGAGGTGTCCGGCCAGAAGGCTGATGACATGCGCAAGCAGCAGGACGCTGCGCACCATCGCCATCGGCGTGGAGTCGCCATCGTGGTCGATTCCGGCGCCGATATCCCGGATGAGGAACTCGAACGACTCGAGATCCACATGGTCCCGCTGCGTGTGCATTTCGGCGAACGCAGCTATCTCGACAAGGTCTCGATGCGTCCAGAGGAGTTCTATCGAGAGCTTGCGGACAATCCGCAGCACCCGAAGACCTCGCAACCGCCGCCAGGCGACTTTCGGCGCACCTTCGAGTTCCTCGCCTCGCATTACGAAACCGTCATCTCCATCAACGTCACCGGGCGCGTCAGCGGAACGCTGGCTGGCGCACAGGGTGCTGCCGAACGCGTGCGTGCCCACGGCAAGGTGATCGTGATCGACAGCCGGAACGCCTCGCTGGGGCAGGGGCTGCTGGCCATGTACGCGGCAGAGTGCGCACAGGCGGGCATGAACGGGGAGCAGGTGAGCCAAGCCGTGCGGGCAATGGTGCCGCGCATCCTGACCCTCGGCCTATTGCGCAACCTCGATTTCGCCGTGCGCGGCGGGCGTGTGCCGCGCTTCGTTCAGGCGATCACGGATCTGCTGCACCTCACCCCGATCCTGTTGAGCCAGCGCAATGGCCGGGTCGGCGCCGGCACCGTGATTTTCGGACGCAGGAACCTGCGCACGCGATTCGCACGCCTCATCAGGGCGCGCATGCGCGACGATGTCACCTATCGGGTGGCGGTCGGCCACGCACAGGCCGAGGAGGAGGGCCGCGCCCTGCTCGATGAAGTCTGTGCGGATCGCAGTAACATCACGGACCGGTACCTGACAGCGCTCGGACCGGCAATCGGTGTGCACGGTGGTCCCGGTATGCTGGTCGTCGGTTTACAGGAATACACCTCTCCCGTGGCCTGCTCATGAAGACCCAATACGAATTTCATACGCTCGATGTGTTCACCCAGCGTCGCTTTGGCGGTAACCCGCTCGCGGTGTTTGCGCAAGCCGAGGGCCTGGACTCAAGCCTGATGCAGCAGATCGCCCGCGAGATGAATCTCTCGGAGACGGTCTTCGTGCTGCCTGCCGAGGACCCGCGCGCGCTGTGCAAGGTGCGCATCTTCACGCCCGTCAGCGAGCTGCCCTTCGCAGGTCATCCAACCGTCGGAACCGGCTATCTGCTCGCAACGCTCGGTCGCATCCCGCTGCGCGAGGAGCGCACCACCGTGATCTTCGAGGAGGGTGTTGGGCTGGTGCCCGTCGAGGTGAGGTCGCGCGAGGGCAAGCCCGATTTCGTGCAGCTCTCCGCGGCGAAGATGCCCGAGTTCGGCCCGCCACCGCCGGATCGTGCACGTCTGGCTGCAATTCTGCGCATCCGGCCGGAAGACATTCTCGACGGCGTCGACAAGCCGGAGGCCGCGTCCTGTGGTGTGCCGTTCTTGTTCGTTCCCGTGCGTGATCGGGGCGTGGTGGCCCGCGCCGAGCCCGATGTCGAGCGCTGGCGCGCCACGCTTGCACAGTACTGGGCGCAAGAGGTCTTCCTGTTCTGCCGCGATCCGGAGCTGCCGGGTTCGGACCTGCGCGCGCGCATGTTCGCTCCGCTGCTGGGAATCATGGAAGACCCGGCCACCGGCGGCGCCTGCGCCGCACTCGGGGGCTATCTCGGCACGCGCGCAACGATCGCGAACGGCACGTTGCGCTGGGTAGTCGAGCAAGGCTTCGAAATGAAGCGCCCCAGCCTGCTGCACATCGAGACCGACTTGAAGGACGGACGGATCGCAGCCGTGCGCGTCGGCGGACACTCGGTGCTCGTGAGCCGCGGCACGCTCAGGCTCGACTGACCAAACCTCGCCTGGAGTTCTGCGTTGCATATGAAGATCGAAACACTCGCCGTGCATGCAGGCCGGCAGGTCGACCCGGCGACCGGCGCCATCACGCCGCCGATCCAGATGAGCACAACCTACGAGCGCGATGTCGATGGCGGCTATTCGCGCTCGTTCTCCTATACGCGTCCTGACAACCCGACGCGGCGAGCGCTCGAGACTTGCCTCGCCCAGCTTGAGGGCGGAGACAGCGCGGTCTGCTTTTCTTCCGGGGCTGCGGCAACGATGGCGGTGTTCAGCCTGCTCAAGCCGGGGGATCACGTGCTGGCCCCGCTTGAGTGCTACTACGGTACGCGCCAGCTGCTCAAGGAGTACCTGAGCGGCTGGGGCGTGCACAGTGACTTCATCGACATGCCCGATCTGCGACAGCTCGACGCGCACCTGAAGCCAAATACCCGGCTCATCTGGATCGAGACCCCGTGCAACCCGACACTGAAGGTCACCGATATCCGAGCGGTCGCCGAGCGCGCTGAATCCGTCGGCGCGCTGCTGGTCTGTGACAACACCTTCCCCACACCTGTTCTGCAGCGGCCGCTGGAAATCGGTGCACACATCGTGGTGCACAGTTCCACGAAATATTTCGGCGGCCACAGTGACGTCATGGGTGGCGCAGTGATCGCGCGCGATCCTGCCCGGGCCGCCGCCGTACGCCAGTATCAGGCCGTGGGCGGGGCGGTGCCTGCGCCGTTCGATTGCTGGCTGATTCGCCGCAGCCTTGCCACGCTCCCGCTGCGCGTACGCTCACAATCCGCGAGCGCGCTGGAGATCGCCAGGTTCCTCGGCGGGCATGCCCGCGTTGAGCGGGTTTGCTACCCCGGCCTCGAATCTGACCCGGGACATGCGGTTGCGCGCCAGCAGATGGCGGGCTTCGGAGCCATGGTGTCGATGTGTGTCCGCGGCAATGCGCGCAGCGCGATGGCGGTCGCCGCGCGAACCCGGATCTTCATCCGCGCCACGAGTCTCGGCGGCGTGGAAAGCCTCATCGAGCATCGTGCGTCCGTCGAAGGCAGCGACACACTGACGCCCCAGAATCTGCTACGCCTGTCGATCGGGCTCGAGAATCCCCAGGATCTCATCGAGGACCTGGACCAGGCCTTGCAGGCGTAACGGGGACGTGCAACCAGCGCACGATCCGGCGCTGGCTCACTCCAGGACGAACGTCACCTTGAGCCGCACACGATGCTCGCGAATGCGGCCGTTTTCGACCTGCACCTCGTGTGCGGCAATCCAGGCCGCCGTAACGTTCTTCAAGGTCTTGGTGGCGCGCTTGATGCCACTTTCCACGGCATCGGCGTAGCTTTTCTTGGACGACGAAATCAGTTCCGTGACGCGTGCGACTGACATGACGCCTCCTTCCGATGGAACTACTACAGGGGGAGGGACAGCCTACTGCCGAATTCGTAGGATACCAAGAGAGCTCATTGGGTAGTTCGTGCCGCCGATGCTCCCCTCAGCCCAACACGAATGAGACATCCTGCAACCACAGCTCCCATCTTTCGCGCTGCACGACAACGCGTCTTTCTTACAATCGAGCAAGAACGGGCTCAGGGGAGCATCGGCCGGCCCGAACTACCCTGATAACGGGCTCTGGACGCGCTCCGTTCTCGGGGTTTGCAGGTCCGCTTCCATCCCGATAGATTGCCGCCGATTCCAAGGAGGATCAGTCCGCGATGGAACTCTCGGTGTTCACCCTGATTTTCATGATCGTCGGCAGCGCCGTGCTCGGATGGCTGGCTTCCGGCGCCGTGGCGCAACGGCGCTTCGACACGCTGCTCGCCAGCCTGCGCGAGCGCCTCGAGCAGGCGCAGCGTGAGCTCGACGAGCGCGTCCTGCGCATCAAGCAGCTCGAGACACAGCAGCAGGTGCTGGAGCGCGAGATCGATACGCAGCGGCGCCGAATTTCCGATCTCGAGCTGGAGATCGGGCGGCTGCGCATGCGTATCGTCGATCTTGAAGCGCGCGGCGCGCCTGCGGCGTAGGCCGGAGTCGCCAGTGGCACGCCCAGCCATCGTGTTGGCTTGCATCCTCGTCGGCGCGGGCGGCTGCGGCGGGCCCGACTCATCGTCCGGGCCAGGCGCAGGTTCTGCTGCAAGAATTACCCTCGACCAGCTGCGCAACGCCGAGTACCCCTCCCAGTGGACGCGTTCCGGCAAGGCGCAGCTCGTGGACGGACAGTACCGCGAGTCCGCCGCACCCGGCGCCGCGACGGAGGTCGTCGTGAGCGCTACGAACTACTACGCGATGGGTGATCTCGACGGCGATGGTGCCGAGGACGCGGTGATCGTCCTGGAAAGCGATCCCGGCGGAAGCGGAGTGTTCTTCGATCTGGTGCCGGTCTTGAACCAGCGGGGCAACCCCCGCGTACTCGCGCCGCTGGCGCTGGGAGACCGGGTCGAGGTCAGCGAGATCAGCCTGTCCAACGCCCAGGTGCACGTGCGCCTGCTCAAGCACGGCCCCGACGATCCGCAGTGCTGTCCGACCCTCGATGTAACGCTGCACTATCGGCTGGGCCCGAGCGGTCTCGTCAATGAAGGTCAGGAGCCGAGCCGCACCAGCGCCTCGTCGCTCACGCGAAAGACCGTCCAGTCGAGAATACCGACCGCACCCATGCGCTCGTAGAACTCGATCGCGCGCTTGTTCCAGTTGAGTACGGCCCACTCCATGCGCGCACATCCGCGCTCCACCGCGATCCGTGCCAGGTAACGCAGCAGCGCCTCGCCAATTCCCTGACCGCGGTGCTCGGGACGCACGAACAGATCTTCGAGATACAGCCCGGCGCGCCCCATGAAGGTCGAGTAGTTGTGGAAGTAGAGGGCGAAGCCGACAGGGCCGCCATTCACGCAGGCGAGCGCACATTCGGCAACCGGTTTCGGGCCGAACAACGCAGCTCTCACCAGCGCCTCGGTCGCGACCACCTCATGCAGCAGCTTTTCGTACTCAGCCAGCTCGCGGATCAGCGCGAGCACGATCGGCACATCGGTAACTGTCGCCGGCCGGATGTGAAAGGCATCGGGCGGAAGCTGCCGCGTCGTCCCAGGGTCCACCGAAATCTCCATCCTCTCGCCAGTTCAGCTACCATCTCCCGCGGCCGGGTTGGCCGGGAATTCGACGGCGGCAATGACTGCGCACGCGACTATCCCGCTCGCTTCATGACAACGCAAGGCTCACTGACGGGCCGCGCCGTGCTGCTGTTCGCGTTGCTGGCGGTCGCACCGTCACTCGCTTTCGCCGCCGCCGTTGCCGGGCATATCTCTTTCCCCGGGCACGCGATACCGGACGCCACGCTCTATGCGCATAACCTCGACACGCAGGCGCAGTACAGCCAGCTGGTGCGCCACGGCGAGGCAAGCTTCGGTTTCGATCTGCCGGCGGGTCGCTACTGGATCTTCGTGCGACCCGAGGAACCGGGTCTTGCAGGGCTTTACGGCGCGCACACGCAGTTCAGCGAATGTCGACGCGGTCAGGCATCAGCGAGTGCCGGCACTTGCACTGATCACGAATTGCGAGCCGTAGAGGTCAGCGACTCCGAGCCGGTCAACAACGTTGAGATCGACGACTGGATGCTTTCGGACGAGGCTGCTGCGCAACTGGATCGAATACTGGGCAGCGCATCGTCGGGTGAGGACCGTGCGGAACTCGGCCGCCCACGCTTTTCCGAGTATCGCGTGCCGATCGCGCAGCTGCCTGACAACCTGAGCATCAATCCTGGCTCCGACCCGCGCACCGCGGAACTGGCTGTGCCCCTGGAAGCGGCCGCGCGCGACGGCAACAACTTCGCTGGCGGGTTCGCGCTCACCAGGCTGAGCTGCACACCGGACTGCGACACGGTAGCAGTGATCGACCTGCGCACGGGATCGATCGCCTTCCCTGAGCAGCTCGCACGCGTGTCGCATTCTCTGCCCTGCCGCGTCGGGCGCGACATGACGTTCCGTGAGGACAGCCGCTTGCTGGAATACACCCACCGCGAAGGTGAAAACGCCGTCACGGACTATCTGCTCTGGGACACCACCCAGCACAGCTTCTCCACCATCGCGCAATATCGACGCAGCATCGAGCGGTTCTGCGCCTCGGCAACGCCCACCGCTCCCTGACTGCTGGCGACTACTCCGCGACGTACCAGCGATCCTCGACCTTTTCCAGCACGAAGCGATCGAAGGGCAGGCCCTGGCCGCGCAGGTCGTAAATGGCGCGCGTCCCGTTCTGCTCATAGGCGGGCGACATGCGACGCGCCAGCTCCAGCGCCGCGATGTACGTCTCGCGCGTGTCCTCGTAAGTCATGCATTGATCGATCAGTGTCTTAAGCGCCTTGGGCGCAGTGCTGTTGCGGAAGTTCGGGCTCATCCGGTCGTTGAAGAAGCCCGCGCAATCGCCCTTGCGCAGCGTTTTGGATCCATCTTCGAGAAACGCCAGGATCTCGGGAGTATTCGGCGTTTTCGATCCGGCGGCGGGACGGCCCGCCGGTGCGGCCGTCGCAGCGTCGAGGCGGGCCTGAAACGAATACGGGATCGCGACACGCCAATCCTTGCCATAGCGGACCAGGCTGACGAGCGTCACCCGCCCGCGCAGCTCGCTGTTCGCGGGAGGCGCTATGCGCGCGACGGCATGGCTAAGCTGGGAATTCTCGTCGATGATGCCGAGAACCTTGATTTCGCCGATGCGTTCCGCAGGCAGGCCGAGCCGGCGCGCGACCGCAATGAACAAGTTGTTGGGCGTCAGGTGGCGAATTTCATCGATGGTGGAGGCACCGAAGAGGCGCTCGCGTACCGTGCTGCTGCCGTGGGCGGCTTCGTCCTCGAGTGTCTTGATGAGATTGCTGCGCAGGTCCTCGACATCGCCCGGGTGAAGGAAATCGAGCACTGCTTCCGGCTGGCCAGATGCCGCGGCCTCGAGATACGCCTTCACAACCTTGTCCTGCCCGCTCGCCGCCGCCCAGGTGAGCGCCGGCATCGCCAGCATCAACGGACAGGCAAACAGACAGGCGAGCAGGCGTCGGAGGTGTCTGCTGGGCGACTGCGTTTCGAATCTCATGCGTGTCTCCATCCTCATGTGCCGCAAATTGCGCCGGATTATCGATGCCGGTCGCGCCAGGATGCAAAGCCGCTGCAGCGTACAATGCGCCGTCGCGGCGTGCGGCGCTGACGGGCTGAGCCTCAGTCATGATGAACAAACTCTGGAACCTGCTGATGAAAGGCCTGGCAGCGGTACTGCCGATCGGCCTGACGATCTATCTCATCGTCTGGCTGGGCACGAACATCGAAGCGGCGCTGCGCGATCTCATCACCTTCGTGCTGCCAGGCGTGCACTATTGGCCGGGGCTCGGCCTGATCGTGGGCTTCCTGTTGCTGCTGGGTGCGGGCCTGGTGGTCAACGCGTACGTGGTGCGCTGGTTCCTCTCGCAGTGGGACAAGTTCCTCGAACACATTCCGCTGGTGAAGACGGTCTACGGCGCGCTACGCGACCTCGTCAAGTTCCTCCCGTCGCAAGGCAAGCGCCGCGACCTGCGGCGCGTGGTGGTTGCGAGCTTCGGCGAAGCGCGCTTGATTGGTTTCGTCACCCGCGAGGCCGCGCCGGAGCTCGAAACGCAACCCGCCGCGGACGGCATGGTCGGCGTCTACTTTCCGATGAGTTACCAGATCGGTGGCTACACCCTCTATCTGCCGCGCGCACGCCTGACCCCGCTCGATATCGGCGTCGAAGAGGCGATGCGCCTGGTGTTGACTGGGGGCATGTCGGCGGGCGGTGGCGCTCCCGCTCGCTAGCGGCGTCGGCTGGCTGAACCCGGAGCTCGACGCTGATGGGGTAATGATCGGAGCCCAAGAACCTGCCGACCCTGAAGTCACTCGCATCGACCTGCGCGCTCGCGAGGCAATGATCGATCTGGATGAAGAGCGGCACGATGAATGCGGGCCAGGTGGCTCGCGGCCCCTCGCCCTCGGCGCAGTTGCGCAGATCTCCGTCCCTCAAGAGCTGCTGAAAACGCGGCGAATACGGCGTAACGTTGAGATCGCCGACGATCGCGAATGGACCGAGGTGCTCGCGCGCCAGGCGTGCCAATGCCGCGAGTTCTGCGTTGCGAATGCCGGCGAGACGCGCGCCGAACGGCCATGACAGGTGCGTGGCAACGAAGGTGATGTCGCCGGCCGGGTCGGGGAGCGTAAACAGCAACGAGGGTACACCGCTATTACCCAGATCGATCACCTGGCTCTGCACCGGTACGCGGCGACTCAGCACCGCGAGGCCGGAGGCATCGTCACCGAGGGTTCACCCACCGATACGGATACTGAGCGGCGAGCGCGCCCAGCGCTTGCGCCCACGCCGGCGTCACCTCCATGAGGATCACCACATCGGGAGATTCTTCGCCCACGAATTGCACCAGCCGCTGGTGTTCGTGGCTGTACTTGAAGACGTTGAAGGACAGCACTCGGATGGGTGGGCTGAGCGCGGCGGGTGCTGCGCTCGCAGAGCGCACGAATTGCGGAACGATGGGCGGCAGGTTGGCGAGCAACGTAGCGATGCTGAGCGCGGCGAGCAGCGCCCGCTTTCTGACCCCAAAAATCACCGCAAGCGTCGCGCCGAGCACCGCATACTGGACGCGAAAGTGCGAGAACAAATCGAAAAACCAGGACCAGGACCCGACGTAGGCGAGGGTCGTCCCGAGCAGCAGCGCGCCAAGCAGGACCAGGCAAACAGTTTCCAAGCGTCGCGCGCCGTTCATGCGTGCATCTCATTGCGTGGTCACCCTGCAGTCAGGACTCATTTCACAGAATCCGGTGACGCAGTGCAGCAGTCGTTGTCTCGGCTGACAGACCCCGTATCGTATGCGCCTCGCCCCGCCCCGGGATTACGCCGGGAACCGGGATATTGAGGTCGAAGGCGGGGGACACACATGCCCGTACAAGGCCGCCCGAATCCAATCCCCGAGGATCCAGCAATCGAGCGGGTCGCGGCGCAATTGTCAGCCGCGGGCCAATCGATCGACATCGTCGCGCTGACCTCGGATGCGGATCTTCTTGCGATCCTGCATGACGCCGCGGGCGGTTCACGTCGTGTCCTGGACGCAGCCACGCCGCAACAGGCCGGCGAATTGATGATGGCGGGGCGTGTCGGTGTGATCGTTGTCGATACGCTCGCGACGGGTGAGGATTCCGAGGCGTTCTGCGAACAGCTCCGCACGCCAATTTCCCGATCTCGTGCTGATCGTCGCCGGCACGACCAACGACCAGACACAGCTCGTCAAGCTGATCACCTCCGGCGACATCTATCGTTTCCTGCACAAACCGGTTTCTCCGCCGCGCGTCCGCCAGTTCATCGAAGCCGGCATACGCCGGCACATGGAGGGACGAACTTTTACGCCGGCCGAGACGGCGCCGCCGCCACGGCGCGGCCTGATGCCGGCGATCTTCATCGGCATTGCCGTGCTCATCATCGCGGCGACGGTTGCAGCCTACATTTTCTTCAGGGAAGGCCCGCGCCAGCAGGCTCAACAGCCAGCAGCGCCACCTGCGCCGCGATCAGCTGCGCCAGAAGTGCGCGCGCCTGCGCCCCTGGCGCCGCCGACACTGAAACCGCCAGCATCGGCGTCGGCCGACGGCCCCAGCATCGGCTACAGCGGATGAACGCAGCCGCGCGCTTGCGGCAGCAGGAGCTGCATACGACGCCGGGCGTCTCATCGCGCCGCCCGGCAGCAGCGCTCTCGATCTGTACCGTCGGGTGCTTGCGACTCACCCCGGCGACGCCGAAGCCGAGGCGGGGCTGGACCGAATCGCGGATCAGCTCCTCACCAGTGCTGAGACCGCGATGCTCGAAGAACGCGTCGATGACGCCGCGCGCGCCATCGAAGATGCGCGCCTGGTCAGACCCAACAACATGCGCCTGGCTTTCCTGAGCGCGCAACTCGGCAAAGAGCGCGAACGGCGCTTGATCGCGCTCGCGCGACAGGCGGCGGACAGCGGCAACTTCACTCGTGCAATCAGCTTTCTGGATCGCGCTGCGCAGGGACAGAAGAACATCTCTCCGTTGCTGGCCCAGGCGCGCCGCGAAATCGAGCAGCGACGCGTCGGCACGAGCGCCGAGAACCTGCTCAAGAAGGCCAACGAGCGGTTGCAGGAGGACAAGCTCATCGCGCCAGAAGGCGACAGCGCGGAGACCTATATCCTCGCCGCGCTCGCGGCGGATCCTGCCAATGTCACTGCACAGCAGGCGCGCCGTGCGCTTGGCGACCAGGCTGCTGACGAAGGCCAACCAGGCGATCGATGCCCGGGACTTCGTTGCGGCCGAGCAATGGCTGACGCCACGCCGACTCGCTGGGCGCCAACGTTCGCACCGCACAGCGCGCTCTCGACAAGGCGCGCCAGTCGAATGCGCGTACTCAACAGCAGACTCAGCTCGCCGCCCGCCTCGATGAGCGCATCTCGCAGGGTCGCTTGCTCGCCCCGGAACGCGACAGCGCAAGCTATTACTGGCGCGAACTTCGAGCCGCAGATCCACAGAACGCGCGCCTGCAGCCGGCATTGCAAAGCATCGGTGCAGGACTGTTGCAGCAATCGCAGGCCAGCCTGGCGCAGGGCGACATCGGGGCAGCGCAGGCCGCGCTCGATGCAGCGAAGGCACTCGGATTCTCATCCGCGGCGCTTGACGGCAGCCGAGCAACAAACTGCGGCGGCGCGCGAGCGTTCGGTATTCATGAGCAACGTCATCGACGGCGCGACGCTCGCGCGCGACAAGTATGTCGCGCCACGCTACCCGGCCGAGGCGCAACGCAAGGGAATCGATGGCTGGGTGGAGCTCGAATTCACGGTCGCCGCGGGATGGCACGGTGAAGGATCTTGTCGTCTACCGGGCTGAACCTGCAGAAACCTTCGATGACGCCGCCATCAAGGCGGTCTCGCAGTGGCGCTATCGGCCGATCGTGCGCGATGGCCGAGCCATCGAGCAACGTGCTCGCCTCAGGGTCCGCTTCGCGCTACAGCAGGGATGAGGCTGGCGCGCCAACGTTCGGCGCCAACTCAGGTTCGAGCCAACAACCTTGCCAGCTCCGGCACCATGGGCAGGCGACGCACGCGCAGAGCCACGCGCGGCGAAAATCGCGTTCGCGAGTGCCGGGGCAACCGGCGGCAACGGGCATTCACCCATACCCACCGGGTCGCGTTCGCTCGGGATGATGTGAATCTCGATCTCCGCGGGCGCCTCCGCCATGCGCAGCAGCGGGTAGTCGTTGAAATTACTCTGCTCGACGTGCCCGTCGCGGATCGTGATCTGCGGATGCAGCGCGTGTGAGAGACCATCGATGATCCCACTCTGCATCTGCGCCTCCACGCCGAGCGGATTGACGGCGCGACCGCAATCGACCGCACCGGTGACTTTGAGCACGCGCACGCCGCCCCGATCGTCCACTTGCGCTTCGACAACGTGCGCGACGTACCCGCCGAAGGTGAAATGACCCGCGATGCCACGACCCCGCCCCGGCGGTAACGCCTTACCCCAGTCGCCCTTCTGTGCCGCGAGTCTCAGGACGCTAGCGAGTCGCCCGGTATCGAAGAGCGGGCCACCATGTTGCTCATACTTCATCTCTCGCCCCGGACCGAGCAGTGCGAGGCGCAGCTCCAGGGGATCGCGATCGAGTCCATGGGCAATCTCATCGATGAAGGACTGCACCACGAACGCGTTCGCCGTGTGCGCCGGCGCGCGCCATGAGCCGCGCGCGGCCCCGAGCGCATCGAGTGGTACTCGAGGCGATAGTTCGCCACGAGCCCAGCCGGAAAGTCATCGGGGTAGAGCTCCGACGTCCAGTCATCCTCGGGCTTGACGTCCTCACGACGGTAATACTTCGAGGCGCTCGCGAGCCGGTGCGTCCAGGCAATCAGCTTTCCTTGCGCGTCGAAGCCCGCGCGCAGCTCGTGCAGCCCGGCCGGACGATAGAAGTCATTGCGCAGGTCATCTTCACGCGTCCAGAGGACCTGCACGGGCGCCTTGACGGCCTTTGAGACCAGCACCGCTTCGGCCACGTAATCAGCCGTGAGTCGTCGGCCGAATCCGCCGCCGAGTCGTGTCATGCGCACGTCGATGTTCAGTCGGTCGAGCCCGGTGAGCCGTGCCGCCATGCGCGATGCTGAGCCCGGCATCTGGATCGGGGCGATGATTTCGCACCGATCCGCGCGCACCCACGCGACGCAATTCTGCGGCTCCAGCGTGCAGTGACTGACATAGGGCAGCCAGTAGCGCGCCTGGAACGTTTTCGCCGCCGCGGCGCTGGCAGAGTCGAAATCGCCATCGTTGCGAACGACCCTTCCCTGTCTCTCGAATGCCGCCGTGCATTGTTGTTCCAGAGCGGGCGTACTCTCATCGGGAAAGGGCCCCGGCGTCCATTTGATCTTGAGGCGTTCCCGACCCTGCATCGCGGCCCAGGTCGAGTCGGCGACCACCGCGATCGCTGAAGCCAGCACCGTATAGGGCTTACCGGTGGGCTCAGCATCGATCCGCACCACCTGCCGCACGCCCGGCACCTTCAGTGCTTCGCTCGCATCGAAGCTCTCGATGCCGCCGTCGAACCACGGGCAGCGTGCCAGTACCGCATGCTTCAGACCGGGCAGACGCGCGTCGATTCCGAAGCCCGCGGCGCCGGTGACGATGTCGCGTCCGTCGACGACGCGCGTCGGCTTGCCGATGATGCGAAATGCCGCAGGGCTCTTGAGCTTAGGCGCGTTGCCAGGCGGCTTGAGCGTGGCGGCCTGCGCGGCAAGCTCCCCATAGCCCGCGGAGCGACCGGTGGGTGGATGCATCACGCGGCCGGGCTCGGTCGCACAGGAGGCGGCATCGACTTGCCAGCGCTGCGCCGCCGCGAGGATCAGCATCTCGCGGGCACGCGCGCCGACCTGGCGCAGCAGGAGCCAATTTTCACTGACGCTCGTGCTGCCGCCTGCACCCTGGCTGACGCCGTCGTACTTCCAGGTGTAACCCTCTCCCTTCGGATCGCGCATGATGCCAAGTGGCATTTGCTCGACGCGCACGCTGTGCCAGTCCACATCCAGTTCCTCGGCAATCAGCATCGGGAGCGACGTGCGAACGCCTTGGCCCATGTCCGGGTTCGGTGTTCCGAGTGTTACTGAACCGTCGGGATCGACGCGCACAAAATAGCCGAGCTGGCCGACCGACCCCTTTACCTCACCGGTACTTTCGGCTGAGCCCAAGCCGACCAGGAGCCCACCGCCCACCGCGACCGAGACGCGCAGGAAATCGCGCCGGCTGAGCGCGACGGTCGACGCTGATGAGAACACGCTGCTCAAAGTCGCCCGCTGTTGATGTAGTTGACCACGCGGCGGCGGTAGGCGCGCCCCGAAGTGAATTTCGTCCCGTTCGCCAGCGTCACTTCGTAATCGCCATAGAGTTGGCGCGCCATCTCGCGGATGTGGCGCGTATTGATGATCACGGAGCGGTGGATGCGCAGAAACATCGTCGGATCGAGCATCGTTTCGGCCTGCTGCATGCCGCAGCGGAGCAGATAGCGATCGCTGCCAACGTGCAGCGTGATGTAGTTGCGACTGGCTTCCACGGCGTGCACGTCGCCTGGATCGACGAAGATATAGCGGTCGTTCTTCTCCGCCACGATGCGCTTCGGTCCGGTGCCCGGAAGCGCCCCCTGCATGTTGCCGAGAATCTGGCGCACCGCTGCCTGGACCTGGGCGCGTACGTCATTGCCGGCGGGCCCGGTCAGACGCGACCTGGCGCGCTCTACAGCGGCATGAAAGCGCTCACGGTCGAAAGGCTTGAGGAGGTAATCCACTGCGTTGAGCTCGAACGCGTCCACTGCGTACTGGTCGTACGCGGTCACGAAGATCACCAGCGGCATCGCGTCGCGTCCGATCTTGTCGATGACTTCCAGGCCGTTCACGCGGCGCATCTGTACATCGAGAAACACCAGCTCAGGGTGCAGTGCCGCGATGCGCTTGACGGCTTCGGCACCATACCGGCACTCGCCGACGACCTCGATGTCGCCCTCCAGAGCACAGTAGTCTTTCAACGTCTGGCGGGCGATCGGCTCGTCGTCCACGATCAGCGTGCGGATCATCGTCGCGGTGTTCATTCGAGAATACCCTCCCGAAATGGAATGCGCAGGAACGCCAGGAATCCGCCCTCGGGCGGCGCACGAAAATCGAGTGTGAAATTCTCCCCGTATAGAGCGCGCAGCCGCTCGCGGGTATTACCGGTGCCGATGTGCGCGCCGGAGCCCTCGCCCTCCGCGTCAGGACTGCCGGTGTTGTGAACGCTGAGCTCCAGCCAGCGCTCCAGTCGACGTGAATCGATGACCTGGCGCGCGTCGATGCTGACGTTGACGCGCTCCTCTTCCTCGGCGGCGCCATGGACCACCGCGTTCTCCGCCAGAGGTTGCAGGATCAGGCTCGGCACCATTGCGTCCTGCACCGCCGTGTCGACACGAATCGCAAAGCGCAGGCGATCGGGAAACCTGAGTTGCTGGATCTCGAGATAGTTGCGCACGAAGTCGATTTCACGCGCGAGCGGCACGAGGTCCGCGTCGCTGTCGCGCAACGTCCGGCGCAAGAGGTCCCCGAGTCGCACGATGATCTGCCGTGCGACGGCGGGCCGCGCATCGATGAGCCCGCTCACCGAGTGCAAGGTATTGAACAGGAAATGCGGGTGCAGCTGCATGCGCAGCGCGTGCAGACGCGCACGCACGTTCTCATGCTCCAGCTGCGCGAGACGCAGCCGGTGATCGCGCAGGTCGAGATAGGTGCGCACGCCGAGGATCAACACCAGCCCGAACCAGTATGAGATGAAGAAATCCGGAATGCTGACCAGCAGGATGCCCGAATGCAGCCATTCGCGGATCTGCTCTCCGACCGCACCATCACCCGCAATCATCGTCGGCAGCCATTTGAGCTGCGGCTCGGTCAGGTCGATGCTGAGCGTGAGCACCGGCGTCGCCAGCAGTGCGAACAAGGATGCCAGGGCGAGATGTCCGGCCGCGGCGAGCCAGCGTCGTTGCTGCGGCCAGCCGATCGCGAGCGCGGCCCGATAGAACACAATAAGAATGAAGAACAGGATCGCGTGCTGGAGCGTGCGCTCCAGAGGCTCGGCAATCTGCACGTCCGGCACGGCGGCGACACGCACTGTGTAGCCGAGCACGCGCGTGGCCGTCATCAACAGCCAGAACGGAATCGTCGTCCAGAGGATCACCGGCCAGACCGACTGAGCGGAAGTGGCCATGGCGGCGTTGTGGAACGGCGCCGGAGAGCGGGCCCGGGAAGCGCGTTGATACCGTGCGTCGGTGCCGGCGCCGGCTCCGCGGGCTCAACCTCGATCCGGACCTCAGCGCTCATGGGTATGAGCGGCCATGGCTCATGCCGTGTCCGTGGACGCCGCGACGCCGCGTGCAAATTGGCTTCAATGGGGTATCACTCAAGCCAACCTCTTGCAGGAGGACTCGGCGTCGCAGCGCCCTCGGACACGTTGCTCTTGATGGATGCGGCCGCGATCCGATTGGTTGCATGACCTGCACAAAAAGTTCCTTTCGCCCCGTGGACGTAGCCTGAGGGTCTCACATGCTGACTCAATATTGTCGGGACGAGGCGCCCCAACGGTGGGACCAACGGTTCGATAAGGCGGGCAAGCTGCTCGCCCGAAGTGGAACTCACGCCCAGCCCGCGGACGCAGGCGGCTCCCCGGGGTGGGAACGCTGTCAGCGCGAAGGATCCAGGGCGCCGTCAGCAGCCGGCTGTGCGTCGTGGCGGCGGGCAAGCCACAAGCCGACCACCGCCCAGATGAGCGCCAGTCCGGCGCCCACCAGGGCGAGCGCGGCCCCCGACACGTCGCTCGCTTTCAGGCTGCCGCGCACCTGTGCAGAGAGGGCATCGCCGCCGCGATAGACGACGACGTCGATGAAGTTCTTCGCCTTGTACTTGGTTTCGGTGTCGACCGAGGTAAACAGGATCTCCCGGCCCGGACGCGTGAGCGCGTATTCACCGGCGCGACGGATGATCATCACCACGGCCAGCACCCAGAAGTTGCTCACCAGTGCGAGTGTCAGGAAGCCGCCCAGCATTGCGAGCGGCACCGAGGTCAACAGCACCGCGACTCCCAGTCGTGAGGCGATGCGGCCGGTAAAGAAAAGTTGGGTGAACAACGTGACCGCCTGCACCACGAAGTCGATGCGCGCAAACACCTGCGTGCGATCGTCCTCGTTCGGAAACGCTTCCTTCACCAGTCGCAGCTGATCGAAATACAGGAACGTGGTGATCGATGCGAGCAACAGGACGAATACACAGAAGCCGATCAGGTAGGGCGAGCGCAGCACCCGCGTGATGCCGGCAAATGGATTGCCGCCGATCGGTCGTTCCTTGCCCGGCGCAACTGTGGCCGCTGCCTGCGGACCGCGGCGCCAGAGCCGCAGCAGAATCATCTGACACAGGATCGCGACGGCGAAGAGGCTGGCAGAGGCGATCAGCACGCCGGTGCGGCCGACCCGCCCGACCAGGAAATCGGTGAGTACCGGCGCGATCAATCCCCCGATCGTGCCCCCGGCCGCTATCACGCCGAACAGGCGTTTGGCCTGCTCGGAGGTGCTGCGATCCACCATCAGCGTCCAGAACACCGACACCACGAACAGGTTGAAGATGCTGATCCAGACGTAAAAGAAGCGCGCCGCCGCGAGGTTGCCCGGGTCGGCATTCATTTCACCTGCGAGCACCAGGAGCGAGCCACCGAACAGGGCGTATACCGCCGCCAGCACCACCGCGCGCGGCAGGTAGGAACAGGCGAGACCGTAGATCGGGATCACTGCAATCGAGCCGAGCCACGTCGCGACGAACAGGTCCTCGACTTCCTTCTCGCCCAGCACGGTGCCAATCGTTTCGCGCACCGGCCGCAGCATGAAATAGCCGCACAGCACGCAGAAAAACAGCGCGAAGGCGGCCGCGACCGCGGGCCGCTCCTGCGGTTCGATCTTGGCCAGGCGCTGCAGGATCCGGGCAGCCGGCGAGAGCTCTGCGCTCACAGACTGGCCACGTACAGGGCCATGCGCTCGCGCATCTTCTCGTCGGGAAGACGACCCACTCCCGCCGCGACGTTGTGTTGCATGTGCGCGGGATTGGCGGTCGCGGGAATCACGCAGGTGACAGCCGGATGGCTCACGATGTACTTGAGAAAGAACTCTCCCCAGCTGCTGCAGTCGATATCAGCGGCCCAGCCCGGGAGCTCCTTGCCGCGCGTGCGCGAGAACAGCGCGCCATCCTCGAAGGGGCGATTGATCAGCGTCGCCACCTTGCGCTCGGCGGCGAGCGGCAGCAGTCGCTGCTCGGCTTCGCGGGTGGCGATCGAATAATTGAACTGCACGAAGTCGAGCGGCTCCTTGCGCATCAGATCCTCGAGATCCGCGTGCGAAGCCACCGTGTAATGCGTCACGCCGATGTAGCGCACTTTGCCCTGCTGTTTCAGGGCGCGCAGGTTGGCGAGCTGGGTCTCAAGATCGAGGAGGTTGTGGACCTGCACCAGGTCGAGCTTCGCCACTTTGAGCAAGCGCATCGAATTCTCGATCTGCTGCAGGCCAGCGTCCTTGCCGCGTGTCCAGACCTTGGTGGCGATGAACATGCGCGGCCGCAGGTTAAGAGAGGCGATGAGATCACCAGACACCGCTTCGGCGCGGCCGTACATCGGCGAGGTATCGAGAAGCGTTCCACCGGCACTCGTCAGGATATCGAGGACCTCGCTCAGAGGCGCGCGCTCGGTGCTCCCTCCGCCGACATCGAACACACCCGAAGTGCCGAGACCGATGACCGGCAGCTCCTCACCGGTGGAGGGAATCTTGCGCTTGAGCATCGTGGTCTCCGCGCCGGGCAGAGCCCGTGGCGCCAACGCTGCCACGGCGGCACCAGCGGTGATCGCCTTGCAGAAATCGCGACGCGACGGGCCGTGTGTGGGCATGCGCCATTCCTTCAGTAAGCCGCTTGCATCTTGCTAGGGCAGTCGTGCCCCGATTCGCCGGCGTGCATACCAGCCAAGCGCGACGCTGGCGAATAACAGCGACAGCATATCGGTCGCACCACCACCGCCGCCACCACCCCCCGACGGCGGTGGCGTCGGTGGCGGTACCGGATCCGGAGGATCATGCGAGCGGTCGCGGAGGATGAACAGCCCGTTGTCGATGTCGCTGATCAGGATGTTGCCCGACGGCAGGAATGGATAGACGCCCCAGGCGCCATCGGTGCCCGCAACGTTGTCCGCGGGCGAAAGGAAGGTATCGAAGCGCGCGACCTCGCGCAGCGCCTCCGGGTTTGCGAGATCGAAGATCTCCAGCCCGCGTCGATAGTGCGAGACGTAGTAGCGATCGCCCTTGGCGTAGCCGTTGTGATCGGTGGTGCTGTCCGGCCCGAGGTACGACGTCACGAGGCGCGGCGTCGCCAGATCGCCGATGTCGAGCGTGTACATGTGCGTGTTGAAGCCGATGCGCAGCTCATCGAGCTCATCGTGCACCACGATGAAGCGCTGATCGGGCGTCGGCCATCCGGAATGGGTGTAGCGCGCCTCGGGATAGCTTGTCGCACTCAGGCGCACCGGTTGCGCCTTGTCGGTGACGTCCCAGAGATCGACGGTGCTTTCGTTGAAATCGACCAGCACCTGGCAGGGGTTGTGGCCCTGGCTGCACTGCGTGGTGCGGTTGTCAGTGATGAAGAGGGTGGTCGAATCGTGCATGTAGCCGGTACCGACCGGGGCTGCAGTCACGAGGTGCGGCGTTATCGGATCGCTCAGCGAATAGATCCGGAACGAGCCGCTATTGAGATTCGAGCCCGCGATGTAGAGGAAAGCTTCCCGACCGCTGAGCGTCGCATTACTGGCGTAGTCGACATTCGATACGTGCAGTGTGTGTGAGGTCTGGAAATCCTGGAGCGTGTTGGCCAGCTGCACGCTCGCGGGGAGATTGGACAGGTCGATGATCTGCAGCCCGCCTTGCGCCGCCTCCGTGGTGATGTACGCATACGCGCGATGGCGATTCAGCGCGGGATCGAAGAACTGGTAGACCTTGACCTCACGCCACAGGCTGTTGTTGCCGGGGACCGAACCGACTTCGCGCGGATTGACGGGATCGGTCACATCGATGACCGCGGTCGCATTTGAGACCCCGACCACGGCGTACTCACGGTTATCGTCCAGATCCACGAAGCCCCACATGTTGCTCATGGTGCCGGGGCGCGTGGACAGATCCGTCAGCCGCACCTGCGCCAGCAAGTCGACATTGCGGCACGGGAACGCACCCGCGAAACCCTGCACGCAATTTGCGGCGACCTGTCTCGCGGCAAGCGCGGCGGGCCGCTGGCTGGCCGGGCCTTGCGTGATTCCTGCAAGCCCGGCGCGCTTCACGACCTGGTCGACCATCAACCTCAGGCCGCGCGTCAGCAATCGCTCCCGTTCGCCCGGCGGTAATCCATAGACCACCGTGAGGCTGCGTTCGAGATCCTGATGCTTGAATTCGTCCGCCACGCTGAAACCGCCGAGTACCCCGCTTTTCCCGTGCAGCAGCAGGTCGGCATCGATACCTTCGACCGAGTAGAACCCGTCCGCGACCTTCACCGTGCCGCCGGGCGGGATCTGGGTGAGTGCATAGGCGATGGTGCGGCACGGTTCGTGCGGGTGATCGCAATCACCCTCATCGACGCCAGTCATTGCGACATAACGCGTGCCGATCAGGTCATCGTGCGCAAGGCCCATGTTGCTGACGAAGTACAGCAACGCGAAGAGCCAGAACTGTCTGCTGATATGCATCGGGCACCTGCCGAGGTCTGCGAGATCTTACTCCAGCGACTCAGCGATTGAGTTCGAGCTGCCCGAGCGCGAACGCATACTTCATGGCCGTCTCGCGGTACCTGCGAAAACGTCCCGACCGCCCGCCGTGGCCTGCTTCCATGTTGGTGTGAAGCAGGAGCGTCTGCGTGTCGGTCTTGGTGGCGCGCAGCTTCGCCACCCATTTTGCCGGCTCGAAGTACTGCACCTGGCTGTCCCACAGGCCGGTGGTGACGAGCATCGCGGGATAGGCATGAGCGGCGACCTGGTCGTACGGCGAATAGGACAGCATGTACTCGTAATACTCCGGCTCGCGCGGATCACCCCATTCGTCGTATTCGCCCGTGGTGAGCGGGATCGATTCATCCAGCATCGTGGTCACGACGTCGACGAACGGTACGCCGGCGAGGATCACGCGGTAGCGATCCGGGGCCATGTTGGCGATCGCGCCCATCAGCAGTCCCCCGGCACTTCGACCCTCCGCGATTACCTTGTCACGCGCTCCCCAGCGTTCGCGCACCAGGTAATCGGTCACGTCGATGAAATCCGTGAAGGTATTGATCTTGTGCAACAGTCGTCCGTCGTCATACCAGCGGCGGCCGAGCTCCTGCCCACCGCGAACATGTGCGATCGCCACGACGAAGCCGCGGTCGAGGAGGCTCACCCAGCTTGGCGAAAAAGTCGGGTCCATCGAGATGCCGTATGAGCCGTAGCCGTACTGGTAGATGGGCGCCTGGCCGTCACGTTTGAACCCCTTGCGGTACACGATCGAGACTGGCACCTGCTGCCCGTCGCGCGCAGGAGCATGCAGATATTCAGTGCTGTAATTGGCGGAATCGAATGGCGCCGGAACCGGGTCGCGCTTGAGCAGCGTCCGCATGCCACTCGACATGTCGTAGTCGTAGGTCGTCGTGGGCGTGGTCAACGAACTGTAGGTGTAGCGCAGCAGGTTCGAATCGATCTCCGGGTTCGCGCCGAACATGGCTGTGTAGGCCGCCTCGTCCGCGTCGATGAGGCGCTCCGCCCCACTGGCCCAGGGCTTGACGCGGATCTTGCGCAGCCCGCCGGAGCGTTCCGCCACCGCGAGAAAATCCCGAAACACAGCGAAGTCGTGCAGAAAAGCATCGCCTCGATGCGCGATCACGTCGCGCCACCGTGTTGCGATCGGTCACAGACTCGATCGGCGCGCGCATGATGCGGAAGTTCGGTGCCTGCCAGTTGGTGCGGATGATGAAATCCCCGCCCAGGTCCTCGACCGAATACTCGTGATCGCGCTCGCGCGGCAACACGACTTTGAACTTGAGCGCCGGATCATCGGTGCGCGCGTACCACCACTCCGATGACACGGTGCTTTCCGTGCCGATGAAGATGTAACGCCCCGATTTGGATTCGCTGACGTCGGTATAGAAGGTAGTGTCGGTCTGTTCCCAGACGATCGGGTCATCGGCGACCTTGGCGCCGAGCGAATGCCGCCGGACGCGAAAGCCGAGCAGTGTCACCGGGTCCTTCTCAACGTAGAGAAATGACTTGCTATCGCCCGCCCAGACGATCGAGGGCTCTGCGTTCTCGATCGTGTCGGGAAGCACGGCGCCGGACTGCAGGTCCTTGACGCGCAGCACGTACTGCCGCCGCCCGACACTATCCTCGGCGTAGGCCAGGAGACGGTTGTCATAGCTCGGCACATAGCTGCCGACGTTGAAATAGTCGTGTCCCCTGGCGAGCTCGTTGACGTCGAGCAACAGTTCCTCGGGTGCGTCGGGGACATCGCGGCGCCGTGCGTAGATCGGGTATTCGCTGCCTGCCTTCAGGCGCGTGACATACCAGTAGCCGCGCTTGCGATACGGCACGCTGACATCATCCTGCGGAATGCGCGCCACGATCTCCCGGTAGATCTTTTCCTCCAGCGTCTTCAGTGGCTCGAGCGCGGCATCGGTGTACTCGTTCTCGGCATTGAGATACCCGAGAACCTTCGGGTCGAGCCGTGTGTCGTCGCGCAGCCAGTAATACGGATCGATGCGCACGCCATTCGGCGACAGCACCGGCTGCGGCCGTGCTTCGGCGAGCGGAGGCGTCGCCCGTTTCGACGTGTCACGCATTGAGCCGGCCCGTTGAGTGCCGTGTGGCGTGCAGGCGCACAGTGCCAGCCCGGTCAACGCGGTCACGAGGACCGCGGCAGATCGCAGATATCGCATTCATGCTCCTCGGAGTTTGCACCGCAAACGCTCACCGACTACGACGCAGGCGTCGAATCAGATTCTGTCCCCAGCTGAAGCGCGCAACCCACAACAGCAGCATCCACAGGATCCGCTGCGAGAGTGGAAAGCGCGCCAATTGGACCGCAGCACCGTAAATCCGTGCGCTCTCGTGAACCTGGAGCGAGCGCGCCGCAACGCGATAGTTCGTCCTCGCCGAGCGGATGGCGAACAGCCCCGGGCCGCTCTCCTCGCACGACAATGCCATCCAGAGTCCATGGCAGGTCGTGGCTCGACACAGCCGCGAAGTGCAACTCGAAGTCCCGAGACGTGGCTGCGCGCCACCCGCCGCAACGACAGCTCACCGGGCCGGGCGCCGGAATAGACCGTTTCAAATTGCCCGGAAAATTCGTATCGCATGGGAATCGCAGTCAACAAGGCCGAAAGCTCGCAGCAGCATTGTCTCCGAGCGCGGACGTTCTTGTCGCGCGTTTCTGGTATCCTGCGCGCCCCTTTTGACCCGCCGCTCTCATGGACACTGTTGCCTCTGCAGCACACGGAGTCGTGCGCCTGTTGCCCGCGCGGCGACACGATGCTGCGGGACGTCCGCACGTCGACTACCGCGCGGTACTCGCGCTCGCCTGGCCGTTCGTCCTCAACAGTTCCGTGCAGGCGGTACTGAATCTGACCGACACCTGGTTCATTGGCCGACTCTCGACGCAAGCGCTCGCCGCGATGGGCGCCGTGTACTGGCTGGTGCTGGTGTTCGTCCTGCTGCTCGGCGGTGTCGGCATTGCGGTGCAGACGCTGGTTGCGCAGGCGCATGGCGGCCGACGTTGGCGCAGGGCAGCGCAGGCGGAGTGGACGGCGCAATGGGGAGCGCTTCTCACGGTGCCGCTGTTTCTCGCGGCTGCCTGGGCTGGGCGTGCGATGCTGCACCCGTTCGCGCTCGAGCCCGCGGTGGAGCGACCAGGCGCTGGAATTCTGGGTGCCACGGATGATCGGTGCGCCCGATCGGCGTCGCGTTGTGGGCCGTGCTCGGTTTCTTCAATGGCATCGCACGGCCGCGCATCACGCTCACCATCACACTGCTGGTCGCGATACTGAATGCGCTCCTCAACCAGCTCTTCATCTTCGATCTGCAGATGGGAATCGCAGGCTCCGCCTGGGCCACGAACGTGGCGCAGCTCACCGGATGGCTGGTTGCAATGGGCCTGTTCCTCGCACCCAAGGCCAATACACGCTTTCACTCGCGGCAGATGTGGCGTTTGCGGCCCGCACGCCTGATGCGCCAGTTCCTGCTCGGATTTCCGATGGGCCTGCTCTACGCGGCAGATCTGCTCGGCATCGCACTGTTCCAGATCATGACGGTGCGTCTCGGCAACGTGGACGGCGCCGCGACACAGATCGTCATGATGCTGACCTCGATCGCCTACTTGCCGGCAGTCGGCTTTGCGATGACCGGCACGACACTGGTCGGCCAGTCGATCGGTGCAGGCGACAAGGAATGGGCGATGCGGCTCGGCAACGCGACGATCAAGCTGTCGGTGGGCTACATGGCGCTGATCGGCGTGTTCCTGGCCGTCGCCGGTCCATGGCTCCTGCCATGGTTCGTCAGTCCGCAGGACAGCAACGCAGCCGACGTCGTTGCACTCGGTCGGGTGCTGGTCTGGATCGCCGCGGGTTACCAGATATTCGATGGCCTGAATCTCGGCAGCGGACTGGCGCTGCGCGGCGCGGGTGACGCGGCGGTCCCGGCGGCCATGGTCATCGTGCTGTCGTGGTTCGTGTTCGTTCCCGCGGCGCATGCGCTCGCGTTCGCGCCCGGCCAGGGCTATGTCGATTTCCTGCCGCAGTTCGGACTCGGCGCAGTGGGCGGCTGGATTGCCGCGCTCATATATGTCTTTCGGACTGGGGACAGTGCTGTTCATCCGCTGGCGTTCGGCGGCCTGGAAAAAGATCCGGCTGCAGTAGGCAGGCTCAGAGCCGCAGCACCGCGAGCAGGCCGACGAGTGTGGTCGGCACGAAATAGGGCAGCGCCATCCACACCATTCTGCCGTAGGAAAGCTGGATCAGCGGCGCGAGCGATGAGCTGAGGAGAAACAGAAACGCGGCCTGGCCATTGGGCGTGGCGATGCTCGGAATGTTCACGCCGGTGTTGAGCGCCACCGCGAGCGCATCGAATTGCTCGCGGGTCAGCAGGTCATTGCTGAGTGGGCGCTCGATCTCGTGGATGAAGATCGTCGCGACGAAGACGTTGTCGCTGATGGCCGAAAGGGCTCCGTTGGCAAGATAGAACATCGCCACCTGCTCGCGTCCTTCGAGCGCCAGCACCCATTGCATCACCGGACGAAACAGATCCTGCGCATTGATGAAGGAGACGATCACGAAGAACACCACGAGCAGCGCCGTGAAAGGCAACGCCTCGTGAAAGGCCTCTCCGAGCCGATGTTCCTCGACGATGCCGGTGAATGCGGTCACGAACACGATCACCAGCAAGCCGATGAGGCCGATCTCCGCGACATGGAAGGCGAGCGCCAGAACCAGAATCAGCACCGCGATCGCCTGGACCCAGAGATTCCAGCGCTGCGCAGCGGTGCGCGCGCTGCAGCCTGCTGCGTCGCGCCCAGGCGAGCAGTTCCGACGCACGCTGGCGGGCAGCTGCGCGCCGTAGCCAAACCACTTCAGCTTCTCCAGCAGCAACGCTCATCGCCAGCCCAACGCGAGCACCGGCATCGAGACCGGCGCGACCTTGAGGAAGAACTCGATGAAGTTCCAGCCGGCCCGTTCGCCCACCAGCAGATTCTGCGGCTCGCCGACCAGCGTACACACGCCACCCAATGCCGTTCCCACGGCCGCGTGCATCATCAGACTGCGCAGAAATGCGCGAAAGATCTCGAGATCGCCGCGAAACGTCGCCGCGATCGCGTGAATCGTCCGCGAGCTCATGCACATCTTCCTCACGACGAGCCGCACGCGACCCGGTGATAGACAGCATAGAAACCTCCGCCGACGGTGATGACGACTGCCACGACCGTTAGCGCGTCGAGGAATGCCGACAGCAGCGCCGCCGCCAGGCAGAAGCTGAAAGCCAGCAATGCCTTGGATCGAACCGCTAGGACCAGGCGCGTGAATGCGGCGAGCAGCAGATCCTTGAGGAAATAGACTCCGGCCAGCATGAAGATCAGCAGCAGGATCACGGGAAATCCGCGCACCACTTCCTCGTAGACCCGCTCGGCATCGGTCAAGCGCATCAGGATCGCTTCGAGCGCCAGCAATCCCCCGGGCTGCAGCGGATAGCACTGGAGGGTCATCGCCAGACGAAGATGAACTCCGCGAGCACGAGCCAGCCGGCCACGTGTTGCGCCGGCGATGTTCAAGCACCACCGGATTCAAGCGCCAGCAGCAGAAGGACCGTGAACTTGTACCAGCGCGGCGCCCGGCCGAGGAATGAGTCGAAGGCCTGTGCGCGGTTCACGCCGCCTGTTTCCCGCGAATGATCGCTACGGCGATCGGTACCAGCGAGACGGCCACGATCAGAAGCGTCACGACGCCGAAATTGTTCTTCACCAGGGGAATGTTGCCGAACAGGTACCCGCCAAAGATGAAGATCGCGACCCAGGCGATGCCGCCCACGCAGTTGTGGAGCTGAAAGCGCCCATAGCGCATGTGGCCGATCCCGGCCACGAACGGCGCACAGGTGCGGATGATTGGCACGAACCGCGACAGGATGATTGTTTTTCCGCCGTGTCGTTCGAAGAACTGTTCGGTGCGACGCAGGTAGTCGACTTTCAGCAGGCGCACCTTCCCGGAGAAAGCCCGCGGGCCGATGGCGCGGCCGATGCGCGTAGTTGAGGGTGTTGCCGAGGATCGCTGCGCCGCCGAGCAGCACAAAAGCAGTAACCGGTTGCAGCGTGCCCGAAGTGTCCACTGCCGACAGTGCGCCGACCGCAAAGAGCAGCGAATCACCGGGCAGGAAGGGCGTGATCACGAAGCCGGTCTCGGCAAAGATGATCACGAACAGGATCAGGTACACCCAGCTGTCGTAGCGCGACACCAGCTCGACGAGGTGCCGGTCGAGGTGCATCACGAGGTCATAGAGCGTCAGCCCGAAGTCGATCAACGGCTGCAGCCATTCCATCGCAACGTCCCGGCGCTACTTGCCGAGGCTCTCGATTCTGACCACGGTCTGTCCCGAGTGCATCTGGTTGCCGGCTGCCGTGAAGCGCACCTGCACCGCGAACGCGTAGAACTCTCCTTCGATCCACTCGCGCTGCTCGCTGCTATTTACATCGCCCTGTAATGCGATGCTGAGCGAGTAGCAGCCGGCGGCTTCGGGCTGCTGGCCTTCCCACTTCGCTTCCTCAACGCTCTCGAGGCTGAGGCCGTACACGCTGCCAGCCGGGGCGGCGATGCGAAAGTGCTGCAACTTGAGCCCCGCGACCGGTGCACCGTCATCCTGCCGCGAAACACTCACGAACAGGACCAGCCGGCCGGCAACGTCCACGAAGCGCGATTCGGCCGAGACGGCCGCGACGATCAGGCGACTCATGCGCTTATCTCCTGCTGGCAATCGACCCGGCATGGTACTGCCCACATCGCTTGGTCGTCACGGATGATGAGATTGCCGTGTGCACCAGCTCACGCATGGAGCCTGCGCCTGAGCGAGGCGACGAGGCGCTCGATGTCGCCGACGTCGTTGTAGATGTGAGGGCAGGCGCGCAGCGCTCCGGGCCCAGCCGCCTGCTGGACAAAGCTCACCACGACCCGATCGCGCTGCGCGAGTTCCTTCGCGAGCGCGGCGCCATCGATGCCGGGAAGACGAAACGAGACGATGCCGGCCCAAAGACTGGGATGGGCCGGCGTGAGGATCTCGATACCCGGAAGGCGCTGTAGCTCGAGCCGCAGGTACCAGGCGAGCTCGCGGATGCGGGCCAGCACACGTTCGCGGCCGATCTCCTGTTGGAACGCCATGGCCGGCAAGACGCTCCATGCCAGCGGCGCAAGCTGTGTGAAGGCGGCGCTGAACTTGCGTAGTGACATTGGCCATGCGGCCCGCGTTTCGGGCGCAGAGGTTGGCGAGCTCGAAGCCGGCGTGCTGTCCCAATCGTCGCGACCCGCAACGATAAGCGGCCAGAGCCTGAAGCGCGCGGCTGGAGAGAGCGCCAGCAGTCCGACGCCTGCCGGCCCGTTGAGCCATTTGTAGAAGCTGCCGACATAAAAATCTGCGCCCCACGTCTGCAACGTTGTGGTCAACATCCCGATTGCCTGGGCACCATCCACAATGCTCAGGATATTGTTGGCGCGGGCCAGATCGCAGAGCTCTTGCACCGGTAGCACACAGCCATCCGTGTACTGGACGTGACTGAAGCTCATGACACGCGTTCGCGGCGTCAGTGCAGCCTTGAATGCTTCGACCAGCTGTTCCGGGGCCGTCACCGGATGAGGCAACTGAATCTGCACCAGCTTGACGCCGCGACGCCTGGCCGCGAGCAGCCAGGGAGAGACGCTCGCAGGATGCTCGTGCGCGGTGGTGAGAATCTCATCATCCGCCGCGAGGTCGATGCCGGCAGCCACCGTGTTGAGCGCTTCCGTTGCGCCGGACACGAGCGAGATCGACTCGGCATCAGTTCCCACAAACTGGCCGATCGACGTGAGCAACTGCCGGACGGAATTGGCATCGCATTGTTCGCGCACGAACCGCTCGCGATCGCTGCTCACCGCCTCGCGCTGGCGATACTCCTCGATCAGGACGCTCCGCAGGCTCGGTGCGCCTGCGGCTGTGTCCAACCATGCGAGGTCGGTATCGAGCACCGGCTGCAGTCGCGCCAGCGCCCACAACTCCCGCGAGGAGGTGGGGAGCGACCCTTGCGCCTTGAGCTCCGCGGTCGCGGCCAGAGCTGCTGCGCCAGCCCCGGCGTACTGCATAAATTCACGTCGATTCAATGACATGGAATGTCCTGAGAGGCGTGTGAATGAGGCGGTCTATTTGACCGGGTCAAAAGAGCACTTGCAAGAACAGACCGAATGGTCTTAAATTGCGCGTCATGAGCAAAGGCGAACAGACCCGTCAACGCATCCTCGAGCGTGCCGCGCCACTGTTGAACCGGCAGGGTTACCAGGCGGCGCCTGTTTCCGAAATCATGCGAGTGACAGGACTGCAGAAGGGCGGTCTCTACAATCATTTCGAGAGCAAGGAAGAGCTGGCACTGGCCGCTTTCGATCTGCTCATGGAGCGTGTCAATCACCGGGTGCTCGCAGTTCATCGCAGCCACAGTTCGCCGTTCGCGCAATTGCTCGCGCATATCGAGCTGATTGCTTCGGGCGGTACCCACACCGATGGCGGCTGCCCCCTTGCAAATAGCATAGTGGAAAGCGACGACTCCAATCCGGCGTTGCGCAAGCGAGTCGCGAGGGTGCTCGACCAGTGGCGCGGCCTCATTACGCATACGGTGGCCAAGGGTATCGTTGCGGGCGAGGTGCGCGCGGACGTGAATCCGGATGAAGTAGCGACGCGGGTCATTACCGCTCTGGAAGGCGGGCATCTGCTCAGCAACTTCAACGGCGACCCTCGTTACCTGCGTCAGGTAGGCGACTTTCTGCGCGAGTACGTGAATCGGGACTTGCGAGTCCCGGGGGCTGCGGCTGCCCCCTGAGCGCAAATTTTTTTGACTATTGACAGACCGAACGGTCTGAAGTGAGGCGATATGCCAGTCAGTACACGAGTGATTGCAGCGACAATGGCGCTGACGTCGATGCTGGCGGTCATGGCCAGCGGAACGGTAGCGATACTCGACCGCGGTCCTGACGCGGCGCAGATCGACGCTCGCGATCGCAGCGTCGCCACGCTGCGCGCCGCGATCCGAACCGACTGGATGAATCCCGCCGACGCACGTCGCAGTATCGAGGCACGTAGCGCTGCCCTGGAGGAATGGCTGCGCGTGAGGGGCGGCGCCGTGCGAGACATGGGAACCAGCAGCCTGCTGCGCACGCATGGTGCCGACGGCGCGCGCCTCACGAATCCGTTGGCTCGCTTTGAGCGCATCCTGGAAATCCAGGTACCACAGGACATCGAGTTCGCGCACGCCCAGCGCGCCTTGCTCGGCCCGGATGGCAGTGTCGCTGTCGTAACGCCATCGGCACTCGTCATGGCCACCCGCCGGTCGGGTCCGCCGATTTCTAGTTCGGAAATGTTCAGCGCAGTGGCCGGTACGTAAGCCAATCAGGGAATGCCCCGGCACACGGCCCGATGCGCGGCGGCATTCATATCTGGCCGAACTGAGCGAGTTTGCGCCCTGTCAGTCGCACCAGTCCCGAATTGGGCAACCCCGGCGGCGCGAGAGCATTTTGCAGGCAGAATTCCGGTGTGGGCCCAAGTGTCATCTGCCGCTGCCACAGGCAGCCGTACTCACTAATCTTTGGCTCCATACGCGCCAGGAAGTCGGCATAGCTCTCGGACGATGGCTTGCTGAGCCAGGTCTCCTCGATCCTGTCAGTCGCTATTCGCAACCGCCCACGACTCACTCGATACAGACCGGCGATACCGTCCCCGGCGAGCTGTGCAACCGCGTTGTGCGGAGCTTCACGCGCGCCCGTCACGGCCGTGCGGTTGATGACATCGAGATCGGCGCTCGATTCGATCAGATACCAGTCGGCATAGCCCGAACGATGCGCGAGCCAGGGGATCTCGTCGAGCGCCACAATGAAGGAGCCGAGGAATCCTTGCGGGCGCGCCTGCATCAGCGAACGGTGAAAGACGCTCAGTGCGGTTTCGTAGGTCGGCGCGGCGACCTCGGGCCGCGGGCAGTGCCAGAACAGGTACGCGAGCATCAGGAAGGCGCCGTAGTCCGCTCAGCCGGCCTGTGACAGCGGCTGGTTGCCCTGCAGGCCGCCGAGTTTGCGCAAGCTATCGTGAATCTCCAGCCATTCGACCCGCAGGTCATAGAAGACGTGCGCCTGCGGTTCGCGATCGATCGCGCCCGCGACATTCGCACGCGTGATGTGGATCTCTCCCGGCCAGCGCTCACCCTCGAAAAACAGGGTGCTGCCACATTGGTTGCAAAAGCCACGGCGCGCTGCGGCTGATGACTGATACCACTGCAGCCGCTCCTCGCCCGCAATGAGGTGAAAGCTGTCGGTGCGCGCGCCGAACCAGGTCACGACTCCTGCGCCGTGCGCGCGGCGGCACATCGTGCAATGGCAATGGGCGCACCACTTGGTCGGGGGCGTGACCTCGAACTGCACCGCCTCACACAGGCACGCACCACGGATCGTCTGCTGATTTGTCATTGCCCGCTCCCCCCGAGCCACCCCTCTGGGCACCACATGTTAGCGCAGGGGACGATGAGGCGGCCCGGATGATGCCCTGCGCGCGGCGCCCATCCCGATCGGCGGCGCAGGGACAAGGTGCCGAGGATTCGCAACAAGTGTGCGGCCGGTCGTGACCAGTCGCCAATAACGACGCGTGTTGGTGCAGGCGGGCTTGCTCGGCGAGCGCGAGCCGCTTGCCAAGGACCTGCAAACGAGCGAACTTGCGGCGCGTGGCGTTGTCCGGACTTTCCGGGCACAGGAGTTGACGATGGCAGTCACCTTTAGGCTCAACGGCAAGGCGATGAGTTTCTCCGGTCCGCAGGAGATGCCGCTACTCTGGTACCTGCGCGATCACGCGCAGCTCACCGGCACGAAGTTCGGCTGCGGAATCGGGTCCTGCGGTGCGTGCACGGTTCATGTCGACGGCGAAGCGACACGCTCGTGCCTGGTGCCGGTCGCCGCCATCGCCGGCAAGCAGGTGACGACAATCGAAGGCCTCGCGAACGGCGCTGAGCTGCATCCCGTGCAGCAGGCCTGGATCGAGGAGGACGTGCCGCAATGCGGTTACTGCCAGGCCGGCCAGATCATGGCGGCCGTCGATCTGCTGAAGCGCAAGCCGCAGCCCGCTCGGGAGGATATCGACACGATCACCAACCTGTGCCGCTGCGGAACCTATCCACGCATCCGCAAGGCGATCCTGCGTGCAGCCGCACTGCTGAAAGAAGCTCAGCAGACCTGAGCCAGTGGCTCCTTCACGGCTCCTTGAAGAAGCGCCCGGCACCGAGAAAAGCAGCGCGATAGTAATCGTCCTGAAGGGATGCGTAGCTCACCGGACGCCCCGTCTTGGGCGCATGCACGAACCGGTGCTCCCCCACGTACACGCCGACATGTGTCGCTTCAGGACCTGAATCGCGAAAGAACAGCACATCACCAGGCTCAAGATGGACCACATCGACCGGCGTTGCAGCAAGTGATTGCCCGGCGGCGGTGCGAGGCACGCCGATGCCCAACTCGTGATGCACGAAGAACACCAGTCCGCTGCAGTCAAAGCCCGCCGGATCGGCGCCGCCGAAGCGGTACGGCGCGCCGATGAGTGCTTGCGCGAGTGCCGCGATCCTTTCGCCTGGCTCCGCTGCGGGCGTCGGCTCTTCGGCCCGACGCGGCGAGCCGGTGCAGCCGGCAACCACGAGCAGCGCCGCCGCGACGGACAAGGTGCGCGCCAGGTAGCGGCTCATCGCTCCATCGCCGCGAGCCGCACCGGAACGCGTCGGCGACCCCACGTACCGGGCTTGCCTGCAAACACGCCCGGAATTCGTGTGCCGCAGGCCTGGCAGTTCCCGATCGGAGTCAGCTGCCACTCGCCGAGCTCGTACCAGTCGCGCTCGATGACACGCGCACCACACTGGTGGCAGTACGTACTCGAGCCTGCCGTATCGTGCACGTTGCCTGTGTAGACGTAGCGCAGTCCGTTCTTCGACGCGATCTCGCGAGCGCGTGTCAGCGTCTGCGGTGGCGTAGGTGGCCGGTCCATCATCTTCCAGTCGGGATGGAATGCGGTGAAATGCAGCGGAACATCGGGACCGAGCTTGTCCCGCACCCACTGGCTCAGCGCGTCGATCTCGGTTTCCGAGTCGTTCGCGCCGGGAATGAGGAGAGTCGTGATCTCGAACCAGACCGTCGTTTCGTGCTTCAGGTACTCCAGTGTCTCCAGCACCGCGCCCAGCTCACCTCCGCAGACGCGGCGATAGAAGTTCTCGGTGAAGGCCTTCAGATCGACATTTGCGGCGTCCATGTGCGCATAGAACTCACGGCGCGGATCGGGACACATATAGCCGGCGGTGACAGCGACGCTCTTGATGCCGCTCGCGCGGCAGGCATCCGCGACATCCATGGCGTACTCCATGAACACGACCGGATCGTTGTAGGTATACGCGACGCTCGAGCACCCGAGCCGCAGTGCCGTGCTCGCGAGCATCTCCGGAGTGGCGCGATCGGCAAGGATGTCGATCTCGCGCGACTTGCTGATGTCCCAGTTCTGGCAGAACTTGCAAGCCAGGTTGCACCCGGCCGTTCCGAATGACAGCACCGAGCTACCCGGCAGGTAGTGATTGAGAGGCTTCTTCTCGATCGGGTCGACACAAAAGCCGCTCGAGCGTCCATAGGTCAGGAGCTTGACGCTGCCGCCTTCATGCCCGCGGACGAAGCACAGACCGCGCTGACCCGCGCGTAGCTTGCATGCGCGCGGGCAGACGTCGCACTGAATGCGTTCCTGGTCGATCCAGTGCCAGTAGCGCGTGTCGTGTTCGGCTGTATGCATACGGCTTGCCGGGCGGCATTTGCCGGTCCGATACTGCTGCCACCATGGCACCTGCCAGAACAAGCTTACGCGTTCGGCCACCGGCCGTCGCCGGGCTGTTCTATCCGGGTGACCCTGGCGAGCTGGCGGAGTTGCTGAACGAACTGCTGCAAGGCGACGGCTCCCCCCAGCCTGACGCTGAAAGCGCTGATCGCTCCGCATGCGGGCTATGTCTATTCAGGCGTGGTCGCGGCTGCCGCGTTCCGGCTGTTGCGCGCCGAAGCCGGCCGCGTGCGTCGAGTGGTCCTGCTCGGCCCGAGTCACAGAATCCCGTTCCACGGGCTCGCCGTGCCGACCGTGGCTGCCTTCGCCACGCCTCTCGGTGAGCTTCCCATTGACGTGCAAGCCCGCGACGCCCTGCTCCGGCTGCCGCAGATTCATGCGACCGATGCGCCGCACGCCGAAGAACACAGCCTCGAGGTCGAGCTGCCATTCCTGCAGACCCTGCTCGGCGCATTCGAGCTGCTGCCGATCGCCGCCGGCGACGCGAGCGCTGCCGAAGTTGCCGAAGCGCTCGATGCCGTGTGGGGAGGGCCGGAGACCCTCATCGTCGTGAGCACAGACCTCAGCCACTACCACGACTACCAGACAGCGAAAATTCTCGATCGTGCGACCAACGAAGCCATCCTCGCTTTCGCGCAGCGGCTCGGCGGCGAGCAGGCCTGCGGATACGTCGGGCTCAATGGCTTCTTGCGTGCTGCACGGACGCATGCCCTCAGGATCGAGCTCAAGGATTTGCGCAATTCTGGCGATACAGCCGGAGATCGCGCGCGCGTCGTCGGTTACGGCGCGTGGGCGGCATTCGATGCTTGACGAATCCGCGCGGCAGAGCCTGCTGATGCTGGCACGCGAGTCCCTGTACGCCGGTGTGAGACTTGGAGTGCCAGGATCTTTTCCGCAGCGCGAATATCCGCCGCCACTACGCGAGTGGCGCAGTTCGTTCGTCACGCTCTCCCGTGTCGGGCACTTGCGCGGTTGTTGCGGACGCCTGGAGGCCGATCGGCCCTTGCACGAGGACGTCTGGGAAAACGCCTACGCCTCGGGATTTCGCGATCCGCGCTTCGAACCGCTGTTGCCGCACGAATGCGCCGATCTTCACATCGAGATCTCGGTGCTCTCACCACTCGAGAAGCTCGAAGTCCATGGCACCGAGGAGTTGCTGGCCTCACTGGTGCCGCAACAACACGGGTTGTTGCTGGCCAGAGGCGAGGAACGAGTGACCTTCATCCCGCACGTCTGGGAAGGCGTCGCGGATGCGCGAAGTTTCCTGCGTCATCTGCGCGAGAAGGCAGGCTGGCCGGCGGAGGGCTGGGAATCGGACCTCGAGGTCTGGCGCTTCGAAGCCGAGTCGTTCTAGAGGGCGCCCCCTGCACGGGGCGTCCGCGTCAAGCCCCGGGAAACATGCGTGCAATGGTTGCCTGGATCGCTTCGGCTGCAGCCTGCGGATCGGCAGCATCGCGAATCGGCCGACCGACCACGATGTAGTCGGCCCCATTCGTGAATGCATCCTCGACGCTCACCACGCGCTTCTGATCATCGACCGGGCGATTCTCGACCGGGCGGATGCCAGGGGTGACCACGAGCAGTCGTTGGTCCAGCTGCTGACGCAGCAGCTTTGCTTCCATGCCCGAGGACACGACACCATCGCAACCGGCTTCAAGCGCACGGCGTGCGCGCGACAGCACCAGTTGCTCCACATCGCAACTGAATCCGAGATCCTCGAGATCACCACGATCGAGGCTGGTAAGCACGGTGACCGCGAGGATCTTCACGTCGCCTTTCGCCTCGGCTGCAGCCTCCATGATCGCTTGGTTGCCGTGCACCGTGGCGAACGTGACACCCCGATTGCGCAAGGGGCGCACCGCAGCTGCGACCGTTGCCGGAACGTCGAAGAACTTCAGGTCGACGAAGATCCGATTGCCCTTGCCGACCATCCAGTCGAGCAGCTCGAAGTACTCGCCTGCCATCAAGAGCTCGAGCCCCAGCTTGTAAAAGCTCACCGCACTCCCAAGGCGGTCCACGAGCCGCCGCGCGCTGCCCGCGTCCGGAACATCGAGGGCAAAGATCAGGCGCTCGCGCACCGGGATATCTTTCAAAGCAATCATGTTCGCTCCGCCGGATTGAAGAGCCGTTCGTGCTCGAGGATCGCGTAGCGATCTGTCATGCCGGCGATGTAGTCGGCAACGGCGCGCGCCTTGCCCGCTTCACCCGCTATCTCCAGGGCCTTCGTGGCGCTCGCGCAGTGTTCCGGCGGCATCAGGCGTACATCACCGACAAACGCTGCGAACAGCTCGCGGACTACGCGCCGCGCTTTGGAGGTCATGCGCTGCACCTTGTAGTGTCGATAGACGTGCTCACGCAGGAAGCTCTTGAGCTCTACCTGGCGCGCGCGCGCCTCGGTGCTGAAGCCAATGAGCAGCCGGCCGGCGCGCCGGACTTCATCGATACTCGCCGGCGCGGCCGAATCGATGGCAGCGCGGCTGGTGTTGATCACATCGCTCACCACGTAGTTGATCATGCCGCGCACGACTTCGTACACGAGTCGTCTGCCGCTGAGGTCTGGATAGCGCGCGATCACCTGCCGGTGCTGCTCGCCGAAGAGCTGCGTCTGCAACAGTTGCTCGACGGTGATGAGGCCGGCGCGCACCCCGTCGTCCACATCGTGATTGTTATACGCCACCTCGTCAGCGAGGTTGGCAAGTTGCGCTTCCAGCCCTGGTTGCTCGCGGCGCAGGAAACGTTCGCCGATCTCCCCGAGCAGGCGTGCGTTCGACTGCGAGCAATGCTTGAGAATGCCTTCGCGGCATTCGAAAGTGAGGTTGAGGCCTGGAAAGGCTGCATAGTGATCCTCGATCTCGTCCACCACGCGCAGTGACTGCAGGTTGTGCTCGAATCCGCCGAACTCGCGCATGCACTCGTTGAGCGCCTCCTGGCCCGCATGGCCGAACGGGGTATGTCCGAGGTCATGGGCCAGGCAGATCGCCTCGGTGAGCGTCTCGTTGAGCCGCAGGACGCGTGCAATCGTGCGCCCGATCTGCGCGACTTCGAGCGAATGCGTGACTCGCGTGCGGTACAGGTCACCTTCGTGATTGACGAATACCTGCGTCTTGTAGACCAGCCGGCGGAAGGCGGTGGAATGAATGATGCGATCGCGGTCGCGCTGATATTCGCTGCGAAAGCGCGGCGGTGTCTCGACATGGAGCCGGCCGCGCGATCGAGAGGCGAGCGCCGCGCAGGGGGCGAGTGTTCCTTCTTCGTCGCGATTGGTATCGAGCGTCACGGTCCGAGAAACTCCCGCAGGGTGTCGCGCAGTTCTCCCGCTCCGACTTCGCTGCTGAGGCGCGCCGCGCCGAGCTTGGGCAGCAATACCAATCGCAGGCGGTCATCCTTGACCTTCTTGTCGAGCTGCATGAACTCGAGCATCTGCCCGGCGTCGAGCCCCGGCGCAGACGTTGGCAGGCGTGCGCGTTCCAGCAGCGATCGAACCCGGCGCACGTCCGCGCCAGCCAGCCACCCCAGCCGTGCCGACAAAGCGGTAGCCATCAGCAAGCCGATGGCGACGGCCTCCCCGTGCAACCAGGTGCGATACGCCGTCGCCGATTCGAGCGCGTGACCGAAAGTGTGTCCCAGATTGAGCAGGGCCCGGGCGCCTTGCTCACGCTCGTCAGCCGCGACGATGCCGGCCTTGATTTCACAGGAGCGTCGGATTGCGTACTCGAGCGCCCCAGGCTCGCAAGCGAGCAATTTGTCGAGGGAGGCCTCGATCCAGTCCAGAAACTGGATGTCCTCGATCAGCCCGTACTTGATGACTTCCGCAAGGCCAGCGCGCAGCTCGCGCGGCGGCAGCGTGCGCAAGGTGGCGATGTCGCTAAGGACGCCGATGGGCTGATGGAACGCTCCGATGAGATTCTTGCCGGCGGGATGATTGATGCCTGTCTTGCCCCCGACAGCGGAATCGACCTGCGCGAGCAGGGTGGTCGGCACCTGCAGGTACGCGATACCGCGCTGGTAGCAGGCTGCTGCAAAGCCAGCGACGTCTCCCACGACCCCCCCGCCCAACGCCACGATTGCGCCGTCCCGGTGCAGGCGCGCGCCTGCGAGGGCGTCGAAGATGGTGTTGAGCGTCCCGAAATTCTTGAACTCTTCACCGTCCGGCAAGCAGTGGACGACGATGTGTCGCGAACCTAGGCCCTGCATCAGGTGCGGGAGGTGCAGCCGCTCCAGGGTGTCGTTGGTGACGACCAGGAGGCTGCGCTGCGGAAGCAGCCGGTCCAGGAGCGTGCGGTCCGCGAGCAGTCCCTCGCCGATGACGATCGGGTAGCTGCGGGTTCCAAGATCGATGTCGAGTTGCTGCACCAGTGGCCTGGGGTGAACGGGCAGGCTGCTTGGGCGCCGCCCAGGTTCGCGGCGCGCAGTATAAAGGCGTTGTGTGCGAAGTGCAGTGCCGACCGGCAACCTGCGTCAGGAGGTCAGGGGTGCCGGCCGCTCGCTCAGAATCCTCTGTACGTCCTCGGCCACGGACTGAACTCGTCGGCCGTCCGTCGAAACCGTGATGTCGGCAATCTCCGCGTACAGGGGCGCCCGCTGCCCCATCAGCTCATCGAGGCGCGACTGCGGGTCGGTGTTGAGCAGCAGCGGGCGGTGCCGGCCCTGTCGCGTGCGCTCCATTTGCTGGCGCACAGAGGTCTGCAGATAGACCACGCAACCGCGCGCAGCGAGGGCCCGGCGGTTGTCCGCTCGCAGAATCGCTCCGCCGCCTGTGGCGAGCACAATGGGCTCCTGCTGGGTGAGCTGTTCGATGACCTCGTGCTCACGCGCACGAAACCCACTCTCGCCTTCCTTTTCGAAGATGAACGCAATATCGACCCCGGTGCGGGCCTCGATCTCGGTGTCACTGTCGTGGAAGGGAAACTTCAGAGCGCGCGCCAGGTGCCTGCCGACGGCGGTCTTGCCCGAGCCCATCGGTCCGATGAGGAAAATGTTGCGTTTCGTGAGCATCAAAAGCACGCGGCCGCTGGTGAGGCGGCCGCGTATTATCCCTCAGCTTCCGGCGGGCGGCGTCAGTAGAGATTCGCGCCCTCGCGCAGGATCCGCGGCGTAATGAAGATCAGGAGCTCGTCCTTGTTCTCGGTCTTGCTCTTGCTCTTGAACAGCACGGCCAAGTCCCGGAATGTCGCCCAGCCAGGGCACCTTGTTTTCGGTTTCGCGGAACTCCGTCTCCATGATGCCGCCGAGCACCACCGTCTGGCCGTCGTTGACCAGGACCTGCGTGACGATCTCGCGCGTATCGATGGAGGGCACATTGACGCCGAACGAGGTGACGATCACCTGGCCCACGCTGTCCTTGCTGACAGTGAGATCCATGATGATGCGATTGTCCGGGGTGATTTGCGGTGTGACGCGCAATGCCAGCACTGCCTTCTTGAACTGAATCGTGGTGGCACCGCTCGATGAAGCTTCCTGGTACGGAATTTCCGTACCCTGCTCGATGACCGCTTCGCGCTGGTTCGCCGTCACGACGCGCGGCGCCGACACGATCTGGCCGCGGCCTTCGGCCTGCGCCGCCGACAGCTCGAGATCCACAATGAAGTCCGAGTCGAGCAGCGTGAGCGCGATACGGCCCGCCGGGTTGGCCACCGGCAGATTGACCATGTAGCGATCGTTGACGGCCGGCAGGCTCACGGAAGGCGGCGTACCGCCCGGGGCGTTGTTGTTGTTCGGCTGCAGGACGATGTCATCGTCCTCGCGACCGACACCACTGCTGGAAACCACGCCCGCCGAGTTCGTGCCGCCGAAGCCGAGGCTCTGCTGATCGCCGATCGCGGTCGCGCCGAAGCGCACGCCGAGGTTGCGCGAGAAGTCATCGTTGGCGACGACGATGCGCGCCTCGATCAGCACCTGCCGGATCGGAATGTCGAGCGTCGACACCAGCCGGCGGATGTCCTGCAGACGATCCGCGGTGTCCTGAACCAGGAGCGTGTTGGTGCGCTCATCGATCGTTACGCTGCCGCGCGAGGAAAGCAGCGAATTAGTGCCCGATGACTTGATGAGGCCCGCAGGTCCGCAGCCTTGGCATAGTTGACCTGTACGTATTCGGTGCGCAGCGGAGCGAGCTCCTGCAGATCCTTGCGGGCGGCGAGCTCCGCCTTTTCGCGCGCCGCGAGTTCCTCGGTCGGCGCCACGATGATGACGTTGCCTTCGCGACGCTTGTCGAGACCCTTGGTGCGCAGAACGATGTCGAGCGCCTGATCCCAGGGCACGTTCTGCAGGCGCAGCGTGACGTTGCCCTGCACCGAGTCGCTCACCACGATGTTCTGGCCGCTGGTATCCGCCAGCAGCTGCAGGACGGCGCGCGTCTCGATGTCCTGGAAGTTGAGCGTCAGCCGCTCGCCCGTGTAGTCCTTCTTCTCCTGGGCGGATGCCGAGGAGCGAACCGCCGGCTTGATTTCGACCGTGTACTGATTGTCCGTCTGGTAGGCGAGTTGCTCGAAATCACCGGTCGCCGAGATGACCAGGCGCGAGCTGTCGCTCACCTTGAGGGCATCGACGTTCTGGACCGGCGTGGCGAAATCGGTCACGTCAAAGCGGCGCATCAACTCGGTGGGCAACGATGCGCCGGCGAAATCGACCACGATCTGCGTGCCCTGCTGGCGCAGGTTCACCGGGGTATGCGGATCGCTCAGATCCACGATGACCCGGCCGGCGCCGTCGGGTGCGCGGCGAAAATCGATGTTGCGAATGCTGCGTGGGCCACTCGCCGCGGCGCTGCGCGTCGGGGCTGCACCACCGCCAGAGGCTGCTGGCGCGGCTGCCGCAGCGGCCTGTGCGCCGCCGATCATGACCAGGATGCTGTTGCCGTCGACTCGTGTCTGGTACGGCATCAGCGCATCGAGATTGAGCACGAGGCGCGTGCGTCCGCCCGCCTCGGCCGCGAGGATCGTGTCGACACCGCCCGACTTGACGTCGATGCGCCGGTTCTGCAGCGCGAGGCCTGTGTTCGGCAGGTCCAGGGCAATGCGCGCCGGCCGATCGATCGTAAAGCTGAGAGGCTCGGGTGCGGGCCCGTTCAGGCGCAGCCTGAGCTGCAGCTGCTGACCAGGCAGCGTCTGCACGTCGATCGCCTGCAGCTTCAAGCCCTCAGCGGGCTGTGCAGCTGCGAGACCAGGCAGCGCAGCAACGGTTGCGAACGCCGCCAGCAAGGCGGCGCCGAATCCGCTGCGGATACCTGCTCTCAGAGCGAGCCAAAGCCGATTCATCCCACTCATTTGCTTGCGCTCCCTTACAGATCAGTCTTTCAGGCCCAGGGCAGCCGGCCGCTCCATGTAGCCGCCCATGCCGTCCGGAACGATCTCGACTAACGAAATCTTGGCGTCGGATATCGAAACGATCTTGCCGTCGTTCTGACCGACATACTGGCCAGGCAGAACCCGATGCACCAGGCCATCCTTGGTCTGCACCAGGCCGAACTGCCGGCCTTCGAGTCTCAGAGTGCCAACCATCTTCAGTGTGTCGAGCGAGAACTGCTCGAGGAACTCACGGTTGCGCTTGGTGTCGGGGCGCACGCCGACGCCCGCGGCAACCGGTGCCGCCGGGGCGAATGGCGAACGCAGGTCCGCGTCGCTGTAGGCGTAGGTCTCGTACGGTTTTACTTCCGGCAGCGGCTCGATGCGCCCGCCCGGGCGCTGCCTGACCTCGGCGATCCACTTCTGCAGGTCTTCCTGACCGCTCGAGCATCCAGCAAGCGTCACGAAGCCCGCCAGGACCAGGGCCGACACTGCGCCTTTCATGATCAGCTCACGCATGCGGCTCTCTCTTGAGTCTCCGAGTGCTGCCGTGCTCATGTCTTCTTGCCCGCTGGGTTGGCGCCCTTGGCCGCATCGCCCTTGTCCTCGTCTTCTTCAAGGTAGCGGTAGGTCTTGGCGGTGACATCGAGCACCAGCTGATCGAGGGATTCCTTGCTCTCGGGCTTGATCTCGATGTCATGTAACGTAACGATACGTGGCAGCGCAGCGATGCCACTCACGAAATTGCCGAGCTGGTGATAGCTGCCCGTCAGGCGGATCTTGATCGGCAGCTCGGCGTAGAAGTCCCTGCGCACTTCGCCCGCCGGCTGAAACAGCTTCTCCTGCAGGCCGGCGGCAAGACCGGTCTGCGAGATATCGACCAGCAAGCTCGGCACCTCGGTCTTACCGGGGAGCTGGCGCAGCATGGCGCCGAATGAGCGCTCCATATCCTTGAGCTGCTCCTTGTACGCTTCGAAATTGGCGGCCTTGCGCTGCTTCTGTTCAAAGGTCTGGCGCAGCTCCTGTTCTTCCTGCTGCGCGCGCAACAGTTCCGGGCGCTGGTTCTGCCAGACGAAGTAGTAGGCCGCAAACAGCGCCACCACCACGAAGATGAGGCCGATCAGGCCCCAGCGAAACACCGCCGGCCAGCGGCCGATATCACGCTTGTCGAGCCCGCGGAGTTCTTCGAGAAGGTTCATTACTCACCCTCCCCGGGAAGCTGCACGCCGACCTGGTTGGCGAACAGCGTGAACTCACTGCCGAGTGCCGCATCCTTCTTGGTTTCGACGACTTCGAGTTCGGGCTTGTCCAGCCACTCCGAGTCATCGATGTTGCGCATGAATGCCGACACCCGCGTGCTCGACTGCGCCATGCCCTTGAGCTCGAGGCGTTTGTCGGTCTGCTTCACGGAGGTGAGATACACGCCGTCCGGGAGCGTGCGCACCAGCTGGTCAAAGAGGTGCACGACCTCGGGACGCGAGCGCTGCAGCTTCTGGATGATCTCCATGCGCGCGATCAGGCGTTGCTTCTGGTTCTCGAGACCGTGAATCTCAGTGATCTGCTTGTCGAGCTTGGCGATCTCGTCCTTCAGCAGCTGATTCTTCTCGTTCTGCTGGTCGATCCGGTTGGACATGACGAGCGACAGCAGCAGCGCGACCGCGCCAGCGGCTACCACTGCCCCGATCGCAGCGAATGCAAATTCGCGTTGGCGCTTCTTGCGCTCTTCGGCGCGCCACGGCAGTAGGTTGATTCTTGGCATCAGTCGAAGCTCCGCAATGCGAGCCCACAGGCCGTGAGCAACGCGGTGGCGTCCTTCTTGACCGCCTGCGCCTTGGCGCGGGAGGACAGTTTCATCTGGCCGAGCGGATCGCCGCGCTCAGCAGGAATTCCAACCCGGCTTGCGATCACGTCGTCGACGCCGGCGATGTTGGCGCAGCCGCCGCACACGATGATCTTTTCCGGCTGCTCGCGGCCGCTGCCCGAAGCGAGGTAGAACTGCAGCGACCGGCTGACCTGCTGCGTCATGTCGTCGATGAACGGATCGAGCACTTCGGGCTGGTAGTTGCTCGGCAGGCCGCCTTCCTTCTTGGCGCGACCGGCTTCCTCCATCGAGAGTCCGTAGGTGCGCATGATCTCCTCGGTGAGCTGCTGCCCGCCGAAGGCGAAATCGCGCGTGTAGATGACTTTGAGATCCTTCAGGACGCTGAAGGTGGTGCTGCTCGCACCGAAATCGATGACCGCAATCGTCCGGTCGATGCCGCCGTCGGGCATCTGGTGCACCAGCAGTTTGCAGGCGTTCTCCAGCGCGAAGGCTTCGACGTCCACGATGCGGGCGGTGAGCCCTGCCGCCTGCACGGCGGCTACGCGCTGCTCGACGTTCTCGGTGCGCGTCGCGACCAGCAGCACGTCCAGCATCTCGGGGTCTTTCTCCGATGGGCCGATGCGCTGGAAGTCGTAGCTCACTTCCTCCATCGGGAACGGAATGTACTGGTCGGCCTGCATCTCGACCTGGCCTTCCAGCTCGTTCTCGCCGAGTGTCTTCGGCATCTGGATGACCTTGGTGATCGCCGCATCGCCGCTGATCGCAATCGCGGCTTCGCGGCTCTTCGCGCCGGAGCGTTTGACGGCGCGACGTATGGCTTCACCGACGGCGTCCGCATCGACGATCGCTTTTTCGTTGATCGCGTTGTGCGGTGTCGGCTCAGCGGCGTACGACTCGACCCGATGTTGCCCACCGCTCATGCTGAGCTCGATGAGCTTCACCGAGGAGGTCGTTATGTCGAGGCCCAGGAGCGGGCGATATTTCGGACCAAACAGCACGGCAATTTCCCTTGTTGATTCAGCGCATTAAGTGGCCAAACGCAAAGCCGGGAGCAAAAAAGCGGGCAAAGTTATAGCAGTGAACTGTTAAATCGAGCGTGACTACATTCACACAATGACCGCGCGATCTCGATTCCGCGACGCCGATCGGTGCTCTGACAACCGTGCGGCGTCGCCCACAAATGCAACATAACTTATCGGCCCTGGTCCGAACGCAAAGCCGCAGTGGCGGGAAGGTTCCTGGCGGAACGTGCAAACGAGCCGGAACGAATGCTGGATGAATTGGCCGAAAAAAATCGGATACTTTTTCGTCCGGCTTTCCCGTTATCGTCAGTCAGATCCCGTTGACCGGTGGCTCTTCGTTCGCTCTACAGTCAGCCCCCCTGATCTCAAGGTAATATGCATAACTGCCTTCGCTAAAGCAAGAACTTAGAGTCCCTTCCTGTGAATCAACGTTACCTGCACATTGCTTATTCTGTTTTCGCCACGCTCCTGCTGGCGGCTGCGGCTGTGGGCTATGCGGCGCTCTGCAGCTATGTGTTCCTGGCCCCGGCGATTCCCGACGTCGGGACGTTGCGCGATGTGCGTCTGCAGGTGCCCCTGCAGAGTCTTCAGTCGCGACGGGCGCCTGATCGCGCAGATCGGCGAGTATCGGCGCATACCGGCCTCGTACGAAAACATCCCGTTGCGCGTCCAGCAGGCATTTCTGGCCGCCGAGGATGATCGCTTCTTCAAGCATCACGGCGTCGACTATGCCGGGCTGTTGCGGGCGACCCTCGTCAACCTGCTCTCCGGCCAGCCGAGCCAGGGCGGTGGCACGATCACCATGCAGCTCGCACGCAACATGTTCCTGACACCGGAACGGCGCTTCGACCGCAAGCTGAAAGAGATCTTCCTGTCCTTCCGCATCGAGCACGAATTCACCAAGCCGGAGATCCTGACTCTTTATCTCAACAAGATCTTCCTCGGGCAGCGTGCGTACGGCGTGTCGGCCGCGGCAGAGGTGTATTTCGGCAAGTCGCTCGACCAGTTGACGCTCGCGGAAACGGCCACCATCGCCGGTCTGCCGCGCGCACCCTCGCGCGACAATCCGGTCGCGAACGTGGAGCGCGCGAAGCTGCGTCGCCTGTACGTTCTGCGGCGCATGCTCGAAGTCGGGCAGATCGACCGCAACGAGTACGAAGCGGCGAGCGCGGCGCCGATGGAATCGGTGCTGCATGGACCGGCCACCGAAGTGGAAGCACCGTACGTCGCGGAAATGGCGCGTGCGGATCTCTTCAACCGGCTGGGCGAGGACACCTACACAGCCGGCTATCGCGTCTTCACGACCATCGACAGTCGCCTGCAGCAGGCGGCGAATTCCGCACTGCGCCTGGGTCTGATCGAATACGACCGTCGGCACGGATATCGCGGACCCATCGCGCGCGTGCCGATCCGACCCGGCGCGGCACCCGCAGAGTTGCTGACGGCGCTCGAAGAGCATGCCGCCATCAACGTGCTGCAACCCGCTCTGGTCGTGGACGTTGCCGAGCGCGCGGCGCGTGTCGTGCTGAAGGATGGACGCTCGGCGCAGATCGATTGGCCAGGAATCGCCTGGGCACGTGCCGCGGCAGACAGTGGTGTCGGCCCGGAGCCGAAGCGTGCGAGCGATGTGCTCGCTGTCGGCGACATCGTGTATGTGATCCGCCTCGGCAACACGGCACAGCTCGCCCAAGTGCCCGCGGCACAGGGGGCACTCGTAGCGGAGGATCCGCGCGACGGTGCCATCGTGGCGCTCGATGGCGGCTTCGATTTCTTCGTCAGCAAGTTCAACCGCGTCATGCAGGCGCGGCGGCAACCGGGTTCCGCCTTCAAGCCCTTCATCTATTCGGCGGCGCTGGAAAATGGCTTCACTCCGTCCTCGATCGTGATGGATGCGCCGGTCGTCTTCGAAGACACCGCGGCCGAAGATACCTGGCGACCGGAAAACAGCACGGGCGAGTTTTATGGGCCCACCCGCCTGCGCGAGGCGCTGGTCCGCTCACGAAATCTCGTCTCCGTGCGGCTGATGCGCGCCATGGGGATCCCTTACACGATGGACTATCTGCAGCGCTTCGGCTTTCAGCGCGCCGCGCTGCCGGACGATCTGACGCTGGCCTTGGGGAGCCTGCAGCTCACGCCAGCCGAACTCGCCGCTGGCTTCGCGACTTTCGCCAACGGCGGCTTTCACGTGCAGCCGTACTATCTGGAGCGCATCGAGGATGCCTACGGAAAGGCGCTCTATGACGCCGCGCCCGCGATGGCCTGCAGCGATTGCGCCATTGAGGCGGCCCAGCTACGACTGCCGAGCGGCGGCAGCGCGGAGGCGCTGGAGATCGCCGATGCGATTCGTGGCGGGCGCGGCAAGCTGCCCGCTGCGCAGGTTGCGCCGCGCGCCATCAGCAGCCAGAACGCGTATCTGCTGACCGACATGATGCGAGACGTGATCCGTCGCGGCACCGGGCGGCGCGCGCTCGCCCTGGGGCGCGACGACCTTGCGGGCAAGACGGGCACCACCAACGATCATCACGACGCCTGGTTCTGCGGTTTCAACGCGCGGCTGGTGGCTGCGGTGTGGGTTGGATTCGATCAGGAGGCCTCCCTCGGTGCCGGCGAGGAAGGCGGTCGCACCGCAGTGCCAGTGTGGGTGCACTTCATGCGCCAGGCATTGCGTGATACACCTGAAGCCCTGATTCCGGCTCCGGATGGTTTGGTGACCGTGAAGATTTCCCCCGAGACCGGCCTGCTGGCGAGCGCCGACGATCCGAGCGCGGTGTTCGAGACCTTCATGGAAGGTCACCTGCCGGATTCCTCGGATTCCTTCGCGCGCGGCCAGTCAGCAAGCCGTGACCAGCCCAAGGACTCCGATGAGCCCCTGTTCTGAAGGAGGCGCCACCAGGCAGCCGTGAGCAGAGCCGCAACCCGTGTCGAACAGCTGCGCCGCGCGATCGCGCAGGAAGCGGCGCGCATCATGAGCGAGCACGGCATCGACGACTACCTGCTCGCCAAGCGCAAGGCGGCCGAGCGCTTCGGCGTCACTGACGGCGCGACGCTGCCGAAGAACACGGAAATCGAGGCGGCGCTGGTCGAGTATCAGCGCCTGTTCGCCGCCGATACGCATTCGCAGTCTCTGCGCGACCAGCGCTGCGCAGCGCTGCTCGCCATGCAGCTGCTGCAGGAGTTCGAACCGCGACTCGTCGGGCCGGTTCTCGCCGGAACCGCCACCGAACACGCGGACGTCGATCTGCACCTGTTCGCGGACCGCGCCGAAGCGGTAACGCTCAAGCTCATGGACGTTGGCATCCCGCACGAGCTGGTCGAACGCAGGGTGAAGATGTTCACCGATCGCAGCGTGAATTTCCCGGCTGTGCGCTTCGAGGCGGGCGCTCACACCATCGATGCAACGGTCTTCCCGCGTGACGGCATTCGCCAGGCCCCCTTCAGTCCGGTCGACGGACGGCCAATGCGTCGCGCCAGCCATGCGGAGCTGCGGGCCCTGATCGAAGAGGTACCAGGTTCGGTTGCATAACTTTGTTGCATAACCCGCGTGCAGCATTTGGGTTATGCAACAAAGTGATGCAACCGAACCTGGTACCTCTAGCGCCTGGCGATGTCCCGGTAGTCGCGGCGCGTCGGCCCGGTATAGAGCTGTCGCGGCCTGCCGATGCGCATGCCCGGGTCCGAAATCATTTCCTGCCAATGCGCGACCCAGCCCACGGTGCGCGCAATCGCGAACATCACCGTGAACATCGAGCGCGGTATCCCGAGCGCGCTGTAGATGATCCCGGAGTAGAAATCGACATTCGGGATAGAGCTTGCGCGCGATGAAGTACTCATCCTTCAGCGCGATCTCCTCGAGTCTCAGTGCGAGCTCGAACAGTGGATTGTCAGGCCTTCCCATGCGCGCCAGCACCCGGTGGCACATCTCGCGGATGATCTTGGCGCGCGGATCGAAGTTCTTGTAGACGCGATGGCCGAAGCCCATCAGGCGGAAATTGCTGTTCTTGTCCTTCGCCATGGCCACGAACTTCGGAATATTGTCGGCGGTACCGATCTGCTCGAGCATCGCGAGCACGGCCTCGTTCGCGCCACCGTGTGCCGGTCCCCACAGCGCGGATATTCCCGCCGAGATCGCCGCGTATGGATTGGCGCCGGTACTGCCTGCCAGGCGCACGGTCGACGTGCTCGCGTTCTGCTCGTGATCCGCATGCAGTATGAACAGCAGGTCGAGCGCCTGGGCTGCAACCGGATCGACGTGATATGCCTCGCAGGGTACTGCGAAGAACATGTTCAGCAGATTGCTGCAGTAGTCCAGGTCGTTGCGCGGGTAGACGAACGGCTGGCCGAGCGAATGTTTGTAGGCGGCCGCCGCGATGGTCGGAAGCTTGGCAATGATGCGATGGGCGAAAATCTCACGGTGACGCGCATTACTGATGTCCATGGAGTCGTGGTAGAACGCCGACATGGACGCCACCACCGCCGACACCATCGCCATCGGATGCGCGTTGTAGTGAAAACCATTGAAGAAGCGCAGCAGCGCTTCGTTGATCATCGTGTGGTAGCAGATCGAATGCGTGAACTCGCTGAGCTGCTTCTGGGTCGGCAGATCGCCCAGCAGCAGCAGGTAGGCGACCTCGAGGAAATTGCTCTTTTCGGCGAGCTGCTCCACCGGGTAGCCGCGGTACAGCAGCACGCCCTCTTCGCCGTCGATATAGGTGATGCGGCTCTCGCAGCTCGCGGTCACCATGTATCCGGGATCGAACGTGAACACGCCCTGGTCGCGGGTCAGCGTAGCGACGTTGAGCACGTCCGGTCCCATGGTGCCGGAAATTGCGTCGAGTTCGGATTTCTGTCCGGTGGCGAGGTTGGTCAGCTCAAACTTCTTGCCACTCATTGACGCTCAAATCTCTGCCGGCGGCGGGGTGTTCGCGGGGCATGCAGACTGACACGGACAGTGCGTCCGATCAAGGCGTTGCAGCCGACACCGTACCCTCCCGGCACGGCGCGAATCCGCATGTTTCAGCGGGCGCCGAGGTGACTCAGTCGATGATCTTCACCGGCTTGCCCGGCGCCGGTTCCTTGTTCGGATACAGATCATTGATCAGGCGCAGCATCTGCACCGGGTCCTTCTGCAGCGGCGAGCCCTGCGCGAGTTGCGTCATGGTCGCACCTTGCGGTGCCTTCACGACGTGAACTCGAAACGGTTCGGTGAGCGGGAACTCACTCGGCTTGAGAGCGCGCAGTGTCTGCACGGTCGACAGGAAAATACGATCGTGTTGTGGAATCGAGTCCTGGCTCGAGCGGCTGGACGCGGCAAAAATATAGACCAGCTTGTCCTTGTACACGGCCACGTAGCGCACTGGCCCCCTGCCGCCGTCGAGCGGCGAGCCCGACTTGGCAATCATCGTATAGCCTTCCATGCCGCCGAAGTTGAGTTCTTCGCCGCCGGTGAGCGCGCGCGATCCAAGATTCTTCTGCAGGTATTCGCGCGGGCTCAGCTTCTCCGGCCTGCGGTCCGCGGTCATCTGCATCAGCGCATCGTTCGGTCGGCTGTGCACCAGCAGGCGGTTCTGCTGATTCTCGACCACCCAGTCTTTTGGAAATGCGATCGTGATGCCGAGACCCGCATGATAGAAACGGTTATCGCGCACGATCCCTTGCTGCCGACTGGTGCCGAAGGGCAGCCCTTCAATGTGGTGCAGATAGTCCTCGGCGCCGACGCGCGGGTTGGCGGCGGCAGTGACTGCACTCTCCTTGGAGCCGGCGACCGCCTGCTGTAGACGTTGGTCCGCCGAAGGATGGCTCGCAAACACACCGTGATAGATACGTGGCTCACGTCCTTCCTGGCGTGCGCGATCGAGTTCGTAAACCTCCTGGTTCTTGAGCACGCCGATCACGCCGATCATCGCCTGTGGGTCGTAGCCCGTCTTGCCGATGTACTGCGCCCCCAGATGGTCTGCTTCGAGCTCCATGTCGCGGCCGTAGCCGCTCAACAGCGCCTGGCCACCGATGTTGGCGAGATCGGCGACTGCGGCGCTCCCGGTGAAAATCGCCGCGCCGGCACCCAGGATTCCCGCCAGCGTCTGGTTTGTCTGCTGGCGCACCTGGTGACGCGCGCATACGTGCCCGATCTCGTGCCCCAGCACTGCGGCGAGCTCAGCTTCGTTGTTCAAGTAGGCGAGGATCCCGCGGGTGATATAGATGTATCCGCCCGGAAGCGCGAAGGCGTTGATCTCCTGGCTGTCGACGATCGTGAAATGCCACTCCAGTTCGGGCCGCTGGCTGGCGTGCGCCAGTTTCTGGCCCACTTCGTTGATGTAATCCTGCAGCGCCTGATCCTCGTAGACGCCGTAGAACTTGATGACCTGCTCGTGCGCCTTGCGGCCCTGCTCGATCTCACCCTTCTCGGACACCATGGTGACATCGGTGTTACCCGTGACCGGGTTGCGTGCGCAGCCTGCGACAAGCACGGCGCAGCCCACCAGAACGGTGCTGACTAACGCGATGGACCTGGTCATGGAGACCTCAGGGAGGTCGTTTGAAGATGGCGCGTTATAGCTACGATCCGACGCGCGGACAAGGAGTTCCGGTTGCTTTGTAAAGTTTGCCGCCCGCCGGAAACGCGAAGGGCGCCACCAGGGCGCCCTTTGAGATTCACTGCGGAACTGGGCCGCTTCAGCGGGCGCCCATACCGTACTTCTTGCGAAACTTGTCGACCCGTCCGCCCGTGTCGACGATCTTTTGCTTGCCGGTATAGAAAGGATGGCAGTTCGAGCACACCTCGATCTGCAGATCGTGGCCGAGCGTCGAGCGGGTGGCGAAGGTGTTGCCGCAGCTGCACGTCACGGTGATGTCTTTGTATTCGGGATGAATCGACGGTTTCATTGGATTTCGCCTCGACGCGGGTCCGTAGCGCCTCGTTATGCGGCCCGATCTGCTGAAAAAAAGAGGGCGCGCAGTGTAGCGATGGTGCGCAGGGCGTACAAGAGCGTGAATGCAGCGCGATTGTGCCGCTCTGCGCTGGGGCGGAATCTTCAATCAGGCTCGATAGTTGAAGCGTCCCGCTGATCGATGACCTCAGCTAGCTGCTGTTAGCGACTGCAGCGGTTTGAATTTCTTCCATTATCCACAAAACTTGTGGACAACTCTGTGGACGAACCGGCGCCGCGTCCAAAGTCGGCGCAGAAAGCGCCTACGCGCCGTTGGATTGGCTAAAAAATAATCAAGGTGTTTTTGCTTCTATGCTCAGTGAGTTACGACGAATAGCTTGCGGCTACCCTCATGCGCGAAGGCCCGCGCAACGTGCTCTCCGTCACAGCCCGGCCGGCGCTGTGCATAACAGTAAGTGTCTGATCACAGAAGATTTACAACTTGTGGCACGGAACTCGCGCCGACTCGAAGCTGAACGCGTTGGCAAGAACATCCCCTGCAGGTCGTTGAGGAACCGCAGGCCGAGTTCGGTCGGTCGGTAGCCTGCCGAGGACGTCCGTCGCTTCCATCAGGCCACGCTTCGACGCCTCCTCCAGGATCTGGCGGATCGAGTCCATCGGTTCAGCCCGTCCTTGATTCGAACTGTTGGCTCGTGAACCCACTCGGCAGCCGCAGCGCATTGAGCATGAATTCGAAAGGAAGGTCGGCGGCGGGAATCGCCACGCGCGTGAGCGCTGTTGCTCCCGCCTCGATGGATTCGAGGTACTGCCGCGGCTGGCGGACCCGAGCAGTGCGCGCGATCAACCCGCTGTCGCTATCAGTGAGCTTTCCATGCGCGCCGGCGCCAATTCCCAGGTAGTCGCCGAACTGCCAGTAGTTGAGATTGTGAATACAGCGTCGATTCTCACGCGCGTATGCGGAGATCTCGTACTGCACGAAGCCGCTGGCCGCCAGTGCCTGCTGACATTCGAGCTGCATCTGCCAGGTGTCCTCCTCGCTCGGCAATGCGCGGCGGGCGGTGAAAGAAGACCGTTCCCGGCTCCAGCGTGAGCTGGTAATGCGAAATGTGCTGCGGCTGTAGCGCGAGCGCGGCCCGAACATCATCGAGCGCGGCGCCAACGGCTTGCTGCGGCAGTCCGTACATCAGATCGATATTGAAGTTCTCGAGCCCCGCGGCGTGCAGCTCCTGCCGCGGCATCGCGAGTCTCGCGAGAGGAGTGAATACGCCCCAGCAGCTTCAGGTGCTGCTCGTTGAAGCTCTGGCCGCCCAATGAGACTCGGTTTACGCCGGCCGCACGGTATTCCGCAAAGCGACCGCGCTCGATGGTCCCGGGATTCGCTTCGAGCGTGATCTCGGCGGTCAGCTCCAGTGTGAGTCGCGTTCGGATCGAAGCCACGATCTCGCCGATCGCAGCCGGCGAGAACAGGCTCGGCGTTCCGCCCCCGAAGAAGATGCTTTGCACCTGCTCGGCCGACGCACCCATTCAGCCTGGTGACTCGAGATCGCGGTCCAGGGCCGCGACGTAGCGCTTCTCGGGCAGCACGTTGTCGATCGCGTATGAATTGAAATCGCAATACGGACACTTGCGCACACACCAGGGCAGGTGCACGTAGACCGAGAGAGGTGGGTTCTGCAACAGCGCCATGGATGCCATTCTAGCTAGCTGCCGCGCCACCGCATTGCCGTGCATGATCGCCGCGACCAGTTTTCGCAAGCGCCTGCCCGCGATGGCTGAGCTGATTCTTGAGCTCCGGAGACAACTGCGCTGCCGTCATGTCGAGATCATCGACCAGGAACAGCGGGTCGTAGCCGAAGCCGTTTTCACCCGACGGAGAATCTGGTGATGCGCCCCTCCCACACACCCTCGCAGACGAGCGGTGCCGGATCATTCGCCGATCGCAGCAGGACCAGCACGCATCGGTAGCGCGCGGTGCGCTTTGCAGGAGTGACGATGGGCAAGCTCGGAGAGAAGTCGCGCATTGTTTTCGCCATCACCGGCCTCGCGCCCGGCATATCGGGCCGAATGCACGCCGGGTCGGCCATCGAGTGCGTCCACTTCGAGCCCGGAATCATCCGCGATCGCGGCGAGCCCTGACTGCGATGCCGCATGTCGAGCCTTGATGATCGCGTTCTCGACGAATGTCAGCCCGGTCTCTTCCGCGACGCCAATGCCGAGCTCTGACTGCGCAACGAGCTGCACGGCGCTGCCCGCGAGCAAAGCCTGCAGCTCGCGCAGTTTCCCGGGATTGCCGGTCGCGAGTACCACACGCATCGCGAAATCTCTCAGTCGGAAAGTGCCTGCAGCTGACGGGCGAGCAGCTGGCCAATACCTTGCGCGGCGAGGTTGAGCAGCGCGTCGAGCTCATTGCGTCGGAACGCATGACCTTCGGCCGTGCCCTGCACCTCGATGAACGCGCCACCGTTGTTCATGACGACATTCATGTCCGTCTCGGCTTCCGAATCCTCGGCGTAGTCGAGATCGAGCACCGGCACGCCCCCGCAGATGCCGACGGAAACCGCCGCCACCTGCCCATGCAAGGGGCTGCTCGTGAGCACCCGGCGGCGCATCAGCGCCTCGATCGCATCGGCGAGGGCGACGTAGCCGCCCGTGATGGCAGCGGTCCGCGTTCCGCCGTCAGCCTGCAGAACGTCACAGTCGATCGTGATGGTCCGCTCCCCGAGCGCGCGCAGATCAGCGACTGCGCGCAATGACCGGCCGATGAGTCGCTGAATTTCCTGCGTGCGCCCCGTCTGTTTGCCCTTGGCCGCCTCACGCGCGGTGCGCGTATGCGTGGAGCGCGGCAGCATGCCGTACTCTGCGGTGATCCACCCCTGACCTGCACCACGCAGAAACGGCGGCACCGATTCCTCGACGCTCGCGGTGCACAGCACGCGCGTGTCACCGAACGCGATGAGCACCGAGCCTTCAGCATGGCGCGTGAAGCGGCGCGTGATGTGCACAGCTCGCAGTTCGTCGGGTGCGCGTCCACTCGGCCGCACGATTACTGCCCCAGCCAGCGCAGCGCCGCCGCTGTGGTGTTGTCGCTGTAGGGTGAGGACGCCTGCACAGCACGATCGCCGAGCGCCTGCAGGGCGGCACGCAGGTCGCCGTTGTCCGGTGGATAGAAGGCACCGATGTCCGTGTCCCTTAGATTCGCCCAGACCCCATCAGTGCATAGCAGCAGCACGTCTTCCAAGACGAGCGGCTTGCGGCGGCTGATCGTCATGTCCGGCAGCGCGGCGTCTCCGCCCAGGCAGCATTCGACAAAATTGCGCATTGGGTGACCGACTACTTCCTCTTCCGTGATCACACCATCGCGCAAGAGCTGTTCGACATGACTGTGATCGCGCGTGCGCGTGCGCACCTGTCCGCCGCGAATCTGGTACACGCGACTGTCACCGACGTGCCCCCAGTACGAAGCGCCCTGCTGCACGAGGCACACGGCACAGGTCGCGCGCGGGCGCACCTCCATGCTCAGGCTCGTCCCCAGCGCGACGACATCCTCATGTGCCTTGCCCAGCGTCAGGTGCAGAAAACCCAGCGGATCGAAGATCGGGTGAGGCGTGTGCCAGAAGCTTTCGAGCATGGACTTGAGCGCCGTCTCGGCGGCGCGGGCGCCTTCCGCATGCCCACCCATGCCATCGATCACGAGCAGGAATGCAGCGTGTTCGCCTACCGCGACCGAGACACGATCCTGATTGTCTTCGCGATGGCCGACGAGACTCAGCTCCGCGTACTCGACCCGCAACGCACACCCCGGTCTGCTAGACTTCGGCGCGGCTTTATAGCACCAAATCAACATGATCCGCAGCATGACGGGCTTTGCCCGGCGCGAGCAGTCGGGCTCCTGGGGCACGCTCACCTGGGAGCTGCGCACCGTCAATCACCGCTATCTCGAAGTGAGCTGCCGGTTGCCCGAGGATCTGCGCGCGGCAGAGGGTGAGTTCCGCCAGACGATCGCCTCCGTCGTGCGCCGTGGAAAAGTGGACTGCACGCTCAACTTTCGTGCTGCCGCAGAAACCGCAGGCGAGATCGAGATCAACCGTGCATTGGCCGAGAGACTGCTCAGCCCGCGCACGTGAGCTGGCCGATCTCGCCGGAGAACTCGCAGCGCCCGATCAATCCGATCGATCTGTTGCGCTGGCCCGGCGTTGTGCAGGATCAGGGGCGCGATGTCACGCCGCTCCTCTCTGCCGCACAGGCCGCGCTTGCGGATGGTCTCAAGGCGCTGACCGATGCACGCGCGCGCGAGGGTGAACGCATCCGCGACATGCTGCTGCAGCGCTGCGACCTGCTGCTCAAGCTCGTCGCCGCAGTGATCGCACGCCTGCCCGAGGTGCGCGCACGCATCCGCGCACGACTGACGGAACGCATCGCGCAGCTCGGCGCGGAGCCCGATGCGGAACGGCTGGAGCAGGAGCTCGTGATCCTCGCGCAGAAAATGGACGTCGATGAGGAGCTCGATCGGTTGCGCAGCCACATCACGGAAATTCGCAAATCGCTGGATGGCGAGGAGCCGGCGGGTCGGCGGCTCGATTTCCTGATGCAGGAGCTCAACCGCGAGGCCAACACGCTCTCATCGAAGTCTCAGGATGCGGAAACGACGCGCGCCGCTGTTGACATGAAAGTGATCATTGAGCAGATGCGCGAGCAGGTGCAGAACGTCGAATAGCTGCCGCAGACAACCAGGCGCGCCCACTCATTCACCATAAAGCGCCGGTTCGTGCCGGATTTGCCGCTGAACAGTGACGTGCGTCACACAATCCTTGTGACGCATGTTCCGGCTTCCCGGTATTAAATATGCGTGGGGATCACCAATAACTACATCGATTAGAGAATCAGAAATACTCCTATGCTCGAACCATCTCTGCGACCTTGTTTTCATGCCCGCACGACAATGGCAGCACAACTGACACGCTGGCTTCCGGTAGTGCTGCTCCTGGCGGCCGCATTTTTTGTGAGCCCCGCGCGGGCAGCAGTCACTCTTCGCGTCGAGCCGGGCACGAGCCCGGATCCGATCCAGGTATTCGTGACAGTCACCGACTCGGCGGGAAATCCGGTAGGAAACCTGGCCGATACCAATTTCATGGTGGAGTTCGACAGACCCCGAGCAACCCGAGCGGCCCGGTGCCCTTCACCTTCACGCAGCCGCCGAGCCAGGATCTGAGTCAGAAGGTCTCGGTAGTCTTCGCCTTGGACTATAGCTTGAGCGTGCAGGTCGCCGCGCTCGCCGCCATGCAGAATGCGGTGATCGGACTTCATCAATGCAATGCGCGAGGGCGACTTCGCAGCGATCGTCAAGTTCAGTGGTACTGCTGGACCTACAGTGGTGCAGCCGTTCGTCGAGATTGACTCCGGTGGTGCGGCCCGGTCCGCATTGATGAGTGCTCTCATGGCGCCCTATGCGGAGGGTACGACCAACCTGATGGACGCCCTCAATGTCTCACTCAATCAATTCATCACGCCTCCACCCTCTGTGACGCTCCCGCCTGGACCGAAAGCGATCATCATGGTCACCGATGGGATCGAGAACGCCTCGACGACGCCGGAGAGCGCTGTGGTCGACAGCGCCCTCGCCAACAGCATTCCGATCTTTACGATCGGCGTAACCGACACCAGGAACACCGCGCTTTTGCACACGTCTGCCGAGACTGACCGGTGGCGAATACATCGCTGCGCCAACCACTGCTGAAATCGCAGCGGCCTACACCAGCATCGCCGATCGGCTGAAGAACGAGTACCTCCTGACCGTGCCTTCCACGATCGCGGACTGCAACAACCATGAGGTGGGGGTCCGAGTCACCAACCGGAACGCGACCGATGAGTTCGCCACGTTCGCTCGTTGTAGCGCCCCGACAAGCATCGCGGTGCCGAACGTGGCGGGCATGACGCAGGCGGCCGCCACCAGCGCCATCACCGGTGCCGGTCTCACGGTAGGGGGCGTCACGCAGCAGTCGAGCAGCACGGTCGCATCCGGCAGCGTCATCAGCCAGAACCCGGCGGCCGGCACGAGTGTGGCGAGCGGCTCCGCGGTGAGCCTCGTCGTCTCAAGCGGCAGCGGTGGTGGTGGCGGCGGTGGTGGCGGCGGTGGCGGGGCGCCTTGGGCGGTGCCGAACTGCTTCCCGGCTCTCCTTGCCCTCCTGGTCGCCCGGCGACGCGGACGCTGGACGTGGACCGCTCGCCACTAAGACGAAACAGCCAGCCAGAAACCTGCGCCTGAAAAATCAAGACTCGGCGCGGTGGGATTAGTGGCCAAGGCAGGCCCACCCACCGCGTCGCTACATCGGGTAATCTCGCGACGCGACTTCGCCGCTCCGGGTCCCGATGTCATCGACTTCATCCTCGACCGGAAATTCAAGACAGGCCCAGCGTGGCCGCCTGTTTGTATGCGCAGCGCCTTCGGGAGCTGGAAAGACCTCGCTGGTGCGTGCGCTGATGGAGCGCGACCCGTCGCTTAGGTTCTCGATCTCCTATACCACCCGCCCGCAACGTCCCACTGAAGTCCACGGTCGCGACTACTACTTCGTCTCGCGCGACGAATTCCAGCGCATGGTCGCGCGCGGGCGATTCCTCGAGCACGCGCAGGTGTTCGACAACTACTACGGCACGCCGCGACGACAGGTCGAGGAATCGCTGGCGCGAGGTCGAGGACCTGATCCTGGAGATCGACTGGCAGGGTGCGCCCAGGTACGCAGGGCACTGCCCGAATGCACCTCAATATTCATTCTGCCGCCCTCGCGGGCCGCTCTCGAACAGCGTCTGCGCAGTCGCGGCACGGATACCGATGAAGTCATCGCGCGGCGGCTGCAAGACGCGGTCGCGGACATGACCCATTGGCGCGAATTCCACTACGTGATCGTGAACGACGACTTCGACCATGCCCTGGTCGACCTGAAGAAAATCATTGCCGGCCAAGGACAAACGCTGCGTTCGGACCGCCCGGAACTCAAGGCCATCACGGCGGCTCTGCTGGCATGAAGAGCTGATCCTGCTGTAGACTTGCCGCCCTTTTTAGGGGCCCCGCCCCAAACCCTGCCGAGGCTCATACATGGCGCGAATCACTGTCGAAGATTGCCTGGAAAACGTCGAGAACCTCTTTCAGCTGGTGCTGGTTGCCGCCAAGCGTGCGCGGCGCCTCGCCAACGGCGCTGAGCCCACCCTCGACTGGGAAAACGACAAGCCGACCGTGGTCGCGCTGCGCGAGATCGCGGCGGGTAACATCGGCCCCGAGCTGCTCGAGGAACAGGAAGCGCCACCCGAGCCGACCATTCCCGACATGGAGCTCCCGACCGACTTCCGGGCGCCGCAACTCGGCCTGGGCGACTGAACGGATTCCCTCCGGCCGGCACTAATCCATCACGCTCGGCCGGGTCCTGATATAGAAGTGGGGTCAGACCGCCGGTCTGGCCCCTTTTCTTTTGGGCTTTGAACTCGGTTCGATTCGCCCACAGAATGGGATCAACAGCGGTTCCGAGCGCTTGTTTTCCCATGGATTACGCCTCTTCCATTCTCAGTCTCCTGCCCGGCGGAAGGCGCGCCCTGGGCATCAATCAGCTCATTTCCAAGCTCGAGAACTACCTGCCGGCCGACCAGGTCGAGCGCGTGCAACAGGCCTACGAGTTCGGAGCCGCTGCGCACAAGGGGCAGAAACGCCTGTCCGGCGAGCCCTACATCTCGCATCCGATCGCGGCCGCAAACATCCTGGCCGACCTGCACGTCGATGCCGAGACGATCATCGCGGCCATCCTGCACGATGTGATCGAAGACACGCCGACCGCGATGGAACAGCTGGTCGAGCAGTTCGGACGCGAAGTCGCCGACCTGGTCGATGGAGTGACGAAACTCGACCAGATCAAGTTCAAGAGCCGCCAGGAAGCGCAGGCCGAGAGCTTCCGCAAGATGCTGCTCGCGATGGTGCGTGACATCCGCGTGATCCTGGTGAAGCTCGCGGACCGCACCCACAACATGCGCACGCTCGATGCGATGCCGTTGCCGAAACGGCGCGGGATTGCGCGCGAGACGCTCGACATCTACGCGCCGATCGCCGACCGCCTGGGCCTCTACAGCATCAAGCTGGAGCTCGAGGAGCTTGGCTTCCGGGCGCTATATCCGCAGCGCTATCGCGTGATCGAGAAGGAATTGAAGCGTGCCCGCGGCAACCAGAAGCAGTTCGTGGGCAAGATCGCGGATAACCTGCGCTCGGTGCTGGAGAAGGCCGGGATCAAGGCAACGGTTGAAGGGCGCGAAAAGCATCTCTACAGCGTGTATCGCAAGATGCGCAAGAAGGGCGTGTCGTTGAACGAGATCGTCGATGTCTACGGGGTTCGCATCGTCGTCGACAGCGTCGATACCAGTTATCGCGCGCTCGGTCTGGTGCACAGCGTGTACAAGCCGATGCCCGGGCGCTTCAAGGACTACGTCGCGATTCCGCGCATCAATGGCTATCAGTCGTTGCACACCACATTGTTCGGGCCCAACGGCGTGCCGATCGAGGTGCAGATCCGTACCGAGGACATGCACCGCGTGGCGGAGTCCGGTATCGCCGCGCACTGGAAATACAAGACCGGGGAGAAAGCGGACCGGACCCAGCACGATCGGGCGCGCGAATGGCTGAATCAGCTGATGCAGATGCAGGAGGGCGGCAACTCGGAGGAGTTCCTCGAGAGCGTCAAAGTAGACCTTTTCCCCGACAAGGTGTACGTGTTCACGCCGAGAGGCGAGATCCTGCGCTTGCCGCGCGGCGCTACGGCGGTGGATTTCGCGTATGCAGTGCATACGGATGTCGGCAACCGCTGCGTGGCCGCGAAGGTCGACCGGCGGCTGGTGCCCCTGCGCACCCCGCTGCGGAACGGGCAGACGGTCGAGATCATCACGGCGAAAGGGGCCGCACCGAACCCCGCGTGGGTCAATTTCGTGGTGAGCGCGAAAGCACGCGCCGCCATACGGCACTATCTCAAGAGCCTGAAGCGCAAGGAAGCCATCGAGCTCGGCCGCGCGGCTGCTCAATCAGTCGCTCGCGGAGTTCTCGCTGACGCTGAAGAAGGTCGCCGATGAGCAGATGAAACCCATGCTCACGGAGTTCGGCATGAAGAGCCCAGATGACCTGTATGAAAAGATCGGCCTCGGCGAGCGGCTCGCACCCCTGATCGCGCGGCGCCTCCTGCCGATCGACGACCCGGCGACGCAGAGCGCAACGCCTGCGCCATTGGCCATCGCCGGAACAGAGGGGCTGGTGATCTCCTACGCGCGTTGCTGCTTCCCGATTCCGAACGACCCCGTCATGGCCTATCTCAGCAGCGGTCGCGGCGTCGTCGTGCATCGCGAATCGTGCGGCAACCTCTCCGGCTATCGGAAGCAGCCCGACAAGTGGATCTCCCTCTCATGGGAGAAGGGTCTCGATCGGCTTTTCAGCTCGGAGATCCGCGTCGAGGTTGCCAATCGCATGGGCGTGCTGGCCGCGGTGGCGGCGAGCATTGCGGGCACGGAGACCAATATCGACCACGTCTCCCTCGTCGAGCGCGATGTCGATACCTCGAGCCTGATCTTCGAGCTGCAGGTGCGCGATCGCAAACATCTCGCGCGGGTGATGCGCACGATTCGCAACATGCCGGACGTACTCAAGGTGATAAGGACGATTGCATAGGTCTCATCCCATGCCTCGACACATCATTCATACGGACCAAGCACCCCGGGCGATCGGCACGTACTCGCAGGCCGTGCGCGCGGGTGACCTGGTGTTCATCTCCGGCCAGGTGCCGTTCGACCCCGCAACCGGCGAGTTGGTCGTCGGGGAGATCGAGCTTCACATCGAGCGCGTGTTCGAGAATCTCAAGGCGATTGCCGAAGGTGCAGGAGCGAGCCTCGCGCAGGCCGTGAAGCTCAACGTGTATCTCACCGACCTCAAGCACTTCCCGGTGGTCAACCAGGTGATGGCGCGCTACTTCAAAGAACCATATCCCGCGCGTGCCGCGGTGGGCGTCGCTGCCCTGCCGCGCGGCGCGCAGGTCGAGATGGAATGCATTCTGTATCTCGGGAACTGACGGCACCCGAGCAACGGCCGGTCACGACGCTCCGCGGAGTCGGAGAGGCGCTGGCTGGACGCCTGGCGCGGCTGGGCGTTTTTACCGTTCAGGATCTGCTGTTCCTATTGCCGTTGCGCTACGAGGATCGTACCCGCATCGTGCCGATCGGAACGCTCACCGTGGGCGCTCGCGCCGTCATCGAAGCCGAAGTACAGCTCACCGAAGTCGTGTTCCGCGGCAGGCGCCAGCTCCTGTCACGCGTCGCAGATGGTTCTGGTTTTCTGACGCTGCGTTTTTTCCATTTCAATCAGCGTCAGCACGAGTCGCTGGCTCGCGGAACGCGGTTGCGCTGTTTCGGCGAAGTGCGGCGTGGCCCGCTCGGGCTCGAGATCGTTCACCCGGAGTACCGCCTGCTCGATGGCCCGTCGGGCGACGACCTCGCGGAAGCGCTGACACCCATCTATCCGGGCACCGAGGGTGTGGCGCAGGGGCGTCTGCGCCGGCTTGCCGCGCAAGCGCTCGATGCGGTACGGCAGCAGGGTTTGAGTGACTGGTTGCCAGCGGCCGCGCTCGCGAAGTCACACTGGCCCGAGTTGATGGAGGCGCTCGACTATGTGCACCGCCCGCCGCCCGATGCGCGCCTGGATCTGCTGACTTCGGTCAGGCATCCCGCACAGAGGCGACTCGCTTGCGAGGAATTGCTCGCGCATCAGCTCAGCCTGAAACTCCTGCGACGCGAAATCCGTGCCGATCCGGCGGTTGCACTGCCCGCTCATGCGCTGGCCGACCGCTTGCTGGCGGCTCTACCATTCCAGCTCACCCGAGCGCAGCGGCGCGCCTACCAGGAAGTCGCTGCCGACCTGCGTCGAACCGCGACCGATGTTGCGCCTGATCCAGGGCGACGTTGGGTGCGGCAAGACGATCGTTGCCGCACTCGCTGCCGCGCACGCCGTCGAAGCCGGTTGCCAAGCGGCCGTGATGGCGCCTACGGAACTGCTGGCCGAACAGCATGCGAGAAACTTCGAGCGCTGGTTTGGCGAGCTGCGCATCAAGGTGACTCTGCTGGCCGGCAAGGTGCAAGGTCGCGCACGCGAGAGTGCCTTGCAATCGGTTGCCGCCGGTGACGCGCGTGTCGTCCTCGGCACTCACGCGTTGTTCCAGGAAGGCGTGCAGTTCCACAAGCTCGCATTGGCCATCGTCGACGAGCAACATCGCTTTGGGGTTCACCAGCGATTGAAACTGCGCGACAAGGGAATGCGCGACGGCAGCCATCCGCACCAGCTCATCATGACTGCGACGCCGATTCCCCGAACGCTCGCCATGACGGCCTACGCCGACCTCGATGTCTCGGTGATCGATGAGCTGCCGCCCGGAAGAACCGCCGTGCAGACAGTCGTGCTGCCCGAAAGCCGCCGCGACGAAGTCATCGCGCGGATTCGCGACGCGTGCGTCGCGGGACGCCAGGTCTACTGGGTCTGCCCCCTGATCGACGAATCCGAATCCACTCCCTACCAGGCTGCCGAAGAGACCGCGGCGGCGCTGGCCGAAGCGCTGCCCGGCATTCGGGTCGGCATCGTTCACGGACGCATGACGCCGGCGCAGAAGGACGGCGCCATGGAGCGCTTCCGCAAGGGAGAACTGCAGCTGCTGGTCGCGACCACAGTCATCGAGGTGGGCGTTGATGTCCCCAACGCGAGCCTCATGGTGATCGAAAATTCCGAGCGCATGGGTCTCGCACAGCTCCATCAGCTGCGTGGCCGGGTCGGCCGTGGCGCGCACGCCAGCAGCTGCGTCCTGTTGTACCGACCGCCGCTCTCCGAGTTGGGACGCGAGCGGCTCGCGGTCATGCGCCAGACCAACGATGGATTCGAAGTGGCACGACGGGACCTGGAGCTGCGCGGCCCGGGCGAGTTGCTTGGAACCCGGCAGACCGGCCTGGCGCAGATGCGCGTGGCGGACCTGATGCGCGACGCCGACCTCTTGCCCCGCGTGCAACAACTCGCGGAGCTGATGTTGGCCGAACATGCCGCTAACATAGCGCCGCTCATCGCGCGTTGGGTTGGACACGGCGAGGCTTACGGAAAGATCGGATGAACGCGGCCGCACGTTTTCTGCAATTGCGCCAGTCGTTGCGCTCGTGGCCGTTGATTTCCTCCCTGCCGCGCGTGAACGCGACGCTGCGTGAGTACGCGCTGCTCATGCGCCTGCACCGGCCGATCGGCATCTGGCTGCTCATGTGGCCGATGTTGTGGGCCTTCTGGGTGGCGAGTGATGCGCGCCCGGATGAGCGCACCTTCATCGTGTTCCTGCTCGGCACCCTGATCATGCGCTCGGCCGGCTGCGTGATGAACGACTACGCCGACCGCGACCTGGATCCATTCGTGTCGCGCACCCGCGATCGTCCGCTGGCGGCGCGACGGGTCACGCCAGCCGAAGCACTGCTGCTTTTCCTGGTGCTGTGCCTGCTCGCGGTGGGGCTGCTCTTTACATTGAACCCACTGGCACAGCTCTACGGAGTCGTCGGCGGCGCGCTCACCTTGAGCTATCCGTTCCTCAAGCGCTTCTTCCCGGTGCCGCAGTTCTATCTCGGCGCAGCGTTCGGCATCGCGGTGCCGATGGTGTTCGCCGCGCAGACCGGAGCCGTACCGAAGATCGCCTGGGTCATGTTCTGCGCGGCGGTGCTGTGGGCCGGCGTCTACGACACGCTCTACGCGATGGTCGATCGCGAGGACGACAAGAGGCTCGGCATCAAGTCGAGCGCGATCCTGTTCGGGGATGCAGACCGAATGCTGATCGGCGTCATGCAGCTCATGGTGCTGTTCGCACTGGTGCTCGTCGGGCGTGAGAAGCACTACGGCCACTGGTACCTGGCGGGCCTCGCGGCGGGAGCGTTGTGCTTCGCATGGCAGCAATGGCTGATCCGTCGCCGCGAGCCCGAAGAGTGTTTTCGCGCCTTCAACAACAACAACTATTTCGGGATGCTGGTGTTCATCGGCCTACTGCTGGACTACGTGTTCACCGGCTGAGCGCGCGCTGCCGCCCAGATTTCCACCGTCTCGACGCCGGCGCGCTTGAGCGCGCGCGCCATTTCATTGGCCGTGCTGCCCGTAGTCAGCACGTCGTCGAGCACTGCGACGTGTCGCAGGCGGATGCTGCCGCTCACCTCGAACGCACGCCGCACGTTTCGACGACGTGCACGAGCATCGAGCTCGGTTTGATCGGCGGTCGCGCGGATGCGTCGACACAGGCGCGCGTCGAATTGCACGTTCAGGCGCTGGCTGATCGGCCTCGCCAGCTCGCTCGCCTGGTTGAACCCCCGCTCTCGCTGCCGCAGGGGATGGAGCGGCACCGGTACGATCAGCTCAGGCATGGGTGCCTGCCGCACCGACAAGCGATCCGCCAGCAGATTTCCGAGCACACGTCCATAGGAAAGTATCCCCCGATACTTGAAAGCACGGATCAATTGGTCGAGCGGATACGCATACCGAAACGGCGCGAACGCGCAATCGAAGTACGGCGCCTGACGCAGACAACGCCCGCAGATGAGAGCGCCCGTCACCGTGAGTGGCGCGGCGCAACGACGGCAGGCGTACAGGTTCAAGGGCAGGTCTGCGGCGCAGGGCCGGCACAGGTCGAAGACTGGCGGCTGTCCGCGCTCGCCGCACAGGACGCAGCTCGGCGGCAGGATCAGGCCCTGTACACGAAGTAGCCATCCGTTAACCAATCGTTGTCGTCCAGGTTGACAGAGTTTCATCGCTCACCAAATACTGCGCGGCATCTTCGCGGCTGCCATGCGGCAAATGCGCCGCAAACGGGTCGAATCGAATGAGCAACATGCTGTCCGTAACCCCTGGCACGATTCGCAACGACTGGACGCTCGAGGAGGTGCGCGGCCTGTTCGCGCTGCCGTTCGCCGACCTCATATTCCTCGCCCAGCAGACCCACCGCGCGCACCACGCGCCCAACCAGGTGCAGGTCAGCACGCTTCTCAGCATCAAGACCGGTGGTTGCCCCGAGGACTGCGCCTACTGCCCGCAGAGCATTCGCTACCACACCGGCGTCGAGCGCGAGGCGCTGATGGATGTCGATACCGTCGTCGAGCGGGCCAAAGCCGCACGGCAGGCGGGCGCCACCCGCTTTTGCATGGGCGCCGCGTATCGCAGCCCGAAGGCACGTGAGCTCACCCAGATCGCGGCGATGGTGCGTGAAGTGCGCGCGCTGGGCCTGGAGACCTGCGCCACGCTCGGCATGCTGACCGCCGAGCAGGCTGAGGAGCTCAAGGCCGCCGGCCTCGATTACTACAACCACAATCTGGACAGTTCCGCTGAGCACTACGAGAAGATCATCACCACGCGCACTTACCAGGATCGACTCGATACGCTCGCCGCGGTGAGAGCCGCGGGAATCAAGGTGTGCTGCGGCGGGATTCTCGGCATGGGCGAAAGCGAACTCGACCGCGCCAAGCTTCTGCACACGCTTGCGACGCTCCCGGAACACCCCGAAAGCGTACCGATCAATCAACTGGTGCAGGTACCGGGCACACCGCTCGATGGCACCCCGCGGCTCGATCCGCTGCAATTCGTGCGCGCGATCGCGGTGGCGCGCGTCCTGATGCCGAAAGCACACGTGCGCCTGTCCGCGGGGCGCAGCGAGATGAGTGATGAGCTGCAGGCGCTGTGTTTCCTCGCCGGCGCCAACTCGATCTTCTACGGCGAGAAGCTGCTGACGACCGGAAACCCCGATGTCGCCCACGACCAGGAGCTCTTCGCGCGCCTCGGAGTCGAGCCTGAGCCCTGCATTGCGTGAAACCCTCGACGATCTGCGCAGGCGCCACCTGTATCGGCGCCGTCGCGTCGTGCAGGAATGGCCGCAGGACGCTGACGGCGTCGTAGCAGTCGTCGAAGGCTCACGACGCACCGTCTTCTGCAGCAATGACTATCTCGGCCTCGCACATCATCCGCGCGTCATCGCCGCGCTGCGTGACGCCGCCGCGCGCTATGGCGTCGGCAGCGGCGCGTCGCACCTGGTGACCGGTCACTGCATCGAGCATCACGCGCTGGAAGAAGAGCTCGCAGCCTTTACCGGCCGCGAGCGCGCACTGCTCTTTTCCACCGGTTACATGGCGAATATCGGCGTCGCGAGTGCGCTCGTGGGCCGTGCCGACCACGTGATCGAGGATCGGCTGAATCATGCGTCGCTCCTCGATGCGGGCCTGCTGTCCGGCGCACGGTTCTCGCGCTACGCGCACTGCGACACTGCGGCGCTGGAAGCACGACTCGCGGAGCTCGAGTCCGGCAGCGCGCTCGTCATGACCGACGGCGTGTTCAGCATGGACGGCGATATCGCGCCACTCGATGCGCTCGCGCAGGTCGCGCAAGCGAAGACGGGCGTGGCTCATGGTGGACGATGCGCACGGCATCGGTGTTCTCGGTCGACGCGGTCGCGGCACGCTCGAGCACTTCGGGCTCGATGCCCGGCGGGTGCCCATCCTGATGGGAACGCTCGGCAAGGCGTTCGGAACCTTCGGCGCTTTCGTGGCGGGTGCCGAGGATCTCATCGAATACCTCATTCAGAGAGCGCGAACTCATATTTATACGACGGCATTGCCTGCGGGGATCGCATGTGCGACCCGCATGGCATTGCGCCTGATAGACGAGGAGAGCTGGCGACGCGAGCGACTCAACGCCAACATCGCGCGCTTTCGCAGCCTGGCGCAGGGAGCAGGAATTGACCTGGCCGACTCGCAGACTCCCATTCAGCCCATCGTGCTCGGAACCGCTGTACGCGCGCTCGCGGTGAGCGAAGCGCTGTGGGAGCGAGGATTCTGGGTGACTGCCATCCGTCCACCCACCGTGCCCGAAGGCACCGCGCGTTTGCGCATCACATTGTCCGCTGCACATCGCGACGAGCAAATCGATCGACTCGTCGAAGCTCTCGCTGAGGCGCTGCGACAACCCTCATGAGCCCGACCCGCAACCCATCCGTCGAGCCTTTCGCGCTCGATCGGCGCCAGATGCGCCGTGCTTTCGAGCGCGCGAGCCACAGCTACGACCGGGCGGCGGTGTTGCAGACCGAGGTCCGTCAGCGCCTGCTCTCACGGCTGGAGTATCTGAAACTCGAGCCCGAGGTCATCGTCGATGCGGGATGCGGAACCGGACATGCGGCGCGCGAGCTCAAGAAGCGATTTCCACGCGCCCGCGTCATTGCACTCGACATCGCGATGGGAATGTTGCGGGAGGCGAATCGTCAACAGGGCTGGCGGCGTAGATTCGAGCGCGTGTGTGCGGATGCCGAGCGCATGCCGCTGGCGGATGCGAGCGTCGACCTCATCTTCAGCAACCTGATGCTGCAGTGGTGCGATGAACCCGATGGGGTGTTTCGCGAATTCCGGCGCGTGCTGAAGCCGCGCGGGCTGGTCACGTTCAGCACCTTCGGCCCGGATACGCTCATGGAATTGCGCGCCGCGTGGGCCAGTGTCGATGAGCGCACGCACGTGAGCCGCTTCATCGACATGCACGACATCGGCGATGCGCTGATGCGTGCTCGCCTCGCGGAGCCGGTGCTGGACGTCGAGCGCTTCACGTTGACATACGATACGGCGATCGCGCTGATGCGGGACCTGAAGGCGATCGGCGCACAGAACGCGACCGCGGGTCGGCCATCCGGGCTTACCGGCCGCGCCGCGTTCAGCGCGGTTACGCAAGGATATGAGAGGTTTCGGATCGAAGGGCGGCTCCCCGCCACCTATGAAGTGGTGCTCGGCCAGGCCTGGGGTGCCATCCCGCGTGAAACTGAGGTAAGAGTGCCTATCAGCGACATCGCCCGCCGGGACCGTCTCTAGACACATGCCGCGCAAGGCCCTTTTCGTTACCGGAACCGACACGGGTGTCGGCAAGACATTGATCGCCTCAGCGCTCCTGCGCGCCCTGCGCATGCGCGGCCACAAGGTCGCGGGAATGAAGCCGGTTGCGTCAGGCGCCCGGCAGACGGCCGATGGCTGGATCAACGAGGACGCACTCGCACTGATGGCCGAGGCGAGCGAGCCCGCCCCATATCGAATCGTCAACCCATACTCGTTCGATCCTGCGGTTGCACCGCACATCGCCGCGGTCGAGGCGGGTACCCGCATCGACTTGCGCGAAATCGAGCGCGCATTCCGCATCCTCTCCGGGCTGGCCGATGTCGTGGTCGTCGAGGGTGCCGGCGGCTGGCTCACGCCCCTCAATGAGCGCGAGTCATTCGCAGATCTCGCGCGCGCCATTCATGCAAAGGTCGTGCTGGTCGTAGGGATGCGCCTCGGATGTCTGAATCACGCGCTCCTGACTGCCCAGGCGATCCAAGCCAGCGGTCAGCGCCTGGTCGGGTGGGTCGCCAATGGTGTCGATGCTCACTTTGAGCGTGCGTCCGACAACTTGCGCAGCCTCGAGCAGCGGCTTACGGCCCCCCTGCTCGGAAGCGTTCCTCACCAGGCTCAACCTTCCGCCAGCACCAGCAGCGAGTTTCTCGATGTGGGCCTGCTGACGCTCTGAGCCGCTCGGTTAAGTATTTGAGTGAGTGAGAATTTTCGCCTACCATCCGCGCTCTGGCGGGGCGGTGAGACTTGTGACCGATACGACTACGAGCGCAGCGCAGGAGCCGACTTATCGCGTGGAGCTGCGCCCCAACTGCGCCCTGACACCGGCTGCGGCACTCCTTTTCTTTGCATCGCTGTGCGCCGTGTCCTTCTCGATCGCTGGATTGTTCGCCGCGCAGGGATTCTGGCCGGTATTCCCGTTCGCTGGCCTCGAGATGCTGGTGCTCGGCTGGGCGCTGAAGGTGAGCCTGCGCGGGCGACACGTTCGTCAACGCGTAAGCGTGTCGGCAGCACAGATCGTGGTCGAGCTTCAGACCCGCACCACCCATGAGTGCCTCGTGTTTCCTCGGCACTGGGCCAAGGTTACACTTCGCGCCTCGTATACGGCGCTGCACCCCAGCCGACTGCTGATCGAATCCCACGGTCGCGCGTGCGAGATCGGCGGGTTCCTCACGGAGGAAGAGCGGCGCGGGCTTGCAGCACGGCTCAAGCAGGTGATTGGCACGATCAATGAGTCACCGCCCCTCGAAGTACGCGGGGTGGATCAGGTGATGGCGCGCTGACGGCAATTCGAATTCAAAACGGGAGCTTAAGGTCGCAATGGTCATGAATTTCGCATCCAGCTGGCGTCGCGTCCTGGTGCTTCTGGCGCTCGCCTGGGCCGCGCCGGTATTCGCGGCCCGCGATCTGAACATGCCGGTGGGCGTCACCGAGCTCAGCGCGGAGATCTACGGCCTGCACATGATGATCCTCTGGTTGTGCGTGGCCATCGCGATCGTGGTGTTCGGCGTGATGATCTATTCGATCGTCACGTTCCGGAAGTCGAAGGGCGCGGTCGCCGACGCAAGCTCACGCACAGCACCAAGGTCGAGATCATCTGGACCATCATGCCCGATCCTCATCCTGGTGGTCATGGCGGTCCCGGCCGCGAGGACGCTGATCAAGATCGAAGACACCCGCGACACGGAGCTCACCATCAAGGTCACCGGCTACCAGTGGAAGTGGCAGTACGACTACCTCGACGAGGGCGTCAGCTACTTCTCGCAGCTTGCGCGAACGAGCAACGACGCGCGACAGCTCGACTCCGGCATCGATCCGAACACGGTTGAGCACTACCTGCTCGACGTCGACAACCCGCTGGTCGTGCCGGTGGGCACCAAGGTGCGCGTGCTGCTCACCGCCGACGACGTCATCCACGCCTGGTGGGTGCCGGACTTCGGCATGAAGAAGGACGCGATCCCCGGCTTCGTCAACGAGCTGTGGTTCAAGGTCGAAGAGGACAAGGTGGGCGTCTTACCGCGGCCAGTGCGCCGAGCTGTGCGGTCGCGACCACGGCTTCATGCCGATCGTGGTGGAAGTGAAGACCAAGGCGGATTTCGCCAGCTGGCTCGAGGAGCAGAAGGCCGCGGCCAAGCCCGCTGAACCTGCGACCGCGGCGGCGCCCGATTCGAACCTCACCACCGTCGCCCAGACGCCCGAAGCTCACTCGCAACGTACCCACGCGACAGAGACCCGATATGGCAACGTACGCCGACAAGCACAGCCACGCTTCCCACGATCACGCGGCCCACGCGCATCACGACGAGAAGCCGAGCGGCATCACGCGCTGGCTGTTCACCACGAATCACAAGGACATCGGCACGATGTACCTGGTGTTCGCGTGCATCATGTTCTTCATCGGCGGCGCGATGGCGATGGTGATCCGCGCCGAGCTGTTCAAGCCCGGCCTGCAGTTCGTCGACCCGGACTTCTTCAATCGATGACCACCGTGCACGCGCTGATCATGATCTTCGGCGCCGTGATGCCGGCCTGGGTCGGGCTCGCGAACTGGATGATCCCGCTGCAGATCGGCGCGCCCGACATGGCGCTGCCGCGCATGAACAACTTCAGCTTCTGGATCCTGCCGTTCGCGTTCACGCTGCTGATCGGCTCGCTGTTCGTGCCGGGCGGCGCGCCCGGCGGGCGGCTGGACGCTGTACCCGCCGCTGTCGCTGCAGACCGGCGACGCCTGCCGATGGCGATCTTCGCGATCCACCTGATGGGCGCCTCGTCGATCATGGGCGCGATCAACGTGATCGTCACGATCATGAACATGCGCGCGCCGGCATGACGCTGCTGAAGATGCCGCTGTTCGTCTGGACCTGGCTGATCACCGCCTACCTGCTGATCGCGGTGATGCCGGTGCTCGCGGGCGCGGTGACGATGCTGCTCACCGACCACTTCTTCGGCACCAGCTTCTTCAGCGCGGCCGGCGGCGGCGACCCGGTGATGTTCCAGCACATCTTCTGGTTCTTCGGGCACCCCGAGGTCTACATCCTGATCCTGCCGGCCTTCGGCATCGTCTCGGAGATCATCCCGACGTTCTCGCGCAAGCCGCTGTTCGGCTACGACGCGATGGTGTACGCGACGGCCTAGATCGCGTTCCTGTCGTTCATCGTCTGGGCGCACCACATGTTCACGGTCGGCATGCCGCTCGCGGCGCAGCTGTTCTTCATGCTGTCGACGATGCTGATCGCCGTGCCGACGGGCGTGAAGGTGTTCAACTGGACGGCGACGATGTGGAAGGGCTCGCTCAGCTTCGAGCCGCCGATGCTGTTCGCGCTCGCGTTCCTGTTCCTGTTCACGATCGGCGGCTTCTCGGGCCTGATGCTCGCGATCGTGCCGGCCGACTTCCAGTACCACGACACCTACTTCGTCGTGGCGCACTTCCACTACGTGCTGGTGCCGGGCGCGATCTTCGCCATCATGGCCGGCGTCTACTACTGGCTGCCGAAGTGGACCGGCCACATGTACGACATGAAGCTCGCCAAGTGGCACTTCTGGCTGTCGACGATCTTCGTCAACGTGCTGTTCTTCCCGCAGCACTTCCTCGGCCTCGCCGGCATGCCGCGCCGCATCCCGGACTACTCCACGCAGTTCGCCGACTGGAACATGGTGTCCTCGATCGGCGCGTTCGGCTTCGGCCTGTCGCAGCTGCTGTTCGCGTACATCATCTGGAAGTGCGTGCGCGGCGGCGCGAAGGCGACCGACGAGCGTCTGGGAAGGCGCGCATGGCCTCGAGTGGGAGCTGCCGTCGCCGGCGCCGTACCACAGCTGGGAAACGGCGCCGCTTGAATTCAGTGAAGAAGACGGCGAATTCGATCCCCATGCCCAGCATTCGAAGTGAGCCCGCGGCAGGGCCATGACCAGGAACGCCGCCGCGACATCAGACGCCTCGCCATCGGGCTGGCGCTGGTGGCGCTCGCGTTCTACGTCGGCTTCATCCTGCTGAGCGTCATCGCAGCCATGCCGGGAGCTGACGACATCACCGAGCGCAAGCAGCACGCACCGTGCGCTGGAGCTGCGTCTGTGTGCGTTCACGCTTGGCAGCTTCGCATTCGGCTTCGCGCTGGTGCCGCTGTACGACGTGTTCTGCGCGGTCATCGGCGTCGATGACCGCGCAGCGCTCACGACCCGCTCGCGCGCGGTCGAGGCGCCGCAGGTCGATCGCCGCGTGACGGTCGAGTTCGTCGCCAATCTGCCCACCGTGGCAGCTGGGAGTTCCGCCCGCGGTGGCCTCGATGCAGGTGCAGCCGGGCCAGCTCTACGAGGCGACTTTCTTCGCGCGCAATCTCACCGGCCACGACACCGTGGCGCAGGCGGTCCCGAGCGTCGCGCCCGGGCCGGGTGCCGGGTTCTTTCACAAGACCGAGTGCTTCTGCTTCACGCCGCAGCACTTCCGCAAGGACGAGGGGCGCGACATGACGGTGCGCTTCATCGTCGATCCGGCGCTGCCGCCGGATACCGACCGCATCACGCTGGCGTATGTGTTTTATGGCCAGTCGCAGATGGCCCAGTCAGATCGCCGATAACCGCTGAACCCGAAACGACTCCCGGTACGCAACATGGCACACGCTCACGAAGCCCACGATCCCAACAAGTACTACGTTCCGCACGGCAGCCACTGGCCGATCGTCGGCTCGATCACCCTGTTCGTCCTGATGGTGGGCGCGATCGCGCTTCCTGAACGAGTGGGACGGAGCGCTCGGCGCGTGGTCGCTTCTGCCCGGGTTCGTGATGCTCGCGCTGCTGTTCTTCGGCTGGTTCGGCACCGTCATCGACGAAAGCGAGCGCGGCATCTACAACCTGCAGGTCGACCGCAGTTTCCGCATGGGAATGATGTGGTTCATCTTCTCCGAAGTGATGTTCTTCGCCGCGTTCTTCGGCGCGCTGTTCTACGCGCGGCAGTTCTCGGTGCCGTGGCTCGGTGGCGAGGGCGTGAAGATCTTCAACAACCTGCTGCTGTGGAAGGACTACGCGGCCGAATGGCCGACCAATGGCCCGGCACATATCGGTGGTGAGCTTCGAGATCATCCCGGCCTTCGGCGTCCCGGCGCTCAACACCGCCATCCTGCTGATCGAGTGGCGTCACCATCACGATCGCGCACCACGTGCTGCGCGCCGGCAAGCGCGGCGTCCTGAACATCTTCCTGGCGCTCACGTTCATGCTGGGCTTCATCTTCGTCGGCCTGCAGGCGCACGAATACGGAGACGCCTACCAGCAGCTCAACCTGAAGCTGTCCACCGGCATCTACGGCTCGACGTTCTTCATGCTGACGGGCTTCCACGGCCTGCACGTGACGATCGGCGCGATCATGCTGATGGTGATCTGGCTGCGCGTGCTGAAGGGCCACTTCACGCCGCAGCGTCACTTCGCCTTCGAGGCCGTGGCCTGGTACTGGCACTTCGTCGACGTGGTGTGGCTGGGACTGTTCGTCTTCGTCTACTGGCTGTAGCCCAGACGTTTACTGCCCGACCGCGTGCGGCTGCAACAGCCCGCGCGAATACGCGAACATGAGCAGGGCAAACAGCAGCACCGACAGACTGATGCGCCAGGTGAGCGCGCGCAGCATCTTCTTCGAATCGCCCTTGCCACGCGACAGATGAAACAGTGCCGATCCCAGGCTCACGACGATGGCGATCAGCATCAGGACGACCAACAGCTTGATGAGCGGCACGTCGACTTCCTCGTGAGGCTGCGCTGCGCAGCAGTATAGGACCTTAGGCAATGAGGCTGCGAATTGGTGCGCACGTTCTCGAGGCGGGATGGCTGTCGACGCTCCTGACCCTCGCGCTCCTCGCTGTACTTCTTACACTCGGATTCTGGCAACTCGATCGCATGCGCGAAAAACAGGCACTGTTCGCGGAGTTTGCCGCCGGCACGCGCGCGACCGTCAACCTCCTGTCGCTGCCCGCGGACGCAGGCGCGCGCTATCAGCACGCGTGCCGTCACCGGCCGCTACGACAGCGAGCACCAGATCCTGCTCGACAACATGACCCACCAGGGTCAGGTCGGATATCGCGTGTCTGACGCCGCTCAGATTCGGTGCTGAGTCGCACTCTGCTGGTGGATCGCGGCTGGATCCCGCTGGGAGAGAGTCGTCAGCAGATTCCAGATGTGACGGTCGGCGCGGCATGATCGCGTCGTGACGGGCCGGCTCGATGAGTTGCCGCGTGCCGGAATTCACCTCGCCGCGCAGCCAACGCCAGCGATGCCCATGGCCACGAGTGCTTGAGTTATCCGACCATGCAGGAAGTTCGCGACGTCGTTGTCGCGCGATCCGTATCCCTACATCCTGCTGCTCGATGCCGATCAGCCCGACGGCTTCGTACGCGAGTGGCAGCCCGCGACGTTTCCCCCGCAACGTCACCTGGGATACGCAGTAACCTGGTTCGCGCTGGCAGCGGCACTCCTCGTTATCTATCGTGGCCACGCACCTGCAGCGCGGCGGGGCCAAGTCGTGACCGAAGCCGAGCGTCCACCACATCCCGTCCAGCGTCGACAGCTGCTCCTGATCGCGCTGCTGTTCCTGCTGCCCGTGGCGCTCTCTTTCTATCTGTACTACGGGCACGGCAGCTGGCGGCCCACGGACACGACCAACCACGGCGAGCTCATCGTCCCGCCACGCGCACTGCCGGCAGTGACGTTGCGCGGGCCCGACGGGTCGGCGAGTGAGCGCCCGTTCGACAACTCGTGGTCGCTGATATACGTCGGTGATGGCAGTTGTGATGCTCGCTGTCGCGAAGCGCTCTACGTGATGAGGCAGGTGCGTCTCGCCCTCAACCGGGACAGTGACCGCGTGCAGCGCGTCTTTCTCTATCAGGGCGACTGCTGCGATGAACCCTACTTCTCGCAGCAACAGCAGGGACTGATCAGATTGAATCTGGACTCCGACGTGGGCGGGAGACTCCTGCGCGCCTTTCCCACCGCCCCGGTACAGTCCGGTCGCATCTGGCTCGCCGACCCGCACGGCAATCTCATGATGAGCTACGCCTCCGGTGCGGACGCAAAGGGAATGCTCGCTGACCTCAAGCGCCTGCTGAAGCTCTCGCACATCGGATAACCAGACGCGATGACACGCCTGAGTGTGTTTCGGGTGCTCACCATTACGGCGTTCATGCTGTGCTTCGTGGTCGTCGTGCTCGGTGCGTACGTTCGCCTGAGTGCCGCGGGACTCGGCTGCCCGGACTGGCCGACCTGCTACGGGCACATCACCGCAGGCGGAGCGCTCGAGAACTCCACAGCGATCAATGCCGCGCATCCCGATCGCCCGCTCGACTATGGCAAGGCGGTCCGTGAAATGGTGCATCGCTATGCCGCGGGCACGCTCGGCCTGCTCATCGTCGTGATGGCAGCGATCGCCTTCCTGAATCGCAGCGAGCCGCGACAGCCGTTTCGTCTCCCTCTGATCCTGCTGATAGTTGTCGTGCTGCAGGGCGCGCTTGGCATGCTCACCGTGACGTGGCTTCTCAAGCCGTTGATCGTCACGCTGCATCTGCTCGGCGGCATGACGACGCTCGCGCTGCTGTGGTGGTTGGTGCTGCGGGCGGAGCATCGCGAGCTGCATCGCAACGAGCTGGCGATGCGGCCGCTCGCCATTGCAGCACTGGCGGTGCTCGGTGTGCAGATTGCGCTCGGCGGCTGGACCAGCAGCAATTACGCTGCGGTCGCCTGTCCTGATTTCCCCACCTGCCAGGGAAGCTTCTGGCCCCACATGGATTTCAGGGACGCGTTCGTGCTCTGGCGCGGACTCGGCATCGACTACGAAGGCGGCGTCCTCGACCACCCGGCGCGCATCGCCATCCATATGGTGCATCGAATTGGCGCGCTGCTCACGACCATCGTTGTCGTCCTGGCGGCCTGTTTCAGCGTTGCGCGTGGCCGAAGTGCGCGTGTGCGCGGCGCTGGCCTCGGCGTGGCAGCGATGCTGCGTGCTGCAACTGGTGCTCGGCATCGCGATGGTCACGAAGGGGTTCCCGTTGTCACTCGCCACGGCGCACAATGCCGGCGCGGCATTGCTGCTATTGAGCGCGGTCGCCCTGGTTCGCGCACTGTCTCCCCTGAGTGCCACCTGGTTTGCGGGTGAAAGAAGAACATGAGTGAAGAGAGTCTCAGCAGGCATCCGGCTTCGGACCTCGGCCCGCGTCCCGCGCGCCTGCACGATTACTTCGAGCTCACCAAGCCCAAGGTCGTCGCGCTCATCGTCTTCACCGCGGTTGTCGGGATGTTGCTCGCGACGCCCGCTCTGCCGCCCTTGTCGATCGCGGCATACGCAACGCTCGGCATCTGGCTCGCCGCCTCCTCGGCTGCCGCCATCAATCACGTGCTCGACCGGCGCATCGATGCGGAGATGGCACGCACGCGTCGGCGGCCTATCCCCACCGGTCACGTGAGCGAAGTGAGCGCACTCCTGTTCGCGTTCGCACTCGGCCTCGCGTCGATGCTGATCCTGGCGTTGCTAGTCAATCCGCTCACCGCGGTGCTGACGTTCGCATCGCTCATCGGCTACTCGGTGATCTACACGCTGTGGCTCAAGCGCGCGACGCCGCAGAACATAGTCATCGGCGGTGCAGCGGGTGCGGCTCCGCCGGTGCTCGGCTGGACCGCAATCACCAACAGCGTCGATCCCAACGCGTTGCTGCTATTCCTCATCATCTTCACGTGGACGCCGCCCCATTTCTGGGCGCTCGCGATCGCGCGCCGCGACGACTACGCGAAGGTTGGCCTGCCGATGTTGCCGGTGACGCATGGGATCGAATTTACGCGGCTGCACATTCTTCTCTACACGATCCTGCTCGTCATCGTGACCCTTCTGCCGTATCTCACCGGCATGAGCGGTCTCATCTACCTCGGCGGCGCCTTGATTCTCGACGGCCTGTTCCTGCGCCATGCGCTGGTCCTGCTGCGCGGCACGGAGCTTCCGATCCGCACCTTCAAGTTTTCGATCAGCTACCTGATGTGGTTGTTCGCGCTGCTGCTGGTTGACCACTACTCTACTGGCCTGACCTAGCTTGTGGGCGCCGCGTTTGAGTTGATAGCGCGCAAATTCGCGCCAGCTGCCGTCGGGTGCGCGCACCGAATCGATGACTTCGAGTTCATCCGGCTGCACCAGCCGATAGCTCGAGCGGCCGCGCGGCTTCTCGTTGTCGCGCCAGATCGCGACCAGCGTGGTATCGAAAACCTGCACATCGAGCGCGTAGACGGTGCCCTGCGAATCAAACCAGCTGCCGCGCCATTGACCCTCAGCGGCCGGCCAGTAGAGCGCGAGCCCCTCGAACGACTGGCGCGTCTGGGGCGGGCCGATCTGGTTCGAAAGACTCAGTCGCACGAAGCGTCCACCCAGCGCTCGTTCGAAGCTCAGTGTGAGGTCTGCCGAGACACCGCTATTGCTGCCGGCTCCGTGCCAGCTTCCGATCCAGCGCTCCAGTTCCGGTAGATGGACCGACTGCGTGGCAGCGATCGACCCGCAAGGCTGCATGAGGGTGAAAGCCAGCGCTGTCAGAAACGCGCGCACAGAGCGGATTCTCATGGAGACTCCTTCCAGAGGCGGTGCTGAAGTCTACGCCGGGCACGCAGTGCCCGGTTCTGGCGCCGCGTACGTTCAGGTTTGATCCGGGAAGCATCCTGTTTCAGACTGCGAGCCGCCCGGTCGGCGGCACACGCTGCCGCAACTTTCGGCGTTTGCGACGCTCGAAAGCGCGTAATCGTGGCAGTTCACGTGCGGGAGATACGCTCATGACGATCGCGAAGAAACTGATGTTGCTCGTGGCAATCGGCGCCTGCGCGGCGTTGCCGGACTCGGCAGCCCAAGCCAATGGTGGTGGCGCGATGCCCTCGTCCGCGCCCCAGGCCCCGGAGCGGCGGGACATCACCCCTCAAGAGCAGGCTACTGCGAGCTACAACTCTGGGGTGAAGCAGATCCGCAAGGCGGACGAGTACCAGCAGGACGCCGAGCGGGCTGGCAGTCCGGAAAAACGCGACAAGGCGATGAAGAAAGCGAGCGCAGCTTACGAGAAGGCGCTCGAATACTTTCAGGACGCCACCTCGCTCGATCCCTCGCTGTACCAGGCGTGGAACTACACCGGTTATGCGCAGCGGCATCTCGGCCACTATGACAACGCGCTCACGGCGTATGCGCAGGCGTTGCGGTTGAAGCCAGGTTTCACCGACGCGATCGAGTATCGCGGCGAGGCGTATCTCGGACTCAATCGACTGGACGATGCACGGCAGGCGTACATGGAACTGTTCTCCGCTTCCCGCAAGCACGCCGACCAACTGCTGAGCGCGATGCAGAAGTTCGTCGATTCGCGGCGCGCGACTCCGAGGGTGTCGAGCCGCAGGCGCTTGACGAGTTCGCCCGATGGGTGCAGGAGCGCGCCACGATCGCACAGCAGACCGCCTCGCTCGACACTGGCGTGGCAGCGACGAGCTGGCGCTGACGTAGCTGACACCCTGGGGTCGCAGGGCATTGCAGATGCGTGCGCCGCGATCGCGGCGCGCGTGCTCCTGCGCACTGGCACTGATCGCGTGCGCTTGCGCGGTGGCAGGGTCGGTCACGCCCGCGGACCAACTCGCGGAGTTTGCCTGGAATCTGCCACGCGGATTTCCACTTCCCTTCGTACCCGCCGGCAACCCGATTACGGAAGCAAAGGTGCGGCTGGGCCGCGAGCTGTTCCATGAGCCGAAGCTCTCCGTCACAGGAGAGCAATCCTGTTCGACCTGTCATCGCCAGGAGCTCGCTTTCACCGATGGCAAGCCGAGAGCAGTCGGCGCGACCGGCCAGCTGCATCCACGCAGCGCGATGAGCCTGACGAACGTCGCGTATAACGCCGCGTTCACCTGGGCGGACTCGAGTTTCGATTCGCTCGAAGCACAGGTGCTGCAGCCGCTGTTCAATGAGCATCCGGTCGAGATGGGTCTGACCGGACGAGAGCGGCAGGTGATCGAGACACTCCGCGCGGATTCACGCTATCCGCGGCTCTTTGCTGCGGCTTTTCCCGAATCCGCCGATCCAGTCTCCATCGCCAACGTCGCGCGTGCCATCGCGAGCTTCGAACGCACTCTGATTTCGGGCCGTTCCGCGTTCGATCGCTACGTGTTCGACGATGACCGTTCAGGAATGAGCGCCGCGGCACGCCGAGGTATGGCGCTTTTCTATTCCGAGCGCGTTGGTTGTGCGCAGTGTCACTCCGGAATCAATTTCTCCGGGCCCGTGCGTACCGGGCAGCAGCCGGCCGCGCAATCCGTGTACGCGAACACCGGGCTCTACAACGTGGACGGCCAGGGATCGTACCCAGAGGGAGCGTCAGGACTCAGGGCCCTGACCCGCAACGCGTCGGACGAAGGCCACTTTCGCGTTCCCACATTGCGCAACATCGCTCTCACCGCGCCGTACATGCACGATGGCAGCATCGCCACGCTTTCTCAGGTCATCGATCACTACGCCGCGGGTGGGCGACAAACACCGCTTGGCCCGGCACCTCACAATGCCTTCAAGGACGCGCGCATCCGCGCTTTTCAGCTGACGGCAGAGGAGAAGGCGAGTCTGGTCGCATTCCTGGAGAGCCTCACCGACGAGGCGTTCGTCGCCAACTCTCGCTTCCGTGCCGAATCGAGCTCTTCCGTCACCGATGCGCGGAGCATCACGCAATTCTAGTCTTGGACCTGCAGAGTGTCGTAATGTCGCCGCAAACCAGAGCGAAGGAGCGGCGCCATGCAGGACGGAACACCGCCATCGGGGCCTACGCAGAGCCGGTTCTATACGCGCGTCTTCGCGATCGCGACGTTCGTGGTGCTGGCCATGCTGCTGTGGAAGGTGCTGCAACCCGTCGCGACCACACTCGCGTGGTCGCTCCTGCTCGCATTCCTGCTGTATCCCTTGCAAAAGCGTCTCACCACCTGGCTGGGCGGGCGCGCCGGCGGATCGGCGCTCCTGCTGACCTTCGCGACGTTGCTGTTGTTCGTCGGTCCGCTCGCGGCTCTCGGCGTCGCGTTTGCTCGCCAGGCTGCCGCACTCGTCGATCGGCTGCAGGCGAATTACGGCTCGCTGAGTGAAGTCAGCGGCGGATCGCTGCAAAGCATTCCATTCATCGGCCCGGCGATCGCGTGGATCGAGCGCAACACGATCCTGACATCAGAGCAGTTGCGCGATTGGCTGATCACGGGCTCTCGTTCTCTCCTCGAGCACGTCGGGTCGGTCGGCGGATCGATATTCGTCGGCGCGCTGGGAACCATGATCGGCTTCGTAATGATGCTGTTCCTGCTGTTCTTTCTTCTGCGTGATGGCGCGAGCATACAAGCGCAACTCCTCGCCCTCGTGCCGATGCCGCAAGCACGCAAGCAGCAATTGATCACCTACCTCGCCTCGGTCACGCGTGCGGTAGTCTTCGGTACGCTGCTCACCGGTGTGCTGCAAGGCGCATTGATCGGCATCGGTTTTGGAATCGTGCACCTGCCCTCGCCCCTGGTGTTCGCGGTCATCGCGGCGCTCCTGTCATTGCTCCCGATCGGCGGCACTGCACTGGTGTGGACTCCCGCAGCGCTGTACCTGCTCGCCGAGGGCCGTTACGGCGCGGCCATCTTTCTCTCGATCTGGGGTGCGTTGCTGGTCGGGCTGATGGACAACTTCCTGAAGCCGTTGCTGATCTCCGGACGTGCCGAGATACCCACGCTCGCGGTGTTCCTCGGCGTCATCGGCGGACTATCCGCATTTGGGCCGATCGGCATGTTCCTGGGGCCGGTGCTGCTGGCGATGATGATCGCAGTGCTGCGCTGGGCAGAAGAGCGCCAGAAGGCTCTGGCCTGATCGGGCCGAAGGCGCGCCCGGGGCCGGTGATAGAATGCGCGGCCCATGGATGTATCCTTCATTCTCGATCCGCTCAACGACGCACAGCGCGCAGCGGTCACCGCTCCGCTCGCCCCGACACTGGTTCTGGCGGGCGCTGGCAGTGGCAAGACGCGCGTGCTCACGCATCGTGTCGCGTGGCTGATTCGCGTCGAAGACATCTCGCCACACAGCGTTCTCGCTGTCACATTCACGAACAAGGCGGCGGGCGAAATGCGCGGCCGCATCGAGACGCTCCTCGGCATGCCGGGCGCGGCATTATGGGTGGGCACTTTCCACGGCCTGGCGCACCGGCTGCTGCGCATGCATTGGCGCGAGGCCTCGCTCCTACAGAATTTCCAGATTCTGGATGCAGAGGACCAGTTGCGCCTGGTCCGCAAGGTGCTCAAGGCGATGAACCTCGACGAGGCGCGCTGGGTGCCACGCGAAATCACCTGGTTCATCAATGCTCAGAAGGACGAGGGTCTGCGGCCGAAGCAACTCAAGGATCACGGCGATCCGACGCGCCGCGAGTTCATCCGTATCTACCAGGCATACCAGGAAGCGTGTGAACGCTCAGGCGTCGTGGATTTCGCGGAGCTCCTGCTGCGTGCCTATGAAACGCTCCGTGATCACCCGGATCTGCTGGCGCACTATCGCGGGCGTTTCCGCCACCTGCTGGTGGATGAGTTCCAGGACACCAACCTGATCCAGTACGCGTGGCTCAATCTCATGGCCGGCGAACAAGGTGTGCCGTTCGTGGTTGGCGATGATGATCAGTCGATCTACGGCTGGCGCGGCGCACGCATCGAGAACCTGCAGCGGTTCCAGCGCGACTATCCCGGCACGAAGCTGTTCCGGCTCGAACAGAACTACCGTTCGACAGGCACGATCCTGGCGGCTGCGAACGCGCTGATCGCGAACAACTCCTCGCGCCTGGGCAAGAACCTGTGGACCAGTGGGGAACACGGCGAGCCCATCAAACTGTATGCGGCGTTCAACGAGCGCGACGAGGCGGATTTCGTGGTGAGCCGCATCCGGGAGTGGGTAAAGCGCGGCGGCGCACGGCGCGAGATCGCCATCCTGTATCGCTCCAACGCCCAGTCGCGCGTGTTCGAAGAAGCATTCCTGAGCGCCAATATCCCCTATCGCGTCTATGGCGGGCTGCGTTTCTTCGAACGTGCGGAAATCAAGGACGCGCTCGCATACCTGCGCCTTACGTCGAATCGTGACGATGATGCTTCCTTCGAGCGCGTGGTGAACCTGCCCACACGCGGTATCGGTGCGCGCAGCATGGAGATCGTGCGCGAATACGCACGCGCCAACGCTTGCTCGTTGTGGCGTGCGGCCGGTGCGAGCATTGCGGATGCGCTCGGCCCCAAGGCCGGAGTAGCCATGCACGCTTTCATGAGCCTGATCGAGCGGCTGGCGCAGCAAATCCGTGCGCTCGAGCTGCACGAACAGGTCGATCACGTGATCCAGGCGAGCGGCCTGCTCGAGCACTACAAGAAAGAGAAGGGTGATCGCGGCGAGGCGCGGGTCGACAACCTGCTCGAGCTCGTGAGCGCGGCGAGTGGCTTCACCCAGGAATCCGGCAGCGACATGACGCCATTGAACGCCTTCCTGTCGCACGCGGCGCTCGAAGCCGGCGAAGGACAGGCTGAGGCGTGGGAGGACTGCGTTCAGATGATGACCATGCACTCCGCCAAGGGACTGGAGTTCCCAATCGTCTTCATCTGCGGCATGGAGGATGGTCTCTTCCCGCATCAGCGCTCGCTCAATGACCTGGGCGGTCTCGAGGAAGAGCGCCGTCTTTGCTACGTCGGCACGACGCGCGCAATGCGCGAGCTCGTGCTCACCTACGCGGAGCAGCGGCGCCTGCACGGCGTAGATTCGCTCGGCCAGGTGTCTCGCTTCGTCAACGAGATTCCGGACGAGCTGATCGAGGAAGTACGCCCGCGCATCCAGATCTCGCGACCAGTGCATTTTCACGGCGGCAGGCTCGATGAGCCGGAGATCCCGGGAATGCGTCTTGGGCAGCGTGTGCGGCACGGCAAGTTCGGCGAGGGTGTCGTCCTCAACTTCGAGGGACAGGGTTCGCACGCCCGGGTACAGGTGAATTTCGAACGCCAGGGCACGAAGTGGCTGATGGTCAGCTACGCCAACCTGGAGCTCATGTGAAGATCATCGTGCTCGGCGCCGGCCAGGTCGGTCGCACCGCTGCGTATCACCTCTCACGCGAAGAAGCCAACGAAGTCACGGTCGTCGACACCAACGAGGAAGCGCTGCGCGACCTGCAGGACCGCCTCGATATCCGCACCGTGAGCGGTAACGCCTCGAGCCCCTTAGTACTCGAAGCCGCCGGTGCGGCAGATGCTGAGATCATCGTCGCGCTGACCTCGAGCGATGAGGTCAACATGCTCGCGTGCCAGGTTGCCTACACGCTGTACCGCACGCCCACCAAGATTGCGCGTATCCGCGCGCCCGACTATTTCCAGCGCGCGGGACTCTTCGCTGAAGGCGGCATCGCCGTCGACACCTGGATCAGCCCGGAGCAACTCGTGACCGAATACATCGAGCGCCTGATCCGCTATCCGGGCGCGCTGCAGGTGCTCGACTTTGCGGACGGCAAAGTGCGCCTGGTGGGCGTGCGCGCGCTGCGTGGCGGCCTGCTGGTCGGTCAGCGGCTGCGCGCCTTGCGCGAGCACATCCGTGGCACGGACGCGCGCGTTGCCGCCATCTATCGCAACGGCCAGAGCATCGTTCCCCAGGGCGACACCGTGATCGAGAACGGCGACGAGGTGTTCTTCCTCGCGGCACGCAAGGACATCCGGCTGGTAATGAGCGAGATGCGCAAGGCCGAGGATCCTGCCAAGCGCATCGTGATCGCCGGCGGCGGGAATATCGGCTTCCGGCTGGCGAAGGCGCTCGAGGAGCACAACCAGGTCAAGCTCATCGAGCGCGACAGCCGCCGCGCACGGCGCGTGGCGGAACTGCTCACCAACACCATCGTGCTGAATGGCGATGCCGCCGATGAAGAGCTGCTGGTGGAGGAGAACATCGACAGCGCCGACGTATTCGCCTCGCTCACCAATTCCGAAGAAGCCAATATTCTGTCCGCAATGCTGGCCAAGCGCCTCGGTGCACACAAGGTCATGGCGCTGATCAACAAGCCTTCCTACGCCGAGCTCATGGAGAGCGGGCCGATCGACATCGCGATCTCGCCCCAGACAGTCATCATCGGTTCACTTCTTGCACACGTGCGCCGTGGCGACGTGGTGCGCGTGCACAGCTTGCGGCGTGGCGCCGCGGAGGCGATCGAGGCGATCGTGCACGGAGAGCCCGGCACCTCGCGGGTCGTCGGCCGACGGATCGAGGACATCGATCTGCCCGAAGGCACGACGATCGGCGCCATCGTGCGCGGAGACGAGGTGATCATCGCCCACCATGACACGGTGATCCACGCCGATGACCACGTGATCCTGTTTCTCACTGACCGCAGGCATATCGAGGCCGTTGAGCGGCTGTTCCAGACCGGCACCTCGTTCAACTGAGGCTGCTGCGTGCTCGCTGTCGTCCATATCCTCGGCCAGCTGCTGTCGATTTTCGGCGTGACTTTTCTGCTGCCGACGGCGGCATCGCTCATTTACCGGGATGGCACGTGGTGGGACTTCGTACTGGCCGGGTTCCTGAGCAGTGCCACAGGCCTCCTGATCTGGGCCAGCACGCGTCGCTTCAAGCGCGAGCTCAAGTCGCGTGACGGCTTTCTGCTCGTGACGCTCGCGTGGGTGTTGATGGCGGGAGCTGCCACGATTCCACTGCTGCTCGCGATTCCGAACTTGAGTTTTACGGACGCGTACTTCGAGACTACCTCGGGCCTGACGACCACCGGATCCACGATCCTGACTGGCGTCGACGCGCTGCCACCGGCGATCAACCTATGGCGCTGCGCGCTGCACTGGTTCGGCGGCATGGGCATCATCGTGCTGGCGCTCGCCATTCTGCCGCTGCTCGGCGTCGGCGGGATGCAGCTCTACAGGGCGGAATCACCCGGGCCGGTGAAGGAGGCGAGGCTCACGCCCCGCATCACCGAGACCGCCAAGGCACTGTGGTTCACATATACCGGCATCACGGCGGCGTGCATCGTTTCGCTCAAGCTCTGCGGCATCAGCTGGCTCGATGCCATTTGCCATGCCTTCTCCGCGATGGGTCTCGGTGGATTCTCGACCTACGATGCATCCATCGCGCACTTCAACTCGCCAGCCGTCGAGCTGGTGCTCATGGCGTTCATGCTGATCGCCGCAATGAATTTTGGCCGGCATTTTCTGGCATTGCGACGCCTGTCATTCGCACCGTACGTGGCCGATCCGGAAGTTGGACCCATGCTGCGGGTGATCGTCGTCAGCATCGCACTGCTGACGCTCATCGTTGCGATGAGCGGCGCGTACTCAAGCTTCGGGGTCACTTTGCGTCATGCCGCGTTTGCGGTTGTTTCGATGGGATCGACCACCGGTTTCGTCACCGAGGACTGGGAAAAGTGGCCGCCGTTCGCTGGCTACTGGCTGCTGCTGCTCACCGGCATCTTGTGCAACACGGGCTCGACTGGCGGCGGTATCAAGATGTTCCGCACGCTTCTCCTATGGCGGCAGGCATGGCGCGAGATGCGCCTGATGGTGCACCCCCAGGCTGTAGAGCCGATCCGCATCGGCGGTCAGGTCGTTCCCAATCGCATCGTTTACGCGGTGCTGGCATTCATATTCCTGTACTACATGACCGTGGTCACGCTGACGCTGACCCTGCTGTTGTCGGGCCTTGATTTCAGCAGCTCGATGTCCGCGGTCATTTCCTCGATCAACAACACCGGGCCCGGGTTGAACCGCGTCGGACCCTCCACCAATTACGGCTCGCTCTCGGATTTTCAGACCTGGATCTGCACGCTGGCGATGCTGCTAGGACGGTTGGAAATCTTCAGCGTCCTGGTGCTGTTCACGCCGACGTTCTGGCGCAAGTAACGCCTCGCTCGCATTGCTCTGATTTCTTTTTGCCGTAGCAACAGCCGGGTTCGACCCATATTCCGGGCGAGCCGTCCCAGATTCCCGGAATTCGTCCCGCTGAGCTTCGAAACCTTGCGGAATTTTTCACTTCCTGTGTTGCCGCGATCATACAGGAGTGGCATGATCGCTCTACGGCAAACTTCGTAGTTTATGGCTGCCACCGCAACTGCATCACCCGCGCCTGCGCCGCTCGCGTCACCGCTCACAGTGGCCGCGCAATGGCGTCTTATCCTCGAAATCACGCTGCCTTTCTGGCTTTTCATGACGAGCGAGCGGCTGATTACCTACATGCTCGCGAGCACCAACAATCCGATGGTCATCATCGCGCCGGCGGACGTGCGCATTGGCCAGCATCTGCTGCTGCTACCCCTGTTGCTCCTTTGCTACAAGGCTGCGCTGTCGGTGGGCTGGCCTCAATCGGGGCGACCCGTCGCGCTGGCGAAACACCTGGGACTTGCGTTGCTGTTCGCCTGCTCGGCACGCCCGGTGCTGGTGTTCCTCACTGCGTATCGCCGCGATGAATGGAGCCTGCTGTACGAGCTGATCAACTCGGAGCTGGGTCGGTACGCATGGGCGATGATGTGGCTGTCATCGGTCAGCGACTTCCTGCTGTCCTATTGGTTCGGCCTGGCGCTGGTCGTGGGTGTGCGCACGTACCGCGAGCTCAGGGATGAAAAGCTCCGCGCCTCGTGGCTGCGCGATGAATGGACCCACTCACGCCTGCAAGCCTTGCGCAGGCAGCTGAATCCCCATTTCCTGTGCAACACCTTGAATGCCGCGGTGGCGCTCGTGCGTAGCGATGCATCCGCCGCGGAGCAGATTCTGGTACGCCTCGGTGACCTGTTGCGGCGTACGTTCCGGGACAGCGAATCGGAGCAGGTGCTGCTCGCCCGCGAAGTGGAGTTCGTGCGCCAATATCTGGAAATCCAGTCGCTGCGCTTTGCAGATCGGCTGACATTCGACGTCGAAGTGCCCCACGAGCTGGAGCGTGCCCTGGTGCCGGGGCTGCTGTTGCAACCCCTCGCAGAGAATGCAGTCGTGCATGGCGTCAGGAACGACAGCGACGCCGTGCGAGTGCGTGTGAGCGCACGTCGCGATCGCAGCGATCTGGTCATGGAAGTTGCCAACACCGCATCGGCCCATGCGCTGCTCGAGAGCCGGCGCGAAGGTGTCGGGCTGGGAGCGACCCGCGAGCGCCTCAGGACACTGTTCGGCGACGCGCAGGAACTGTCGCTCAGCGCGCGATGCAGACGGCTCGGTCGTTGCGCGCGTCCGCATTCCTTTCGTGCAGGCCCCGGCGGGTCTGAGTTCTTGAGCGCTGGCAGGTCGTGATGGATACGCAGCTCAACGACGATTTGAACGCCCGGCCATTGCGCATCGCAGCTGACGCCGTCCCAATCCGTACGCTCATCGTCGACGACGAATCGCTGGCGCGGCAACGGTTGCGCGAACTCTGTCGCCAGGAAACGGATGTCGAAGTCGTCGGTGAATGCAGTCACGGCGGGGAAGCGGTGCAGCTCATCGAGCAGCTGCGGCCAGACCTGCTGCTCCTGGATGTCGAGATGCGTGAGACCAACGGGTTCGATGTGCTGCGTCGACTGCCGCAAAGCGCTGCTCCCCTGGTCGTATTCGTATCGGCTTTCGAGCATTACGCCTTCAATGCCTTCGACGTCAACGCAGTCGACTACCTGCTGAAGCCATTCGATCGCGGCCGCTTCCAGCAGGCTCTCGATCGCGTTCGTCAGCGGCTTGGCACCAAACGCGGCTCGCAGTTGCGCGGGGAAATCGCCGACGCCGTGCGCGGCGCGCTGGCGGGCGTGGCCCCGCAACCCGCGCCACCGTTGCCGCGCATCGTTGCGGAAAAAGACGAGCGGCTGACGTTCATCGATCCGCAGGACATCGACTGCGTCGAGGCGGACCGCAACTACATCGGAATCCACGTCGGCCAGGATGTGTACCGGATTCGCTGCACCATGCGCCAGGCACAGGAAATGCTCGATTCCGCTTCATTCCTGCGCATTCACCGCTCGGTGATCATCAACACGCGCCGCATCCGGGAGATGGAGCGCTGGCTCCATGGCGAGTACGTGATCACGCTGAAGAACGGGCAGCGGTTCACCTCCGGGCGTACCTACCGACGCCGGATTCACGCCTATCTGCACAACGGCTTGACTTGAGTCGCGCCGGACGGGTCGACCAGCTCAGCTGCTGATCCGCTTGCGCCCCGCCTGCTGCGGCTGGCGCGCGAGGAACGCAGCGCGCAGCGCATCGGGCGGGTTCTTCAGCACGCTGTGTCAGTTCCTCGGCGGGAACGGCCTTCGAGAACAGGTATCCCTGACCGCTGTCGCAAGCGAGCGCGCGCAGAAATTCCAGCTGCGCCGGCGTCTCGATTCCTTCGGCGATCGTGTGCTTGCGCAGGCTCTGCGCCATGGCGACGACGGCGGTGGCGATGGCGCACGCATCCGGATTGTCGGGGATATCGCTGACGAACGAGCGGTCGATCTTGATCACGTCCACAGGGAAACGTCGCAAGTAGTTCAGCGATGAATAGCCAGTGCCGAAATCATCCAGGGCGATGCTGACGCCGAGCTGCGCCAATCCGGCCAGCGTCTCGGCGGTCTGCTCATCGCCCGCAAGCAGCACCGATTCGGTGAGCTCCAGCTCCAGCGCCCACGGCGGGACGTTGAAACGGGCCAGAGCGTCGTCGACCCGCTCGGTGAATTTCTTGCTCCGCAGCTGTGCCGCGCTGACGTTGATTGCGATACGCGGAATCGGCGTGCCTTCGCGCTGCCAGCGCTGAAACTGCTCGCAGGCCTCGTTCAGCACCCACTCACCGATGTCCGCGATCAGGCCGGACTCCTCCGCGGCCGGGATGAATTGAGTGGGCGCTCGTTGGCCGTGCACCGGGCAGTTCCAGCGAATCAGTGCTTCGGCACCGCTCACCGCACCGGTCGCGAGCCCGAACTGCGGCTGGTAGTGCAGCACGAACTGCCTCAGTTGCAGAGCGCGGTGCAGTCCGGTCTCCAGGCTCCAGCGCTCCTGCGCCCGCTCGTTCATGTGTGCCTCGAAGAACGTGGCGCGGCCGCGCCCGTCCTCCTTGGCTCTGTACATGGCCGTGTCGGCGTTCTTCAGCAGTTCCTCGGGCGTTCCGCCATCGCTCGGGTAGAGTGCGATACCGATGCTGGCGCGCGGCTGGAATTCCCGCCCCCGTACCGCCAGCGGCATCGACAGCGCCGCCAATAGGCGTTCCGCCGTCTTGCCCGCCTCGTCCGGATCGTGCAGCGCTCCCAGAATGACGACGAATTCATCGCCACCGAGCCGCGCCACCGTGTCCGATCGCTTGGTGCACCCATCCAGGCGGCGCGCCGCGAGTTGCAGCAGCTCGTCACCCGCGCCGTGCCCGAGCGTGTCGTTCACGCGCTTGAAGTTGTCCAGGTCGATGTAGAGGAGCGCGAGTTGCTCGTTCGCGCGGCTGGAGCGCGCGATTTCATGCAGCAAGCGGTCCTTGAAGAGTTGCCGATTGGGAAGGCCGGTGAGCTCGTCATAGTGGGCCTGCCGGTACAGCCGTTCCTCGCGTTCCAGGCTGTTGATCGCGACCGCCAGCCGGTCTGCAAAGTCACGCGCAAAGTTGCCGTGCGCCACGTTGTCTTCCGGCGCAACAAGATGGCCAAGCGTCAGGATCGCAGTGACTCCGTCTGCGCCGCGCACCGGCTGCACGAGTGCCCAGAGTGCACCGCGGTTAGCGACATGAACTGCATAGGGTGGAATGTCCTGCTCTCCGCGCAGGTCGAGTAGCGCAGCTCGGCCGTCGTCGGCCAGCTCGCGCAGATCGCCGTGGATCGTGATGCGCTTGATGTCGCGCTCGACGCCGCTCTCACCATCGTGCAAATACACGCGACCGTGGCCATGCTCGTCGGGATCGATCAGCGTCACGCTGACGCACGTGCAACGGGTTACCTTGCGCACGTGAGTTGAGGAGCGTCTCCAGGATGACCTCGATCCCTGGCGAGGCCAGGATGAGGCTGTCGATTTCGGACAGCGCCTCGAGTGCCGCAAACTGGACCCGCAGGCTGTCGGACATGCGGTTGAACGAATCCGCCAGCTCCTGAAACTCATCGCCACTGCGGACCTGCACCGGCTTGGCGAACTCACGCGCAGCAATGCGCCGTGTTCCCTTGAGCAGCTCATCCAGCGGCTCGAGACTGCGGCGGATGCGCGTCGAACTCACCAGGCAGACGAGCACGGTTGCGCCCAACAGTGCCCAGGGCGTGACGCCGCTCAGCGCCGAATCGGCATCGCTATAGCGAAGGCGCGGCTGGGTTGACTCGATCCTCAGCGAAGGAGCGCCAAACTGCGCGCCCAGAAACAGTTCCCAGTCGGCGCTGGCAATGGGGTTTGAGGCGCCTTCGGGAGCGCTTGCGTCACCCGCCGAGTACACGATCTGCCCGTCCGGCGGTCTTCACGCTTAGTGCCGTGCGATAGGGCAGGCTGGTGGGATCGCCGAACACGAAGCGCGCATCGAGCTCACCGTAGAGCACGGCTTGCTCACGCGATTGATTGCGGGGCAGCGCAATCACCATGAACACGCGCGGTGCCGTGCCGGCGGCGCGCGGAAGTATCGCGAGCGTGCTACCCGCAGTGGCGAGATGCTGTTGCGCAGCCCGATCGAGCGCAGGTAACGGCCCGACCCAGCCCGGTGAGGCAGTGATCGCGCCCGTCGCGCTCACCACGGCGAGTGCGTGCCAAAGATGAGCCGATCCAGCGGTCTCGAGTACCTGCCGGGTCTCGAGGTTCGCGATCGTCTGCAAAGATGCTTCCGCAGCTTCCAGCCGCTGCAGCAGCGCAAGCCCGTACGTCGCGCTGAAATCACGCAATTGCGTGAGTTGTCGCTCGCGCGATGCCTGCTGTACATGCACGAAGGAAAAGATCCAGGCGGTCAGAATCGGGACCAGCGCGCACAGCACGAACAACAGAAATACGCGCCGGCCAAAGCGCGAACGCAGCGACAGGGTCTCGATCTCGAGCGCCATCAGTAATCTTCGGCCTTACCGATGAAGCGCCCGTCGTTGGCGCGCACGATGTCGTCGCGACTCTTCTGCAGCGGTCGAACGGCGCAGCTGAATCTCCATCCGGACCGACGCTGTAGAGGTCGTAGTCAGAGTTGATGGGAACCAGATTGCGGTCCTTGCGCAATGAACCCTTGCCGACTCACGCCCGGTGAAGTCGAGGTATCTGTATAGAGTTACCCCACGGATCAAGTAGCGCTCCGAAACCAACATCGGCGAGGGTTGTCAGGATAAGCGCCGCGGTCGGCCTGAAACTTGTTGATGGCCAGCTGCATCTGGCCGATGTCGGCAATCGCCGTCGACACTCGCATGCGCTCGATCACGCGGGCGTAACTGACCGTCGCGATCGTTGCGAGCACGCCGACGATGAGCACCGCCATCACCAGCTCGAGCAACGTCATGCCTCGTTGCTGCAGATTGCAATTCCATTTGCGAGTCGAGCGGTTGCGCAGGATCGACGCGTGGTTGGCATGCAGACCGACGTCAAGACGTTGAAACGTTGGGCAGCTTAGCTGGGCGTCGGCATACAAATATGTGACGCGCCCTGCCTGAACAGGCGCCGTAACGAGAACGGCGTCACGCTGGTATGACGCAAATGTCAGCTGAAGGTGAAAAACTCAGCTGCTGATGTAGCGCTCGAGCTGCTCGATCTGTTCCTGCTGGGACTCGATCACGGCTTTCACCAGATCGCCGATCGAAACCACGCCAAGCACGCGGCCGTTCTCCACCACCGGCAGATGACGGATGCGCTGATCCGTGACCATCTGCATGCATTCGTTGACGGTGTGAGCGGGTTTTACCGTGATGACTGGCGAGGTCATGATCTGCCGCACCGGCGTCTCAGCCGACGAGCGTCCGAGCAGGATCACCTTGCGTGCGTAGTCGCGCTCGGAAACGATGCCAGCCAGTTCCGTGTCGCGCATCACCAGGAGCGCGCCGATGTGCTTTTCGGCCATGAGACGAATGGCCTCCAGCACCGGAGTATCGGGCGTAACCGAAAAAACCTGCGATCCCTTGCGCTCGAGCAGATGTTTGACGGTGAGCATGGTCGCCTCTCCCAGTCGATAGGTCGAATCGACGACCGATTCTACGCCGACACTTCACCCAGGGAAGTGCGGGTAGACTGGTGCCATGCAGCGCGGTGGACCAAGAGGTACGATTCCGCCGCCTTCCCAGCGGCACCGCGCCGGGCCGCGCTGGCCTCTGCAGGTTCTGCTAGGGGTTGGCGTGATTGGTGCGGTCTTCCTCGGCATGCGCCTGATGCGGGACGAGAGCCGCATCGCGCCGAGCCCGACCTCGGGGCGTGCCTCGCCGGAGCCCTCTCGCGCGACACCCGCGTCCGAGACAGACGAGCAGGACGCACCACGCACCCCGACAGCACCGGCTCCAAAGCCCGACCTGGATGCCTTCGTCGGCCAGCTGCGCCGCGCTGAGTCCTACGCCATCTTCGCAGACATCGACGTGCCCGAGAGTATTCGCGTCGCGATCGCCGACCTGCGCATCGCGGAGGCAGCCGGCGAGCTGGAAGCCCGCGCCCGTGCAAACGACCGCAATGCCAACGTCGCTCTGGCGCGTCTCGAACTTGCTTGCCACGAAGGGCCGGACCCCGAGACCGACGCGGCGCACGCTGCAGCCGCCGAGCGAGCGAGCAAGATGCCCGCCGAGACCCGCGAGCGCATCGAGGCCAGCATCGCTGCACGGCGTGAGCGGGTCGCACGCATGCCGAAGGCCTGTGCAGAGACTCGCTTCAATTCGGCCGCCATCAACCAACGGCTGCGCAGTGCTGCCGCCGGCGGGCACGAGGCGAGTCTGTGGCAGCTTGGAAATCTCGCGGACACCGATACCGCCCGCCAGTACTGGCTGTCGGCCGCAATGCTGGGATTCGTTCCTGCCCAGGTGGAGTTGGCACAGAGCCTCATGAACGAGAACTCAAGTGGTGAGCTCCGCGAACGGAATCGGTTGAATTACTGGTTGCAGGCCGCGGCGAGGGGATCACCGCGTGGCAAGTTACTGCTGGGGGAGTGCCTCGTGAATAGTTGCACCGCGCAGCCTCCCGATATGGCTGGCGCACGACAGGCGCTGCGCGAGGCGGCGTTTCTCGGCGTCGCGTATGCGACGACCACCCTGGCATCGATTCCACTCGGTGATCCCGCGGCCCCGACCGATGAAGACAAGTTCGTCCTGGAATCGTTTATTCAGCGGCTGAATGACCTTGGCTGCTACGGCGCTGACCTCTATCCGAGCAATGCCGTGCACATCAGCGATCACCTGCAGCAGCTCGGGCTCGGTATCTCGCCCTCTGCGTTCGCGGAGGCGCAAGGGCTCGCTGACCAGGCGTGGCGCGAGCATGGTGCGCAGGCGCGAGCGGCCTGGCATTGCGAGTGATCTGCCAGGCTGGCTGCGATGCGTCAGTGCTTCCTGAGCACCAGCTGCTTGCAGTACTGCACGTTCATGACGTTGTTGTGCCAGCCCTCGACGTAGGGCTTCACCAGGTGCTTATTGACGTAGAAATACAGCGGGATCACCGGCTGATCGAGGAGCATCAGGCGCTCGGCCTCTTCGAGTGTCTCACTGCGACGGGCGGTGTCGACTTCCGATGCGGCGCTCGCTAGCAGGGCGTCATACCGTGGGTTGCGGTAGCCCGGCAGATTGAGGCCGAAATCGCTCTTGAGGTACTGCGCGAAGGTGTACGCGTCGTTGTAGTCGCCGATCCAGCTCGAGCGAAATACCTGCGTAACATCGTGGCGATCGATGTTCTGCAGCAGCACCTTGAATTCCTCGCCCACCAGCTCGGTCTCGACGCCCAGAGATTGCTTCCACATCGATGCGATCGCGACGGCGATGCGCGTGTGGCTTTCGTCGATGTTGTAGCGGATTTCAGTGTGCAGCGGATGCTCGGACGAGTAGCCTGCCTGAGCGTAGAGTTTCCTGGCTTGCGCTACGCGCTCCGCGTACGAGAGTGCTGCCCACTCGGGCCGTTGCGATTCGTAGTTCGCGACGCCCACGGGCACCCAGCCGTAGGCGGGCAATTCGCCCCGCCCGGTCACCGATTCCGTCAGTCGCTCGCGATCGATCACCATCGACAGCGCCAGTCGCAGTTTGGTGTTGTCCCTGAAGGGCGCGCGGTGCAGGTTGTAGCCGTAGTAGTAGGTACTGAGCTGTGGGGAGATACGCAGTTCCGCGCCAAGATTCTCACGAATCCACTTGAACTGTGCCGGTGGCACCGTGTAGGTGATGTCGAGCTCGCCCGCCCGGTAACGGCGCAGCTCCGCCCCCTGGTCGGCAATGTGCAGATAGTTGATCGTGTCGATCTGGTTGCTGGTGTTATCCCAGTAATGCGCATTGCGGTGGGCGACGATGTGAGAACCCACCGTCCATTGCGCAAGCACGAACGCGCCATTTGAGACAGCGTTGCCCGGGCGGGCGAAATCGCGGCCGAGGCGCTCGAGCGTGGGCCGATGCACCGGAAAGGTGCTGGGGTGCGCCAGCACGCCGGGCAGATAGGGTGCCGGCGAAGCCAGGCGAATGAGGACCGTGCCCGGGTCCGGCGCGGTGACACCGAGGGCTTCGGGCGGCTTGCGCCCCGACGTGATGTCGGCTGCGTTTTCGATGACATCCACAATCTGCGCGTACGGCGAGGCGGTACGCGGATCGACGAGCCTTTGTAGCGCGTAAACGAAGTCAGCGGCGATGACCGGATCGCCATTGGACCAGCGCAGCTTGTCGCGCAGCTTGAATGTGTATTGCCGTCCGTCGGCGCTCACCGACCATTCCTGCGCAGCGCCAGGTGCAGGTTTCGCGTCGGCATCGAGAGCCGTCAATCCCTCGTAGACGTCGCGCAGAATCGTGAGCTCGGCATCCGTGCGTGCGCGCTGCGGATCAAGTGATTCCGGCTCCGAACCGTTGCCGCGATTGAGCACCACCGGCTCATGGCCGTTGTCGCCCGTCGTGGTCGCCGTATCCTTGCGCTGGCACGCGCCAGTGAGTGCGATGGCCAGGGCCATCGACACGCTCCAGAACGCTCGGGCTGGTCGGATCACGCCGCGCGGCTGCGCTTCTTCAGATAGATGAGGAGCAACGAGATCGCCGCTGGAGTGACGCCCGGAACGCGCGCCGCCTGACCGAGACTCACGGGCCGCGCCTCGCCCAGACGCTGGCGCACTTCGTTCGACAAACCCTTCACTGCCGCGTAGTCGAGATCCGCAGGTAGCGCCGTCGCTTCGTTACGCCGCTGACGTTCAATTTCCTGCTGCTGGCGCTCGATGTAACCGCTGTACTTGGCCTGGACATCCACCTGCAGGCGGACCTGTTCGGGCAGCCGATCGTCATTCACCCAGGTCTCGGGCATCGCGCCCACAGCCGGCAAAGCGGTGAGCGCTTCGAGCTTCACATCGGGCCGGCGCAGCACATCGAATGCAGACTGCTCACGCGTGAGAGGGCTGTCGAGTATCAAATCGCTGTCCGCAGGGCCGATGTCGATGCCCTCGAGGCGGGCGCGCTCGCGCGCGATCAATTCGCGCTTGCTCTCGAACAATCGCCAGCGCTCCTCGTCGATCAGGCCCAGCTCGCGCCCCGACGGCGTGAGGCGCAAGTCCGCGTTGTCCTCACGCAGCAGCAGGCGATACTCCGCGCGGCTGGTGAACATGCGATATGGCTCCGGCGCACCGCGCGTGACGAGATCGTCGATCAACACCCCGATGTACGCTTCACTGCGCTGCGGCCACCAGGGCTCGCGTTCGCCGGCACGCAGCGCCGCGTTGATTCCGGCCACGATTCCCTGCGCCGCGGCCTCCTCGTAGCCGGTTGTACCGTTGATCTGCCCCGCGAAATACAGGTTCTGAATGTGGCGGGTTTCCAGGCTCATTTTCAGATCGCGCGGATCGAAGAAGTCATATTCGATCGCATAGCCAGGTCGCGTCAGGTGTGCATTCTCGAATCCCCGGATGCTGTGCACGAATTCGTACTGCGCATCGAAGGGCAGACTGGTCGAGATCCCGTTCGGGTACACCTCGTTGCTCGAAAGCCCTTCGGGCTCGACGAAGATCTGGTGCGAGGTGCGACTCGCGAAACGAAACACCTTGTCTTCGACCGACGGGCAGTAGCGCGGCCCGACGCCTTCGATCCGGCCGGTGAACATCGGCGAGCGGTCACTCGCACGCCGGATGATTTCATGCGTGCGTTCATTGGTCGCGGTGATATGGCACGGCACCTGGCGCGGGTGTTCGCTCCGGCGCCCCAGGAACGAAAACACCGGCTGCGGCTCATCGCTGTGCTGCTCGGCCATCACGCTGAAGTCGACACTGCGTGCATCGATGCGCGGCGGTGTTCCGGTCTTCAGCCGTCCAACGCGGAGTGGCAGTTCACGCAGACGCGCCGCAAGTCGCAACGAAGGCGGATCTCCCGCGCGTCCCGCCGCATAGTTCTCCAGACCGACGTGAATGCGTCCCGAGAGGAACGTGCCGACCGTCAGGATCACGGCGCGCGCGTCGAACTCGATGCCGGCCTGCGTAATGACGCCGCAGACGCGCTCGCCAGCGAGCTTGAGGTCCGCGACTTCCTGCTGGAACAGCGTCAGGTTGGGCTGCGATTCCAACGCGGTGCGAATGGCCTGTCGATACAGCGCGCGATCCGCCTGTGCACGCGTGGCCCGCACTGCCGGCCCCTTGCTGAGATTCAGCGTGCGGAACTGGATGCCCGCGCGATCCGCGGCGCGGGCCATCGCGCCGCCGAGCGCGTCGATCTCCCGTACCAGGTGTCCCTTTCCGATCCCGCCAATGGCCGGATTGCAGCTCATGGCGCCCAAAGTCTCGATGCTCTGCGTCAGCAGCAGCGTGTTCGCGCCCATGCGCGCAGCCGCCAGCGCGGCTTCGGTGCCGGAATGGCCACCGCCGACCACGATCACGTCGAAACTGCGCGGGAAACGCATGGCTAAAGGCTCAATGGCATCAGGGACTTGAAAAAGGGCGCCTAGTGTAAGCACCCTGCTGTCCCGTTGCCAGAACGGGCGCCCGGAATGGACGCTCTCGTGTAAGGTGCGCCCCTGAAATGCCTATCGCGATTGTTCCGCCCGGGAGCTTGAATTGAGGTCGCGCCTCGGCGCACTCATCGTCGGTGCGTGCCTTGCATCGGCTTCCTTCGCCGCAGCGCCGCCCGCCTCGTCTTTGTCCCTTATCCCCTGCCGGCTGGAACATCCCGACCACCTGCAATCCATTGAAGCCCGCTGCGGGGCACTCACGGTTCCTGAAAACCGCAACGACCTGCATTCCCGCAAGATCGATCTGAACGTGGCTGTTATTCCGGCGCTCGATCGGCGCGCAGCCGCCGACCCGCTTTTCATCCTCGCCGGCGGCCCCGGACAGGCTGCAACTGATTTCTACGCACTCGTCGCGCCGGCTTTTGCACGTGTGCAGCGCGAACGCGACATCGTCCTGGTCGATCAGCGGGGGACGGGCGGCTCGAACGCGCTGAATTGTCCGTTTCCAGATGAGGACCAGGCTGCCGATCTGACGCCCGCACAACTTCGAGCTCATGCGCACGCGTGCCTCGCGAGCCTGCACGCCGATCCGACGTTCTATACGACGAGCGCGGCGGTGCAGGACCTCGATGCGGTCCGCGCCGCGCTCGGATACGCGCGGATCAACCTCTATGGTGTGTCCTACGGAACGCGCGTCGCCCAGCACTACCTGCGCCGATTTCCCGCGCAGGCGCGCGCATTGATTCTCGATGGGGTCGTGCCGCCCGACGCCGTACTCGCGGCTGATGGCGCGCTTCATGCGCAGCGCACACTCGAGTTGATCTTTGCTCGGTGCCAGACTGATGCCGCCTGCCACGCGGCGTTCGCCGATCCGCGCGCCCAGTTCGAGACGCTGCGCTCGCGCCTGACTGCATCGCCGGCACACATTGCGCTTCCGGACCCAGACACCGGAAGCATCACGCCGCTCGATGTACGGCTGGTGCACTTGCAGATCGCCACTCGATTGCTGAGCTACGCTTCGGAACGCTCCGCGCTTCTGCCATTGATCCTCGATCAGGCGGTCGCCCACAACAATCTTGTGCCGCTCGCCTGCGCAGGCAGTGATCATGTCGAAGCGCTACGTCGATGCGCTGAGCTACGGGATGCACAACGCGGTCGTGTGCACGGAAGACGTGCCGTTCATTGATTCGTCAAGACTCGACCGCGCCGCCCTCACGCGTAGCTACCTCGGTACCGCCCAGCTCGACGGTCTGGTCGAAGTCTGCAAGGAATGGCCGCGCGGGCAACTCGATTCGGACTTCCATGAGCAGCTCACAGTCCGATCGACCCGTATTGATTCTCTCCGGCTCCGCGGATCCTGTGACACCGCCGGCCTATGCGGAACGGACGGCACTGGGTCTCAGCAACGTGCTGCAAATTACGCTGGAGGGGCAAGGCCATGGTCAGCTCGCGACTGGCTGCATACCGCGCCTGATGGCTCGCTTTCTCGAGCTGGGCACGAAGCAGGGGCTGGACACCTTGTGCACCCGAAGCATCGCGCCGGATCCCTTTTTCACCTCGTTCTCCGGCCCTCCGCCATGATCGAAGTCCAGGGTCTGCGCAAGTACTTCGGTTCCGTCGCAGCGGTTCGCGATGTGTCGTTCGCGGCGCTCGACGGACGCATCACGGGTCTGCTGGGGCCGAATGGCGCCGGCAAGTCCACGACACTGCGGATCCTGAGCACACTGCTCGAACCCGACGCCGGGGGTGGGCGGATCGATAACCTGGACCTACGTGGTGATCCGCTCGGCGTGCGACGGCTCATCGGAGTGCTTCCCGCACTCGAGCGGCGTCTACCCGAATCTCACCGGTCGCGAAAACATCGACTACTTCGGCCGCCTGCAGCGACTCGATGCGCCGCACGATCGATCGGCGCACGCGTGAGCTCGTCGAGTTGCTGGAGATGGGCGACTTCGTCGATCGCCGCGCCAAGGGATACTCCCAAGGCCAACGGCTCAAGGTCGCGATCGCGCGTGCCCTCGTCCACTCGCCGCGCAACGTGGTGCTGGATGAACCCACCAACGGCCTCGACGTGATGGCAACACGTGCGCTGCGCAGCCTCCTCAGGCGCCTGCGCGACGACGGGCACTGCGTGCTTTTCTCGAGCCATGTGATGCAGGAGGTCGCGACGTTGTGCGACGAGGTGGTGATCATCGCGCGTGGCATCGTCGTGGCACGTGGCACACCCGATCAGATCCGCACGCGCAGCGGCACCGACAGCCTGGAAGATGCTTTCGTCGCCGCAATCGGCAGTGCGGAGGGCCTGCAGTAATGCGCGCGGTCGCCGTCGTCTGGCTCAAGGAGCTGAAGGAAAACCTGCGCGACCGGCGCACGCTCCTGTCGGCACTGGTGTTCGGTCCGCTGTTCGGCCCGGTGATGTTCGCCGTGATGATCGGATTGCTGCTCGAGAAGACAGTGAGCGAGTTCGACGAGAAGGTGGCCCTCGCGGTTGACGGCAGCGCCCTCGCGCCGAACCTCATGCACTTTCTCGAAGAGCACGATGTCGCGATTCAGCACGTGCACTTCGACCTGGAGCGGGCGCGCGCCGCAATCCGCAACGGCAGGCACGAGGCGATACTGATCATTCCAGAGGCGTATCCGCAACGATTGCGCGCGGGCTTGCCGGCCCCGGTGCAGCTCGTTTCGGACAGCGCCGACAATCGCACCGGAAAATATGTCGCTCGCGTGCGCGCCCTGCTCACCGCCTACGGTTCACAGCTCGCGGGCTCCCGGCTGCTCGCACGGGGCGTAAATGCCGAGGTGATCCGCCCGATCGCGATCGATGAGATCGATGTATCGACGCCCGCCGGGCGGGCATTGCTGGTGCTCGGAATGATGACGTACTTCATCCTGTTCGCGATGCTGATGGGCGGGCTGTATCTGGCCATCGATGCCACCGCCGGTGAGCGCGAGCGAGGCTCGCTGGAACCACTGCTCACCGTTCCCGCGGAACGGTCCAGGCTCATCTACGGAAAGATACTCGCCACCTGCTGCTTCATGCTGCTGTCGCTGGCCATTACGCTGACGGCTTTCACGCTGGGCCTGAAGCTCGTGCCCCTCGAGTCGCTCGGCATGAGTGCGAATTTCGGCCCCGCTGTCGCGATGCGCGTGTTCGTCGTGGCGGTGCCGTTCGCATTGCTCGGCGCTTCCCTGATGACCGTGGTTGCCTCGTTCACACGCACCTACAAAGAGGCCCAGAGCTACCTCACGCTGGTGCTCCTGATCCCGACGCTGCCGATCGTATTTGCGGGTCTTTACTCTCTGCGTCCGAGCAATTGGCTGATGGCGGTGCCGAGCCTGAGCCAGCACCTGTTGATGACCGGATTGATCCGCGATGAGCCGTTGCCGCCCCTCCATGTCGCGATCTCGGTGTTGACGACGCTGGCGGCGGGCCTTGCGCTCGCATGGGTCGCGGGCCGCCTGTACGAACGGGAAGCAATCCTCGGCTAGACCCTCGCATCGTCCGACGCCGGACGCCGGCACCGCACTCGCCCGGGTTATCAGCAGGCAAAAACGGCGTTGATGTGCCGCTTCAAAATCGCGCGCCTCGATCTCGAAGCGATTATTGAAGTAGCCACGTCTGAGCCACTCGCAGACGTAGCGCAGCCGCGTCAGCCGTCGCGGCGCCCACTGGTTGAGTACGTGAAAGTACTCGTGCAGCACCAGGCCGGGATCGCGCGCGAAGTCCGCGATGGTGCCACGCAGATAGATTCGATTCGGTCTCGTGGTTGCGATCGCGCGCGGATGCCAGCGCACGCGCCAGGAATTCTCGATGAGCACAACGCCTGCGACTGCATCGCCGAATATTTCGTGCAACGCGCTGCGCACCGCGGCCGGCAGTCGATCGAAGTTCGTCGCGCCAGTCACTCGTCTAGCCTGCCCATGCGATGGTTGCTGTTGAATCTGCTACAGGTCGCAGCGTTTCGGCTCGGCCGCGACCCCAACAGCCCGCGAGGAATATTCGCTTCGCTCCGTCCGGGGATGCAAGACCGCTGTCTGGCGACAGCAGCCACCAGATCTGTCGCTACTTTCCGATGCAAAAACTGGAAAAGATCCGTCCCAGCAGATCCTCGGTCGTGAACTCTCCGGTAATCTCTCCAAGCGCCGCTTGCGCGCCGCGCAACTCCTCAGCCAGAATTCCCCCGCACGTCGGGCGCGAAGCTGCTGCGCACCGATTTCCACATGGCGTTGCGCGCGTTCCAGCGCTTCGAGATGACGCCGGCGCGCCGAGATACTTCCGGATTCTGTGGGCATGAATCCCATGCACTGCTTGAGATGTTCGCGCAACAGATCAAGCCCGGCACCCGTTCGTGCAGACAATCGCACGCGAGGCGGTGTGAAGGTGGAATCCAGTTGGGGCGCGCAATCAATGAGATCTGCCTTGTTCATCACGACGCTTACCGGAACATGGCTCGGCAATTGGAGTCGCTCGCGCTCATAGCTGGTCGCATCGGGGTCGGCAAGACTGTCAACTACGAACACCACGCGATCGGCCCGCGTCATCTCGGCTCGTGCACGCCGGACACCCTCGGCCTCGACGACATCGCGCACCTCGCGCAGGCCCGCGGTGTCGATCAGGTGCAATGGCATCCCGTTTATATTGACGCGTTCGCGAAGCACGTCGCGTGTCGTCCCTGGAACATCCGTAACGATCGCCGCGTCGTACCCAGCGAGGCGATTCATCAAGCTCGACTTGCCAGCATTCGGTGCACCCGCGATCACAACGATCATTCCATCGCGCAGTAGCTGGCCCTGTTGCGCGAGGCGTGTCACGGAACCGAAGTGCTCGAGCAACGACTCGAGCCGCCGACTGATTTCAGCATCAGCGAGAAGGGTGGTCTCCTCTTCCGGAAAATCGATCGCGGCTTCAACGCGTACGCGTAGATCGACGACCGCCTCGGTCAGGCCCTGTACCATGGCCGAGAATTCTCCTTGCAGAGAGCGTAAGGCGGCTTTCGCCGCGGCCTGTGAGCCGCTGTCGATGAGATCGGCGACGGCTTCCGCCTGGGCGAGGTCGAGCTTCTCGTTCAGGAATGCGCGCTGCGTGAATTCACCGGGCCGAGCCCTGCGCGCGCCGAGCTCCAGAGACCGTTTGACCAGGGCTTCCGTCACCACGGGGCCACCGTGACCGTGAAGCTCCAACACGTGCTCACCGGTGAATGAGTGTGGCGCCTCGAAAAACAGGGCGAGGCCGAAATCGACATCGCCGTCAACGCCGCGAAACGTGGCGGCAGTCGCGACGCGAGGCGGTGGTAGAGCGCCAAGAATGAGGCGCGCGAAGTCCGGCACCTGAGGGCCGGACAACCGCACGATTCCAATGCCGCCACGGCCCGGCGGTGTGGCGGCGGCGACTATCGTTTCTTCCACGGGCATGGCGGCACTCGCCGCGGCGCAGGGTGCTCTGCGGCACGCAGCCTAACGCCTCCCACGTGCCCATGCCACCACCGGTGACCTTTGCTGGCCTTGCTCCTTTGAAAGCACCTGAGCGTGATGTCGAACTCTTTGGAACAGCTCGTTGTAGACTGCAGCGTACAGCTCGCGCCAGTCTTCACGCGAAGCGTTGCGCAGCCTGGCTGCGAGTTCCTTTTAGACAAGGTGGTGCTCTTGTGTCTGAGAGGGCGCGCGCGGCTCCTTGCCGAGCCGGTTTCGCAATCAGAGTTGCTTGATCATCGAGTTCGGCATGCGGCTCTTAATCCTCCTGGCTCGGCGCTAATCGCTAGACTGTGCACGGAAGCTCTACCTGACTAAGACGCTGCCGCATGACACTACCTACTCTTCTGACAATCAACAATTACTACTACCGTCGCGGCGGGGCTGAAGCGGTCTATTTTGAACATAACCGGTTGTGCGCAGCGCTTGGCTGGAGAGTGATCCCATTCGCGATGAAGCACGCGAACAATCTGCCAACCCCCTGGTCAACATACTTTGTCGAGGAGATCGAGTTTGGCGAAGCGTATTCATTTCGAGGCAAGATCGCCCGCATTCCTAAGGTAATCTACTCGCTTGAAGCGAGGCGCAACCTCATGCGCTTGCTGGATCGTGTGCGCGTCGATCTCTGCCACGCCCACAACGTCTACCATCACATCTCCCCATCGATATTCGGTTTGTTGCACCGCCGGGGAATTCCTACAGTGGTGACGCTTCACGATCTCAAGATTGCTTGCCCAGCCTATAACATGCTGACGCACGACGGCATTTGTGAGCGCTGCCGTGGAGGGAAACTGCACAACGTCGTACTGAACCGCTGTATCAAACAATCCGTCGGGCTGAGCACGGTCGTGATGCTCGAGGCAGTCCTGCACCGACTGCTCGGAACCTATGAGCACTACGTGACGCGTTTCGTCGTTCCCAGTCGATTCTATATCGAGAAGTTTTGCGAATGGGGCATGTCCAAGTCTCTTTTCAGTTATGTACCAAACTTCATCGACCCTGCCCTTTACCGTCCGGAATTTGCGCCTGGAAAAACCTTTGTCTACTTCGGCAGGGTGTCGCGCGAAAAGGGGCTCCGCACATTGGTGCGTGCGGCTGCCGCTGCGAAGTGCCGGTTGAGTATTGTCGGAACCGGTCCACAAATCGCGGAGCTGCGTGGCCTTGCGGAACATCTCAACGTGGAGGTTGCGTTCCATGGGCATCTTAGTGCAGAGGCCTTGCACAATGTCGTTCGCGGGGCGCGTGCAGTCGTGCTTGCATCAGAGTGGTACGAGAACGCGCCGGTCAGCATCCTAGAGGCGTATGGGCTCGGCAAGCCACTGATCGGTGCGCGCATCGGCGGCATTCCAGAGCTAGTTCGTGAAAACGAGACCGGAGTTACTTTTCGCAGCGGTGACGAAGCAGCGCTAGTGGCGGCGCTGCGCAACATGGCGGAGCGACCAGACCGGGAAATTGAAGCAATGGGACGGCTTGGCCGCCAATGGGTTGAAGATACGTTCACTGCCGCCCAGTACCTGGAAAGGATGCTGGAAATCTATCGTGACGCGGGTATTTCCATGCCCGGCGTTCACGGGACGGCGGCACACCTGTGAGCGCACCAGAAACCGGATTGAAAGTGGCCGTTCTGGGTGTACGCGGAATCCCGAATGTCCAAGGGGGCGTGGAAACGCATGCGGAGCAGCTCTATCAGAGACTTGCCGAGCTAGGCTGCCAAGTTGAAATACTGGTAAGAACGCCATTTGTGCCCCGTAATCACCGAGCGGTAGGACCCATCCGTCTGCGCAGAATCTGGTCACCGCGGCGAACGGGCTTTGAAGCACTCGTGCATTCACTACTTGGTGCTCTCTACGCAGGCTGGGCACGGCCGGACATTCTGCACATTCACGCGGTCGGTCCGGCAATTGTCACGCCCATTGCCCGGCTGCTTGGTCTTCGGGTCGTCGTAACGCATCACGGTGCCGACTATGAGCGTGAGAAGTGGGGCTGGTTTGCACGCTGCATGCTGCGCAGTGGCGAGCGCCTCGGGATGTGCTATTCACACGCGCGGATAGCAATCTCGCGGCCCATACTCGACATGATTCGCGCCAAGTACCAGCGGGAGGCCGACTTGATCCCCAATGGAGCCCTACCCAAGGTACTGCACACTGCCACGGATCAAGTGCGGCGACACGGCCTGGAACCCGGTCACTATTTCCTGCACGTCGGACGAATGGTTCCGGAAAAGCGGCAGCTCGATCTGATTAGTGCGTATGCATTGGCAGCTCCGCTGCCTTGGAAATTGGCCTTGGTGGGCGGGCTTGATTCGAGCGAATATTCGCGCAATGTGGCGACCGCCGCCCGCGCCGCAGGCGCAGTGGTGACGGGATTTCTCGGTGGCACGGCTCTCGAGCAGATCTTCTCGCACGCGGGGGCTTTTGTTTTCCCTTCCTCACACGAAGGTATGCCGATCGCACTACTTGAGGCATTGACATACGGTTTGCCGGTATTGGTAAGTGATATCGGTCCGCACCTGGAAGTTGGTTTGAGTACATCGAGCTACTTCCGGACCGGTGATGTCACATCTCTAGCGGCTGGACTTTCAGGGCTCGTGCAAGCTCCACCTGATGCGCATCAGCGCGCCGAGCGCAGGAAATGGGTTGCGCAGGCGTTCGATTGGGACCGGATCGCCAGGCAAACCTTGCGAGTGTATGCCAGAGTCGCGGAGACCCCCCTGCGCGAGACACCTACGAGCGACGCAGGACGGCGATGAAATCACGCTCCATATCATCGGCGATTCTGCTATAGATCCGGTTACCTTCGACCCACGCTCGCCCCCGAAATCCCATTTCCTCGCGTTCCGCGGGGGTCCGCGCCATGAGCCACCGCGCGGCGCGGGCGAAGTGACGCGCACCCCAGGGGACACAGACTCCAGCCCTGCTTTCGTGCAGTAACAGGCGCTGCTCTGGGTGATCGTTCGCAATGACCGGGCGACCAAGTGCGAGATATTCCACGAGCTTCGTCGGCGACGTCGACAGAAGAATCGGCGTTGGATAAAAGGGTGAGAGGCAGATATCAGCGCTCCCGACGCGGGCCAAGGCTTCGGATTGGGGTAGGTTCCCCGTTATTTCCATGTTCTGTTCGATGCCCAGTGCGATTGCATACCGCTCAAGCAGCAGCCTGTCGCGCGCCCTATCGGCGTCGCCCACTAGTAGCAGTCTCGCTGGCACCCCGCTCTTGAGCAGCAATGCGAGCATGTCCGCCAGCATCTCGAGGTGTCGCTCCGCGGCCAGCGTGCCTAAGTATGCGAGCAGCACCGCGGAGGAATCACTCGATCGGTGCTGGGCGGGACGTATTGCGCCAGGATCAAAGCCGGTAACTACCGGTGAGACCTTGGCCGGATCGATGCCATGGCTGCAAACATCTGCCTTCATTCGCGCGCTCTGTACAAAAACGTGGGCGCTGCGAGGCAGTATCCATTTGTACAGGAGCCACTTGGACACCTTCCCGCGGACGCTCACGAACCACGGATGCCGGGCGGTGCCAGAGCGAGCGCCTTCGAGGTCTGCCTCCGGATACGGAAATGTCAGCCAGAAGATGAACGCCAACCTTCGCACGCGCGCGATCACAACGGCGATCGACGCGAGCACGAACTTGTCGCTTACCAGCAAGGCATCGTAACGGCTGGGTTGGATCCGCATAAGCGCTCGAAGGTCGTGACGGAATCCGAGCCAATGTTTGTGCAAACGATGAAGAAAGCCTTCCCCGCTATCCGTTGCACCCACCCATATTGTTCGCCCGTACCATGCATGTGCGCCCGGACTCACGTCGGCATTCGCGGCCTGCATCACCAGATCGATTTGATGCCCACGCGCGAGCAGCTCAAGGCCGAAGAGGACGTTGATTCGCACTCGATCCGTGGGGAACTGTTCCCTGGGAACGAACAGGGCACGTATGATTTGTTTTTTCTCAACCAAGCTGCGCGTCACAGCGGCTGAATCACCCGTGGCAACACGAGCGATCCATCCTTCACTCGAAGGCCTCTCGCCGTTCCGTGTCTAGGAGGAGCGGATCGCGCCCGTGTCTATGAGCTGCGTAAGCAGCTGGACGTTCTGCATCGAATGTCTGTGCATTGCATGCTTGTATGCTCGCGCCACGATCTGCCGCGCGTGGTCACATCAGTGACCAACCCTCGAACAGCTTCTGCCAAACGTTGCTCGGTCCCGGCATGGACTCCAACGCCTTCGCGGCTGAGGACTCTATCCGGATCGACATGCAAGCTCACAACTGCTACCTCACGCATCCAGGCCTGGATAAACGTGTTTGGGAAACCTTCGTGAAGGCTTGTGCTAACGAGAATGTGGGCTCTTGCCAGCAGTTCGTTAACTTCGACAAGGCTCTTCTTTCCCAGGTATTCAATGTTCGGTGTTGCCTTGATTGTTAGCAGCAGGCCCTCGAACCAAACCTGGCCACGGCGCCCCGAGGCTGGGGGAGCGCCGATGATGAGAAAGCGTACACCCTGCAGATCCTGCAGAGCTGCGGCCATCCGCACAAATATCTCTGGCCGTTTCAAGGGCTTCAAATCGGCTATCCATACCACGGATACTGGGCCCCTCTTGTCAATCGTCTCGCTGGGCTGCGGGTGAAAATTCGGAATGACCGCGTCGGCTATGCGCCCGTAGTTCTGCCGTAGCAGCCGGCCCTGAGTCTCGGTTTGGACAACGATCTGGCTCGCGTGACGAATGCCGTACTCCACACTACGCTTCTCCAGATAGCGCCTTACTGGATTGGGCTCATCGCGCAGGCGTTGCGAAATGACGTCGGTATCGCTCGAAACGTGCCAGATGAAGCGGGCCGCGTGTCGACGCGCGTAGTAGGCGGCAATTCCCGTATAGCCGCAGGCGACGCGCTGGTAGATCACGTCGGGTCGAATTTCGCGCAAAGCACGATAGAGCGGTCGTGCATCCATCAAGTAACCCCATCGCGGGACCGCGCCGCTCTTGCCGATCGCGACAACCTCGTGACCTACCGGACGGGAATCTGCCGGCACTCGACGCGCGGCGTAAGATCTGATAGTTCCCCTGCCCTTGAAGCGCTTCAAGCAGGCAGGCAATCTGATATTGCGCTCCCCCCATGAATGCCATCCAGTGTGCCGGAGCGACCACGCACAGGCGCCGCGAGGCAACGGCCAACCCGGTCACGTATACCCGAACTGTCGGTTCAGCCAGCCAGCGCGGTGCTCAAAATATTCCAGGTCGTCATCTGACAGGTGCTGCGTCCATTCGTCACCCGCGCGAATCGCGGACGAACGCCGCAAGCGTACGTTATTGCCATGAGTCGAATGGTGTACCGCTGCTGCAAAATCAAGCATCGCCGGCTCAAATTCCAGCTCGACGAATTGGCACATACGCGTCAATTCGCGGACCGGATCGGATACCAGTTGCTCGTATTTGACCTGCAGCAGATGTTGCGGCTGGACATGCTTTCTGAGCAGAGGGGGTGCCCGCGTGTTCTGGCGAATCCAGCGAGAAACGCTGTCACTGCGCGGCCGCTTGCGCTTGAGATCGGAATACAGCACGCCACGCCCATCGCGAGCGCAGCAGCACGACACGGACATTTTGCGTGCGGAATCTGTAGAGCGCGATGGCCTTGAGGTACGTCTTGGAAGAATCCACGACCACGCTCGCCTTGAGCACATCAGCGACAGCTTCGTAGACAAGGCAGGTACTTGCGAGGCCCTTGGTTATCGACCCGAGGAAGCTCTCCAGAAAAGTCGAGCCAGACTTCAGCTGCGCATACTGCAGCCCCAACATCAATTCGCGGCGCAGCAGATAGGTCGGCGTGACGCCACTGGCCTTTGGATAACCAAGGTGCAGCACGTATGGGTTCGCCCTGATATCGACCCCGAGCTTGGCACTGAGCCGCTCTATGACTTCGCGCCAGACCTGACAATCGCGGATGGAAGAACCGCAACTACACGGATCATTGAGTGCCAGATCCTGAGGAAGAAAATCGATTTCGCCCAGTGATTCGATCTTGGAGTGCGCGCCGAGGAACAGGTCGAGCAGCGTCGATCCCGAGTGGCGGTGCGAACATATGTAGAGGTATTTGGTCATTCATTCCATGCAAGGAGCTGCACTGCATGCATCGGCTTCACACAGGCTCAGCTTGCACCGCCGTTCTCACTCGCAGCGCTGCGACCAGGCCCGAGAGGTACCAGAAGGGAAACGACAGGGACGTAGTGATAACAACGTCTTGTAAAAGACAGCCACGCCCATGATCAACGTCACACCGACCCAGCCGGCGCCGATTGCCCCAGGAAGCTCCGCGCTCCGCCGGGCGAGGTAGTTCGCATCGGTGGCGATTAGCCAGTAGATGGCCATCATAAGCAAGAAGCCCAAGAAACCCAACTCTAGGACTACATGCGCAAAACTCGTGACCAGAAATGGCCGCATGACGATCAAGTACCGGCCGGCGAATGCTTGTCCGAGCGAGGATTCCGATGCATTACCAATGCCCATTCCAAATGCCAGCCAGACAGGATCCTTAGCGACAAACTTTGCCGAGACCTCAATCGAATCCAGGCGCCCCGCTGTGCGAATCGTCCCAATCTCCGTTCCTTTGTGCAGGTACTCCTCCAGCTTGTCCCCTTTGGTAAGGAAGTCAGCGATGGTGGCTGGGTGCGCGCGAACAGAAATGAGGTGATCATAAATCGGCACAAACGCCGCGAGGAATCCAACCACCAGTGCCGCACTCAAGCTACGGCATACTTCAGACGACGCTGCGGCTTGGCCGCGGCCAGCATGACGGCAATGAGCCCGCAACGGTAGAAACACCAGCGAACTCTTCGTTTCATTGACGGTGGTTGGGAAGAGGAGCAACGTAAAGAACACGAGGAAGTGCGACAGCTTGATCCTGCCCTTCAATCAGGAAACCGACCGCTATACATGTCGCGCTGATCAAGAATATCGACAACGTCGAGGACATTCTTAGAGTGCCGCTGATCCAATCGCCGCTGTACATGTCGCCAGAATATTGACCTCGCGTTCGTTGCAGCTGGTACGCGGCAATCGGCACCTGAATCAACGCCAGGATCGAGAAGCAACTTGAATTGTGTGCGTATCTGCTCCTCGGAAAACATGTACACGACGGGTATGAAGAACCACGGTGCCGCCCGCGATAGGTGCGCAAGCCAGCGAACACCGCGCCTGGCGGCACGCTGTTTGCCACAACCCCACAGAAGGCAACGATCGCGAGACCTCCGAAGAGGAGCCAATATGCTGGTCTCAGGTCCTTGAATCGATGGCGTACTTCCACCGCCAAGACCATGATCAGCGCAATGGCACTGAGAATCTCCGTGGCGTATTGCGCGCCTCGTGGCAGTATCCTGAAGCCACCCCAGAAGTCTCCCTTTGGACAGGAAGTCCACCATAGTGACTACCACCATCATGCAGAGCGTTAACAGTTGCATGGTGCGAGGTCGAGTGGGCTACAGTCGCCGTGCGATCCGCTGGGGTTGTCAGTCCCAGCATCTGCAGGATTCGGGCCTCTCTTCCTTTGAATATCGATGCCAATATTCTACGGTCGGATGGGGATATTGCTGGACTGTGCACGTACACCAGCGCGGCGAGACCGCAGATGACAACGCCTATCAGCAGCTGTCCGACGTCAGGCAATCGCGTGAGGGACCTCACCAAGTAACAGATAGTCACTGCGGCACCCCAGATGATCGCACTTGCAAGCACCACGGCTCCCGCGTTGATCCACCGCGCGTTGTGGCGTACGTGCCACCAAATGAACAGGTTCTTGAACGCCTGAGCCGTCCCGCTTGCAAGTGCTGCACCGTACAGCCCAGCGATCGGCAACAGGGCGAGAATCGCAACGACGTTGTACAGGCCAGCGACTTTGCTGAGCAGGATAATGCCGGCCTTCTCCTCATACTGTGCGACCAGGGTTACTGGAAACACCATGGCATTCACCGTTGAAAAGCCGGCCATCAGGGGCAGGAGCCAGGAGTGCTCGACAAACTTGCCACCAAAAATCACGTTAACCAGTTCCGCGTGGTAGCTGATGGCATACGCGAGTATGGGTAGCTGCAGCAGCAAGTTCGCGTTGACCAGCAGCGAGAAGTAGGCGGGTACGCGTCGGCTGGCCTCCGCTGGGGGTATGGCGAAGAACAGAGGTTGCACGACCATTGCAAACAGGCGTTCCGGCAGCAGTTGCGCGGCCATCTCGTTCAGCCGGGTGTAGAAGGAGTAAATACCGACGGAAATCGGATCGATGAGGGCCGCGATGAAGAAATTATCGCTTTTGGTACTGAGCACGAACGTGCCGGCATCATTGAAGTTGTTGAACAGACCGTACTTCAGAAGCCGTCGTCGCTCCTCGGGTGGCGGCTGGTAGGGAGAGAGCTGCCTGTCTCCCAGGCAATATCGTCGGTAGGCGACGACCAGGAACAGGTAGGAGAAAGCATACGCAATCGAATCAACGACGATTGCCGCAACGAGCGTCAGCGACTTATTCCAGGCAAGTAGCGAATAGGCGAGAAGTTTTACGAGCGATAGCAGGATCATCGATCCGAGACTAGCGCGCTGCAGCATGTGCGCGCCCAGGGAAAGCTGAAGAATCCGAGCCTGGAAATGCAACAGAATCAAGAAGCAAAAAAGTGCGAACTCCGCTCGGTAAGGAGCGAGTTTGAAAAGTGGCGCCGCCCAGTTCCAGACCAGCAGTACGCCGGCCAGTAGAACGACATTGATTCCAAACCGGGTCGACGCTACGAACCGCACCACCACCAGCGGCACCCGATGCGTTCCCGGATCCTAGATATTCGGGTTGGTATCGTCGCAGCGTTTGCTCCAGGCCAAGCGA
>CAVOLM010000022.1:0-30091 GCA_963696675.1 uncultured Gammaproteobacteria bacterium | reverse complement strand
TGGCCGGGGGTCGCGAGCGCCAGCGCGTATCGCAGGCGGTTGCTGGTAGTCGGTGTCACGTCCGAGCGCATCCTTAGCAGCCTGTGCGATTTCGGCCTGTTCGACCGGCGTGCCGCGCGACAAGCGTTCCATCATGTCGAGATATCTCGACATTGAACCCAGGGAAGGATCGGTCGTCGTCGTTGGCGTCGTGGCGGGTACGGGCGTACTCGGCATGATGCTACAGCCGGCCTTCAGAACCAGGACCAGTGCGCCGCAAGCGAGCTACGCCGCATGCGCCGGCTCCTTTGTCCCCACGCCCGACTGGCGCAACGGCAGGCGGATGCGGAAGTGAGCCCCTGCAAACTGACCGTCGACGATCTCAATCGTGCCGCTGTGTGCGTGGACGAACTCGATCACCACCGAGAGCCCGATACCGGTGCCCTTCACGTGCCCGCCCTGCGGAGTCTTACCCTGGTAGAAGGCCTCGAAGATGCGGCTGCGCTCCTCGAGCGGAATCCCGGGTCCCGTATCCGCGACATCGAGGACCAGCTGGTCGCGCATCGTCTGTGCGTGAATGTGGATCGTGCCACCTTGCGGCGTGAACTTAATGGCATTCGAAAGCAGGTTGTCGAGGATCAGCTTCACTTTGCTGCGATCGGCTGCGACAGTCAGATCTTCTACTCGTACATCGAGGCGCACGCGCTGGCTGACGAGCGTGAGGCGCTGGCTTTCCAATACGCTCTTGACGAGTGGTCGCAGCTTGAATTCACTCACCTCAAGGCCGACGCTCTGCGCCTGCCAGGTGCTGAAAGTCAGCAGGTTTTCGATGAGGCGCTGCAATTTCAATCCGTTCTCGCGCAGGATGCCGGTGACTTCGCGCTGATCGTCCGCAAGCTGGCCGACCGAGCCGTCGAGCAGGAGCTCCGTACCTTCGCGAATATTGGCGAGTGGAGTCTTCAGCTCGTGCGACATGTGTCGCAGGAATCGATTCTTTTCCTGTGCAAGGTCAAGCAGACGCACACGCAGCCACTCGAGCTGCCGACCCAGGGCCTCGAGGTCGCTCGGGCCCTTGACCCTAATCGCGCGAGAAAACGTCCCGCGTCCGAGCTCGCCGATCACCCGATCCAGATGGCGGATGGGGCGCGCCAGCGTCAGCGTAAATACGATGGTCAGGATCAGGGTGGCAGGGAGCAGCGCTGCAGATTGCCAGAACAGATTTCGTTGCGCGCTCGCGGTCGCGACCTGCAATGTTTCGAGCTGCTGATCGATGCGGTGCCGGCTGGCATCCGCGAGCATAGTCGACGTTTCAAACAGGCGGGAAAAATTGCCGACCGCCTGCGTGACTTCCGGTGAGCCACGCGGTCGTGAGCTCAGCAGCTGCCAGATCGCGACGCTCTCGGTGCGCAAGGTCTCGAGCTGCGCATTACTGCGCGGGTCGGGCTGCAGTGCGACGAAGCTTTTCGAGCGTGAGCTGGAACCGTTCGTGATTCTGGCGGTAGACCTCGAGCAGTTCGCGATTGCCGATGACCTGGTAGAGACGGGCGCCGCGTTCCAGGGAGACGATCTGCTCGAACAGCAGCTGGTGGTAGCGCGTGCCCTCGACGCCCTGCACGACGAGCGCTCCGCTCTGGCTGGCGAGCCGGCGGATCTGAAACGCCGCATTGATGACCGCGAACAACAGCGGCACGGCCACGAGGGACATGCCGAGCAGCATCAGCCCGCTCAGGGATCGCGGCTTGGTGAAGCGCATGACCGCCAATTCTAGCAGTCCGGCCGGAGCGACGATCGAGCGGGAAGTGGCTGTTTTGCGGGCCGATTCACAGCTTCGGCGCTCGCGACGAGACCCAAGGCGCTGCGAGCTGCCTGCGTTCCCAGTCCAACGAGGTGCGCACGATGGCCTCCAGATCGTCGAGCTGCGGACGTCCATCCGAGCACCTCGCGCACGCGATCCGCCCGGGCGATCAGCATGGAAGGATCGCCGGCCCGGCGCGCTTCTTCACGAATCTGGAGCGGGCGCTGCGCGACCTGCTCCACCATCCGCAGCACCTCGCGCACGCTGTAGCCATGTCCGTAACCGCAATTGAGCGTGATCGATTCGCCGCCATTGCGCAGGTAGTCGAGCGCCTGCACATGGGCGCTGGCGAGATCCTCGACGTGTATGTAGTCGCGCACCCCGGTGCCGTCCGGCGTCGGATAGTCGGTGCCGAAGATCGACACACTCGGCCGCTTGCCGACCGCGGCCTCGCAGGCAACCTTGACGAGCAAGGTCGCCGCGGGCGTGCACTGTCCGATGCGGCCGTGCGGATCTGAGCCCGCGACGTTGAAGTAGCGCAGCGACACGTAACGCAGATCTCCCGGCCAGCGCCACATCGCGCAGCATCCACTCGCTCATCAGCTTCGAGGTTCCATAGGGATTGATGGGCGCCAGCGGCGTGTCCTCCGCGGCAATCCCTCCCGGCCGGTATCCCGTAGACGGCGGCGGTCGAACGAAAAGATGAAATGGCGCACGCCCTGCGCCGCGCAACACTCGAGGAGATTGCGCGTCGCACAGGTATTGTTGCCGTAGTACTTGAGCGGCTTCGCGACGGATTCGGGCACGATGGTATGCGCAGCGAAGTGCATCACCGTATCGATGCGGTGCTCGGCGAGGATGCGGGTGACGAGCTCGCGATCGCCGGTCTCGCCCTACGACGAGCGTTCCGTGCAGCACGGCCTCGCGGAAGCCGGTCACGAGGTTGTCGAGCACCACGACGGTCTCGCCGGCCTCGCCGAGCTGTCGCGCTACGTGGCTGCCGATGTAACCTGCGCCACCCGTTACCAGGATTGCCGATCGAGGCATGAATTCACACCCAAAGAAGGAGTTGCGTCGCGCGTGCATGATAACGAAAGGGACGCCGGTCCGATAACACAGCCCGCGAACGAGACTCCGTTTGCCGGTCTGACACCTGAAATCGTCATCGCGGCAGTGGAGGCGGCGGGCTACGTCTGTGACGGGCGCGTGCTCGCGCTCAACAGCTACGAGAACCGTGTCTATCAGGTGGGTCTGGAAGCGGGGGAACCGGTGGTGGTCAAGTTCTATCGCCCGCATCGCTGGAGCGATGAAAGCATCCTCGAGGAACACGGTTTCGCACTCGAACTCGCCGGTGCTGAGATTCCGGTCGTGGCTCCATTGTCGCGTGATGCGCGGACACTGCTCGCCTTCGCCGAGTTTCGTTACGCCGCGTACCCCCGGCGCAATGGCCAATGGCCCGAGCTCGCGACCAGCGACGATCGGTTGTGGATGGGGCGATTTCTCGGCCGGCTGCACGCAATGGGGCAGGCACGCCGCTTTCTGCATCGGCCGATGCTGTCGATCGCAACGCACGGCGACGACGCGCGCGAGACGGTGCTGGAAAGTGACTTCCTGCCCGACTATCTCATCGACCGCTACGCGCAGGTCACGGCGCATCTGCTCGAGAAGGTTCGAGAGGCGGGACTCGAGACTCAGAGCCCTCACTGGCATCGCATCCACGGTGACTGCCATCGTGGCAATATTCTCTGGAGGCCAGAGGGCCCTCATATCGTCGACCTGGACGATTGCATGACGGGCCCGGCAATCCAGGACCTGTGGATGCTACTTGCCGGCACCCGCGACGAAATGCGTGCGCAAGCGTCGGATCTTCTCGAGGGCTACTCGCAGTTCGCCGCTTTCAACGCCTCACAGCTCGCGCTGATCGAGCCGCTGCGGACTCTGCGGCTGATCCATTACTCGGCCTGGCTGGCAAGACGGTGGAGTGATCCGGCCTTTCCCCGGGCGTTTCCCTGGTTCGCCGAACCCAGATATTGGGAAGGCCATGTGAGTACGTTGCAGGGCCAGCTCGATGTACTGGATGAGCAGCCGCTCAGCCTCTGATCTCGGACAGGTCGGCAGCACTATGCTAGTTTTGTCGTTCATGAAACATGTTACGGCGGGCTCCCTTTTCGGCGTGGTATTGGCCACGACTCTCTTCGGTTGCGGTCGTGATCCGGCCGGCGACAACGCGCAGGTCGCTGCGACCCCGGGCGCGGCGGTGAGTGCAAGAGATCCGGAGAGCGATGCGGCGCTCAAACGCATGGTGAGCGGCGTGAGCGCTGGCAAGGATGAGTCGACAGTCGGGCTCAAGTTCGAGCTCCAGGACCGCCCCCAAATCGGTCAGCCACTCGTGATCTCGATCGCGCTGCTGCCCAAGGTTACGGCCAACACGATGCGAGTGACGTACATCTCGACCGATGCGCTCGCTGTACAGCCCGGTGGTGGCCCGGCCGAGTATCGGGATATTCAGTCCGGCAATGTTTATCGTCACGAACTGAGTGTCGTGCCACGGGACAATGGCGTGTATTACGTCAGCGCCGTAGTGCTGCTCGACAGTGATACGGGGAGCATCGCGCGTACTTTTGCCATTCCTGTAGTGGTCGGCGCCCCGGCGGACCAGGCGGCGACCACCGAATCCAAAGCGGCCACCGATTCCGGGCACTAGAACGGCGCATTCAGCGGCCGGGCGCAGGCGACGAGGAGCGTCGATACCGCGCGCCCGTCCATGTACAATGCGCGCCCTTTGAGCCCAGGCCCCTTTCCGTGATCGCCAATCTTCGCAACATCGCCATCATCGCGCACGTCGATCACGGCAAGACGACGCTCGTCGATCAGCTGCTGAAGCAGTCGGGCACTCTGGACGCGCGCAAGGAACTGCCCGAGCGCGTGCATGGACTCCAACGCGCTGGAACGCGAGCGCGGCATCACGATTCTCGCCAAGAACACGCGATCCGCTGGGAGGATTACCGGATCAACATCGTCGACACGCCGGGGCACGCGGATTTCGGCGGCGAAGTCGAGCGCGTACTGTCGATGGTCGATTCGGTGCTGCTGCTGGTGGATGCAGTCGACGGGCCGATGCCGCAGACGCGCTTCGTCACGCAGAAGGCCTTCGCTCATGGACTGAAGCCGATCGTGGTCATCAACAAGATCGACCGCGCGGAAGCACGTCCGGGCTGGGTGCTCGATCAGACGTTCGACCTGTTCGATCGTCTCGGCGCCACCGAGGCACAGCTCGATTTTCCGGTGGTGTATGCATCTGCCCTGCAGGGTTTCGCCACGCTGGATCCGGCGCAGCCGGCCTCCGACATGGGCGCCTGTTCCACGCCATCGTGCAGCATTGCCCGGCACCGGACGTCGATGTGGACGGGCCGCTGCAACTGCAGGTGAGCCAGCTCGATTACTCGAGCTACGTGGGCGCCATCGGCATCGGCCGCATCAAGCGCGGCACGCTGCGTCGCAATGCCGCGGTCACCGTGGTCGGCGCGGACGGACAGGTGCGCAACGAGCGCATCGGCCAGATCCTGGGCTTCATCGGCCTCACCCGCATCGAGGTGGAGTCTGCAGAAGCGGGCGACATCGTGGCGTTCGCCGGGCATTGGCGAGCCGAAGATCTCCGACACGATCTGCGATCCGGCGCAACCCGAGGCGCTGCCGCGGCTCACGGTGGACGAGCCCACGATCAGCATGACCTTCGAGGTGAACACGTCGCCTTTCTACGGGCGCGACGGCAAGTTCGTGACCAGCCGCCAGCTGCGCGAGCGCCTGCAGCGCGAGGCGCTTCACAACGTCGCGTTGCGCGTCGAGGAAACGGACGACCCGGACAAGTTCATCGTCTACGGCCGCGGCGAACTGCATCTGGGCGTGTTGCTCGAAAACATGCGCCGCGAAGGCTACGAAGTCGCGGTCTCCAAGCCACGAGTGGTCATTCGGGAAATCGATGGCGTGTCCTGCGAGCCGTACGAGCTGCTGACCGTGGACATAGAAGACTCTGCCCAGGGCGCGGTGATGACGGGTCTTGGCGAGCGCGGCGCGGAACTGAGCGCAATGCAGCCGGATGGCAAGGGCAGGGTGCGCCTGGACTACATGATCCCGTCGCGTGGCCTGATCGGCTTCCAGACCGAGTTTCGGACCCTGACGTCGGGCACGGGCATCCTGCATCACGTCTTTGATCACTACGGACCGCTCGTCACGCGCGAGCTCGGTCTGAGGACCAACGGCGTGCTGATTTCGAACGGCCAGGGACGCACGCTGGCCTACGCCCTGTTCAGCCTCCAGGAACGCGGGCGCCTGTTTGTGGGTCCGGGCGAGGAGGTCTACGCGGGCCAGATCGTCGGCATTCACAGCCGCGACAACGACCTGACCGTCAACCCGCTCAAGGCCAAGAAGCTGACCAACATCCGGGCCGCCGGAAGCGACGAGAAGCTGATCCTGACGCCCCCAATCCGTCTCTCGCTCGAGCAGGCCATGGAATTCATCTCGGACGACGAACTGGTGGAGATCACTCCCACGGCCATACGGCTGCGCAAACGCGCCCTGACCGAGCAGGAGCGCAAGCGAATGCTGCGCGCCGCTTCCGGGTAGGACCGTCGTCGACCTGGCGAGCGCTTTTCCGTGCGAATCCTGGGACTCGTCGCGGAATCGAGAGTCGGATCACACAGCCATTTTCCATAGCGTAACTAAGATGCCCGTCCACGCTTGCTCGAAGCGCAAGGTCCGTGGCACGGCTTATGTCAAATGCGGGCGGTAGAGCAGCTGCGCCGAGTCGGCTCCCTGAGCCGTCGGGCAGCGATCCCGCGGCCACCTACCCGACCGGGTGGACGGGAGTGTTCCCCACCGGCACCCCCAACCTTAACCGACTGCTTCGCCAGCAGCTGCGCATCGCTGCGGCGGGCTCTCCCGATGGGACCCCGGAACTCATTCGGCTGCTCGAGACCATCAGCCGCCACTACGACGCCGTAGATGAAGAGCGCCGCGGCATCGTGCGTTCGATGCAGCTCATGTCGGATGAGGCACAGGCCCTCACGCGCGAAATTCGCGAGCAGACGTCCGCCCAGCTGCAGGCCATTCTCGATCACATTAAGGACGCCATCATCACGGTCGATGAGGGCGGGCACATCGAGACCTTCAATCCCACCGGCGAGCGCATCTTCGGCTACAGCCAGGCCGAGGTCGTCGGCCGCACGCTCGATCATCTCGTCCCCGAGGCGGCGAACCAGGGAACGGTAGCCGACTACTTGTCGCGGCTGGCGGCGCGGCTCGATGACACTCATGTCGACCTGGCGGCCCACGAGACCTGGGGTCGGAACAAGGATGGCGCGCCAGTTCGCCGCGGACATCGCGGTGAGCGAGGCGCGCGTGAACCGCCGTCGCGTCTTCGTCGTCTGCCTGCGTGACATCACGGATCGGCGCAATTCCGAGCAGGCCATGCGCGAAAGCGAAGCGCGCTACCGGACGCTGGTCGAAAACGCTCCGGAAGCCATCGTCGTGCTCGACATGGACGTCGGTCGCTTCATCGATGTCAACGACAACGCGGTGCGCTTCTTCAAGATGGATCGCGCGGCGCTGCTTCAATGCGGGCCGGCAGCAGTGAGCCCACCCGCGCAGCCGGACGGCACGTCTTCGTTCGGTGTGGCGCGCGGGCATCTGGATCGCGCGCTGAATGGTGAAACGCCGGTGTTCGAATGGCTGCACCGTGATGCGCTTGGCAACGACATCCCCTGCGAGGTACGCCTGGTCCGGCTCCCGAGCTCCACGCGCAAGCTGATCCGCGGCAGCATCACCGACATCACCGACCGCAAGCGTGCCGAGCTGATCGCTGCCGGCGAACGGCGGGTATTCGAGAAGCTCGCCTCGCACGCGCACCTGTCCGTGGCGCTGGAGGCAATCACCGAAGTCATAGAGAAGGTCGCTCCAGAGCTCGTATTGCGCGATCAGCCTCCTCAATCAGCAGTCACACACGTTCCAGCAGCTCGTAGCGCCTCGGCTGCCTCCCGAGTTCTGTGCCGGTATGGAAGGCACCCCCGTGGGCCCGCGGTTCGGCTCCTGCTCGGCTGCGGTCTTTCTCGGGCGGCAGGTGATCGTCGCGGACATTGCGAAGGATGCCTTGTGGGAGCAGCGGCGTGAACTCGCGCTGCGTTTCGGCCTCAAGGCCTGCTGGTCGACGCCGATTCTGGCCGGCGATGGCAGCGCGCTCGGCTGCTTCTCGATCTATCGGCGCCAGACCGGCACGCCCGGGCGACGGGAACTGGAGCTGATGGCGCGCATGACACAACTCGCCGGCATTGCGACCGAGCGGCGCCGTGCGGAGGATGCGCTACGAGCCAGTGAAGCGAAATTCCGCGGGCTATTTGAAAACGTCATGGAAGGCGTGTACCAGACCAGCCGCGAAGGCCGGTTTCTGTCGGTCAACCCGGCTTTCGTGCAGATCCTCGGGTTTGATTCGGCGGAAGAGCTGTACGCACTGGCCGATGCAGCGAGCCTGTACGTCGATCCAGCAGACCGTGCTGAGTTCATACGGCGCATCGAAGCGGATAGCGAGGTTCACAACGCGGAATATCCGCTGCGGCGGCAGGACGGCAGAACCATCGTGGTGCTCGAGAGTGCGCGGGTGGTGCGCAATGAGCAACGCGAAATCATCGGCTATGAAGGGACGATCGCCGACATCACGGAGCGCTGGAAGGCCGAGACGGCGGTCTTCGAGGAGAAGGAACGCGCCCAGGTCACGCTGCAGTCGATCGGCGACGGCGTCATCACGACGGATGCTGGTGGCTGTGTAAACTACGTCAATCCGGTCGCAGAGAGTCTGACGGGCTGGGATACCCGCGAGGCCAATGGACTGCCCGTGGCGGCAATCTTCCGGCTGATCAATGAGACTGATCGTGAAGCGGTAGAAAATCCCGTCGTGCGCTGCCTGCGCGAGGCACGCGTGATCGGCCTGTCTGACCACACCGTGCTTCTGAATCGACGCGGGCAGGAGATCGCGATCCAGAACTCTGCGGCGCCGATCCGCGATCGCGTCGGAAACGTCATCGGCGCGGTCATGGTGTTCCACGACGTGAGTCGCGAACGCCGGCTGCGCCGCGCGCTCTCCTACCAGGCGAGTCACGATGCATTGACCGGGCTCATCAACCGGCGCGAGTTCGAAAGCCGGCTGAGCGAGGCGTTGGCGAGCACGCGTCGCGGCGAAGGGCCCGGCTTCGTTCTGCTGTACCTCGACCTGGATCAATTCAAGCTGGTCAATGACACCTGCGGACATCCGGCGGGAGACCGCCTGCTCAAACAGATTACAGGGCTCTTGCAGACGCGCATTCGCGCCAGCGACACGCTGGCGCGGCTTGGCGGCGATGAGTTCGGCATCCTCCTGTCGGAATGCCAGCCGGACCAGGCGATGAAAATCGCTGAGACCCTGCGCCAGGCCATCCGCGACTACCGCTTCGTGTGGCACGACGGCGCATTGAACGTCGGTGTGAGCATCGGCATCGTCGAGATCAGCCGCGAGACCGAGAGCATGGCTGCGCTCATGAGCGCAGCGGACGTTGCCTGCTATGCCGCCAAGGATCAGGGTCGCAACCGCGTGCACGTCTATCAGCAGGACAATGTTCCGGAACGGCATCGCGAAATGCAGTGGGTGTCGCGCCTTACGCGCGCGTGCGAGGAAGACCGGCTGGAACTGTACTTCCAGCCGATCGTTCCCATCGGCAACAACCGCGACCTGCGCCGCCATTTCGAGTTGATGCTCAGGATGCGCGATGAGAGTGGCGCGCTGGTGCAGCCGATCGAGTTCATCCCAGCGGCCGAGCGCTACAACGTCATGCCCGCCATCGATCGCTGGGTGGTGCGGCACGCGCTCAGTGTGCTGGCGCATCGCGCCAGTGACCCGCATCCGCCATACACGATTTCGATCAACCTGTCGGGTACCTCGCTCAACGACGATCGCTTTCTTGAATTCCTGATCAACGAGCTGGCGCAGGAGACGCCGAGCCCCGGCGCGATCTGCTTCGAGATCACCGAGACCGCGGCGGTGTCCAACCTCGCCAACGTGGTCTATTTCATGCGCGAGCTCAAGAACCGCGGGTGCCGTTTCTCGCTCGATGACTTTGGCAGTGGCCTGTCTTCATTCATGTACTTGAAGACTCTGCCGGTCGACTACCTCAAGATCGATGGCCAGTTCATCGAGAATGTGACTCGCGATCCCATCGACCGCAGCATGGTCGAGGCGATCAGTCAGATCGGCCGCGCCATGCGCATCCAGACCATCGCCGAGCGGGTCGAGTCACCCGAGGTACTCGCCGAGCTCGCGCGCCTCGGCGTGAGTTACGCACAGGGTTTTCACATCGCGGAGCCCGAGTCCACCGCGCGCTTCCCGTTTGCACGCGCGCTGACCGCCGACCTGCGCCGCCTGGGCTGAGCCCACTCATGTAGAATCGCGATCGATGAGATCGGCCCTCGAGAGCGCTTCCAAGCACGATGAGTCTTCCTTGATCGGCCCCGGCGATCCGCCGCCGTTCACGCTGCTCAACATCGCTGGCAAGGGCGAGCTGTTGCTGGTCTGCGATCATGCGAGTCGTGCATTTCCCGGTGCGCTCGAGCACCTGGGCCTGAGCGCGGCGGATACCGGGCGCCACATCGCCTGGGACATCGGCGCCGCCTCCTTGACGCGGGTCCTGGGGCGATTGTTCGACGCGCCGGCGGTGCTCGCGGGTTACTCGCGATTGCTGATCGACTGCAACCGTGCCCCCGAGGACCCGACTTCGATCCTGGCGACAAGTGACGGCGCGCCAGTTCCCGGCAACCAGAAGATAAGCGACGCCGAGCGTGCCGAACGTCTGCACACCTTCTTCGAACCGTATCACCGCGCCATCGAGCTGCGCCTCGACGAGTTTCGCCGCCGCGAAGTGATTCCGGCGTTCATCTCGATGCACAGCTTCACTCCCATGATGGGAAGCGAGCCACGTCCCTGGAACATCGGCGTGTTATGGGATCGGGATCCACGCATCGCCGTGCCGCTGCTCGAACGGCTGCGGGCGATCGAAGGACTGACGGTAGGCGATAACCTGCCATATTCCGGCCGACATCCCGCAGATTACACCGTGGCACGCCATGCCGAGCGTGCCAAGCTGCCGCACGTCTGTATCGAGGTGCGGCAGGACCAGATCGATACTGCGGCGGGTGTCAAACGCTGGGCGGAGCTCCTGCACGGGGTCCTGCAGCCGATCCTTCTGGACCCGGGGCTGCACCATCGATTAAAAGAGTAGCGGCCCGCAGCCACAGCACCGAGGCAACATGGCACTCAAGCAGCCACCGTTTACGGTGGGAATCGAAGAAGAATATCTGCTGGTGAACCTGCAAACGCGTGATCTCGACACTGATCCGCCGGCAGCCATGCTCAAGGAATGCACCGAGCTCGGAGAGGGGCAGGTGAGCCCGGAGTTCCTACGCTCGCAGATCGAGATCGGTACGCCGGTGTGTCGTGACATGCAGGAAGCGCGCGCGCACCTCACGCGACTGCGCAAGATCGTGGTGGACGTCGGCCGCAAGCATGGCATCGCGCCGATCGCTGCATCCACCCATCCCTTCGCGCGTGCGATCCAGCAGAAGCACACCGACAAGGACCGCTATGTGGCGCTCGCCCGCGAGATGCAGGCGACCGCGCGTCGCATGGTCATCTGTGGCATGCACGTGCACGTCGGACTCGAGGATGACGAGCTGCGCATCGACCTGATGAAGCAGCTCGCGTATTTCCTGCCCCATCTCCTGGCGCTGTCCTGCTCATCGCCCTTCTGGGAAGGGGAAAACACCGGCCTGAAGTCATTCCGTCTCACGGTGTTCAGTGCGCTGCCGCGCACCGGCTTGCCCGAGAATTTCGCCAGCTACGGTGAGTATCAGCGCCATATCGGTACCCTGATTCGCAACAACCTGATCCAGGACACCTCCAAGATCTGGTGGGACTTGCGCCCGAGCTGGCGCTACCCGACGCTCGAGACGCGCATCATGGACGTGTGCACCAACGTCGATGACGCGATCGCGCTGGCATCGCTCAATGTGTGCCTGCTACGGATGCTCTATCGCCTGCGACGCAACAACCAGCACTGGCGCGTGTACGCGGACATGCTGGTGAACGAGAATCGCTGGCGCGCCTCTCGCTACAGTTTCGATGAAGGGCTGCTTGATCTTGCAAGAGGCGAGCTCGTGCCTTTTAGCGAGTTGCTCGAAGAGCTGCTGGAGCTGGTGAAAGAGGATGCGGAAACGGTGGGCTGCAGCGCGGATATTGCGCACGCACGCACCATCCTGAAACGCGGCACCAGTGCGCATCGTCAGCTCAAGGTGTTCGAGGAAGCGCGCGCGCGGGGCGCGAGCGAGCGCGAGGGATTGAATGCGGTCGTCGACTGGCTGATCCGGGAGACCGCCAGCGGGCTGGCCTGAAACGGCGCCCGATCGGTCAGGAGAGTCATGGGGCGCACCAGCGAAATGCCGGCGAGCGTTCGGGCGACCATAAGGTATGCGGTCCCGGGCGAAACCGCGCAGTTCTATCCCACCAACAGAACGCGCTCCTACTGGCCGGCCGAGGAGCATACCGTCGAGATCCGCAATGCCAGGCCGCAGGCCGCGCGACTGTCGCTCGAGCGGCAGGGGTTCATGCTCCTCCACGAGCCTACAGCCGTGCGCGATTTCCACGATGCCCGGGAAGTTCGCGACGTCTACTATCCGGAGATCGCGGCTCTCGTTGCGCGCCTCCTGGGCGCCGAGAAGGTTCTGGTGTTCGGCGAAGTGGCGCGCAGCGATTCAACCGACACCGGCGATGGGCAGCGGCCGGCCTACGGTGCGCACGTGGACTATGGCGAGCGCACCGTGCGGCAGTTCACGCACGATCTGCTGGGCTCTCAGGAAGCTGAGTCCTGGCTGCAAAGAAGGTTCGTCCTGATGAACGTCTGGCGGCCCATTCGCACCGTGTACCGGACGCCGCTGGCACTGTGTGACGGCTCCTCGGTAAGGAGAAGCGAGCTCAACGACAGCGAAGTTCACGGCGGCTTGAACGATCCGAACCGTCCCACGTTGTACGGATACACTTTGAGTTACGGACCGCAGCATCGCTGGTACTACGTCCCGCGGATGGAGCCCGGGGAGGTCCTGGTCTTCAAGCTCTTTGATTCGGACGCGACGCAGGTGCAGTGGACGGCGCACACGGCATTCGACGACCCGACTGCGGCGGCCGACGCGCCGCCGCGCGAGAGCATCGAGGTCCGCACCATTTCGTTTCTCTCGTGAGGATGAAGGCTCTGGACCGTCGGCTGAGCGTCGCTCCGATGATGGACTGGACGGACCGGCATTGCCGGTTCTTCCTGCGGCAGTTCTCGCCGCACGTCGTGCTGTACACGGAGATGATCACAGCGGCCGCGCTTCTGCACGGCGATCGCGAACGTTTGCTCGGATTCGATTCCGCCGAACATCCAGTGGCGCTGCAATTGGGCGGAAGCGACCCCGATGCGCTGGCGCGCGCGGCAGAGTACGGGGCGGCGCAGGGCTACGATGAGATCAATCTCAACGTGGGCTGCCCGAGCGATCGCGTGCAGTCGGGTGCCTTTGGCGCGTGCCTCATGGCGCAGCCGCGCCTGGTCGCAGAGTGCGTCGCGCAGATGCGCGCGCGGGTTGCAGTGCCGGTCACCGTCAAGGTGCGAATCGGCATCGAGGAGGGCGAGGGAGCCGTGCGTCGCGGCCTCGAGTACACCGAGCGCGACTACGATCGCTTGCGTGAATTCGTCGACAAGGTGGCCGCCGCCGGTTGCACGGTATTCGCAATCCATGCACGTAAGGCAGTGCTGAAAGGGTTTTCGCCCAAAGAGAATCGTGACGTCCCGCCATTGCGTTATGACATCGTGAGGCAGCTCAAGCGTGACAGGGCCGGGCTCACGATCGTTGCCAACGGGGGCGTGCGCAATCTCGAGCAGTTGCAGGACCTGCTGCTCGATTGCGATGGAGTCATGATCGGGCGCGAGGCCTACCACAATCCCTACCTGTTGGCGCAGAGCGATCGAGCGCTGTATCCGGACTGTGGTTGGGAACCTCCATCGCGGCTCGAAGTGCTGGAGCGCTTCACCGCTTATGCGGAGAGCCAGTTGCGCAACGGGCACCCACTCAGCGCTATGACGCGCCATATCCTGGGCCTCTTCTCCGGCCAGCCGGGTGCACGGAGCTGGCGGCGCTACTTCTCCGAGGCAAGTCGCAAAGACCGCGCGGGCATCGAGGTATTGCGGCGCGCCTGCGACCTCCTTCGCCAGCAACAGGCCGCCTAGGCGCGCTACGGCGCTACTTCTTGCAGGGCCTTGGTCGTTTCCACCACTCGTGTATCGGTCTTCACCTCAAATTCGCGGGATGTTCCATTCCCGCCCATCCCGTATAATCTGGCGGCACAAGAAGTGGCGCTGGAACCTCCCGCAACTTCAAGCAGTTGCATCAGAAAGCGTAACCATGGCCAAGGATATCGAGCTCGCGATTCTGTTCGCCGATGTGGTCGGCAGCACCAAGCTTTACGAGCAGATGGGCGATGAGAAGGCACGCGATATGGTGGCGATCTGCATCGATATCATGCGCACCGGCGACCGAGCAGCATAACGGCACCGTCATCAAGACCATGGGTGATGAAGTGATGTCGACTTTCCCCACGGTCGACGACGCACTCAATGCGGCGGGCCAGATGCAGCAGCCGATCCCGGCTCACCCCGATCTCCAGGTGGACGGCCAGCCGGTGGCGATGCGCATCGGCTGCCACTTCGGCCCCGTGGTGCTCGAGAACCGCGACGTCTTCGGCGCCACCGTGCACACGGCCAATCGCATGACCAGCCAGGCGAAGTCCGGCCAGATCATGACCACGGCGACCATGGTCGAGCGGCTCTCGCCCGAATGGCGCGCATCGGTGCGCCAGATCGACGTCGCGACGCTCAAGGGCCGCTCGACGAAGTCGCGCTGTTCGAGGTCCTCTGGCAGACGGAGGATGTGACCAGCATGCTGCCGGCCATCGCGATGGGCGGCAGCGCGATCGCAAGAAACTGCGCATGCGGCTGCGCTATCAGGGCCAGGAAGCTGGTGGTCGACGAGCAGCGCACGCAGATCACCATCGGCCGCGCCGACGACAACGACCTGGTCGTCAAGGGCAACCTGATCTCGCGCCTGCACGCGCGCATCGAGCTCAACCGCAACAAGTTCGTGCTGATCGACCAGAGCACCAACGGCACGTTCGTGCAGCGAGCGGGGCGAGGAAGCGTTCGTGCGCCGCGACAGCATGCAGCTGAAGGGCGAAGGCTACATCGGCCTCGGCAAGCTCCCCGAGGCCGATTCGCCGCAGACGATCAGATTCGTCTGCGAAGAATAGGGGAGTGATCCGCGAGCGCGTCCGCCGCTTCGCGCCGCCTACCCGAGTCGCTCCAGCACTTTCTTGCGTTCGTCCATGAGCTTCGGCGGCAGCGTGCGCCAAAGGTGCGCAGATATTCCCCGAGGTCCCTCATTTCCTGGCGCCACAAGGCCGGGTCCACCGCCAGCAGTTCCTGCATCGTCGACAGCGAGACGTCGAGACCTGACACATCGATGTCCTCCGGCTTCGGCAGGAAGCCGATGGCGGTCTCGTTGGCAGCCGCACGGCCCGTGCTGCGATCGATGATCCAACGCAGAACACGCAGGTTGTCACCAAAGCCTGGCCAGAGGAACTTGCCACTCTTGTCGCGGCGGAACCAGTTGACGTGAAAGATGTGCGGAAACTGAGCCGGTACGGTAGGGAAGCCGAGCCAGTGCGCCCAGTAATCGGCGAAGTTGTAACCGCAGAACGGCTTCATGGCCATTGGGTCGCGGCGCACGACGCCAACCTCGCCCACGGCTGCAGCCGTCGTTTCCGAGGCAACCGACGCGCCAACCAGTACGCCGTGACTCCAGTCGCGGGCCTGGTACACGAGCGGCGCGAGCTCGCGTCGGCGCCCGCCAAATACCAGCGCTGAAATCGGTACCCCAGCAGCGCTCTCTGCAAGGGGTGAGTAGCCAGGGTTCTGTGTGGCCGCGACAGTGAACCGTGAATTGGGGTGGGCTGCGGGTCCGCGCTTCGCGTCAAAGGGTCGCCCCTGCCAGTCGACGGCCGGCTGGCCCGACTCGAGACCCTCCCACCAGGGTTGCTGGTCAGCCGTCACTGCGACGTTGGTATAGAGCGTGTCGTGCTGAATCATTTCGTAGGCTTTGCGATTGGTCTTCGCATTCGTACCGGGCACGACACCGAAGTACCCTGATTCCGGATTGATGGCCCACAGCCTTCCATCCTTGCCGGGGTGCAGCCACGCAATGTCATCGCCCAGTGTCCAGACTTTCCAGCCCTTGTAGACCTGAGGCGGAACGAGCATCGCGAGATTGGTCTTGCCGCAGGCGGAAGGAAACGCGCAAGCAACGTAGTGGGTTTCACCGGCGGGATTTTCCACGCCCATGAGCAGCATGTGCTCGGCGAGCCAGCCCTCCTGGCGCGCCTGCCAGCTCCCGATGCGCAAGGCATGACATTTCTTGCCGAGCAGCGCGTTGCCACCGTAGCCCGAGCCGAAACTCTGGATCGAGAGCTCCTCGGGGAAATGCATGATGAAGCGCCGCTCAGGATTGAGATCGCCGATGGAGTGCAGGCCTTTCACGAAGCTTGCATCGCGAGCGATGCGTTCCAGCGCCGGGCGACCCATCCGCGTCATCAGGTGCATGTTCAGCACCACGTACGCACTGTCAGTAATTTCCACGCCGCAGCGCGAAAAGGGCGACTGCAACGGGCCCATGCAATAGGGCACCACGTACAACGTGCGGCCACGCATGCAGCCGTCGAACAACTGGTCCATGCGCCGGTGCGCATCGGTCGGGCTCAACCAGTGGTTGTTCGGCCCTGCATCAGCCTGGGAGGTGGTGGAAATGAAAGTCAGGTGCTCGACGCGGGCGACGTCGGAAGGATGCGATCGATACAGGTAGCAGCTCGGGTACGTTTGCGGGTTGAGCGTCAGGAGCTCACCGCGGCTCACCAGTTCCTGGCGTAGCGCCCGGAATTCTTCATCCGACCCGTCGCACCAGTGCACCCGATCGGGCTTCGTCTGCCCGGGCAACCTGTGCCACCCAGTCGCGAACCGCCGGACTGATCTGGCTCAAAGTTGTGACTTGCTGAGGTGCGGTCGCCATGGAGTCCTTCTCTTGGCCGAATTTCCGCTTCAGTACGCGAGGGAGGGCGAACAGCGGCCGGCCGCGCAGGCTTTCAAAGTTGTCGCAGGATTATAGCGGCTCGATCGGTTCTTACCTGCCTATGGGCGAAATGTGGGGAAGCGTGTGGGGCGCTACAACGTCAGCGCCCCACACGGTGCAGACTAGTTCTTTCTGGCAGCCTTGCTCCGTCGCACGCTCTTGCGTCGACGCGGTGCCTTGGCCTTAGGGCTGATCCTGGCGCCATGGACGAGCTGGGCATACGTCTCCGAGGCAATGGAGCCGAGCTCGCGGCCGGTATCCGCGGCGAGGGTCCACGTGGCCCTGAGATCCTGTCCGAGTCGTGCGCGGCTCGCGGGATAGAGTTTCGCCTGCTCGGCGATCAGCCCTCTGAAATCCTTCGCCTTGGCGGCACGGCTGAGTCGCTGGGCACCGTCCTCGATGACGCCCTCGAGGTTATGAACCTGCTGCTTCACGAACTGCGCGAGGTAGCGGTGCGAGGTATCGTTCACGCGACGCCCAGCCTCGGCCACGATCTGGATGGGGGCACGTGCGGCAACAACGCCGTCTGCCGCCTGCTGGGCGGCTTTACGGGCGGCTTCGACGACGACATGACGGTAGTCTTCAACCCGTGCTTCCGCTCTCTGGCGGGCACGCATCAGCTGTTCACGAATCTCCATGATTTCTCCATAAAAAGTCTGGCTGCAGTGCAACAATTGGCGCATCGCACAATAAGGCCCCGGCAGATCGGTGTCAAGCCTTCTGAGTGACTGGGGCACCGAGTGCTGCGTCGGAGTTCACTGCGCCGAGAAACTCCCGGATCACGGGAATGACTTGGTCGAGACAATGCAGCATGAAGAGATGTCCACCGCCCGGAATGATCACCAGGCGGTTGTCGGGAATCAGGAGCGACAGAAGACGCGCGTTAACTGGCGGTACCAGCGGGTCGTCGGACCCGGCCATGATCAGCGTCGGTTGCTTGAGGCGATGAAGCCAATGAATGCTGGTCCAGCCCACGCCCGCGATGAGCTGATAGACATACCCCAGGAACTGGGGCGGGATGACTCTGGCGGTATGCGCCACCACGAGCTCGGGCCGGTCGCGCACTTCGCCGCCGTAGATCGTTCCCGCCGCCTTCCGCATGAACTCCGGTGAGAGGTAGCGCCGCGGCGTGGTCATCTTCATCAAAACGCTCGGGCGCCCAGGCACCATGATGGCGCCCGCGGAGGTTGCGGCGAGAATCAGGCGACGACAGCGCTCCGGATACTGGCGCGCGAACTGTTGCGCGACGGCTCCGCCCCACGACACGCCAGCGACATCGACAGCTCGATATCCAAGACGATCGAGCAGATGACTCGTGAGGCGTGCAATGCCACCGAAACGACGTGGCACCCACCACATCGGCGAGCGGCCGACTCCCGGCATGTCAAACACGATCACTTCCCGATCATTGAGCGCCTCGATGAAGGGAAAGACGAGCTCGAGATTCGCGCCAATGCCATTGAACAGCAGGAGCGGCGTCGCGCCGCGAGCGCTGCGGATCGCAACTCGCAGCATCACGCCGTCCACATCGATGTATTCGATCTTCGGCGTCTTCGTTGACCGTTTGTTCACGTCGTTACCTGTCGGCATGCCGGCAGTCCCGAACTCTACCGGGATTCACGCTCGCGAGCGTGCACGGAGCACACACACGTATCAGCCGCGGCGAAATGGCATCGTGAATGCGAACCACAGCGTCCGCCAGTTCATCAGGCGCAATCCCTTGCGCAGTTCTGCTGGCTGCAATTTTGCCGTGAGCGGCATGGTGCCAAAGATCTTGCCGCGCAAGATGAGCGTCGATCTGTCGCGCTCGATGGCGGTGATCGCGAGCAATTCGGCGCCGTCTGGGCCGTAGATTTTCATGCCGTGGGCGTCTGCCAGAGAGGCTCCTAGTGCTGATGCACGTAACGGCCTGGTGCTGGATCGCCGGCGGGATGAGCATCGCTCCCGAGATGGGCTGGCGCCGCACGCTTGCCGCCGCCGCGCGCCTCATACCATTTGCTCCAGTGGTCCCACCACGAGCCTGGATGTGCAGTGGCGGACTCGATCCACTTGTCGGCCGTCAGGCTCAGATCCGAATTCAGGAAATACTTCGCTTTGGGATTGCCGGGAGGATTGACGATGCTCTGGATGTGGCCGCTGGAGCTCAGGACAAAGGTCATCGAACCGCGCAGCACCTTGCGTGATTCATAGCACGCGGGCCACGGCGTGATGTGATCGGTAATGCCCGCAACCACATAGCTGTCGATGTCGGTCTGCGCCATGTCGATCGGCGTGCCGAGCACCTTGAGGCGATTGGCGTTGAGCAGAGGATTCTCGAGATAGATCTGCAGCAGGTTCGCGTGGAATGCAGCTGGCAGGCGGGTGGTATCGGAGTTCCAGTACAGAATGTCGAAGGCCGGCGGGCGATTGCCCATCACCCAGTTGTTGGCGACGAACATCCAGACGAGGTCATTGGGCCTGAGCCAGGCGAAGGCCCGCGCCATGTCGGCGCCTTCCAGCACACCCTTGGATTGCGAGCGCTTGATCGCCGCCGCGATGCCGCTGCGCGATGCGAAGGTGCCGAGCAGCGTTGGCGACTCGGTGTCGAGCACGGTGACGAGGAGCGTCACACTGCGCACGCGTTTGTCGCCCGCCGCCGCGAGCTGCCCAAGCAGTGTCGCGAGCGTGAAGCCGCCCGCGCACGCTGCCATCGTATTGACGTCCGGGCTGCCAGAAATCTCGCTGACGACGCCAATCGCCTCCTTGCAGGCGGTGAGGTAGGTCTCGAGATTCCAGTCGCGCTGTGCCGCGGTGGGGTTGCGCCAACTGATGGCAAACGTCGGCACACCATTTTGCGTGGCGTATTCGGCGAAACTGCGTCCTGGGCTCAGGTCGAGCGCATAGAACTTGTTGATCTGCGGCGGCACGATCAGGAGCGGGCGCTTGTAGATCTCGGTGGTCGCCGGCTGGTAATGAATCAACTCCAGCACCTCGTTACGGAACACCACCGCCCCGGGCGTCGTCGCCAGGTTCTTGCCGACCTGGAATTTGCGATCGTCGACCTGACGCGGCATGCCGCCGTTATTGAGCACATCGTCGAAGAAGTTCTGCAGGCCGAACAACAGGCTCTTGCCGCGTGTCTGCGAGATGCGCATCAGCGCACCCGGATTGCCGATCAAAGTGTTGGTAGGTGCAAATGCCTCCGTGACCAGGGACAGCGCGAAACGCGCGCGTTCTCGATCCTCTGGCGATGCGTTGGCGCCCTCGAGCATTCGCGTCATGCTTTCGCGCCACGCGAGAAATCCCTGCATGAGACGCTTGTAGTAACCGTTCTTCTGCCAGATCTCATGACTGAAGCGCCGGTCCTTGGGGTCCGGTTGCTGCTGCGAGCGACCGGTGATCACGCCGAAGAGCTCGCGCGCCAGGTTGATCTGTTCGCGCACCACGATTCCGGGCGCGAAGGCCAACAGCCTCGCAAATCGGCCGAGCGCATCGAGGATCTCGGAGCGGTCGAAACCAATCAGCGGGTTTGCGCCGAGGATTTCCTCGGCCGCCTGGTTTGCCGCCGCGTGATCCAGCTCTGCCTGGCCACCATGCGCGGGCGCAAAGCCGTCGCTGCCCATGCGAGGATTTCTGCTCGATTCGGACGCCGCTCCCGGCGCCCCATCGTTCATCGGCGTGTCGCCGGAAGGACTGTGACGCCGTCGAGGTCTGGCGTCAGTTTGTGATCCACGTCTCTCGGCTCGGCGGGTCGTTTTCATGGCGGGATAGTGCGGTTGTTGGCCACGGCGAACAACCGTGACAAGGGTCAATGTGCCCTCCGGATGGCTGTGAATGTGGTCACGTTGAGTTAAATCGATTGTCCCTATGATCACAAGCGTTTTTACGGCCGATCCCACGGACCGGGTCGCCGCGCAAGCCCTCGCGCTGACTCGGAAAATCCGGATCGCGCGGGGCATGTACAGAGCGCCGCGCGGCACCCCAGCTGATCGCTGCCCTCGCCGTAACGGACCGCGAGTCGGGGTCCGATGCAGGGTGCGTTTTTGCGGTGCACTGATCGCACCGCGGGTAGCGAGAGCACGGCGTAATGAGACGCTTGAAGTTCTACATCGTAGTCCTCCCGATGTGCGCGTTGCTGTCAACGCACGCGCTCGCTGCGGGCACGGCTGCCGGCACTTCGGTCGCGAACCAGGCAAACGTGAGCTTCGTGATTAGTGGCGTGCCCGGCTTCGCGCAATCCAACCCCGCAGCGTTCCTGGTCGGTGAGATACTTGACCCCAACGTGACGCGCCAGAGTTCGACGGTTTCCGTTTCGGCAGGCGACATGAATCGTGCGCTGTTGTTCCGGCTCACCAACGCCGGCAATGGCACTGAAACCTTTCCCCTTACGATCGACAACCTGGTCGCGGGCGATGATTTCGATCCGCAGGCCGCGGCGCCCTCCCTCTATTTCGACAGCGATGGAAGTGGCGATCTCTCGCCTGCAGACGTCGCTTACGTCTCCGGCAGCAACGACCCGACCCTCGCGCCCGATGCTTCGATCGGGGTGCTGCTCGTGAATAACATTCCGGCCTCCACGCCGGATGGCGCGCTCGGGCGCAGTCGCCTGCATGCTCGCGCTGCGACCGGCACGGGTACACCGGGCACTGCGTTTCCCGGCCTGGGCACAGGCGGCACCGATGCAGTGGCAGGAGCCAACGGTGGGCAGGCCGAGGCGTTCGGCGAGTATCTCGTCGGCGACGTGCAGGTGAGTCTCACGAAGAGCGTGACCGTGATCGATCCGGCAGGGGGCGCCACGCCGGTGCCAGGTGCGCGCCTCAACTACCAGATCGTCGTGAATGTCACCGGGAGCGGCACCGCACATGGCTTCGTGCTGACCGATCCCGTGCCAGCGGGAACAGCCTATTCCGTCGGCTCACTGCGCCTGAATTCTCTCGTCCTAAGTGACAGCGCGGATGCCGATGCGGGCGAGCTCACGGCCGGTACGACACCCACGATTCGAGTGGCGCTCGGCGACCTGACCCAGGTCGCCGGCCCCCAGACCATCGCCTTCACGGTAACGATCAACTAGAGCTTCAGGAGTCGAGTCATGAAACGGATGAAGATCTTTGCGGCGGGAATGATCCTCGCGTTCGTCGCGACCACGGTTTCGGCGCAGGAGCGCGGCTGCATCCTGCTCAAGACCGTCGCTGAGATCGAGAAGATCGACACCAACGAGCGCGGCGAGAAGACCACGCGCCTGGTGCCGGCCGAAAAGATCGTGCCGGGAGACGAGGTGGTCTACACCGTCAGCGCGACCAACATCTGTGATGAGCCGGCGGACGCCGTCGTCATCGACAACCCGGTTCCGGAGCACATGAAGTACCTCGCGAATTCCGCGACCGGTCCCGGTACCGAAGTGACTTACTCGATCGACAGCGGCTTTCACTATGACAAGCCCGCGGCTTTGAAGGTCTCCAATCCCGACGGCTCGCAGCGTGAAGCGCGTGCCGATGAATACACCAACATTCGCTGGGTCATGCGCAACCCACTGAAGCCCGGCTCGGTCGCGTTCGCACGCTTCCGCGCCCGCCTCGAATAACAGCGCGAAGTTCCTTCCACAGAGATTCCAGGGGAAACGGTGTCGCGGACTTGCAGGGGTCCGCGGCTTCCGGTTCTGCGCCTTGCATTTTTTAATCTGACAGGAGTATCGAAATGACACCGATCATGAAGCGACTGAAGACAGCAAGCGGCATTGCCGTGTTGTTGTCGTTGCTGGCAGGAGTGCAGGTGGCTCACGCCGCCGGTACGGCAGCCGGCACAACGGTCAGCAATACCGCGACCGTCAACTACAACGTGAATGGCGTGGCTCAGACAGCGATCACGAGCGCGCCAACTCAGTTCGTAGTGGACAACCGCATCGACCTGACGGTAACCGAGTTCAGCGGCAACGCCACGCTCGTGCTTCCCGGGCAGACCAATGCGGTCCTGAGTTACCTCGTGACCAATACCGGTAACGCCTCGCAGGGCTTTCAGCTCTCAGCGTCGAATCTCACCGGAACGCTGCTGTTCACGCAGACCGACAACGCTGACTTCTTGCCACTCAACGTGTTCGTGGACGGCAATGGCAACGGCACGTACGACCCGGCTGATACTGCTCAGCACATCGATACGCTGGCGCCCGATGCCGGCGTTCGAGTGTTCGTGGTCGTCAACGTACCGGCAGGCGCGACCAATGCGCAGGTCGTGAACGTGCACCTGCAGGCGCGTGCTGCGGTGGCGGGCACCGCGGGCGCGACCCTCGCGACCGAAACAGCTGGGGCTGACACCGCCGGTGTTGACGTCGTGTTCGGCGATACGGGAGAGGATGCGACCGAGGGTGCAGACGATCAGTACCTGGTCCAATCTGCGGCCCTCAACATCTCGAAGGCGTTGTCGGTGGTCAGCGATCCGTTCAATGGCACCACCAACCCGAAGTCCATTCCGGGTGCAGTCATCCAGTACGTCGTCACTATCCAGAACACCGGCGCGGCTCCTGCGGGCGGCATCTCCATCACTGATACGCTCGATACGAACCTGACGCTGATGCCTGGCGCGACAAACGTGCAAATCCAGGTGGGTGGCGGTCCCGCGACGTTCTGCAACGCTGACGCAGCTGACGGCAATGCCGACGGATGCGGAATCAGTGGCTCGGCGCTGACTGTCAATCCGACTGCCGGCATCACAGTTGGTCCGTCGACGACGGCAACCGTGACATTCCGCGTGACGGTCAAGTGATCGTCGACGGATGAAGGATGACTGAGCGAGCCGCCACGCGGCCGCTCGGCGCAGCCTTCAGGCTGATAGTCGTACACCTGCAGTCGGCTACCAGCCGGTTGCGCGACCGGGCATTCGATACTCCGGCCACAAACCGGGGCAGGGCGGACCTTCGTGTCCGCTCTGCCCCGCTGCATTTGTGGCGCGGGGCGCTCGCGTGCGCGTTCGTGCTGGCCGGCAGCGCGCAGGTTGCGTCGGCTCAATCTCAACCCGCCACGCCGCCAGGAACGGCGATTCGCAATACCGGTCAGGCCAGTTATACGACCAGTGGCGGGGCGGCAAGGACGCTCAATTCCAATGAAGTGCTCACCATCGTCGCGCCGCCGGCTTCGCGGGCGGCGATCGAGCTGCTGCGCCCGAGCGCCAGCAATCCGATCGTCACCGAACCGGCGGGACCGACTCAATGTCTCGCGGGGACCACGTTCCAGACTCTTGCAAACCCAGTGCTGATCGGGGGCCAGGCGATTGACCCCACGCAGCCGATTGCACTGACAACCACGGCGAACTATCACGGTGGCGAGCCGCTGTTCGTGCGGCTCGTGGACGCCGATCAGAACCGCGATTCGGCGGTGCGTGACAACGTTGACGTGCAGATCGCCGCTCAGCAGACCGGCGATCGCGAAACGATCCGCTTGACCGAGACGGCACCGGCGAGCGGTGTCTTCGTGGGCTATCTGCAAACCGGCACCAGCTCGGCTACGCCGGGTGACTGCACGCTGCAAGTGGCGCGCGATGCGACGCTCAGTACGAGCTACGTCGACCCGCGCGATGCAACCGACAGCGTTGCGGCGAGCGCAGGCATCGATCCCAGCGGGCTGGTCTTTGATTCGCAGACCGGGCAGCCAGTCGACGGCGTTAGGATTCGCCTGGTTGATGCAGCCACTGGCACACCGGTAACAGTGCGCGGCGACGACGGCGTGAGTACGTTTCCGAGGGAAATCATCTCGGGCTCGACCGTAACGGACTCGTCAGGCACGAGTTACGTATTCGCGTCGGGCCGGTTCCGATTCCCGGTGGTGAATGTGCCCGGCAGCTATCGACTCGAGCTCACGCCACCGCCCAGCTATCGGTTCCCATCCACGGCTGATCCTGCGGTGTTGCAGACCCTGCCCACGGCGCCCTTCACACTCAACGCGGGATCGTTCGCTGCCGCTTATGCGGTGGCGGCGCCGTCCGAAGCCAACATCGACGTGCCCCTGGATCCGACCGGCACACGGCTTTTCTTGCAGAAGTCGACGCTTACGACGCTGGCGTCCCCGGGCGATTTCGTTCAGTACACGCTGATGCTGGAAAACCCCGGCACCAGCGGCACGATCAGCGCCACGCACATCACGGACATTCTCCCGGTGGGTCTGCGCTACCAGGCGGGTTCGACCCGCGTGGTGCGCAATCAGCTCGATGCGGTGCATGGCGCAGATCCGCAAATCGCAGCGGACGGCCGGACGCTGACTTTCGACAGCGGCGATCTTGGGCCCGGCGAGAAGATCACCGTGCGCTACGTCGCCGCGCTCACGCTCAGCGTGAAGGGCGACGTGCTGACCAACCGCGCTTCGGCGGCCGGTGCGGACAACATGATTTCCAATCCCGCGAGCAGCACGATTCGCATCCAGCAAGCCCTCAACAACGATCGCGCGTTCATCATGGGCCGCGTCGTCGACAGCGCATGCGGCGCCGACTCATTGCAGGCGCCAGGCGTCGAGGGTGTGCGCGTTTACCTCGAAGACGGGCGCTACAGCGTCACCGACAGTGAGGGCAAGTACCACTTCGAGGATGTTGCCGCTGGCACTCACGTCGTGCAGCTCGACGTCGACAGCATCTCCGACACTCTCGAGCCGATCAGCTGTGAGGCTGCCGGCAGGCACGCGGGACGCGCCTACTCGCAGTTCGTGGACGTGCGCGGCGGTTCTCTGTGGCGTGCGGATTTCAACCTGACCACGCGTCGGCCCCCGGAAGGCAACGTGGCGCTCGCTCTCGATCGCGATGTCTCCGCGCAAGCCAACGGGACGCAGCTTGGCATCGATATCGCGGTTGAAGGCGTCGCGGTTGGCAATCTCAAGGCCCTCGTCATGCTGCCGGATCAAGTCACGTACGTGGCAGGTAGCGCGACCGCCGATGGCAAGCCGATAGACGATGCGGAGCAGAGCGGATCGCTGCTGACTTTCCGCATCGGCGAGGCGAGTGCGCCATGGCATCGCAAGCTCGGCTTCGCTGTCACTGCGGCAGCGAGCGCAGCAGACGACCCGGTCGTACGTGCGCTGCTCCTGTTCGACTCGCCAACGCAAAACGGTCAGAAGACTGACACGGTTTCACTGTCACTCGCGGCCGCAGACAGCGCGGCGGGTGCGGTAACCCGGGCGCAGACTCGAGGCGTGCTGGCATTCCTCAAGGCGCCGAAGTCGGACTTGCCCACAGGCGCGAAATCGCATGTCGATCTCGAGGCGGAAGGGGGCGATTTGCCCAACATCGAGTCGCTGGCCCCGGGCATCGACTGGGAACTGCCGCGCCCCGATTTCTATCCGGCGATCACGAGCATCAAGGCTGCGGTGCGACATGTTCCCGGGCAGACTGTCGAGTTGCGGCTCGATGGCTCGCCCGTCAGCCCGCTCAACTTCTACGGCACCTCGGAAAACCGCGCACATACGGTTGCCGTCAGCCTGTGGCGCGGCGTCGATATTCCAGAGGGCCCGAGCCAGCTCGTCGCGATCGTGCGCAATGCTGATGGCGTCGAAGTCGATCGGCTCACACGCGACATTCACTTCGGTGGCGGCCCTGTTCGGGCGGAATACGATCCGAATTCATCGCTCCTGGTGGCGGATGGCCGCACGCATCCCATGATTCGCATCAAGGTCGCCGATGCCTATGGCAAGCCGGCACGCCGCGGCACGCTTGGCACGTTCCGCGTGGATCCGCCACGTCGTTCCTGGTTCGAGGTGCAGTCCCTGACGGAGAACCAGTTACTCGTGACGGGGCATCGCGAGCCGACCTATACGGTCGAGGACGGCGGCGTCGCGACCATCGAGCTCGAGCCAACGACCCAGAGCGGCGAGGTCGTCGTGCACCTCAAGTTCAATAATGATCGCGAACAGGAGGTCCGGGCCTGGCTGGCGCCGGCCGCGCGCGATTGGGTGCTGGTGGGCGTGGCCGAGGGTACCGCCGCCTATCGGACCATCAGCCAGAACGCCGAGGCGGCGCGCGAAGCGGGCGTCGACGACGGTCTGGACGAGGCGGGTCGTGTCGCATTGTTCGCGAAGGGTCGGATCCGCGGCGATTTCCTGCTCACGATCGCCTACGACTCCGCGCGCGATCGCGACGCGGCGCGGGCGCGGCTCAAGGATGTGATCGAGCCCGACCGCTACTACACGTTGTACGGCGATGCGACCGAGCAGCGCAACGAGGCCGCGAGCCAGCACAAGCTGTACCTCAAGCTCGAGCGCCGGCAGTTCTATGCGCTCTTCGGCGACTTCGATACCGGGCTCACGGTCACCGAGTTGTCGCGCTACAGCCGCAGCCTGAGCGGTCTGCACACGGAGTTCTCGGGCAAGCAGTGGACGGCGAATGCGTTCGCTGCCAACAGTGCGCAGGGCTTCGTCAAGGACGAGCTCCGTGGCGATGGCACGTCGGGCCTGTACCGACTCTCGCACCTGCCGCTCGTCATTGGCAGCGAGAAGCTGCGCATCGAATCGCGCGACCGGTTCCACACCGAGCGCGTCGTGGAGTCGCGCACGATGACGCGATTCCTGGACTACAGCATCGACTATGAGCGCGGGGAGCTGTTCTTCAAGGAACCGGTCCTGGACCGCGATACCAACTTCAACCCGGTGTTCATCATCGTCGAGTATGAGACGCAAAGTGAGCAGGGAGACGAGCTGACGGCGGGCGGCCGCACCTCCGTGCATCTCGCTGGCGACAAGGTCGAGCTCGGCGCGAGCTTCGTGCACGAAGGCGCTCAGGCTGGGGATCGGCAGCTCGCGGGCGCAGACGTGCAGTGGAAGATCGGGCGGGGACCGAGTTCAAAGCCGAGGCAGCGCAGTCCACGCAGGGCTCAGTTTCGGGTAGCGATCCGCACGCGTATCTCGCCGAACTGTCTCACCAGAGCGGGCGCCTGGACGGGCGCGTCTACGTTCGCGAGCAGGAGCAAGGCTTCGGGCTGGGTCAGCAGCTGTCGACCGAATCGGGCACCCGCAAGTACGGTGCGGACGGTCGCGTCAATCTCACGGATCGGATCGCCGTGCAGGCGGAAGCCTACGAACAGGAATATCTCGATACCGGCAATACGCGGGAAGCCGGGTCTGCGGAGCTGCACTATCAGGATGAAGCACGGGGCGGTGGTGTCGGCGTGCGTCATGTCAACGATGAGGTCGATGGCGAGGCGCAGGGCTCCGACCAGGCCTACGTCACCGGCAGCATGGACATGCTGGAGAAGCGCGTGCGACTGCGCGCCTCGGCGGAGACCTCCCTGGGCGGCGAGAACGCGAGCCTCGATTTCCCCACGCGCACGGTCGTGGGAGCGGACTGGCGCGCGACGCAGGACATGACCCTGTTCAGCGAGTACGAGCACGCAGAGGGCGAAAACCTCACCAGCAACATGATGCGTGCCGGCGTGCGCGCCTCACCGTGGTCCCGCGCGGAGATCGTTTCGAGTGTTAACGCCGAGCAGTCCGAATTCGGTCCGCGCACCTTCGCGAACCTCGGCCTCACGCAGGGCTTCCAGCTCGGCAAGCGCTGGGCGCTGGATTTCGGCGTCGATCAGAGCAGCACGCTGACCGAGCCCGGCACCAGGCCCATCGATCCGCAAGTGCCGCTGGCGTCCGGCAGTCTGGCGGGCGATTTCTTCGCGACCTACGCTGGGGCGCTGTATCGCGGCGAGCTCTGGACCATGACGTCGCGGCTCGAATATCGGAACGCGGATCTGGAGAATCGCGTCTCGCTGAGCGGAGGGCTCTATCGCGAACCGGTCGCGGGGCAGGCCTTCTCGCTGTCACTGCTCGCGCTGAGCAGCGACCTGTCGCAGGGCCAGCAGGACACGCGCGTCGACCTGAGCTTTGGCTGGGCGTATCGCCCGATCCAGAGCCGCTGGATCCTGCTCAATCGCCTCGACCTGCTGACCGAGACCAGCACAGGCATGCTGCAGGACCTCGAATCCTGGCGCGCCGTCGATTCGTTCAACGCCAACTGGAAGCTCGATGAGCAAACCCAGCTCGGGCTGCAGTTCGGCATGCGCTATACCCGCGCGACGATCGACGGTGATCACTACGACGGGTACAGCGACCTGCAGGGGATCGACCTGCGCCACGACCTGGGCGGGCGCTTCGACGTCGGTGTTCAGGCCGCGGCACTCAATTCATGGAGTGCGGGGACTCATGAGTACGCGCTGGGTGCGGACCTCGGCATCAGTCTCGCTCGCAACGTCTGGATCGCGGTCGGCTATAACTTCGCGGGCTTCCACGATGAGGATTTCTCGCGCATTCGTTACACCGACCAGGGTCCATTCATTAAACTGCGCATCAAGGCCGACCAGGACACCTTCAGGGAACTGAGCGCCAGGTTCCGATTGAGAGACTGCGACGATATTCTGGGCGCGGAGGGACCGCTGGCCAGACCCTACCGGCTTTTCACCTCGCGCTGAGCAGCTCGAAATGGCCCGCTGCGTTGCGCAGGCACTCGCCGCGCTCGAGCCGCTCGTGATCGAGGCGGGCACCGGAACCGGCAAGACATTCGCCTATCTGGTGCCCGCGTTGCTTCGGGCCGCACGCTGCACCATCACCGGCACGCGCACGCTCCAGGATCAGCTCTATCACCGCGACCTGCCGGCGGTGAGTGCCGCGATCGGTCGGCCCGTGAAGATCGCTCTGCTCAAGGGCCGCGCCAACTACTTGTGTCGGCACCGCCTCCAGCTCGGCCAGATCGGAGCGCGAGCTGCCATTGCAAGAGAACGGTGGGAAAACTCTCCAGCGGATCGCCGAGCTGGTCGCGCACGACACGCAGCGGCGACATCAGCGAGCTGAGCGGCCTGGCGGAAAATTACGCCCTGTGTGGCCGACCGGCGACTTCAACGCGAGAGAGACTGTTGCGCACGGGACTGCCCGCAGTTCAACGACTGTCACGTTCGCGGCACGACGTGCCGCGCAAGCCGCGGACATCGTGGTCGGTGAATCATCATTCCTGCTCGCCGATCTCGGCGTCAGGGAGGGCGGCTTCGGGGGACCTGTCGCCGGGCACGGAAGCTGTGATCCTGGACGAAGCACACCAGATTCCGGAGATCGC
>CAVOLM010000021.1:0-163832 GCA_963696675.1 uncultured Gammaproteobacteria bacterium | reverse complement strand
TCCTGTTGCTCTGTCTTCGATCGGTTCATGTCCGCCTCTCCGTTCATAGGCTTCGACGGCCGCCTGCAGGTTCAGGAACATGCGCTCGTGGCCGATCCGGGAGCCGATGCCCGACCTTTCGACGACTTCGAAGACCCCCCTCGTCATGCCGGCGAACCACAGTTCGCAACCGTTGCGCCGCAGTTTGTCATCGAGCTGCTCGAGGACCTTGAGCGCGGTGTATTCGACGTCGAACACCGCGCTGCAGTCGATCACGAGCACTTGCGCTCGAGTGCGTTGCTGCTCGGACATGATCAGGTCAGCAACGCGCTGGGCGTTCGCAAAGAACAGCCGGCCCTCGATTCTGAGCAGCAGCACCCCGGGCCAGCTCTCGTCATTGGGATGCTCCGGACTGATCGGCCGGAAGACGGCCGTGTCGCGCTTGCGTGCAACCGCGTAAAGCGGCGGGTTGTACGCCTGGTTCGCGAGCGACAGCAGCGAGTCGATGACCGCGACGACGATTCCCTGCAATGTGCCAAGAAACATAACCCCCGCGAGTGCGATGACGGACCAGCGGAACTCCGTCGTCCGGACCCGCCGGATCGCAAGGAACTGCCTGGGCTGGATCAGCTCGAGCGAGTACCGGATGACGACCGCCGCGAGCGCCGCCTGCGGCATCCACCGCGTGGTCGGGGCAAGCAGCAGCAGTGTCGCGAGAGCACCAGTCGCGGTCACCAATTCGGCGGCCTGAGACCTGGCTCCGGCCAGGCGGTTGATTGCGGTCTGCGACGTACCGCCGCCGGCAGGCATGGCCCCAAGCAGACCGCCGCCGACGTTGGCGACGCCGAGCGCGAACAGCTCTCGGTTGGGCTCGGGCAAGGGTTCGTCGCGTTCGGCAAACGCCCGCGCGGCGGCGATCGACTCGGTGAAGCTCATCAGCGCGATGCCGACCGCTGGTGGCCACAGGGCCTGCACGAGTGCGAGATCCGGCCAGGTGACGGAAGGTAGCCCGGTCGGCACGGCACCCACGGTCGCCACGCCGTGTGCGGGCAGGTCGAACAGGGCCGAGGCCGCGACGGCCACTGCCACAGCGACGAGCGGCGCCGGGACCCGCGGCACGAAGTGTTCGAGCCCGAAGATCAGCACGACGATCGCCGCGGAGACGCAGACCGTGACCAGCGACGTCTCCGGCAGGTGCGTGAGGATGGCGAGCATATCGCGGAAAAAGCCGGCTTTTTCGATGTGCAGGCCGAACAGCTTGGGCAACTGGTCGACGACAATGACGAGTCCGATGCCCGATTTGAAGCCGACCAGCACGGGTTCGGAGATGAAGTTCGCGACGAAGCCCAGTCGCAGCACCCATGCCGCGAGCAATACCAGCCCGACCATCACCGCGAGCGTTGCGGCTGCGACCAGCGGGTTCACCGCTGCCCCGTGCGCCGCGGTGCCGAGCGCCGACCCGGTCAGGATCGCGATGGTTGTCGTCGTGCTGACACTCAGGGGGCGTGATGTGCCTAGCACGGCGTAAATGACCATCGGCACCAAAGCTGTGTACAGGCCCACCTGTACGGGCAACGCGGCGATCGTCGCGTACGCCATGGCTTTAGGCACGACTACGGCGGCGGCTGTGAGACCGGCAATGAGGTCCGGCCGTAACCATTCACGCCGATAACTCTGGAGTGCGATCTGCCTCGTCACTGGCTTGCCCGGCCCCTCCGGGGCGAGCTGGTTGAGACGCGATGAACATGAGTCATCTGGAAATCTCCTTGTGGCAATCCAGATGTGTAACTGCTGTCCGAGCCGAGTGGCGCTTTGCGTAGTGGCGCCGTCCGAACCCGACGTGAGCCAGCGTACGAATGAGCCGCGGGCAAGTGGTCAGCGAAGGGTCGGCGTATGGTGGGGATTCGGTGGGCCCCGTGGCGGGACGTGGCAGCCCCGGTATCTGTCCGGGAAGAGCTCGCCGATGGGCAGGACGCTTCCGGAGGCGTGGCATGCTGCATTTGCCATCCGCAACGCGCGCGAAGACGCTCGCAGAATCCGCTTGGTTCCTTCGAAACTAAGGACGCTGTCCGCGGCAGTGGTCGGAAAGACGTCGACCCTTCGATTAGACAGGCGCCGGCCAGGTTTCGTGGCACTGGCTCGACGAGCCCCTGCCTGCGCGTGCAGCTTGGGAAGCGCCGCGAAGCGCGGGCATGACCCAGAGCGAGTTCCGGCGCACGGGCGTGTCAGCCGCCCAGCCGGATTGTGAGCACGACCAGGAACAGACCGGCGAGCAGAAAAACGAACCCGGCGATCCACGGCTTCGCGAGCGTATGCCGCGCATGGCGGTAGCCCAGGTAGTACAGCAGCGCCAACAGGATCGTATTCGAGACTCGCAGTGCAACCTGCGGCTGGTCGAATACCAGGAAGGGCAGCACCGCCGGGATGCTGCAGCTGAAGACGAGCAAACCGCTCTCGAGGCCGCCGAGCAGGTCCTCGCGCGTGAGCGGCTCAGGCAAAGTCGGTTCCGTCTTCACACGCTGCACGATTGCCGAGTACAGCGCATCACGCTGCTGCGGGTCGGTGAGCGGCGCGAGCAGCTCGTCCAGCTCGCCCGCAACGAGCCGCCGGGCCTGGTCCGGATTCTGCGCCTTACGCACTTCGTACCCGATGCGTTGCACGCGCCCGCGCTCGAAAGCACACCCGAGCACGTAGAGCACTGCGTCGATGATCCCCCACGCGAGGTTGCAGCCGAGGATGCCGATCAGCATCTGGCGGGTACCTTCGCGGCCCTCCTCCTGGATGACGAGATCGGCCCCGAGCGTGAACGTAAGCGTCATGATGAGCCCGAACAGCGCCTCGCCCATGTGCGACCCGGGGTCGAGATGCTGCGTAGCAAAGTCCCTCATCCGTTGCATCTCCTTTCGATACGACGCGTCGGCCGGCCTCTCAGAACAGGACTTTCTCGAATATCATGCGACATCGGCTGCCTGGCCGCGACGCATCGTTCTCGCGGCGCGCGTTACCTGCCCTGCCTCTCCATGCCGCCAACCGGACAATTCCTACGTCGAGGACCGCGCCCCTGCCTTCACCAGCGCTCGCCAAGCCCAGCCGCACGCCCGCTGCAGCCTCCCGGTCACCCCCGCGCCCCAGGCACTGGCCGGCGAGCGCTCACCACGCACACCCGACGCACAAAGAAGTCCTGACTTTCCGCCCCCAGTTTTAGACAATCGCACGGAGTATTAGACACCCGGGCGGATTCCCCTTTGCTTCACAACAACTTGGCGCACACCCCGGTAATGCAGCAATACCTGCGTGTCAAAGCGCAGCACCCGGACGCACTCCTCTTCTATCGCATGGGGGACTTCTACGAGCTGTTCTACGAGGATGCCCGGCGAGCGTCGAAGCTTCTCGATATCGCGCTCACCTCGCGCGGCCAGTCGGCCGGTCAGCCCATTCCGATGGCCGGCGTTCCGGTTCACAGCGTCGACGGCTACCTGGCGCGGCTGGTGCGCAAGGGTGAATCCGTCGCGATTTGTGAGCAGATCGGCGACCCGTCCAAGTCGAAGGGCCCGGTCGAGCGACAAGTGGTTCGGGTCGTTACGCCCGGGACGGTGACCGATGAGGCCCTGCTGGATGAACGGCGCGACACCTTGCTCGCAGCAGTGCTGCGAGATGGCGAGCGTTTCGGGCTCGCGTGGCTGGACCTCGCCGGTGGACGGTTCACGGTGCTGGAAGGCGCGGGCTCGGAGGCACTCGAGAGTGAAATCGAGCGCCTGAAACCAGCGGAGCTCCTGCTGAGTGAAGACCAGGAATCGAGCCAGCCGGCTTCAGGTGCAACGACTCGGTTGCGCCCGCCCTGGCACTTCGATCTGGACAGCTCGACGCGGCTACTCGCCACTCAACTTGGCACGCGGGACCTGGCGGGATTCGGCTGCGCTGACCGGCCGCTCGTCGTGCGCGCTGCAGGCGCGCTGCTCCAATACGTGCGCGATACGCAGAAATCCGCGCTACCGCACATTCGCGGCCTGAGTGTCGAGACACGCGAAGATGCGCTCATCCTCGATCCGGCCACACGTCGTAATCTCGAGCTGGACGTCTCGCTCAGCGCCCGACCAGAGTGCACGCTCGCCGCAGTGATCGACCACACCGCCACTGCGATGGGTGGTCGGGAGCTGCGCCGCTGGCTGCATCGTCCGCTGCGCGACCAGGCACGGCTTGCACATCGCTATCACGCCCTCGAAACACTCATCGGTACCGCCCGGTTCGCCGACATCCATCGCATGCTGCGCGAGGTCGGGGATATCGAGCGCATCCTGGCGCGCGTCGCGCTGCGCTCAGCACGGCCGCGCGATCTGGTGCAATTGCGTGCCGCACTCGCACTCCTTCCCGGTCTGCAGGCGCTGCTGGAGGAAATCGACTCGCCGCTGATCGGTGCGCTGCGGGGGCGCATTGGCTCGCATCCAGACACTGCCGAATTGCTCCGCAAGGCGATCGCCGATCAGCCACCGCATTTCCTGCGCGACGGCGGGGTGATCGCCCTCGGTTACGACACCGGGCTGGATGAGTTGCGACAGATCGGCAGCCGCACCGAAGAATTCCTGCTCGACCTCGAACGCCGCGAGCGCGAGCGCACGGGAATCTCGAGCCTGAGGCTCGGCTACAACCGCGTGCAGGGCTTTTTCATCGAGGTCGGCCGCGCCCAGGCCGAGCGCGTTCCAGCGGACTACGTGCGCCGACAGACCGTCAAGTCGGCCGAGCGCTTCATCACTCCCGAACTGAAAGGATTCGAGGACAAGGTGCTCGGCGCACGTGAGCGATCGCTGGCGCGCGAGCGGGAGCTTTACGATGCGGTCCTGTCGAGCCTCATTGCAGAGCTGCCGGCACTGCAGGCCACCTCCGCAGCGCTCGCAACACTGGATGTGCTCACGAATCTCGCCGAGCGGGCGGTGACGCTGCGCTGGGCGAAGCCGGAGCTCGCCGAAGACACGCGCATTGAGATCATTGCAGGCCGTCATCCGGTCGTCGAAGCCTTCACCTCGCAGCCCTTCGTTCCCAATGATCTCGCGTTGCATGACGGGCGGCGCATGCTCGTGATCACTGGCCCCAACATGGGTGGCAAATCCACATATATGCGTCAGGCGGCTCTCATCGTAATCCTGGCCGGGATGGGCAGCTTCGTGCCAGCAGAGCGCGCGGTGATCGGGCCATTCGATCGCATCTTCACGCGCATCGGCGCGTCTGACGATCTTGCGGGCGGCCAATCGACGTTCATGCTCGAAATGACCGAGACGGCGAATATCCTCAACAACGCGAGTGATCGGAGCCTCGTGCTGATGGATGAGGTCGGTCGCGGCACCAGCACATTCGACGGCCTGTCGCTCGCGTGGGCTGCCGCGCGACACATCGCGACCCGCATCGGCGCATGCACCTTGTTCGCCACCCACTATTTCGAATTGACCGCGCTCGCCAGCAGCACCGAGGGCTGTGTGAATGTGCACCTCGATGCCACCGAGCACGGCGATCAGCTCGTGTTTCTGCACGCCGTCAAGGAAGGACCGGCGAGTCGAAGCTATGGCCTGCAGGTCGCGGCGCTTGCCGGAGTACCGCGCGAGGTCATCGGCGGAGCGCGCGCATATCTCGAGGCGTTGGAACGCGAACGGGACAGCAAGGTGATTGCGAGCCCGCAGGGCGAGTTGTCTCTCGAACTGCTGCCTCGCGATCCACACGCAGATGCAGTCATCGAAGCTCTCAGCGGCATTGACGTCGACGGGCTTTCACCGCGCGAGGCACTCGAAGCCCTCTACGCACTCAAGGCGCGGGCGAAAGCGAAGCTATGAAGGCGAGGCGTGCGGGTTGCGGGCCAATCCTGGTTGTCGCGGCTCTCTGCCTGCGTGCCTTGTCAGCGCAGGCTGCAGAGTACTTGCCGCCGGCGGGCTCCGACTGGACGGTGCGGTCACCGGAGAAAGCCGGCTTCGATACGGCGAAACTGCAGGCCGCGGTCGATTTCGCAATCGCACAGGAATCGCCTGCACCGCGCGATCTGGCGCTTGCAATGGCGCTCAATTTCGCGCGCGAACCCTACGATGCCCAGATTGGTCCGCTGCAACCGCGCGGTGCGCCGACCGGGCTCGTGATCCGCCACGGCTATCTCGTCACTAAATGGGGTGAGCCGGAGCGCGCCGACATGACCTTCAGCGTGACGAAGAGCTTCCTGTCGACTCTCGTCGGCATCGCGCTCGATCGCGGCAAGATCCGCAGCGCCGACGATCCTGTGCGCGGCTACGTTCCGGCTGGACCCTTCGAGTCCGAGCACAACCGTCCGATCACCTGGAATCAGCTGCTGCGCCAGACGAGTAACTGGCAGGGCACGTTGTGGGGAAAACCCGATTGGGCGGATCGTCCGAGCGGCAATGATCCGCTCGCCTGGCCCACACTTCCGGTGGCGGCTCCCGGTGCCGCCTGGGAATACAACGATGTGCGCGTGAACCTGCTGGCGCTCGCCGCACTACAGGTCTGGAAGCAGCCGCTGCCCGAAGTTCTGAAACGTGAAGTGATGGACCCGATCGGTGCGAGCGACTCCTGGCACTGGGAGGGCTATGAGAATTCCTGGGTCGAGATCGATGGCAAGCGCATGCATTCCGTGCCGGGCGGCGGTCACTGGGGCGGCGGCATGTTCATCAGTGCCTGGGACCAGGCGCGCTTTGGCTTGCTGTGTCTGCATCGAGGCAAGTGGGGTACGCGCGAGATCTACTCAGAGAAGTGGTATCGCTTCGCCAGTACGCCCACCGATGTACAGCCTACGTACGGAGTGATGAACTGGTTCCTCAACACGGCTCGAAACCCAGTACCCGCGGCGCCCGAGAACGTGATCATGCACCTGGGCAACGGCGCCAACATGATCTACGTCGATCCGGAGCACGATCTGGTCGTGGTCGTACGCTGGATCAAGGACGATCAGCGCCCGGAATTCATCGCGCGACTGCTCGCAGCGCTACGCTGACATCCTGGCGTTGAATCTGCCCGTCGCCAGGAAGGCAGCCGTCTGACGCGCGGCCTCGGCCGAAAACAGAATGCCGGTGTGGCTCACCGGGAGCACGATGCGATCGGCGGCCCCCGGAAGTTCCGTCTCCGCCACGCAGATGGTGCCGTCATTGGGTCCGCCGAGCTCACCGAAACAGACGCCCCAGTCCGCGTGACAGAGTCGCCCGCGATGACACCCAGCTCGCGCTGGCCGTTCCAACGCCGTTCCGGCGTCTTCAGCACTTCGGCTTCGACATTTCGGCCCATGATCGCGGCACCGAGCGGCCAGCGGGCGACGTGATGCGCCGCGCGGCTGCCGCGGACGGGCGATCCCGAGCAGGACGATTCGCCCCGGCGGCACTACCGGTCGCCTGCTCGAAGAACCGCAGCAGTACGATTCCGCCCAGGCTGTGAGCGACGAAGTGCACTGCGCCGGCATCGAGGCGCGATGTGAATTCGCCGAGACGCTGCACGATGTCCTGCATCGAGGCGGAAACTGACGGGTAGCGAAACGCGTAGGTGTCGCACGCCAAGTCGCTCGCGAGGCGTCGTCGCAGCAAGGTCGATTCAACGCCCGTGAGCCACAGGCCGTGGACGAAAACGACCGCCGTGTCTTGCGCGCTCACTTGCCTGGCGGCGTGCGCACCCGGATGTGAAGCTCGCGAAGCTGCAGCTCACTCACCTCGGTCGGCGCCTCGGTGAGCGGATCTGCGGCAGTCTGGGTCTTGGGAAAGGCGATGACATCGCGAATGCTGTCGGCGCCCGCCATCAGCATGGTGAGCCGGTCGAGGCCGAAAGCGATGCCGCCGTGCGGCGGGCAGCCGAACTTGAGCGCATCGAGCAGGAAGCCGAATTTCGTGCGCGCTTCGTCCGCACCGATGCCGAGCAGCTCGAAGACCACCGACTGCATTTCCTGGCGATGGATGCGCACCGATCCGCCCCCCAACTCGGTGCCGTTGAGCACCATGTCGTATGCGTTCGCAATGGCCTTGCCAGGATCGGCCTTCAGTGCCGCCGGATCGTCGTTGCGCGGCGAGGTGAAGGGGTGATGCATCGCGCCCCACCTCTTCTGCTCCTCATCCCATTCGAACATCGGGAAGTCGATCACCCAGAGCAGGCGCCAGCCTGACTCGACCAGTTTGAGGTCCTGACCGACCTTGATTCGCAATGCGCCGAGAGAGTCGTTTACGACCTTGGCCGTGTCCGAGCCGAAGAAGACGAGATCGCCGGTTTGCGCCCGCGTGCGCTCGAGAATCCCGTGGACCGCGGCATCGCTCAGGAACTTGAGAATCGGTGACTGCAGACCCTCACGACCCTTCGCGTGGTCGTTCACTTTGATGTAGGCAAGGCCTTTCGCGCCATAGCGCGCCACGAACGCGGTGTAATCATCGATCTCCTTGCGCGACAGCTTCCCGCCGCCCGGCGCGCGGAGCGCCGCGACACGTCCCTTCGGATCCGCCGCGGGACCGGCGAACACTTTGAACTCGCTGTCCCTGACGAGATCGCCCACATCGACGAGCTCGAGCGGGTTGCGCAGGTCAGGCTTGTCGGAGCCGAAACGACGCATCGCCTCGGCATACGACAGGCGCGGCAGCGGGCCGGGTATCGTCACGCCCATCACCGCCTTGAACAGATGCAGCATGAGCGCTTCCATCAGCGCCATGATTTCGTCCTGCCTCAGGAACGAGGTCTCGACATCGAGCTGCGTGAACTCCGGCTGGCGATCGGCACGCAGGTCCTCGTCGCGAAAGCAGCGCACGATCTGATAGTAGCGATCGAAGCCCGACATCATGAGGAGCTGCTTGAAGATCTGCGGCGACTGCGGCAGCGCGAAGAATTTCCCCGGATGGGTGCGACTCGGCACGAGGTAGTCGCGCGCACCCTCCGGTGTCGCCTTGGTCAGCATCGGTGTCTCGAGATCGACGAATCCGTGCTCATCGAGAAAACTGCGCATCGCGCGGGTGACCGTGTGACGCAGTCGCAAACGCTGCGTCATCACTTCGCGTCGCAGATCGATGTAGCGGTACTTGAGGCGGATCTCCTCGTTTACGGTCTCATCGAGCTGGAACGGGAGCGGCTCGGACCGATTGAGGAGTTCGAGCTCGCGCGCGATCACTTCCACCTGTCCCGAAGCGAGGTTTGCGTTCGCCGTGCCCGCCGGACGCGCACGCACCAGGCCGCGAACGTGTACGACGAATTCACTGCGCAGCCGCTCGGCTTCGGCGAAGACCTGTTTGGCGTCCGGATCGAAAACGATCTGCAGCAGCCCTTCGCGGTCGCGCAGGTCTACGAAGATCACCCCGCCGTGGTCGCGACGCCGATGGACCCAGCCCGCGACGCTGACTTCCTGGCCGATCAGTTGCTCGTTGACTTGACCGCAGTAATGGCTGCGCATAGCTCACCCGAAAAGGGCGCGAATGTTAGCAAAAGACGGCTCCGGCGCCTAAACCGTGGCATTTCTACCACGCCCGTACATGTGATTCGGTCCACAGTCTCACGACGCGTTTCTTGCTGTTGGAACGCAGGTCGGCATGATGCCACGTGCTGTGTTTGGCAATTGGACTTAACCAAGGAGGACTTGTGCGAAAGTTTATCTGGAGTGTAGTCGCGCTGGCGGGCATCGCCAGTGCGCATGCAGGCGATCTGAGATACTCGTATGCGGAAGGCGGCATCGGTCGCGTCGATCTCGACACCATCGACGCAGGCGACAGCTACTTCCTCGGCGGGTCGCTCGGCTTCGGAACCAGCTGGCTGGGCTTCGTGGAGTATTCCACCTCGAAGTTCGATGAAGCTGGTGGGGACGCTGACCTCGACCAGGTCACGGTCGGCTTCGGCGGCCACTTTCCGATGTCTGACAATATCGACTTCGTCGGCAAGCTCGCCTATGTCGACCAGAGCGTCAAGGTGAACACGCCGATCGGCAATGCCAGCGCCGACGACAATGGCTACATGCTCTCGGCGGGTGTGCGTGGACGCATGCTCGAACGGCTGGATCTCACCGGCGCGGTCGAGTACGTCGATGTCGGGGACGGTAACGACACGGGGCTGGCGCTTCGTGGTCTGTACGACTTCACCGACATGTTCTCGCTTGGGGCGCGAGTCGGTTACTCCGACGACGCCACCTCGTACGGCCTGTTCGCTCGCTTCTCGTTCTAGTCCAAGAGCCTTCCGGCGGCACGGCGAGAGCCGTGCCGCTGCGAAGACCCCTCTTCAGCGCCTGCCGGCGCGCTTCTTCTGGCCTGGCTGGGTTGTACGCTTCGCGGCGGTCTTGGAAACAGCCACGCTGGTGCGCTTCTCTGCTGGTGGCTTCGGTTCCGACTTCGGTTCCTGCTTCGCATCCGACTTTGACTCGACTTTCACGTCCGCTTTGGTGTCTGGCTTGGCGTCGGCGGTACCGGTCTTGGCCTCGTCCTTTTCAGCATGGCCCGCCAGGTTGCGCTGGCCTTCCTTGTCGGACTTGAAGTCAGTCTCGTACCAGCCCGAGCCCTTGAGGCGAAAGACCGGCGGGGAGATCAGCCGGCGCAACTTTGACTTGCCGCACTCGGGACACTTGCGCAGCGGTGCTTCGGAAATCTTCTGCAGTGCTTCGAGGTGGTGTCCGCACGCATCGCATTGGTATTCGTAGAACGGCATCTTAAGGTATCAGGTTCAGTTGCATAACTTGTTGCATAACCTGACTAGTACTTTGTAGTTGTGCAACAAGTTATGCAACTGAACCTGGTACGTGCTTCTCGAACACGAGCTCGCCCTTGCGCACCGTGGCGAGGATGCGATCGCCCGGTCCGAAAGCGCCCTTGAGGATTTGCTGTGCCAGCGGGTTCTCGATCTGCTGCTGAATCGCGCGCTTCAGCGGTCGTGCGCCGTACACCGGATCGTAGCCGGCTTCGGCGAGCAGATCGCGCGCTTTGTCGTCGAGCTTGAGCTCGATGTCCCGTTCCAGCAGCCGCTTGCGGAGATACCCGAGCTGGATGTCGACGATGCGCCGGATCTGCTCGTTGCCCAGCGGATGGAACACGACGATGTCGTCGATGCGATTGATGAACTCGGGACGGAAGTGCTGTTGCACGATCTCCATTACGGCTGCCTTCATCCGCGCATAGTTCGCTTCGCCGGCCATCTCCTGGATGACGTGCGAGCCCAGGTTCGAGGTCATGATGATGACAGTGTTGCGGAAGTCGACCGTGCGCCCTTGTCCGTCCGTGAGTCGGCCGTCATCGAGCACCTGCAGCAGGACGTTGAATACGTCCTGGTGGGCTTTCTCTACCTCGTCGAGGAGGATGACGGAGTACGGTCGGCGCCGGATCGCCTCGGTGAGGTAGCCGCCTTCCTCATAACCCACATATCCCGGCGGAGCACCGATCAGGCGCGCGACCGAGTGCCTTTCCATGAACTCTGACATGTCGATGCGGATGAGCGCCTCTTCGGTGTCGAAGAGGAACTCCGCCAGCGCCTTGCAGAGTTCGGTCTTGCCGACGCCCGTGGGCCCAAGAAAGAGGAATGAGCCATTCGGACGGCGCGGATCGGAAAGTCCGGCACGCGAACGACGGATCGCGTCCGAAACGATGCGCACCGCTTCGGTCTGTCCGACGACGCGGCGCTCGAGCGCCTCCTCCATCTTGAGGAGCTTCTCCTTCTCGCCTTCGAGCATCTTGGAGACTGGAATGCCGGTCCACTTGGAAACGACTTCGGCCACCTCTTCTTCAGTGACCTTGTTGCGCAAGAGCTGTGTGCCCTTCTTTTCGGCTTCGGTCGCTTGCACCAGACGCTTTTCGAGTTCCGGAATGCGGCCGTACTGCAGTTCCGACATGCGCCCGAGATCGCCCGCGCGCCGCGCGGTTTCGAGCTCGAGCTTCGCGCGCTCCAACTCCTCTTTAATATGCGCTGTGCCCTGGACTATGGCTTTCTCGGCCTTCCAGACCTCCTCGAGGTCGGCGTATTCCTTCTCGAGCCCCTTGAGCGTTTCCTCGAGCGTCTGCAGGCGTTTCTTCGAAGCCTCGTCCTTTTCCTTCTTGAGCGCCTCACGCTCGATCTTGAGCTGGATGATGCGTCGCTCCAGGCGATCCATCGACTCGGGCTTGGAGTCGATCTCCATGCGGATGCGTGAGGCTGCCTCGTCGATCAGATCGATGGCCTTGTCGGGAAGCTGCCGGTCGGTGATGTAGCGGTGTGACAGCGTCGCGGCGCTGACGATAGCGGGGTCGGTAATTTCCACGCCGTGGTGTACTTCGTAGCGCTCTTTCAGCCCGCGCAGGATCGCGATCGTATCCTCCACGCTCGGCTCATTGACCAGCACCTTCTGAAAGCGTCGCTCCAGTGCCGCGTCCTTCTCGATGTACTTGCGATACTCGTCGAGCGTGGTCGCTCCGACGCAATGCAATTCGCCGCGCGCGAGTGCGGGCTTGAGCATGTTGCCGGCATCCATGGCGCCCTCGGCTTTGCCGGCGCCGACCATGGTGTGCAACTCGTCGATGAAGAGGATCACCTGCCCCTGCTGCTTGGCGAGATCGTTGAGCACCGCCTTGAGCCGCTCTTCGAATTCGCCGCGGAACTTGGCGCCCGCGATCAGCGCGCCCATATCGAGCGCGAGGATGCGCTTGCTCTTGAGGCCTTCCGGTACTTCACCATTGATGATCCGCTGCGCAAGACCTTCGACGATGGCTGTCTTGCCAACGCCCGGCTCGCCGATGAGCACGGGGTTGTTCTTCGTGCGCCGCTGCAATACCTGGATGGTGCGGCGGATCTCATCGTCCCGCCCGATGACGGGGTCGAGCTTGCCCTGTTCGGCACGCTCGGTCAGATCGACGGTGTACTTCTCGAGCGCCTGCCGGCTCTCCTCGGCATTCGGGTCCTGGACTTTCTCATCGCCGCGCAACTCTCGATCGCTTTCTCGACCGCCCCGCGCACCACGTTGCTGTCGCGCAGGATGGTCTTGAGGGTGCCGCGATCCTCGAACGCTGCGAGGGCGAAGAGCTCGGATGCGATGTATTCGTCGCCTCGCTGCTGGGCAAGCTTGTCGGTGACATTGAGGAGTCGGCTGAGATCATTCGAAACATGCACCTCGCCGGCGGTGCCCTCGACTTTCGGCAGGCGGTCGAGTGCCGCCATGAGCTCCGAGCGCAGTTTTGAGACGTTGGCGCCGGCCTTTTCGAGGAGCGGCCGCACGCTTCCGCCCTGCTGGTTGAGCAGGGCGAGCAGCAGGTGCGCGGGCTCGATGAACTGGTGGTCGCGCCCAACCGCCATCGACTGGGCTTCGGCCAGCGCCGTCTGAAATTTCGTGGTCAGTTTGTCCATGCGCATAGGAGATGCTCCGGGCGAAGCAGCCCGGACAATGTAGTGCCGGGCCCGTGGAAATCAACAATGGTGCTGAGAGTCACCCCAAAGCGGAACGATCCACCGAGACGCTAGTGAGTGTCGGTCAAGACGATGACCGCGATCCCGATGGCGATCAGGACCACCTGCTGCACGCCGGCGACCGGATCGGTGCGCCGGTGCAAGCCCGGAATGAGGTCAGCCACCGCTACATATAAGAGTGATGCGGCTGTGACTGCCAGAGCATAAGGCAGCAGTTCCATCGCATGTCTCAGCGCGAAGTACCCGATGACTCCGCCGATCACCGATGTGAGGCTGGTCAGCAGGTTGAGCGTCAACGCGCGGGTGCGGGACAGGCCGCCGTTTAGCAGGATGGCGAAGTCGCCGACTTCCTGCGGAACTTCGTGCGCAATGACGGCGATGCCGGCCACGATCCCGAGTCGCACATCGGTCAGGAAGGCCGCTGCCAGCATCACGCCATCGAGCGCGTTGTGGATCGCATCGCCCGCGAGGATCAGCATCGCGGAGGCATAGTCGCGCTGCTTCTGCGATGGGGTATGCGTATCGCAATCTTCCTCGTGACAATGGCGCCAGAGCACCAGCTTTTCCAGCACGAAGAACGCGAAGATGCCTGCGATAAGCGAAAGCGTGACCAGATGAAGCTTGGACAGCCCCGCACCTTCGATCGCGTGCGGCAACAACTTGAGGAGTGCGGCGCCAAGCAGCGCGCCCGTGGCGAAGCTCACCAGGTGTGGCAGCGCGGCGGTGCGGCGGCTGGCCGGCAGCAGCAGCACCAGACCTGCGATGAGCACACTCAGTACGCCACCAAGGACGGTAAACGTAATGATCCAGGCAAGTGTCGACATCAGCAGGATCGTAGCATGCGAGTCGAAACCGCCGCCCGTCGTCGAACCTTTCGGTATCTCATTCGATCCAGATCAATGTTGCCATCCGCCCGCAACGTCCATCGCGTCGAAACGAGAAGAACATCGACGCTTCCTCGAATGTGCAACGTCCGCCACCGAAGATGGCGTCGATGCCCGCTCGATTGAGGTGCTGGTGAGCGATCCGGTACAGGTCACACATCCAGCGCCCGCGCGCGTTGGCACGAAATGCCGTCACCGCGGATGGATCGATGCGCATGAAGGCTTCGCGGACCTCGGATCCCACTTCGAAATGCGCCGGGCCGATCGCAGGCCCGAGCCAGGCGAGCAGCTCACGCGGCGGGGTATCGAGCGCCGCAATCGTCGACTCGAGCACGCCGCCCGCGAGCCCTCGCCAGCCGCAGTGAGCCGCCGCCACGCGCCTGCCGTCGGTTCGTGCCAGCAGTACGGGCAGGCAATCCGCGGTCAGCACCGCGCAGACTCGATTGGGCTCATCTGCAATCGCGGCATCTGCACTCGGGCGCTCGCCGACAGCTCCCGCGCGCACGACCCGGATGCCGTGCACCTGATCGAGCCAGCAGGGCTCCTCGTCGATGCCGAGCTGTTCGCACAGGCGTCTGCGATTCTCGGTCACGGCGTCCGGTTCGTCCCCGACGTGTTCGCCGAGGTTCAGCGTGTCGTACGGTGGCGCGCTCACGCCTCCCGAGCGCAGCGTGGAAACTGCGCGCACGCGGGGCGGCGCAGGCCATTGTGGAACGATGAGCTCGATGGTGCTCACTTGGCTTTCGAGACGCTTGCGGCATCCTTGCGCAAGGTAGCAAGCAACCCGCGCAGGTCCTTGGGCAAGGGTGCCTGCCATTCGACCGCGTGGCCGCTCTGGGGGTGGCGCAGCTTCAGCTCAGCGGCATGCAGTGCCTGCCTTGGGAAATCTCGCAGGGCGGCAACCAGTTCTGACGTCGCGCCACGCGGTAGCAGGAGTCTGCCTCCGTAGGTCCTGTCGCCGACCAGCGGATGACGGACATGCGCGAAATGCACGCGGATCTGGTGCGTGCGCCCGGTTTCCAGGCTGACGCGCACGTGCGTGTGGGCGCGAAAGCGTTCGAGTACTCGATAATGAGTGATCGCCTCGCGCCCATCCTCGCGCACCGTCATGCGCACTCGATCGGAACGATGACGCCCGATCGGCTTGTCGACGGTTCCACCGGCGGTCATCACACCTGTGCAGACGGCCTCGTAGCGACGCTCGATCTGGCGTTGCTGCATCTGACGCGTCAGCTCGGTGTGAGCTGGTAAGGTGCGGGCTACAACCAGAAGGCCGGTCGTGTCCTTGTCGAGCCGATGGAGGATACCCGCCCGCGGCAGCGTTGCGAGTAACGGATCGAAGTGCAACAACGCGTTCTGCAATGTCCCTGCCCGATTGCCAGCGCCCGGGTGCACGACCAGGCCGGCGGGCTTGTTGATGACGAGCAGCTGCGCATCGGCATGTACGAGGTCGAGATCCATGGCCTGGGGCTCGATTGCGGCATCGATTGCGATTTCGACTTGTACCGCTACGCGCTCTCCACCACTCACGACGTCGCGCGGCCGCGAGGTGTGCCGGTCGACGCGGACGCGCCCGGATTCGATCCAGTCCTTGAGGCGTGAACGTGAATATTCCGGCAGCAGCTGCGCCAGCGCCTGGTCCAGGCGCAGGCCGGCCATCTCGGATGGGATCTGAAGTTCGTGCGTCTGGAACTTGTCTGTCATTGCGGCCGTCAGAGGATGCGCCCTTCGGCTATACTTTGCGGCCACTTTTGGGGGGAGGCAACGCGTGCCGGTGCTGTTGATTCGATTCCTGCGAACTGCGGTGCCGCTGATGTTGCTCGCGCTTGCGTTTGGCGGCTGCCGGAGCACCGGCAAGGAACTGCAAGGCGACCCCGACGTGCTGTACGAGCGCGGCGCCAAGTTCCTGCGGGAAAGCGACTACGCCAACGCCATCAAGGTCTACGAGGCGCTCGATGCGCGTTACCCCTTCAGCGACGCCGCGCGCCAGGGACGTCTCGACCTGATGTACGCGTACTACAAGGATCACGAGTCAGAGTCCGCAATCGACGCCGCGGACCAGTTCATCCGCGAGAATCCCGCGCACCCGCGCTGCGACTACGCAAATTACATCAAGGGGCTGGTGTATTTCGAGCGCACGCCAAATATTCTCGAGCGTTGGCTGAGTGTTGACCTGAGCGAACGGCCACCGAGTGATGCGCGCAAGTCCTTTGCCGCATTTCAAACCGTAGTGACCAACTATCCGCAGAGCGAGTACGCACACGATGCACACCTCAGGTTGCTCTACCTGCGCAATCGCCTGGCGAACTACGAAGTGCACGTCGCCGACTACTACATTCGTCGTGGCGCCTATCTCGCCGCGGTGGCGCGCGCCAAATACGTGGTGGAGAACTATGATGGCGCCCCGGCGGTAAAGGGTGCTCTCGAGATCATGACGGACGCGTATCGCCAGCTTGGACTCGATGACCTTGCGGAACAGTCGGCGAGTGTCTATCGGGAGAATTTCCCCGAGACGGCGCACCGCGTGGACCAGAAGAAGAAATGGTGGGTGGTCTGGTAGCGGGATCGGTACAGGTGTCAGCCCCTGAGCCTCAGGTCCTCAGTCGATAGCCACTCGTAATCGGATACCGCCAGTCGCGGCCAAATGCGCGCCCACTCACGCGCACGCCGGGCGGCGCCTGGCGTCGCTTGTATTCGTTGCGCTTCACCATGTCGAGAACTCGGATGACCGTTTCGCGGGAGAAACCACGCGCGATGATCTGCTCGACAGACAGGTCCTCCTCGATGAAGGCCTCGAGTATCGGGTCGAGCACCTCGTACGGCGGCAAGGCGTCGGTATCCTTCTGATCGGGCCGTAGTTCCGCCGACGGCGGGCGTGTCAGTACACGTTCCGGAATCACCGCGTCGCGTGAATTGCGGTAGCGTGCGAGCCGATACACGAGCGTCTTGCTGCAATCCTTGATCGGCGCAAAGCCGCCTGCCATGTCACCGTAGAGCGTCGCGTATCCGACCGCCATCTCGCTCTTGTTGCCCGTTGTGAGCAGCATGCGCCCGGTCTTGTTCGAAATCGCCATCAGCAGAACACCACGGCATCGGGCCTGAATGTTTTCCTCCGTGCTGTCGGGAGAGGTTCCGGCGAACTCACTCTTGAGCGCTGCGAGCGTCGCTTCGAACATGCCCTCGATGGAAATCAGGCTGTGCCTGACGCCTTGGCGACGTACCTGCTCGGTCGCATCTTCGATGCTCATCGCCGACGTATAGCGCGACGGCATCATGACCGCCTGCACGCGCTCGGCACCGAGCGCATCGACGGCGATCGCGAGAGTCAGCGCCGAATCGATCCCGCCCGACAGGCCCATGACGACTCCGGGGAAGCGATGCTTTTCGACATAGTCGCGCACCCCGAGCACCAGCGCGCTGTACACGCTCGCTTCGTCACTCTGGTAAGGCGCAATCTCGCCGCGGACCGGCACCAGCCGCTTCCCATCGGTCCGGAGCTCAACGCTGATGATGCTCTCGGCAAACGCTGGCGCCCGAGCCGTGATTTCGCCGGCCGCGTCCATCACGAACGAGTGGCCGTCGAAGACCAGCTCATCCTGTCCGCCCACGAGATTGGTGTAGACGAATGGGCGACTGACTTCGCGCACGCGATCCCGGACGATCGTCTCGCGCTCAACCTGCTTGCGCAGCTCGTAGGGCGATGCATTGACGACCAGGAGTACTTCCGCACCCGCATCTACGGCAGCTCGCGTCGGTTCCGGCTCCCAGACATCCTCGCAGACCAGAAGGCCGACCCGTCGCCCGTTGAGCTCGATCACCGTCGCTTCGGTGCCCGCCGTGAAATAGCGCTTTTCATCGAAGACCTTGTAGTTCGGCAGGCACTGCTTGCGGTGATTGGCGAGCAGTTCGCCATCGCGCACCAGCACGGCGGAGTTGTAGATCCGCCCCTCGGCATACTCTGGATATCCGAACAGAGCAGCGATGCCGCGGATCTCCTCGCGTGCACGCGCCAGACCATCGGCCACACGGCGTCGCATGCCGGCGTGAAACAGCAGATCCTCAGGCGGGTAGCCGGAGAGCGCGAGCTCCGGAAAGACGATCACGTCGGCCCGCTCGCGATCGCGCGCAAGAGAAGCCGCTTCGATGATGCGGCGGGCGTTGCCATCGACATCGCCCACGAACAGATCGAGCTGTGCGAGGGCGATGCGCATGCCGTCGCGCGTGCTCACATCGCGACGCACCGACTTGCGTGTCGATGCCTTCCTGCCAGGTGACGCCCGCTTCGAGCGCTTCTTGGCAGACGGTGCAGCTCGGGTGCCTCGCACGGCCGTCGACGATCGGCGCCTCAGAAGGTCAAACATGGCGCTACCGAGTTCCGCCGGCGAACGCACAGTCCTGACTCCCGCTGCCTCGAGGGCCGCAAATTTCTCCGCAGCCGTGCCCTTCCCGCCCGCGACGATCGCACCCGCGTGCCCCATGCGCTTCCCGGGCGGTGCCGTCACGCCCGCGATGTACGCGACGACCGGTTTGCGGACATTCTTCTTGATGAAAGCAGCGGCTGCCTCTTCATCGCTCCCGCCGATCTCACCCACCATGATGATGCCTTCGGTGGCCGGATCCTTCTCGAAGAGCGCAAGAACATCGATGAAGTTCATGCCGCGCACCGGGTCACCACCGATACCGACACAGGTTGTCTGACCAAGACCATTGCGGGTGGTCTGGTAGACGGTCTCGTAAGTGAGCGTCCCGGAGCGTGACACGATACCCACGCGGCCGGGCTTGTGAATGAACCCGGGCATGATCCCGATCTTGCATTCGCCCGGCGTGATGACGCCCGGACAGTTCGGCCCGATGAGACCGCAGTCGTAGTCACGCAGCGTAGCCTTCACGCGGACCATGTCGTTCACGGGAATGCCTTCCGTGATGCACACGATCAGCTGTATTCCAGCGTCCGCTGCTTCGAGTATGGCATCGGCGGCATGCGGCGCCGGCACGTAGATCATGCTCACTTCGGCGCCCGTTGCAGCGACCGCTTCGTGCGCGGTGTTGAATACCGGCAGGTCGAGATGTCTCTGGCCGCCGCGACCCGGCGTCACTCCGCCGACCAGCCGAGTGCCGTAGGCGATGCATTGTTCGGAATGAAAGGTGCCCTGCTTGCCCGTGAAGCCCTGGCAGATCACCTTGGTCTTCTTGTTGACGAGAATGCTCATCTGCAGCCTCAGTGCGAGCGGGCGGCGAGCCGCACGACCTTGGTTGCCGCGTCGGTCAGGTCGTTCGCCGCCGTAATGGCGAGCCCGCTCGCAGCGAGGCGCTCACGCGCCACGTCGGCGTTGGTTCCTTCCAGCCGCACCACCACGGGTATCTTCACGCCAACCTGCTTGACCGCGTTGATGATCCCGTCGGCGATCAGGTCACAACGCACGATGCCGCCGAAGATATTCACCAGTATCGCGCGCACCTTTGCATTCGAGAGGATCAACTTGAACGCGGCGGTGACGCGCTCACTGGTTGCCCCACCGCCGACGTCGAGGAAATTGGCCGGCGCACCGCCATGCAGCTTGATCAGGTCCATCGTCGCCATCGCGAGCCCGGCACCGTTCACCATGCAGGCGATGTTGCCATCGAGCGAGACGTAGTTGAGATCGTGCTCGCTCGCCTCGCGCTCCATCGCATCCTCCTGGGTCGGATCGCGCAGCGCCCCAATCTCCGGATGGCGAAACAAGGCATTCGCATCGATGTTGATCTTGGCATCGAGCGCGACGATGCGGCCCTCGCCGGTGACGATGAGGGGATTGACTTCGACCAGGCTCGCATCCTTCTCGAGGTACAGCCTGTAAAGCGCCTGCGCGAGGCGCGCGAATTCCTCGAGCTGTGAACCGGCGAAACCGAGACCGAATGCGAGCTGCCTGCATTGAAAGCCCTGCAGTCCCGCGGCCGGGTGAATGTTGACGGTGATGATCTTGTCCGGCGAGTGAGCGGCGACCTCCTCGATGTCCATCCCGCCCGCTGCCGAGGCGATGAAGGCGATCTGGCCGCGCTCGCGGTTGAGCACCAGGCTCAGATACATTTCGCGCGCGATCTGCGAGCCCGACTCGACGTACACCTGATTGACCGGTAGTCCTTCCGCGCCGGTTTGCCGGGTAACGAGATGACGGCCCAGCATCGCAGTCGCTGCTGCACGAACGGCATCGAGGTCCTTCGCAAGCTTGACACCGCCTGCCTTGCCTCGCCCGCCGGCGTGAACTTGCGCCTTCACGACCCAGAGTGAGCCACCAAGCTCGCGCGCCGCGCTCACAGCTTCTTCGGCGGTGGATGCAACCCGGCCTTTCGGAACTGGAATGCCGTAACCGGAAAAGATTTCTTTGGCCTGATACTCGTGAAGGTTCATGGGCTCGCGATCGTCTGAAAGTGGGCGGCTATTTTCCTTGATGCAAGACGGACATGGTAGAGTGCGCCACCAATTACACCCGCGAGCAGCCGCGAACGATGCTGAGAACCAAGGGACCCGCACAGGCCGCAATGGCGTGGCGCGTGCTCGGTCTCCTCAATCTCTTCCGGCTGCTGGTGCCGCTGGTCCTCGCCTCGCTTCATTACCTCCTGCCGGAAGCCACCAGCGTCGGGTGGGCTGATCCCCAGCTCTTCCAGAACGTTGTCATAGCGTACTTCGGCGCCGGCATCGTGATGATTGCGGCGCTCAAGAACCATTGGCCGAGCCTCGAACAGCAGGCCTGGGTGCATATCGCGCTGGACGTCGTCGGAGTATCGCTGCTCCTCTACACGAGCGGTGGTGTCGCAAGCGGTCTCGGGATGCTGCTGGTCATTCCTGTTGCGGCCGTGAGCCTGATCACCCGACGCGCCTTCGTCATCGCTGCCGGGGCGGCGATCGCGCTGCTCATTCAGCAGGTCGTTGCGCAGCTCGCGGGGTTTGCCTCGATGGCGGACTACACCGGCGCCGGGGTGCTGGGCGTCACTCTGTTCATTGTTGCATTGGCGGTATTGCCGCTCGCCGAGCGCATCAGCGCGTCTGAGGAACTGGTTCGTCAGAAGGACGTCGATCTGGCGAACCTCGCCGAACTATCGCAATACATCGTCCAGCACCTGCGCGAAAGCATCCTCGTGGTCGATGCCGCCGATCGCATCCGGCTGATCAACGAATCCGCGGCGGAAATCCTCGGTGACCGCAGTGCCATTCCCGGCGCGTTGCTGGGCGAGGTGCATCCTCCGCTGCTCTATTCCCTGTCGACCTGGCGGCAGAATCCACATACTGCCCCGACGAATCCGACCTCTTTTGTCGCGGCCGATGGCTTGCGCGCGATCGAACCGCACTTTGCGCCCCTCGGCGCCGAGAATCCCGGACCGGTGCTGATATTTCTGGAAGACACGAGCCTTCTCGCAGAACGACTCCAGCAGTCGAAGCTCGCGGCACTGGGACGCCTGAGTGCCAGTATCGCGCACGAGATTCGCAACCCGGTCGGGGCGATGAGCCACGCGGGACAGTTGCTCGCCGAAGCGTCCATTGGCGAATCGGAGCGCCGGCTGACGGAGATCATCCGTACCAATGGCGAGCGCGTGAGCACCATCATCAACAACATGCTGCAGCTCTCGCGGCGCGATTCGACACGCCCGGAAACTCTTGACTCTGTCGGACTGGTTGGACGAATTTCGCGCCGAGTTCTGCCAGACCACCCAAGCCCCTGAATCCAGGCTGCAGATCACTCCCAATGGCAATGGCATCGAGGTGCGGGTCGATCCGACTCACCTGCATCAGGTGCTCTGGAATCTCTGTGACAATGCAGTCAAGTACGCCGGCCAGGGCACAGCGATCGAATTGCGCTGTGGGCGCATGGCCGGCAGCGGGCGCCCATACCTCGAGGTCGCCGACCGTGGACCTGGAATCGCCAAGGAGCACACTGATCGCATCTTCGAGCCCTTCTTCACCAGCGGCATGAGTGGAACCGGCCTCGGGCTGTTCATCGCTCGCGAGCTCTGCCAGTGCAATGGCGCTTTGCTGTTATACGAAGCTCGTCCGGGCGGCGGTAGCATCTTCCGGATCATTTTTTCCGATCCGCAACGCTGGCAGGCGCGTGAACTGAGGGCGTGAGATGCCGAAGCCGATTGTGCTGATCGTGGATGACGAGCCGGACATCCGGGAACTGCTCTCGATCACTCTCAGCCGCATGGAGCTCGAGCCGAGAACCGTAGCCGACGTCGCATCCGCCCAGAAGCTATTGCGCTCGGGACATTTCGATCTGTGCCTGACCGACATGAGTCTTCCCGATGGCAACGGTCTGGACCTGGTTGAATGGATTCAATCCAACGCTCCAACGGTGCCGGTTGCCGTGATCACGGCTCACGGGAACGTCGAATCCGCGGTGCGCGCGCTGAAGCTCGGCGCGTTCGACTTTGTCTCCAAGCCCCTGGATCTTGTGGGGCTGCGCAAGCTGGTCAGTTCCGCGATCCGGATATCCACCGGCGATGGTGACTCGACGACGACGATCTATGGACCCAGGCTCCTCGGACAATCGAAGGCCATGCAGCAGCTCCGCGACACCATTGCCAAGGTCTCTCGCAGTCAGGCCCCGGTACATATCTACGGCGAATCGGGCACGGGCAAGGAACTCGTAGCGCAACTCATCCATGACTCCGGACCGCGGCGTGACGGTCCGTTCGTCGCTGTGAACTGCGGCGCCATTCCGACTGAACTGATGGAGAGCGAGCTCTTCGGTCACAAGCGCGGCAGTTTCACCGGCGCTGTGGCGGACAAGAAAGGCATGGTGCAATCGGCTGAGGGCGGAACATTGTTCCTCGACGAGGTCGGCGATCTGCCTCTGCACATGCAGGTGAAGTTGCTGCGTGTGATCCAGGAGAAGGCGGTGCGTCCGATCGGCGAGCAGCGTGAGACGCCGACCGATGTGCGGATCCTCAGTGCCACGCATCGCAATCTCTCGGCCCTCGTTGCAGAGGGAGCGTTTCGAGAGGATCTCTACTACCGCGTCAACGTCATCGAGATCCGCGTGCCAGGCATTGCGCGAGCGTCCGGAAGACATCCCGGAACTGGCGGAGGCGATCCTGCGCCGTCTTGCGCGCCGCACGAAGATCGAGCCTCCGGCGCTCGAGCCCGAGGCTGTCAAGGCTCTCATTACATACCCCTTCCCCGGAAACGTGCGCGAGCTCGAGAACATCCTCGAGCGCGCACTCGCAATGTCCGGGGGCAATGCGATCACGGCGAACGACCTGCAATTGCGCGATGTAGCGTTGGGCGCGTCGCCTTCGACAACCGGTACTGGCGCTCTCGGGGAGCAACTCGAGGAGCTCGAGCGCGACGCGATCCTCAAGGCGTTGGAACAGACGCGCTACAACAAGACCGCTGCTGCGAAGCTGTTGGGCGTGAGCTTTCGAGCGCTTCGCTATCGCATCAAGAAGCTCGGGCTCGAATAGCTTCTCGGTCGCCTCACGCCGACGCGGGTGACAAACTTTGTCACTTCCTGACGCTAGGGGACCATGCTGTCAGTTCTCTTCGACAGGATTAGGTAAAGCCGCGCCCCTCTGAAGTATCAAAATACCAGCCAGTTCAAAGCCTTGTGCACGCCCGCGGCGCGTGGCACATGCCTTGCAAATTCCCCGGGCACTGGCGCTCACGCGCCGTTGTTTTGTGTCTTCGCAATTCGATAGCAACAGGAGCTACACATGTTGAAGAGTATGCAGAGGGGCTTCACCCTCATCGAACTGATGATCGTGGTTGCGATCATCGGCATCTTGGCGGCCATCGCTATTCCTGCTTATCAGGACTACACGATTCGCTCGCAGGTCACTGAAGGCCTCAATCTCGCCGGCTCAGTGAAGGCTGAAGTCGCCGAGTTCTACGCTCAGAACGGCGCTTGGCCGACCGCGATCATCGGCGGCGTCGGCACGCTGGGTCATGCGGCCGGGCAGGTCCCGAGCGGCAAGTACGTCAGCAACGTCGCCATCGGCGCTGCGGACGGCGGTGCGGGTGCTGGTCCGGGCACGATCTACGTTAGCTACTCGAACGTTGCGCCGTTCGTAGCCAATGCCAAGATCAACGGCTTGGTTCTAGCGTTGCAGCCGAACCTCAGCGGTGCCACCGCAGTGGCGGGCAACGAGGACGTGGTCTGGCGGTGCGGCAATCAGACGACTGTGGGCACGGTGCACCAGCCTGCAGTGGCTGCTCCGACCTCCGTTGGTCCGACGACCATGCTGAACAAGTATCTGCCGGCGGCTTGCCGTCCGTAAGCTGACAGCAGCTTATTGTTGAATCGGAGGCCCCTCACACGAGGGGCCTCTTCTTTTGTGCGGCCCTCTGGCCGCTCTTTTCGAGGCCGGCAAGAGTGCGTCGATACGATGTGAGTCGAATCACGTGGACAGCCGGGCCGATATGCGACGATGCCCGGCGATTTAACAATTGATTCCCTCCCATGACCGGTAGGGTAGACTTGGGCCGCCAGTAATCGGGCTGCCTTTGGGGCTGGCAAGTCGATGAATGACAACGCGATGATGGCGCTTGGCGCCAGCAAGTCACCACTGGGCGGTCTGCCTCAGAGACTGGTCCAGGATGGCTTGATCGATGAAGCCACCATGATGGAGGCGATGGCGCAGGCCAAGGAAAAGCGCATCAGCGTCGTCACCCAGCTCGTCAACAGCGGCGCTGCCAACGCCCGCGAAATCGCCATTGCCGCCTCGCACGAATTCGGCGTTCCCCTGCTCGACCTCGACGCCGCGAACATCGAGCTGGAAACGGTCAAGCTGGTCAGCGACAAGCTGCTGAACAAGCACCGCGTTCTGCCGCTCATGCGGCGCGGCAAGCGGCTGTTCCTGGCGGTTTCCGATCCGACCAACCTTCACTCGATCGACGAGATCAAGTTCGCCACCGGACTCGGAATCGAAGCCGTGGTGGTCGAGGACAACAAGCTTCAGCAGGCCGTCACCAAGGCGATGGAACAGGTCGATACGGCCATGCCGTCGCTCGGCGAGGATGACTTCGACCTGGAAAATCTCGATGTCATGGCTGGGGAGGACGACCTCGCTGGCGAAGCCGTCACCCGCGATGATGTCGAAGACGCACCCATCGTGCGCTTTGTGAACAAGATTCTCCTCGACGCAATCAAGAAAGGCGCCTCGGACATCCACTTCGAGCCCTATGAAAAGACGTTTCGCATCCGCACGCGCCTTGACGGCGTGCTGAAGGAAGTTGCGAATCCGCCGGTTCAGCTCACGACCAAGATCGCGGCGCGCATCAAAGTGATGTCGCGGCTCGACATTGCCGAACGCCGCGTGCCCCAGGACGGCCGCATCAAGATGCGGCTGTCGAAGAACCGCGCCATCGACTTTCGCGTCAGCACCTGCCCGACGCTGTTCGGCGAGAAGATCGTGATGCGTATTCTCGATCCCGTCCAGCGCGATGCTCGGCATCGATGCGCTGGGCTATGAGCCGTTTCCAGAAGGAGCTCTACCTCAAGTATCTGGCCAAGCCGCAGGGCATGATCCTGGTCACGGGACCGACGGGTAGCGGCAAGACCGTGTCGCTGTACACCGGTCTCAATATCCTCAACAAGGAAGACTGCAATATCTCGACCTGCGAGGATCCGGCGGAAATCCAGATGGCGGGCATCAATCAGGTGAACGTCTACCCGAAGGTAGGCCTGACTTTTGCCTCGGCGCTGCGCGCGTTCCTGCGCCAGGATCCGGACGTCATCATGGTCGGCGAAATTCGCGATCTCGAAACCGCGGAGATTGCCCTGAAGGCCGCGCAGACCGGCCACCTGGTGCTGTCGACGCTGCACACCAACGATGCGCCGCAGACGCTGACGCGCATGGTGGACATGGGCGTGAAGCCCTACGCCATTGCGACCTCGGTGAGCCTGATCATTGCGCAGCGCCTGGCACGCAAGCTGTGCGCGAACTGCAAGCAGAAGCTCGACGTGCCTGGCGAGGCCCTGCACAAGGAAGGCTTCACCGACGAGGACATCAAGAAGGGACTGACGATTTTTGGCCCGAAGGGCTGCAGCCAGTGCGTCGATGGCTACAAGGGTCGCGTCGGCATCTACCAGGTCATGCCGGTGAGTGAAGCGATCGGCCGCATCATCATGGAAGGCGGCAATTCTCATCAGATAACTCACGAAGCCGAGCGCGAGGGTGTGTGGGACCTGCGGCGCGCTGGGCTTGCAGAAGGTCAAGGACGGACTGACCAGCCTCGACGAAATCAACACCGTTACCGTGGACTGAACGGGATGAACTATCGATGAAGGGCGGCGCATAGAGGACAGAGTTCATGGCGCAGAGCGCAACGGCGATCAGCAAGGACATCCAGTTCAACTGGGTGGGCAAGGACAAGAAGGGCAACAAGCTCAAGGGGCGAAGTCTTGCCTCGAGCGAGCAGGCCCTGCGCGCCGACCTGCGCCGCCAGGGTGTGGTCCCGGTCAAGATCAGCAAGCAGAGCGCGCTCTTCAAGGGCGGCGGCAAGGTAAAACCCGAAGATATCGCCATCTTCAGCCGTCAGCTGGCGACCATGCTGACCGCGGGTATCCCCTTGGTGCAGTCATTCGAAATCATCGGCAATGGCCACGACAAGCCGGCGATGCAGAAGCTGGTACTCGACATCAAGGCCGATATCGAGGGCGGCACCTCCCTGCACGAAGCGCTCGCCAAGCACCCGCTGTACTTTGATGACCTGTACGTGAATCTCGTGGAGGCCGGTGAGCAGGCTGGCGCCTTGGAGAGCCTGCTCGACAAGATCGCCACCTACAAGGAAAAGACCGAGGCGCTGAAGAAGAAGATCAAGAAGGCGCTCTTTTACCCCGCGGCCGTGATGGTCGTCGCGATCATCGTGACGCTGATTCTGCTCATCTTCGTGATCCCGCAGTTCGAATCGTTGTTCAAGGGCTTCGGCGCAGACCTTCCCGCCTTTACGCAGATGGTCATCAACATGTCCCGCTTCGTGCAGGATCAGGGTTGGTGGATGGCGATATGTGGCCGTTGGCGCCGTCGTGGGCGTTCATCAATCTCAAGAAGCGCTCACGCGCGCTGCGCGAGGCGATCGATCGAATGTCCCTTAAGCTGCCGATCGTCGGTCCGATCCTGGTCAAGGCGGCGATCGCCCGCTATGCACGCACCCTGTCGACGATGTTCAGCGCCGGCGTGCCGCTGGTCGAGGCTTTGCAGTCGGTTGCGGGTGCCACCGGCAACATCGTCTACGAACAGGCGGTGCTGCGCATGAAGGATGAAGTGTCGACTGGTCAGCGCCTGCAACGCGCGATGGAAAACACCGGCCTGTTTCCGAACATGGTCGTGCAGATGATCGCCGTCGGTGAAGAGTCCGGTTCGCTGGACGAGATGTCCGGCAAGGTCGCGACTTTCTACGAGCAGGACGTGGACAATGCCGTGGACAGCATGAGCAGCCTCCTCGAGCCGCTCATCATGGCCATTCTCGGCGTGCTGGTCGGCGGCCTCGTAATCGCCATGTATCTGCCGATCTTCAAGCTGGGCGCGGTCGTCTGAGTACTGCGCAATGATCTTGGGCAAACGCCGCGCTTTGCGCGGCGTTTGCGTCTCTGGGTACTTGATCGTCAACATCCATTTTCCTCAGGGATGTAGCCAATGACGGGTCTTGAGCTACTGCTGTCCTCTCCCGCATTGCTGGCGAGTGTGACGTTGGTTCTGGGACTCATCGTCGGCAGCTTTCTGAACGTCGTGATTCATCGCCTGCCGATCATGATGGAGCGTGAATGGCGCAGGCACTGCGAAGAGCTCGGGCCGGCGCAGCCGGGCGCGTCGGCAGCCGGCCCTGATGCCGCGACTGCCAGGGCGACCAAACGCGGACGCGGCGCCGTTCAATCTTGTCGTTCCTCGTTCACGTTGCCCGGCGTGTGGAACGATGATTGCCGCGTGGCAAAACATACCGCTGCTCAGCTACTTCCTCCTGCGCGGGCGCTGCGCCAGCTGCCATGCTCGCATCTCGATCCGCTATCCGGTTGTCGAGCTCCTGACGGGCGTGCTGTCAGCCTTCGTCGCCTGGCGGTTCGGCCTCTCGTGGTCGCTCGCGGCCGCGCTGCTACTCACCTGGGGCCTCATCGCCCTTTCCGGCATCGACCTCGATCATCATCTTCTCCCGGACAGCATCACCCTGCCGCTGCTGTGGCTCGGCTTGCTCATCAGCCTGACGCCCACCGATCAAACCTCCTTGTCCGTTCCCGTCGACCCACGCAGCAGCATCATCGGTGCGGCGGCGGGCTATCTGAGCCTTTGGTCCGTGTATCACCTGTTTCGCCTACTCACCGGCAAGGAAGGCATGGGCTACGGCGACTTCAAGCTGTTCGCGGTGTTCGGCGCGTGGTTCGGTTGGAAGATGTTGCTCCTGATCATCCTGATCGCTGCATCGGTCGGTGCGGTGGTCGGTATCGCGCTCATCGTCCTGAAGCGCCAGGGACGGGACGTGCCGATTCCGTTCGGCCCGTACCTTGCCGCGGCCGGCTGGATCGCACTGATGTGGGGGCCCCAACTGGTCGACCGCTATCTGCACATGACGGGATTGCACACGGCAGGGTGACCCGGACCTGCAAGCTCTGTCCCCGAGTTCCGCCGGAAGTCAGATAATGACTCGGGTGAGCGTCCTACGCGTCGGCCTTACCGGGGGCATAGCAAGCGGCAAGAGCACGGTTGCCAATCTTTTCGCCGTGCGTGGCGTTCCCGTGATCGATACCGACGAAATCTCCCGGGCGGTCGTCGCTCCCGGCCAGCCAGCTCTCGCGGCCATTACCCGCGCGTTCGGCAGCGGCGTCCTCGACGCCGACGGAGCACTTGATCGCCGCCGCATGCGCGAGCTGATATTCAGCGATCCTGCCCGACGCCAGCAGCTCGAGTCCATTCTGCACCCAATGATCCTGAGCGAGCTGAAGCGACTTTCGGCGCAGGCCGGTGGACCGTATCAGATCCTGGTCATTCCTCTGCTCGTGGAGGGCGGACTCGAAGGCGCTGTAGATCGCATCCTGGTAGTTGATGTGCCGCGGGAACGACAGGTGGAACGACTGCTGCAGCGAGACGCGGAAGACGAGCAGCAGGCGGATGCGATCATGGCCGCACAGGCGCCGCGACAGGCGCGACTGGCAAAGGCCAATGACGTGATCACGAACGACGGTACGATCGCTGACCTCGAATCGCAGGTCGAGCGGCTTCACGAGCGCTATCTGCGCCTCGCTGCCGACCGGCACGCTCGCTGAATTCTCCCGGAGCGCCCTGGCGCTGCCGCCTGTCGGCTGGCGCCGACAGGAATTTCCCGGTGACACTCGTGCTCGACCTGCCGCAGAATAGGGCAATGTCTTCGAGCCGACGACTGACCGTCGCGATAATGAAATGACCTCCCACGCCCATATCGAGCCTGTGGCGGAGCCGGCGAGCCAGTACGTCGTGTACGAGCAGCCGCTCAACGAGCGCATGCGCACGTTCCTGCGCCTCGAGTTCCTGTATTCGCAGGCCCTGTATCACAACGAGTTGCCCAATCCCTGGAGCAGTCGCGCCGCGGTCGGCAGCCTGCTGGAGATTCTCGCGATCACCGCACGCGGTGACGTTCGCAGCGACGTCATCAAGGAACTCGAACGGCATGTGCAGGCCTTGAACGAGTTTCAAGCCAAGCCCGGCGTCGATGCGGGTCGCCTGCGCGCCGTGATGTCGAATCTGATCCGGCTGCGCAGCGAGCTGGTCAGCATGGGCGCGAATTTCATGCAATCGTTGCGTGAATCGGAGTTCCTCGCCGCAATCAAGCACCGCAGCGCGATTCCCGGCGGCACCTGCGAATTCGATCTGCCGGACTACAGCTTCTGGCTCAGCAGGCCGGCGGAGCAGCGCATGGCGACTTTCGAGGAATGGATGAAGGTGGTGCGCCCGCTGTGCGATGGAGTGATCGAGATCCTGTGGGTGACGCGGCAGAACGCGCGCCCGCGTGAGGAGATCGCGCCGGCCGGCCAGTACCAGATCAACTTCGAGCGTGAGAACCCGATCCAGCTGCTGCGGATCCTCCTGCCGTCAGACTCCGACCTCTATCCGGAGATCAGCGGCAGCCACTATCGCTGCAACCTGCGGTTCATGAGCTGGAAGGAGCTCAGCCAGCGCGCAGTGCAGTCCGAGAAGGATGTCCGTTTCGTCCTGACCTCATGCACCTGAGAGGCGCATGTCGCCGGTCATTGCCAAATGTCCGACTTGCGGCCGGCCCGTGCAGTGGTCCGAATCCTCGCCATTCCGGCCATTCTGCAGCGATCGTTGCCGCCTCATCGATCTCGGTGCCTGGCTGAGCGAGGAACGCGGCATCGCCGGGGACACCGTCCCGCCCGAAGCCGCCGACGACCAGAGCGACGACGCGCCCAAACCCGGCCGCAGCTGATTTCGCATCAGGGCGACGGTGCATGTCTCGACCCGCCAGCTTCAGGCGAACGGCCATCCGCCGCGACCTGCGGCAGGTGCATCTGCAGATTTCGCGTCAAGAACGCCCATTGGTCCGCGTAGTCCTCGATCTGCATCCATACCGGTTTACCAGATCCATGGCCCGCACGCGTTTCCACGCGCACCAGGACTGGGTTCTTGCAGGCCTGCGCCGCCTGTAGCGCAGCGCCGAACTTGAAGCTGTGCCAGGGCACGACCCGATCATCGTGGTCCGCGGTCGTGATCAGCGTCGGCGGATAACACGTACCCGGGCGCACGTTGTGGTACGGCGAATACGCATACAGGGCCGCAAAGTCCTGCGCGTTCTCGCTCAGGCCGTAATCGCTCGACCACTGGCGCGCGTTCGCGCTCGCGGTGTGATAGCGCAGCATGTCGAGCACTCCTACAGCCGGCAGCGCTGCCGCAACGAGTCCCGGCTCCTGGGTGATCACGGCACCGATCAGCAGCCCGCCGTTGCTGCGGCCGAGGATCGCCAGCCGTTCTTTCGACGTGTAGCGTTGCTCGACGAGATAGTGTGCCGCCGCGATGAAGTCATCGAACACGTTCTGCTTGTTGGCCTTGGTGCCGGCGACATGCCATGCCTCACCGTACTCAGCGCCGCCGCGCAGATTCGCGACGGCGTAGGTGCCACCCATCTCGAGCCACACCAGCACCGGGACGCTGAAGGTCGGCGTGAGCGGATTGTTGAATCCACCGTAGCCATAGAGCAACGTCGGCGTGCTGCCATCCTTCTTCAGGTCGGACCGATGCGTGATGAACATCGGCACGCGCGTGCCGTCCTTGCTCGAGTAGAACACCTGCTCGGTAACGAAACGCGAAGCATTCGCCGCGATCTTCGGTGCGCGAAACAGCTCCGTGTGATTCGCGGCGACGTCGTAGCGATAGACGGAAGTCGGCGTCAGATAGTCCGCATACGAGAAGAACGTCTCGGAACTGTCGCCGTGCCCCTGGAACCCATCGACGGTGCCCTGCCCCGGCAATGAGACTTCGTTGAGCACTTTTCCGCCGACATCGAAGATCTTCACCTGCGAATGCGCATCGTGCAGGTAGGTCACGACGATCTTGCCCGCCGATGTAACTCGCGACCTGGATGGCGTCGGCGACTCGGCTACGACATCCCGCCACATGTTCGGCATCGGGTCGACGCGTGTCGATGGCGACCACGCGCCCGCGCGGCGAATCCGCCGTCACCAGAAAATAGAAAACCCGGACCCTCCGAACCGAGAAACGTATAGAGACCCCGCCAATCGTCGAGGAGCCGCACCGTGGCGACGCCACTTGCACCAGCCTGCACGGGTAGTGGCGTGTAGTAGACGCCGTTCGTTTCATAGCCATCGAAAAGATTGATCAGCAGATATTTTCCATCCTCCGTCACCTGCGGATAAGGATTGCGGGACGGGTGATCCGTGACCGCGTACACGAACAGGTCCTGCGACTGCGCCTCGCCGACCTTGTGCCGATAGATCGAGACCTGCTTCGAGTCGTCGCCGGATCCATCCGTGCGCAGCGGATAGCGGCTGTAGAAGAATGCGCTCGAGTCGCGCTCCCAGGAGACCTGCGTGAATTTCGCGAACTTCAGAACGTCGGCCAGATCCTGGCCGGTACTGACATCGCGGATGTGCCAGGTCTTCCAGTCGGTCCCGCCATCGGAGAGCGCATAGGCGAGATAGCGGCCATCGGGGCTCACCTGAAAGTCGGCGAGCGCCACGGTGGCATCGGCGCTCAGGGCGTTCGGGTCGAGCAACACGCGTGGCGTCGCCTGCAGGGTGTCGGCGACAAAGAGCACGCTCTGGTTCTGCAGCCCGTCGTTGCGCAGCCAGAAATAGCGCCCGCCTTCCTCTACTGGAATGTTGAAGCGCTCGTAGTTCCAGAGCTCGGTGAGTCGCTGCTTGATCCAGCCGCGTGTCGGGATTGCCTCAAGATAAGGTTGCGACAGGCTGATTTTCAGCGCTGACCCAGCTCTTCGTTTGCGCGCTGTCGAGGTCTTCGAACCAACGATAGGGATCCGCCACGCTCACGCTGCCGTACTGATCGACCTGAGTCCCGCGTGGCGCTGCAGGATATTGCAGACCAGCCGTCTGCGAGCTCTCGGGGGCCGGAGTGTGCCCGCACGAGGCCAGCATTGCAGCCGTCACCGCAGTCCAGATGCAGTTGTAGTGGATCCGTCCGTCCTTCATGCCTAAACTCCCCGAAATTTTGCGCGCAGCCTACACGCATGACTTCACTACGACCATTCCTGTGTTCATTGGTGCCCCTGTTCATCGGTCTCGCAACTGCGCGCGCCGGCGATCTGCCGATCAGCCGCATCTTTTCGGCACCCGATCTGAGCGGGCCGTCCCTGCGCGCCGCCCGCATCTCCCCCGACGCGCAACGGGTGACGTTCCTGCAGGGCAAGGCCGACGACAAGGATCGCCTCGACCTGTGGGAATACGACATCCGCTCGGGCCAGACACGACTGCTGGTGGATTCGCGCGCGCTGGTTCGCGAGGAGGGCCGACTCTCTGACGAGGAACGGCAGCGTCGCGAACGCCAGCGCATTTCGGCGCTGTCGGGAATTGTCGAATATTTGTTTGCGCCGGATGGTACGGCGCTGCTTTTTCCGCTCGGCGGCGATCTCTACTACTACGACCTGCGCGCGCCTGCCGACAAGGCCGCACGCCAGCTGACGAAAACGCTCGGAAGCGGAGACGGACGCCAAGTTCTCTCCGCTCGGTCACTACGTCAGCTTCATCCGCGGGCAGAACCTGTTCGTCCTCGACCTGCGCACCGGGCAGGAACGCGCGCTGACCACCGACGGAGGTGGGGCGATCAAGAACGGGATGGCCGAGTTCATCGCCCAGGAGGAGATGGGGCGAAACACCGGCTATTGGTGGTCCCCCGATGAGCGGCGTATCGCATACGCGCGTGTGGATGAGAGTGCCATATCCGAGCAACAGCGTCTGGAGATCGACGCTGACGAACTGTCCGTCTACACGCAACGCTATCCGGCAGCCGGAACGCGTAACGCGCTGGTCGAACTGAGGTCGATCGAGTTCGCGAACGGGACAGTCACGCGACTCGATCTGGGCGCCGAGACTGATATCTATCTCGCCCGCGTCGACTGGCTGCCGGATTCGCGATACGTCGCAGTCCAACGCCAGTCTCGCGATCAGCGGCGCCTGGACCTGCTCAAGATCGACGTCGTGAGCGGCCACGCACGCACTCTTCTCACCGAATCCAGCAACACCTGGGTGGACCTGAATGACGAGCTGACGTTTCTCAACAAGTCCCGCCGGTTCATCTGGGCCTCGAGGCGCAGCGGCTATCAGCACCTCTACCTCTACGACCTCAACGGTCACCTCATCCGGCCGTTGACCGCTGGAAACTGGATGGTGGTCGGTGATGGCGGCTCACGCGCCCTCGTGGATGTCGATGAGGCGCGAGAGCGTATCTATTTCATGGCCAATAAGGAGAGCCCGCTCGAACGCCACCTCTATGTGGCGCCGTTGCGCGGCAAATTCCCGCCGTCACGCATCACCGAGGAACCGGGCTGGCATACGGTTGCCATGTCGCCCGATCACAAGTTTTTTCTTGAGCTGTACTCCAATCCGGAGCGGCCACCGCGGGTGCAGTTGCGGCGTATCGATGGGGGCGTGATCAAGACGCTGATCGACAATTCCCTGAACGACTCGCACCCGTATGCGCCCTATCGAGACGCCCATGTCCCGACTGAATTTGGCACGCTGCAAGCGTCCGACGGACAAATGCTCAACTACCAGATGCTCAAACCGGCGCACTTCGACCCGGCACGGAGATATCCCGTAATTGTGGACGTGTACGGCGGGCCGGGCGTGCAGAACGTAAGGCGCACCTGGGGGCCGCAGTTCTTCCGCCAGGTGCTCGCCCAGAACGGCTATGTCGTATTCACGCTGGACAACCGCGGCAGTGGCTTTCGGGGCGTCGCATTCGAGTCGGTGATCCACCAGCGCATGGGGCAGATCGAGGTCGCCGATCAGGTCGAAGGCGTGAAATTCCTGCAGTCGCTGCCGTTCGTAGACCCACAGCGCATCGGCGTCTTCGGCTGGAGCTATGGCGGCTACATGACCCTCATGTGCCTGCTGACAGCTCCGGACTATTTCCAGGCGGGCGTGTCAGGCGCTCCGGTAACCGAATGGCGCTTGTACGACACGCATTACACCGAGCGTTACCTCGGCCTGCCACAACAGAATGCAGCCGGTTATGACGCCAGTAGCGTGCTGCCGTACGCCGCGGCCCTGCATGTGCCGCTCCTCGTCATGCACGGCATGGCAGATGACAACGTGCTGTTCACCAACAGCACGAAGCTCTTCAAGCGCCTGCAGGATCTCGACAAGCCCTTCGACGTGATGACCTATCCGGGAAGCAAGCACTCGGTGCTGCGTCATGCCGGACACGGGGCCGCATGCCTACGAAATGATCAAGAGATTCTTCGACGCGAATCTGAAGGCGAAGAACCCGTAGCAGCAAGTTCCATCAAGGCGGCGACGATCGGCCGGTCGGCCTCGAGGAGATCTTCGTTCGCGAGGTCGGCGGGCTTCACCCACTTGAGCGCCTGGCTGTCGAGACTCATCGGCTCACCTTCGTAGGCGGTCACGTGCCACATGTTGAGCTCGACGCGCCGTTCGGGGTACTCATGAGTCAGCTGCAGCATCCGCTCTGCCCCGATGAGCTTCACGCCGAGCTCTTCGGTCAGCTCGCGGCTCAGCGCCTGAAGCTCGCTCTCACCGCCATCGATCTTTCCGCCGGGAAATTCCCAGCGCCCTGCCATGTGGGAGCCCGCCGGGCGCTGCGCGATCAGTACGCGTCCGGTCGCATCGAAGAGCGCTCCCGCGACCACTCGTACGGTGTCAGGTTTAGTTGCATAACTTTGTTGCATAACTCGCCTGTTCGCCCAACGCCTGAGAGTTATGCAACAAAGTTATGCAACTAAACCTGACACCGCTAAAGGCTAGGCGCCCAATGCGCCGTGGCAGTTCTTGTACTTCTTCCCCGATCCACAGGGGCAAGGTTCGTTGCGGCCGATCTTCCGCCCGCCGCGCACGAAGGGGGCCTGCGGCGCAGCCTCTGCTGCGCGACTGACGGGCCCTTGCGCTCCCTCGGGCTCCTCCGGCGCAGTCAGAGACTGAGCCTGAGCGTGCTGGGCCTGCAACGCTCTCGCCATGCGCTTGCGCCGCTCTTCCTCCTCGCGATCGATCTCTTCCTGGCTGCGCACCTGCAGGCGCGAGAGCATGGTGACCGTATCGAACTTGATGCGTTCGAGCATCGCGCTGAAGAGCTCGAAGGCCTCACGCTTGTACTCCTGCTTCGGGTTCTTCTGTGCATAGCCGCGCAGGTGTATGCCCTGGCGCATGTAGTCCATGGCGGCCAGGTGTTCGCGCCAGTGCACATCGAGCTGCTGCAGCATGATTGCCTTCTCGAAGTAGCGCATCGCCGGTGCGCCGAGTTGCGCGACCTTCTGGCTCGTAAGCAGCATCGATGGCCTTCACGATCCGCTTGCGCAACCCCTGCTCGTCGAGCGCGGTGTCGGCCTCCAGCCAGCCCTTGATGTCCAACCGCACCGTGAAATCGCGCTCGAGCGCCGCGGTGAGACCGGTGATGTCCCATTGCTCCGGCAATGTGCCGAGGGGCAGGAATGTACTGATCAGCGTATTGACGACTTCTTCGCGGATGCCGCGGACGGCATCGGCGACGTCCTCCGCCGCCATGAGCTCGGTGCGCTGCTGATAGATGACCTTGCGCTGGTCGTTGGCGACGTCGTCGTACTCAAGGAGGTTCTTGCGCGCATCGAAGTTGTGCGCTTCGACCTTGCGCTGCGCCTTTTCGATCTGCCGCGAGAGCATCCGGCTCTCGATGACTTCGCCTTCCTTCATGCCGACCCGCGACAGCAGCGCCTTGGTGCGATTCGGGTCGCCGAAGATGCGCATCAGGTTGTCTTCGAGCGACAGATAGAAGCGACTCGACCCGGGATCGCCCTGCCGGCCCGAGCGGCCGCGCAGCTGGTTGTCGATGCGGCGCGATTCGTGCCGTTCGGTGCCGACGATATGCAGGCCGCCGGCCTGCACTACGGCCTCGTGACGGGCATCCCACTCGCGCCTGACCTTCGTCGACCGTCTCCGGGTCCGGAGTTTCGAGCGCGTGCAGCTCGGCTTCGAGATTTCCGCCCAGCACGATGTCAGTGCCGCGGCCGGCCATGTTGGTGGCGATCGTTACGGTGCCGGGCCGGCCCGCCTGCGCGACGATGTGCGCCTCGCGCTCGTGCTGCTTGGCATTCAGCACCTGGTGGCGCACGCCTTCCTGGTTGAGAAGCCCCGACAGGAATTCCGAGGTCTCGATCGTGGTCGTGCCGACGAGCACCGGCTGCTGGCGCTGCATGCACTCGCGGATGTCGTCGATGATCGCCTGGAACTTGTCCTTCTGCGAGAGATAGACGAGGTCCGCGGCATCGTCGCGGACCATCGGCTTGTGGGTCGGAATCACGACCACTTCGAGCCCATAGATCTGCTGGAATTCGAACGCTTCCGTATCCGCCGTACCGGTCATGCCGGCAAGTTTCGAGTAGATGCGAAAGTAGTTCTGGAACGTGATCGAGGCGACGGTCTGATTCTCCTCGCGCACCCGCACGCCTTCCTTGGCCTCGACCGCCTGGTGCAGGCCGTCCGACCAGCGCCGGCCGGGCATCGTGCGGCCCGTGAACTCGTCCACGATGATCGCTTCGCCATTGCGCACGATGTATTCGACGTCGCGGTGGTAGAGCGAGTGCGCGCGCAGCGCCGCATTGAGGTGATGCATCAGGCGGATGTTCGCCGAGTCATACAGGCTCTCACCTTCGCGCAGCAGCCCCGCCTCGGCCATCAGCTCCTCGACCCGCTCGTGGCCGTCCTCGGTCAGGTGGACCTGCTTGCTCTTCTCATCGACCGAGTAGTCGCCGGGTCCCTCCTCTTCCTTCTGCACCTTGAGCCGCGGCACCAGGGCATTGATCTTGATGTAGAGCTCGGTGCTCTCCTCGGCAGGGCCGGAAATGATGAGCGGCGTGCGCGCTTCGTCGATCAGGATCGAATCGACTTCATCGACGATTGCGTAGCTGAGCGCGCGCTGCACCCGGTCTTCGAGCCGGAACGCGAGATTGTCGCGCAGATAGTCGAAGCCGAATTCGTTATTGGTGCCGTAAGTGATGTCGGCGCCGTACGCCGCGCGCTTTTCTTCCGCGGACTGCGCGTTCTTGATCACACCAACCGTGAGCCCCAGGAAGCGGTAAATGGGCCCCATCCAGTCGGCGTCGCGCTGGGCGAGATACTCGTTGACGGTGACGATGTGCACGCCCTTGCCAGCGAGCGCATTGAGGTATGCCGGAAGCGTCGCAACCAGCGTCTTGCCCTCACCGGTGCGCATTTCCGCGATCTTGCCTTCGTGCAGGACGATGCCGCCGATGAGCTGCACATCGAAGTGCCGCATGCCCAGCGTGCGACGGGACGCCTCGCGGACGCAGGCGAAGGCCTCGGGCAACAGGTCGACGAGCGTCGCGCCCTCACTCAGGCGCTTACGGAACTCTTCTGTCTTCGCGCGCAGCTGCTCATCACTCAGCGCCTGGATGGCCGGCTCGAGCGCGTTCGCCTGCTCGACCCATCGGCTATAGGACTTGAGCAGCCGCTGATTACGGCTGCCGAACATGCGCCTGAAAAACTGCCACACGATCGAATTTCCTTCAGCAATACAAAGGCCTGGCCCCGGTCAGAGGCCGGCCAGAATCAAAGGTCGCGTATTGTACTGGAGGTTAGCGTCCGCCGACGAACTGCAGCGGATTGACCTGGCGGCCGTTGCGGAGCACTTCGAAATGCAGGTTCGGTCCGGTGGCGCGGCCTGTCGAACCCATCAGCGCGATCGGCTGGCCCTTTTGAACGGTCTCGCCGACCGACACGAGGTTGCGCTCGTTGTGTGCGTAGCGCGTGACGAAGCCATTACCGTGATTGATCTCGACCATCTTGCCGTAGCCAAAGCGCTCGCGTGACCAGGTCACGACACCAGTGGCCACAGCGACCACCTGTGCTCCGGAGCGTCCGGCAAAGTCCACGCCCTTGTGAACGGCCGTGTAACCGGTGAAGGGGTCGGAACGGGAACCGAAGTAGGAAGAGATCCAGCCGTCCGTCACCGGACGACCCTTGGGCTTGATCTGCTCGTTGAGGTTGCGGCTCAGGATCAGGTTCTCGAGCACGCCGAGTTCCACTTCGCGATCATCCATCTGGCGCGACAGGCCATCGATCATCGCGGTGAGCTCCGGAATCTGTGCCGCTTCTCCCTGGCTATCGGCTTCCGGTCCGCCCTGGGCCGGCGGGTTGCCGAAATCGAACTCGCGCTCGTCGATGTCGGCCATCTGCGTGAGGCGACGGCCGAGTGCATCGAGGCGGATGACGTGCGCGTTCATCTGACCCACGCGCTTCGCGAGGGCATCGATGTGTTCCTGCAGGATGCGGCGCGTCTCCGCGACCTGTGCCTGTTGCGTGGCGAGCTTCTTGGACCACTCCGCGACCTGCGCCGCGGGCTGAACTCCGGCATCGCGCAGGCCCACGTGGCGACCAGCAAAAAAAGCTCCACCGAGCAGCACCACTGCCCCGAGAGCGATGACAGCAATCGCCTTCGGATGCGCAAGGTTCAGCTCGCGAGCCTGCCCGCGCAGGCGATCGAAAATGATCACATTCATGCGACCTGCTCCAAACAGCAGTCGGTCCTTCGGGAACCGGCTCCCCTAATCCCTACCCTGGTCGCCGGAACAGCACACGGGCTGCGTCGCAAGTCATTGTTAAAATTGTTCAAACTGGCAACCCCGCTGTCATAGCTCACGCCTTAGACCGGTAGCTTTGCGCCCTCACCTTTCGGTGAGTTTGCCCTTTGCAGTCGAGATAGACTATGCCCAAGCAAGCGCAGCAAGACAACGGAATCCATACCCAACTGCTTCTCAGTCTTACCATATCGCAGTGCACAAACCGCGCTCATTAAGTGAACTCATCCGCGGCGGCGCCCCGCGCCTGCAGCACTTGTCGAGCCGCGCGAAAACTGCGATCGCCCTCAAGGAATCCGTGCGTGCGGCACTTGCCGAGCCTCTTGCGAAGCACATCACGGCGGCGGCGTTGCGCGGGCAGGAACTCACCGTCTGGGTCGATTCCGCCGCGTTCTGTGCGCGCCTGCGATTCGAGATCCCGCGAGTCCGCGACGCACTGGCGCGAACGACTGGAACGTCCATCGAACGCATTCGAGTGAAGGTTCAGCCAGAGACGCGGTGAGCCGGAGAACGGGTCGCGCTGCTGGCGCTGACTGAGCGTCACGCGGTCGCTGCCGCGCTGACGAAAGAAATGGGCGCATCCGCTGCGGTTTCGAACGTCACTTCTTCCCAGGCTTCCGTGTTGGCGACCAGCGTGCGCAGCAGCCGATTGTTCAGCGCGTGGCCGGACTTGAAGCCGCTGAACTCGCCGATGAGGCTATGGCCCAGCAGGTACAGATCGCCGATCGCGTCGAGGATCTTGTGCTTGACGAATTCGTCCTCGTAGCGCAGGCCGTCCTCGTTCAGGACGCGGAAGTCATCGAGCACGATGGCGTTGTCCAGCGTGCCGCCGAGCGCGAGATTGCGCGAGCGCAGCGTCTCGAGGTCGCGCATGAACCCGAAGGTGCGCGCGCGGCTGACTTCCTTCAGGAACGAGGTCGTGGAGAAATCCATCGAAGCGACCTGGGAGCGCTTCTTGAAGATCGGGTGATTGAACTCGATCTCGAAGTTCACCTTGAAGCCGTCGTAGGGATCGAAGCGCGCCCACTTGTCGCCGTCCTCGACGCGCACGCGTCTTCTTGATGCGCACGAAGCGCTTGGGCGTGCTCTGCTCCTCGATCCCGGCGGACTGCAGCAGGAACACGAACGGGCCGGCGCTGCCATCCATGATCGGCACTTCGGGAGCGCTCACCTCGACGAAGGCATTGTCGATGCCGAGACCCGCGAACGCCGACAGCAGGTGCTCGACGGTGGAGACCTTGATGCCGTCCTTGACGAGCGTGGTGCCGAGCGTCGTCTCGCCGACGTTCTCGGCGTGCGCCCGGATGTCGACCGGCGGGTCGAGATCGGTGCGACGGAACACGATGCCGACGTTGGCGGGCGCCGGCCGCAAGGTCATGAGGACCTTCTCGCCGGTGTGCAGGCCGACGCCGGTGGCGCGAATGACTGTTCTTGAGGGTTCGTTGTTTGAGCATGCCCGCTTCGACACGGCGGCCGTTGGCCGGACGCCTGTACGCCCGGGCCATCGCATTGCGGTCGACGCGCCCCAGAGCCGACCCCGCCTTTGACTTAAAAAGGGGCGCTACCGTACCACAGGTCAAAAAGTCCGCCAATTCTGGAGCTTAAGTTTCTGCCTCCCCGGCCTCGCTCAAGCGGCGCCTGTCGTTCACGACAAGTTCACACCCGTCCATCTCAATCGGCCTGGCGGCGCAGGAACGCCGGGATGTCGAGCAGATCCTCGCTGTTCATGTCCGCCCGCATGCCGTCGCCCACCGCCCGCTGGCGCTGCACGGTAGGCTTGTCGAGCGCCGCGTAGTCCGCACCCGTGAGCGGCGCGCGCGCGCGTTGCTGAACGACCCGCATCTGCGGCTGCGCGGCGGCCGGTTGATGCTGGTGCTGCTGCTGGTGCCTGACGGTAGGACGGCCGAGGCCGGTCGCGACGACCGTGACGCGGATCTGGTCCGTCATCTCCGGATCGATCACGGTGCCGACCACGACGGTGGCGTCGTCCGAGGCGAACTGCTTGACCGTGTCGCCGACGATCTCGAACTCGCCGATGCGACAGGTCCATGCCGGCGGTGACGTTGACCAGCATGCCGTGCGCGCCGGAGAGGTTGACGTCCTCGAGCAGCGGGCTCGAGATCGCGGCCTCGGCCGCCTCGCGCGCGCGATTCTCGCCGCTCGCCGGCCCCGAGCCCATCATCGCCATGCCGGTCTCGGACATCACGGTGCGCACGTCGGCGAAGTCGACGTTGATCAGGCCCGGGCGCGTGATCAGCTCGGCGATGCCCTGCACCGCGCCCTGCAGCACCTGGTTCGCCGCCTTGAACGCATCGAGCAGCGTCGTGTCGCTCGCCGAGCACCGTCAGCAGCTTCTGGTTCGGGATCGTGATCAGCGAATCGCACGTACTTGCCGAGCTCGGCGATGCCCTGGTCGGCGACCAGCATGCGCTTGTTGCCTTCCATCTCGAAGGGCTTGGTCACCACGGCGACCGTCAGGATGCCGAGCTCCTTGCGCGACTGCGCCACGACCGGCGCCGCGCCCGTGCCGGTGCCACCGCCCATGCCGGCGGTGATGAACAGCATGTCGGCAGCCGTCGATCATCTCGATGATGCGGTCGCGATCCTCCATCGCGGCCTGGCGGCCGACCTCCGGATCCGCGCCGGCGCCGAGACCCTTGGTGATGTTGCAGCCGATCTGCAGGAGCGTCTTCACCTTGGAGTGCTTGAGCGCCTGCGCATCGGTGTTGATGCAGATGAAGTCCACGCCCTCGATGCCGGAGTTGACCATGTGCGTGACGGCGTTGCCGCCGCCGCCGCCGACGCCGACGACCTTGATGACTGCGCTTTGGCTGTCGGTGTCCATCAACTCGAACATGAGCGCTCTCCTCTTCTCATGAGATGTCGCTCGAGACTTCTCCCGAGGCTTTTTGCGCTTGACGCGCCTAACCTTTCGGCCCATCAGAAATTCCCCTGAAACCAAGCCTTCATTCGATCGACCATACTCTTCACGCCCCCATAAATCGGCTTCTCGCGCAGCGCGCCGTGCACATTGGCGCGCGCGTACAGCAGCAGCCCGACGCCGGTCGAATGGATCGGATTGCGCACGACGTCGACCAGGCCCGTGACGTGCTGCGGCAGGCCGAGCCGCACCGGCATGTGGAAGACCTCCTCGGCGAGCTCGATGGCGCCTTCCATCTTGGCGCTGCCGCCGGTGAGCACGATGCCGGCGGCGATCACTTCCTCGAAGCCGGAGCGCCGCAGCTCCTCGCGCACCAGGCCGAAGAGCTCCTCGTAGCGCGGCTCGACGACCTCGGCGAGCGTCTGGCGCGCGAGGCGTCGCGGCGGCCGATCGCCCGACGCTCGGCACCTCGATGGTCTCGTCGGGATTCGCGAGCTGCGACAGCGCGCAGGCGTAGCTGATCTTGATTTCCTCGGCGTACTGCGTCGGCGTGCGCAGCGTCACCGCGATGTCGTTGGTGACCTGGTCGCCGGCGATCGGGATCACGGCCGTGTGGCGGATCGCGCCGTCCGAGAACACCGCGATGTCGGTCGTGCCGCCGCCGATGTCGACCAGGCACACGCCGAGCTCCTTCTCGTCGTCGGTCAGCACCGCGTAGCTCGAGGCCAGCTGCTCGAGCACGATGTCCTCGACCTCCAGGCCGCAGCGCTGCACGCACTTGACGATGTTCTGCGCGGCGCTGTCCGCGCCGGTGACGATGTGCACCTTGGCCTCGAGGCGCACGCCGGACATGCCGATCGGCTCGCGGATGCCTTCCTGGTTGTCGATGATGAATTCCTGCGGCAGGACGTGCAGGATCTTCTGGTCGGCCGGGATCGCCACGGCCCGCGCCGCGTCGATCACGCGATCGACGTCGCCTGCGGTCACTTCCTTGTCGCGGATCGCGACGATGCCGTGCGAGTTCAGGCTGCGCACGTGGCTGCCGGCGATGCCGGCGTACACCGAGTGGATCTCGCAGCCGGCCATCAGCTCGGCTTCCTCGACCGCGCGCTGGATCGACTGCACGGTCGATTCGATGTTGACGACCACGCCCTTCTTCAGGCCGCGCGAAGGATGCGAGCCGATGCCGATGACCTCGATCGCTGCCGTCGGTCGCCATCTCGCCGACGATCGCCACCACCTTCGAGGTGCCGATGTCGAGGCCGACGATCAGATTTCGTTCAGAGCTTTCGGGACATCGGCAGTCGGTTTCCTCATGCGGTGAAGTGGGCCGAAGGTGTGGCCGGCCTGGGTTCGGCGAGCTCGTCGGTTTTTGCGACGCCGCCGCGCTTCCAGCCGACGCGAAGCCATTGGTGTAGCGCATGTCGACGTAGGTGATCTCTTCGGCGCGCCCGGCAACGGTCGGGCACGGCTGCCGGATGAAGCGATCGAAGCGGTCGTCGACCTGCCGGCGGCCGAGCCGCACGCTGCACGCCGTTGCCAGCTCGAGTTCCCACGCGCCGCGCTCATCGAGCCGCACGCTGCGAGACGCAGACCGCATTCGAGCAGCGCCCCTGCGCGGACAGGTAGCGCTGCGCGACCTGCGACTTCGCTGCCCGTGGGTCCTATGAGCTGCGGCAGCTCCGGCGGCACGTGGCGCGCGTTGCGCGAGGAACAGTTCGCCGCGCGTATTGAGCAGGCCCGCATCGCCCCAGCGCGCCGCCGCCACCTGCTCGGTGATCTCGACACGCAGGCCGTCCGGCCAGCGGCGCTGCACACCGCGCCTGATCGACCCAGGGCAGCTCTTCGACGCGGTGGCGGACCTTCTCCAGATCCACGGACATGAACCCGTCACGCAGGCCGTGCGTGACCGCTTGCTCGACCTGCACCGGAGAGACGCGCTGGAACTTGCCTTCGACTGAGACGACATGGATCGGCTGATCGAGCGCGAGCATCAGCCGTAGGCGAGGGCCGCCGCGAGACCGAAAAACGCCAGCGCCGCGCTGATGCGCCGCCAGTCGATCGCGGGCATCCGCCACTCGCGTTGCGGGAGCCGGCGCCGATTGCGCTTCCTGAGGGTCAGCATGGCTCAGTCCTGCCCTCGAAAGCTCGACTCGAGGATCCGCCACACCAGCGTCTCGAAGTCGATACCGACGGCACGCGCCGCCTTGGGCACCAGCGAGTGGCTGGTCATGCCGGGTGCCGTGTTGACCTCGAGCAGGAAGTTCTGGCCTCGCTCATCGCGCATGAGATCGACGCGGCCCCAGCCCGAGCAGCCGGCCGCCTTGAACGCAGCGAGAGCGAGAGCCTGAATTTCCTTCTCAGCGCTGCCCTTCAGTCCCGGACAGAGGTATTGCGTGTCCTCGGCGACGTACTTGGCGTGATAGTCGTAGTACTCGCCCTTCGGCACGATCCGGATCGAGGGAAGCGCTTGCGCTTCGAGGACTGCGACGGTGTACTCCCCACCCTCGATCAGCTGCTCGATCAGCAGCTCGCCTGGATAGCGGGCGGCAAGCTCGACGGCACGCGGCAGGTCGCCGGGCTTGAACACTCGACTCACGCCGACGCTCGAGCCCTCGAGCGAGGGCTTGACGATCAGCGGCAAGCCGATCGAACGCGCAGCCTTCTCCACATCGCCACCGCGCTCGCAGGCGCGCGTAACGCGGAGTGGGCAGATCGAGCGCGAGCCAGACCTGCTTGGTGCGGATCTTGTCGAGCGACAGTGCCGAACCCAGCACGCCGGACCCGGTGTACGGCACCTTCAAGGCGTCGAGCAGGCCCTGCAGCACGCCGTCCTCGCCGTCGCCACCGTGCAGGATGTTGAAGACGCGATCGAAGCGGCGCGCGAGGAGCGCTTCGATGAGAGCCGGAATGCCGTCGACGGCGTGCGCATCGACACCGCGCGATTTGAGCGCCTCGAGAACGTTGCGCCCGGAATCGAGCGACACTTCGCGCTCCGAGGAAGTGCCGCCCATCAGCACGGCGACGCGGCCGAAGGCACGTGCATCCGCTATGCGGTCCGCCCCGCGTGCATCGGCGCTACGGCTCGCGCTCAAGCGGGCTCTCCCATGATGCGCACCTCGGGCTCGAGGTGCACGCCGTGCAGCTGCTCGACGGTGCGCTGCACGTGCCTGATCAGCTCCTCGAGATCGCGAGCCGTCGCCTCGCCCTCGTTGATGAAGAAGTTGGCGTGCTTGGTCGATACCGACGCACCACCGATGCGATAGCCCTTGAGGCCAGCCGAGTCGATGAGCCGCGCGGCGTGATCGCCTTGCGGATTGGTGAACGTCGAACCGCCGCTCCATGCACCGATCGGCTGTGATTGCTTGCGTCGCGCGAGCAGGTCGCGGATTTCGTCCTGGTGCGCTTCGGGGCGGTGTTCGAACACGAGCCGCGCGGCGAGGTAACCCTCATCGCCGGGCGCAACGACACTGCGATAGCCGACGCGGAACTCGCTCGCTGGACGCTTGCGTCGCTGACGCCCTGGCGATCGATGGTCTCGACCTCGAGCACATGCCGCCAGGTTTCACCGCCGAACGCGCCCGCATTCATGGCGAGCGCGCCACCCAGCGTGCCGGGAATGCCCGCAAAGAACTCCGCGGGGCCGAGGCCCCACTTCACGCATTGCTTCGCGATGCGGGCGCAGGCGACACCCGCTTCACACCACACTTGTGTTTCGGTCAGGCGCTCGAGCCCATCCAGTGTGCCGTGCATCGAGATCACGACACCGCGCAGCCCGCCGTCGCGCACCAGCACGTTGCTGCCGAGACCGATCCAGTGCACCGGGACGTCCCGCGGCAAAGCGCGCAGGAATGCTGCGAGGTCGTCGGCATCGCGCGGCTCGAAATAGGTCTCTGCAGGACCGCCGACGTGCCACGAGGTGTGACGCGACATCGGCTCGTTGTGCACCACGCGGCCAGCAAAAGCGGCAGTGACGGCGACCGCGTTCACTTGTGCTTGCCTCGCGCGCCGGCTGCGAGCGCCAAGCTGTTTCGGCAGCTCGTGGGCCACCGCGCCGATGTTCCCGGCGCCCATCGTCACGAGCACATCGCCGTCGCGCAGTACATCGGCCAGCGCCTTGGCCAGGCTTTCGACATGCTCGACGAAAATCGGCTCGACCTGCCCGCGTGAGCGCACCGCCCTGCAGATCGCGCGCCCATTGGCGCCTGCAATCGGCGCCTCGCCCGCGGCGTAAACCTCGGTCACGAGCAGCACATCGATGCCCGAAAGCACGCGCGCGAAGTCATCGAGCAGGTCGCGCGTGCGCGTATAGCGGTGCGGCTGAAAGGCAAGCACTACGCGGCGGCCCGGCCAGCCCTGCCGGATGGCATCCAGCGTCGCGGCGATTTCGGTCGGGTGATGGCCGTAGTCGTCGATGATCGTGATGCGCCCGCTGTGGGACGTCGACCTCGCCGATGAGCTGCAGGCGCCGATCGATGCCCTGGAAGTGCTCGAGCGCACGCGCCAGGGCCTCATCGCCGACGCCCAGCTCAGTGCCCACTGCAATTGCCGCCAGCGCGTTGAGGACGTTGTGCGTGCCGGGAAGGTTGACAGTCACGCGCAGAGGTGTGCTGTGACCCGGCCGCGCGACCTCAAAGCTGGTGCGCAATTCGCGGCGCTCGATGTTGAACGCACGCACGTCGGCTGGCTGTTCGATGCCGTAGGTGACGATCGGCCGGCTGACGCGCGGCAGGATGTCGCGCACGTTCTCATCGTCGGCACAGAGCACTGCCAGCCCGTAGAACGGCAGGTTGTGCAGGAACTCGACGAAGCTCTGCTTCAGGCGCGCGAAATCACCGTCGTGCGTGGCGAGGTGATCGTTGTCGATGTTGGTGACGATCGCGATCAGGGGTTGCAGATGCAGGAACGAGGCATCGCTCTCATCCGCCTCGGCCACCAGGTAGCGACCGGCGCCGAGCCTCGCGTTCGACCCGGCGCTCTTGAGTCGGCCTCCGATTACGAAAGTGGGATCTTCTCCGCCTTCGGCCAGAACGCTGGCGACCAGGCTCGTAGTCGTCGTCTTACCATGGGTGCCTCCTACTGCGATGGCGTAACGAAACCGCATCAGCTCGCCGAGCATTTCGGCGCGCTGTACGACCGGCAGGCGCCGCGCCAGCGCCGCCTGCACTTCCGGGTTCTCGGTGAGGACCGCGCTCGACACCACGACGACATCGGCTGTGCCGACGTTCTCCGCAGCGTGGCCGAACACGATGTGAGCACCGAGCTGGCGCAAACGATCGGTGACGGCGTTGGGCTTGAGGTCCGAGCCCTGCACGTCGTAGCCGAGATTGATGAGCACTTCGGCGATGCCGCCCATGCCGCTGCCGCCGATGCCGACAAAGTGGATGCGCTGGATGCGGCGCATGCGGTTGTCGGTGGTGCGCCGATGCTGGGGCGTCATGGCGCGTGCCCGGCGAGATCGAGTACTGCACGGGTCAGCGATTCGGCGGCGTGCGGCATGGCCCGCGTCCGCGCGCGCCGCGCCATGTCGAGCAGCTGCAGGCGATCGCCCGCGAGACGAGCGAGCTCCGCAGCAACGAACGCGGGCTCGAAGTCCTGGTCAGAAATCAGAGACGGCGGCGCCCGCCTCGGTGAGAAAGCGCGCGTTGTGTGTCTGGTGATCGTCGACCGCGAAAGGAAATGGCACCAGCAGCGCGCCAACGCCCGCCGCGGCGAGTTCCGCGACGGTGAGCGCGCCGGCGCGACAGATCACGAGGTCAGCCCAACCATAGGCGCCCGCCATGTCATCGATGAACGCTTCGACGCGCCCACTGACGCCGGCGAGGGAGTACTCAGCCCTCGCCTCCTCGATGCCGCGTTCCCCGGCCTGATGCCACACTTCGAAGCGATGGCCCTGGCGCTGCAGGAGCGCAATCGCGCGCGGCACGCTGCTGTTGAGGCGACGCGCGCCAAGACTGCCGCCGATGATGAGCAGGCGCATGACGCCGCTTCGCACTGCGAACCGCGACTCGGGCGCCGGCAGCGCGGCGATTTCGCGACGCACGGGATTGCCGATGCAATGCGTGCGTACGCCGGGCGGGAAGCTTCCGGGAAAGCCTTCGAGCACCAGTCGCGCAATGCGCGCCAGCCAGCGATTCGTCAGGCCTGCGATAGCGTTCTGCTCGTGAATCACCAGGGGCCGGCCGAGCAGCCAGGCCGCAACGCCCCCAGGGCCCGTAGCAAACCCGCCGACGCCGAGCACCACCGCCGGCTTCTGACGTCGGACGATGCTGAAGGCCTGGGCGAGTGCGATCGCGAGCTGAACCGGCGCGAGCAGCCAGGTCAGCAGTCCCTTGCCTCGCAGACCCGACACACTCAGCCATTCGATCGCAAATCCCTTCGCCGGAACGATGCGCGCTTCCAGGCCGCGACGCGTACCGACCCAGACGACGCGGCATTCGCGCTCGCGCAGCAACTCCGCCACTGCGAGTGCTGGAAAGACATGACCACCGGTGCCGCCTGCCATGATCAATACCGCTGTGCTCATCGAGCCGGTTCCGAGCGCGGCACGGCGAGCCGCCCTGCGGCCGCGCACTCGTGACGGATGCGCAGCACGATGCCCAGCCAAAGCAGCGTCACGAGCAGGCTGCTGCGTCCATAGCTCATGAGCGGCAGCGTCAGTCCCTTGGTCGGCAGCACGCCCATGTTCACGCCGATGTTGATGAACGCCTGCAGGCCCACCCAGATCCCGAACGCCGCGGCGAGGTAGCACTGAAACATGCGACCCGCTTGCGCGGCCTGCCGCGCGATCTGGCAGCAGCGCCAGACGAGCAGCACGAACAGCGCCAGCACCAGCAGCACGCCCGCCAACCCCAGCTCCTCGGCCAGCACGGCAAACACGAAGTCGGTGTGCGCCTCCGGCAGGTAGAACAGCTTTTGCACGCTTGCGCCCAGGCCCACGCCGAACCACTCGCCGCGACCGATCGCGATCAGCGATTGAGTGAGCTGAAAGCCGCTGTTGAACGGATCCGACCAGGGGTCGAGGAACGTGGTCAGCCGGCGCACGCGATATGCAGATGACACGGCGATCGCGCCGAGCGCCAGGCCGCCGATTCCCAGCACGATGAGCACCTGGCGCCAGGAGATTCCGGCGATGAAGAGAATCGCAAAGCCCGTGATCAGGAGCACGGCTGCTGCGCCGAAGTCGGGCTCCAGCAACAGCAGCAACGCCGCCAGCGCCAACAGGCCGAGCGGCTTCAGCACACCCTTCAAGCGTGGAGCGCAGCTCTTCGTGGCGGCGCACCGCGTAGCTGCAGATGTGGATCAGGATCAACAGGCGCGCGAGCTCGGAGGCCTGGAAGTTGAACATGCCGATGCGCAGCCAGCGCCGGCTCCCATTGACGGCATGGCCGAGACCGGGGATCAGGACCAGCACCAGCAATGCGAGCCCGATGAGGAGCAATGCGAAGCTGACGCGTTCCCAGACTTCCGTCGGTAGCGCGACGGCCACGAGGCCGAGGCAGCAGCCGACGCTCGCGAACAGCAACTGGCGTTCGAGGAACGCGAACGGCGAACCGAGCTCGCGATCCGCGATCGAGATCGAGGCGGAAGTCACCATCACGAGCCCGAGCAGGAGCAGCGCCAGCGCGCTCGAAACGAGCACCGGGTCGAATGTCAGACGTGCGGTGCGACCCATGGAACGCGAGAACTGCAGTGCCGCGACGTTCATGGCTCGAGCCCGCGTACCGCCGCCGCAAAGACATCGCCGCGCTGTGCATAGTCGCGGAACATGTCGAGACTTGCGCACGCGGGTGAGAGCAGCACCGTGTCGCCAGCCTGGGCGCGCTGAGCGGCGAGTTGCACCGCCTCCGGCAGCGTTGCGGCACTTTCAGTGGAGCACACGCCCTGCAGTGCGCCCGCGAGCAACGGTGCGTCGCGGCCGATCAGGATCACGTGGCGGACTTTGCCGCGAAATGCAGCAGCCAGCGGCTTGAAATCCTGTCCCTTGCCATCGCCGCCCGCGATCAGGACCAGCGGCTCCGTCATGCCGCTGACGGCTGCTATCGTCGCGCCGACGTTCGTGCCCTTCGAGTCGTCGATCCAGCGTACGCCCCGGCGTTCGGCGACCCATTGCATGCGATGTGGCAGCCCTTCGAAGGTGCGCAACACTGAAAAGGCCGCGCGCTCTTCGATGCCTGCGGCCGACGCAAGCGCCAGGGCAGCAAGTGCGTTGGCGGCGTTGTGAAGGCCGGCGAGCTTCATCTCGCGCAACGCGAGCCGTGGCTCACCTGCTCTCGCCAGCCACAATTCGCCATTGGTGGCGCGCCACAGGCCAAATTCGGCCTGGCGACCGGGAACGATGCTGAAGCCGAGCCGGCGCTGATCCGCAGGCACCATGGCCGCAACGAGCGGATCGTCGAGATTGACGATCGCCTGCTCGCAGTTCCTGAAGATGCGCGCCTTCGCGGCGGCGTAGTCCGCGAGTGTCGCGTAGCGATCGAGATGATCGGGCGACACGTTGAGTACCGCCGCGGCCTGCAAGGAAAGTGACTCCGTGGTCTCCAGCTGGAAGCTCGACAGCTCCAGAACGTAGAAGTCGGGCACTGGCCCTTCGAGGAGACTGAGCGCCGGCTCGCCGAGATTTCCGCCGGCACGGACGCTGCGGCCCGAGGCCTCGACCATCAGCGCCAGCAGCGTAGTGACGGTGCTCTTGCCGTTCGTGCCGGTGATTGCGAGTACCGGCGCGCGCACGGCCCGCGCAAAGAGCTCGATGTCGCCGACCACTTCGATCCCGCGCGTGAGCGCCTCGCGCAGAAAGGGCTCGGACAGCGAGACGCCCGGTGAGACGACGACCTGTGCAGCGTCTTCGAGAAGCCTGGCATCGAATCCACCCAACCGGATGTCGAGATGCGCCGCGAGCTCGCCGAGATTTTTGAGCTCGGGTGGCTCGACGCGACTGTCGGTGATCGCGACACGTGCCCCGTGGAGACTGAGATAGCGAGCACACGCAAGCCCGGTGCGCCCAAGACCCACGATCACGGTGCGGCGGGCGCGCGGCTGGGCACCGGTGGCGGGCTTCTTGCGCACGGCGGCGTTCATCGCAGCTTCAAGGTCCCGAGCCCAGCGAGCACGAGGATCAGGCTGATGATCCAGAAGCGCACGATCACCTTCGGTTCCGCCCAGCCCTTGAGCTCGAAATGGTGATGGATCGGCGCCATGCGAAAGATGCGCTTGCCGGTGAGCTTGTAGGAGGCGACCTGCAGGATCACCGACACGGTCTCGAGCACGAAGAGCCCGCCCATGATGATGAGCACGATCTCCTGCCTGACGATGGTCGCGGTGACGCCGAGCGCCGCACCCAGGGCAAGTGCTCCGATATCGCCCATGAACACCTGCGCGGGATACGCGTTGAACCAGAGGAACCCGAGGCCGGCGCCGACGATCGTCGAGCAGAAGATGAGCAACTCCCCGACGCCCGCGATGTAGGGAATCCCGAGATAGCCCGCGAACACGCTGTTGCCGGTCGCGTACGCGAAGATGCCGAGCGCGCCGGCGACCATCGCTGCCGGCATGATCGCGAGACCGTCGAGACCGTCGGTGAGATTCACCGCGTTGCTGGTGCCCACGATGACGAAATACGTGAGCACGATGTAACCGACGCCGAGCGGTAGCGCGACGTGCTTGAAGAACGGCACATAGAGCGAGGTCTCTGCCGGGCTGTGTGCCAGGAGATAGAGCGCGATCGCCGCGGCGAGCCCGGCGAACGACTGCCAGAAGTACTTGTAGCGCGCGGCGAGACCCTTGGAATTGCCGACGATCAGTTTCAGGTAGTCGTCATAGAACCCGATCAGGCCGAAGGCCATCGTCACCCCGAGGGCGATCCAGACGTAGTGGTTGCGCGGGTCGGCCCACAGCAGCGTGCTCACTGCAATCGCCACCAGGATGAGCGTGCCGCCCATGGTGGGCGTGCCCGCTTTTGGCAGATGCGACTGCGGACCGTCATCGCGCACGCGCTGACCGATCTGGTGGTGCGTCAGGCGCTCGATGAGTCCCGGACCGACGAGCAGGGCGATGGCAAGCGCCGTGATCACCGCCAGGATCGCCCGCAGCGTGAGGTAGCTGAAGACATTGAACCCGGAGTGAAAACGCGTCAGGTATTCCGCCAGCAGCAAGAGCATTCGCTTGTCTTCCTCAGCCGGCCCGCGCAGCCGTGCCAATGGAGGTGAGCGCTTCGACGACGCGTTCGAGCCGGTTCATGCGTGAGCCCTTGATGAGAATCGTTACGTTCGGCTGGATTTCCGCTGTGAGGCGACGAATCAGCGCCTCGACATCCGGGAACCATTCGGCGCCGCGGCCGAACGCTTCCGCCGCGTGCGCGCTCAGCGGGCCGGCCGCAAACAGGCGTGAAACACCCGCTTCGCGCGCCAGGGTGCCGACCTCGCTGTGACTGCGCTCGGCGTACTCGCCGAGTTCCGCCATGTCGGCGAGCACCAGCCAGCGCGGCGCATCGAGTTCACGCAGCAGTTCGAGCGCCACGCGCACCGAACTTGGATTGGCGTTGTAGGTGTCGTCGATCAGCCAGCAGCCATTGGCGGCGGCAATTCGCTGCAGCCGGCCTTTCACGGCGCGAACCGTAACGAGTCCCGAGACGATGGCTTCGAGGCTCGCTCCCGCGGCGCTTGCGGCAGCTGCGGCGGCGAGCGCGTTGACCACGTTGTGCCGGCCCGCGAGGCCGAGGCGCACCGGCACTTGGCCTGCCGCCGTGTGCAAGGTGAAACTGAGCGAGGAACCGTCAGCGTCCAGCACTTGCGTGATATCGGTCGCGTGAAAATCGGCCTTGGGCCACAGGCCGAAAGTGATGGTGCGACCGGCCGTGGACATGCGACGCCACAGGGGCGCATACGCGTCATCGGCATTGATCACCGCGGTCGCGGCCTGATCGAGAGACGAGAGCTATCTCGCCCTCCGCGCGTGCCGCACCTTCCAGGCTGCCGAAGCCCTCGAGATGTTCCGCACCAGCATTGGTGATGAGCCCGACGGTGGGCCGTGCGATCAGCGCCAGCGCGCTCACGTCGCCCGCGCGATTCGCGCCCATTTCGATCACTGCCGTGCGATGCGTGGCTTCGAGCCGCATCAGGGTCAGGGGCACACCGATGTGATTGTTGAGATTGCCGCGAGTCGCCAGGCACGGGCCCGAGCGGCCGAGGATCGAGGCCGCCATTTCCTTGACCGTGGTCTTGCCGTTGCTGCCGGCAACACCCACCAGGGGCAAAGTGAACTGGCTACGCCAGACACGCGCCAGCATCGTAAGAGCGAGGAGCGTGTCCTTGACGATGATCTGGGAGAGCTGGATCGCGAGCGGACGCGACACGATAGCGCCCGCGGCGCCCGCACGCTGGCAGGCATCGAGGAAATCGTGACCGTCGAAGCGCGGACCTTGCAGCGCTACGAACAGGTCACCGCCAGAGATGGTGCGCGTATCGCTCGAGACGGCGGCAAAAGCGCGATCCTCGCCCTGCAGATGTCCCCCGCAGGCTGCGGCAGCGGCAGCGAGTGTACGGTTCACTCGCGCTCTCCCAGGATTCGCGCCACTTCGCTGCGATCGCTGAAAGGGTGCGCGACGGTGCCGTAGATCTGCTGCTCCTCATGCCCCTTGCCCGCGATCAACACGATGTCCGCCGCACCCGCCTCGGTCAGAGCCGTAGCGATGGCGCGAGCGCGCTCGGGAATGGTCCGCACCGGAACCTCAGTGTCGATGCCGCTCGCGATCTGCTCGATGATGCGCGCGGGATCCTCGGTCCGCGGGTTGTCGTCGGTAAGCACGATTTCATCGGCGAGCTGTGCCGCAATCGCACCCATCATCGGGCGCTTGCCGGGGTCGCGATCTCCGCCGCAACCGAACACGCACCACAGGCGTCCGCGGCAATGCTTGCGCGCCGCCCGCAGGGCCTTGCCGAGCGAATCGGGAGAATGAGCGTAATCGACTACGGCAACCGGCCGGCCTGCGGCGCCGCGAAAAGTCTCCATGCGCCCGGCCGGCGCAGTGCTCGCCTCGAGGGCACGCACAGCTTCGGCCAACGGAACCTCCCAAAGCAGCAGCACGGCGAGCATGGCGATGAGATTCTCAGCGTTGAATTCGCCGATCAGCCGCGAACGCAGCACGCCGCTCCCCCAGCTCGAATCGAACTCGATTTCCAGTCCCGCGCTCCCGGCACGCACGGAGCGCGCCTGCACGTACGAATCGCAGGCCTCACGGTATTCGCCGACGCCACACCAGAACGCCGTCACGAGCTGTGCGGACGGCAGGCTCTGTGCGATGCGACGACCCATGGCATCGCCCATGTTGATGACTCGATGCTCGAGCGTCGGAAACGCGAATAGTTGCGCCTTGGCGAGCGCGTACGCGTCCATGGTGCGATGGAAGTCGAGATGGTCGCGCGTCAGGTTGGTAAATACCGCGGTATCGAAGCGCACCGCATCGACACGATCCTGGGCGAGCGCGTGCGATGAAACTTCCATGCCAAGAAAGCGCAACCCCATTGCGTGCAGGTCCGACAACTGCCGGTGCACGCTGATGCAGTCAGGCGTGGTGTGCGTGGAGGGCTTGAGTGCAGTGACCGGGCCGAATCCGAGCGTGCCCGAATAGCCCGCTCGCAATCCCAGCTCATCCAGTGCCTGGGCGAGGATCCAGCAGCTGGTGGTCTTGCCATTCGTTCCGGTGACGCCGGCAATGCGCAGCTGCGCCGATGGCGCCTCGAAGAATCGATCCGCGATGCGACCGAGGTGCCGACCAAGGTCGGGCACCGCAAGCGTTACGACCGACGTAGGCACCGCTGGCGCCACGACTCCCGGCGTGGGTTCCCATGCGAGCGCATTGACCCCGGCGGCCAGCGCACGATCGAGATACTCGAGGCCGTGACTCCTGAGGCCGCGCACGGCCAGGAACAAACCACCGCGGCTCGCCGTGCGGCTGTCGAGCGTGATATCGGTGACCTCGACATCGCGCGGCACTTCGACGATGCCTGTGAGCAGGCGTGACAGGGGCGTCATCCGCTGTGCCTCCAGATCCTGAGCCATCATGGCTCTACCTCCGCGCGTGCAAAGGTCGTCGACGTCGCCGGCGGCAGATCATCAGGTGCGATGGCCATCAGGCGCAGGGCGCCCGACAGGACGCCCGCAAAAACCGGTGCAGCCACATCGCCGCCGTAGTACTTGGTGCCGCCCGGCTCATCGATCACCACCACTGCGGCGAGGCGCGGTGCGCTCGCCGGCACGACGCCGGCAAAGACCGACATGTACTTGTCCGTCGAATAGCCACCCGCGGTCGCTTTCCAGGCCGTGCCGGTCTTGCCTGCGACCCGGTAACCGGCGAGCGCTGCCTGCATGCCGGTGCCTTCGGGTGTGATCACCGACTCCAGCATGTGCACCAGCGAGCGAGCCACGTGCTCATCGAGCACGCGCTCCCCGCCGGGCGGCTGATCGATGCGCAGGAAGGTCAGTGGGCGCGCAATACCGCCACTCCCGAGCGTCGCGTACGCGTGCGCGAGCTGCAGCGGGGTCACGGACAAGCCGTAGCCGTACGCCAGCGTGGCGATGCCGATCGGCCGCCAGTGGTTATAGTTCGTGAGCAGGCCCGCGGATTCGCCCGGGAATCCGCTCGTGCTCACCTGGCCGAAACCGAGCGCATCGAGCGTGTTCCAGATCTGCTGCGGCTCGAGCTGCAGGGCGATCTTCGCCATGCCCACGTTGCTCGATTTCGCCAGGATCGTGGCGAGGTTGATGCTGCCGAGGTTGTGCTTGTCCTCGATGACCTTGATGCCGACCTTCACGAATCCCGGCGCGGTGTTGATGACGCTATCGTCGTGCAGACGCCCCGATGCGAGCGCCGCCGCCATGACGAACGGCTTGATGCTGGAACCCGGCTCAAAAATGTCGGTCGCCGCGCGATTGCGATAGCGACCGACTGCCAGCTGCTCACGATCGTTGGGATTGAAAGCGGGTTGATTGACCATCGCCAGCACTTCGCCGCTCGCGATGTCGAGCACCACGAGAGAACCGGCGCGAGCCTGATTCTCGATCAGGGCGCGCTTGAGCTCGCGATAAGCGAGGTACTGAATCCGCAGGTCGAGGCTGAGCACCAGGTCTTTGCCTGGGCGTGCCGCACGAATGCTCTCGACATCTTCGACCACGCGTCCGTATCGATCCTGGATGACGCGCTTGGCGCCATCCTCGCCAGCAAGCCAGTGGTCATAGGCGAGCTCGAGTCCCTCCTGGCCGGCGTCGTCGATGCTCGTGAAGCCGAGCAGGTGTCCGGTTACTTCGCTCGCCGGGTAGTAGCGACGGTATTCGCGCAGCGTGTAGACGCCCGGAATGCCGAGCGCCTTGATGCGCGCAGCCTGCTCGGGCTCCAGGTGCCGCGCGAGATAGAGGAATTCCCGGTCGAGGTTGCTAGTGACGTGACGTGCCAGGGTTTGCGGATCGCGCTTGAGCGCGCGGGCCAGGCGTGGCAATTGATCTGCGGACTGAGTCAGTTCCTGGGGGTTCACCCACACCGAGTCGACCGGCGTGCTGACTGCGAGAGGCTCACCGTAGCGATCGGTAATCGTGCCCCGGTGCGCGGTGATTTCCGCGACGCGCGAGTAGCGCGCATCGCCCTGCTCGGTCAGAAAGCCATGATCCATGAGCTGCAGATCCACAGCGCGTGCGGCGAGAGCGACAGCCGCGAGAATCAGCAGCGCCAGGATGAAATACAGTCGCATGGCCAGCGGGTTCGCCGGCGCCGTGCGTTGTGATCCCGACATTCTCATGGCTTGACGATGTGCACGCTGGCCGGTGCGGGAATCGACATCTTCAGGCGCGCATTGGCGACACGCTCCACGAATGCATGCGTGGACCAGGCGCTCTGCTCGAGCTGCAGCTGCCCCCATTCCATCTCGAGCCGGTCGCGGTCCGAGTTGAGCGCTTCGAGCTTGACGAACAGATCGCGTGCACGGTGCTTGCAGTAGACGACACCCGCGGCCGATGCGAGCGTGCCGAGCCAGAGCAGCGGGACAGCGAGCACCAGGAGGCGGCGTGCGCTCATGCGGCCTCATTGCGCGCGATGCGCTCTGCGACGCGCAGCACCGCGCTGCGGGCGCGTGGATTCGCTGCGACTTGTGCGGGCGCGGGCTTCACCGCCTTGCCCACGATGCGCAAGGTCGGCCGGACATGGGGCGGAATGTTGGGGAGGCCCGCATAGACCGGATCGACCGTTGCATGCCGGCGCATGAACTGCTTGACGGCACGGTCCTCCAGGGAGTGAAACGAAATGACGACCAGGCGCCCGCGCGCAGCGAGCAGACTCAGGCTCATGGGCAACGCCCGCGTGAGCGAATCGAGTTCCGCGTTGATGTGCATGCGGATCGCCTGGAAGGTCCGCGTCGCTGGATGTTTGCCGGGTTCGCGAGTCGGCACCGCCGCCGCGACGATCGCCGCAAGTTCGGCCGTGCGCCTGATGGGCGATTCGCGACGGTGCGCGACAATCGCGCGCGCGATGCGCCGCGCGAAACGCTCCTCGCCCAGCTCGTGGATCACGCGCGAGAGTTCTCGCTCGCTGACCTCAGCGAGCCACTGAGCGGCGCTCATGCCCGACTGCGGATCCATGCGCATGTCGAGCGGCCCGTCCTGCATGAAGCTGAAACCGCGCGCGGGAGAATCCAGCTGCGGCGAGGACACACCGAGATCGAAGAGGATGCCGTCGAACCCGCGCTCGGCCCACTCTCGCGGTACGAGCTCAGTCAGAGCCCCGAAACTGCCGCGCGAAACATGCACGCGCGCGTCACGACCGAAGGCTTCTTCGGCCGAGGCCACGGCTTCGGGGTCGCGATCGACGGCGCACAGCCGTCCGGAGGCTCCCAGCTTCATCAGAATTGCTCTCGCATGCCCCCCGCGACCGTACGTGGCATCCAGGTAGTACCCGTCCGGTCGAACTGCCAAACCCGCCAGTGCTTCATCGAGCAGCACCGGCGCGTGACTCATCACTTCGCGAGTCCCCGCGCTCCTACAGCGAAAGCGATTCGAGCTCCGCCGGTAGATCCGTGCCGGGCTCTTCGCCTTTGAGCCACTCGTCGCGACGCTCGTTCCAACGCGCCTCGTCCCACAACTCGAATCGATTCCCCTGCCCGATCAGAACGGCCTGACGCGCAAGGCCGGCGAATTCGCGCAGCTTCGGCGGCAACAGCACGCGGCCGTGGCCGTCGAGTTCCAGATCAGTGGCGTGACCCACCATGAGCCGTTGCAGGCGTCGCGCCTGCGGGTGAAGGGTCGGCAGGCGCATCAACTTGCGCTCGATTTCCTCCCAGTCCGGCAGCGGGTACAGCAGCAGGCATTGGTCGCGATCGACGGTGACGATCAAACGACCCTGGCTGCGTTCCTGGATGCGATCGCGATAGCGGGTCGGCATAACCATCCGGCCCTTGGCATCCAGGGTGACCTTGTTTGCGCCGCGAAACATGGCTTTGGGCGGGCCTTATTCCCATTTCCTCCCACTTTTTCCCACCGGGCGCCACTATAGGGAGGGCAAATACGGTCGTCAATCGCTTTTCTTCGGCTGGACAGTGACTTAGATCACACTTTGCAACGCAGCATGACTTATTCATGCGCTGCGCAAACAACTGCTTACAGAGGGTTGCTCAGAGGCCTAGTGAGGAATCGAAGCGTAGCGGGAAAATTGCATGCCACTTGAGGGCGCGCTCGCGCCCTCCATCTCATCGCTATTGGGCGCCTGGGCGGGGTTCGCGAAGCGAACCCCGGTGGATGTTGGCGCCCCGCGCCATGAAAAGAGTCGGCCGATAAGCCGGGTTCTGTCGTGGACAGCCATTCATCTGGCGAACGCGTCACCGCGCCGCTCAAGCGACCTACCCGGAAGCCGTGCGGGCCGCACGTGGCCGCTTTCGCAGCCCGCTTCCCTATTTGGTCTTGCTCCAGGTGGGGTTTACCTTGCCGCCGCGTGTTGCCACCGGCGCGGTGCGCTCTTACCGCACCATTTCACCCTTGCCGGCACTCGCGAGAGCGCTTAGGCGGTGTCTTTTCTGTTGCACTTTCCGTGGGCTCACGCCCCCCAGGGGTTACCTGGCACCATGCCCTAGGAGCCCGGACTTTCCTCCGCACGCTCAAGGCGTGCCGCGACTGCCTGGCCGACTCCGGCGCGCACGATAGGCGATCGGCGCTGACCTTTCCAGCGCAACACCTCAGGATCGGAGCTTGCCGAGTGCCAGCGCCGCCTTGTAGGCGCGATTGCGGTTCACGCCCGTGATGCGGGCAGCGATGTCCGCGGCTTGCGAAACGGGCAGCGCCTGGAGTAACTCCGCCAGGACACGCTCGAGCTCTTGCTCGCCCGTTGCTGCACCCGCAGCTGCGCCCTGCACCACGATCACGATCTCGCCGCGCGTCATGTTGGCATCTGCTTGCGCCCGCTCGGCCAACGCCGCGAGAGTTCCCCGATATGCTGTTTCGAATGCCTTGGTGATTTCGCGCGCCACGACAGCTTCGCGCGTCGGCCCGAGGCACTCGCACATCTCCGCGAGGGCCTCCTGCAGACGATGAGGGGCCTCGTAGAAAACCAAGGTGCGCGCATCGCCAGACAACTCGCTCAAACGCGTACGGCGCGCCACGGCCTTGGCAGGGAGAAATCCCTCGAATACGAAGCGATCCGTGGGCAAGCCCGCAATGCTCAGCGCCGCAATCGCCGCACACGGACCTGGGACGGCGCGCACCTCGTGCCCTGCGCGAGCAGCAGATTGCACGATCCGATATCCGGGGTCGCTGATCAATGGCGTACCGGCATCCGAGACCAGAGCCACGCTCTTGCCAGCTTCGAGCGCGACCAGAATTTCCGCCACGCGGTACGCCTCGTTGTGCTCGTGCGCCGAGAGCGTTCGCTTTGCGATCCCGGCCGTCTGCAGGAGTTGGGCGAAGTGGCGCGTGTCTTCCGCGGCGACAAGATCGGAAGAGAGCAACACCTCGCGCGCCCGAGCGCTCAGGTCAGCCAGATTTCCGATCGGCGTTGCGACGACGTAAAGCACCCCGCGCACCGAGGGCGCACCTGAATTGTCGCTTCCAGCCTTGATTTCCGAACGCGGCCGGCGCTGCCTGGACACTATAATCAGCCCCTGAGGTTGCGACAGCGAGGTTTCGATCGTGCATGGAGGTCCATGGTTGATGCAACTACGGATTGCGCGCGCGGTGGCACACCCGCTGCTTGGTGCCATCGGTCTGCTGCTCATCCTGATACTGCTCGGCGGCTGTCCCTCGACCGATGTACGCCCACGGGCGGACCTAAAGTTGACGTCGCCGCTGCGGAACGACTCGTGCGCGAGGGTAAGCCGCGCGAAGCTGCCCAGATGTACGAGAGTCTTGCAGCACAGGCGACAGGAGCGAAGCAGACGGACTTGTACCTGGATGCAGCCAAACAGTGGAGCGCTGCCGGGGCCTACGCCGAGGCGGAACGCGTGCTCGCAACGATCGCGTCCTCGGTCACGGGTCAGCAGGCAACCACTCATGCGCTGCTGTCAGCGGAGGTCGCGCTGGCTGAGAAGAATCCGCAACGCGCGCTCGAGAACTTGCGACGAGTCGGAACGCCGACCGATCCGCAAGCCGCCTCGAGTGCGCTCGCCCTGCAGGCGCGCGCGCAGTTCGCGCTCGGCGACGCGGTCGCGGGCGTGAAGACGCTGATGGCGCGGGAGCGCGGATTGCAAGGCAACACTGCCATCGACGAAAACCGGCGGATGATCGTCGCGGGCCTGCGAGAGGCCGCCGCGCGCGGGGCGCCACTCACCGCGCCAGCGGGAGCTGACCCTGTGCTCGTCGGCTGGCTGCAGTTTGGCAGCGCGCTACGCGAGCTCGATCGCAATCCGTTTGCTGGAGCCACTGCACTGCGCGCCTGGCGTTCGCGCTACCCGCTGCATCCGGCCAATGGCCGCATCCTTGACGATCTGTTGAGCGAATCGACCGTTGCCGTGGACTACCCCGCACAGGTCGCCCTGATGCTGCCGCTCGGGGGGCGCCAGCAAGCGGCCGCGACTGCTGTACGCGACGGGTTCCTGTCTGCCTACTTCCAGCAGGACGCCACTCAGCGCCCGCGGGTGCGCATCTACGACATCGCGAACGTCGATGTCGGCTCGGCCGTGTTACAGGCGCTCGACGAGGGCGCGCAATTCATTGTTGGGCCGCTGACCAAGGACGAAGTCACCGCGGCCGCGGCCATCGCCGACGGTCGCACACCGATACTGGCATTGAATTTCCTGCCGGACGGCAGCGTCGCGCCGTCCAATTTCTTCCAGTTTGCACTCGCGCCGGAGGATGAAGCCCGGCAGGTCGCGCGACGTGCACTCGCGGACGGCCATCCGCGCGGTGTCGCGCTGGTTCCCTCGGGTGAATGGGGCACTCGCGTACTCGCGGCGTTCACCGAAGAACTGCAGCTCGGTGGCGGACAGCTGATCGCTCGCGGCAATTACAGCACTTCCGAAAGTGACTACACCGTGGCCATCCAGCAACTGCTGAGAATCTCCGAGAGCCGAGATCGTTATGCCAAGCTGGCCGGGACGCTCGGCACCAAGCTCGAGTTCGAGCCCCGGCGCCGCGGCGATATCGGTTTTATCTTCGTCGCCGCGCAGGCCGCCAACAGCCGGCTGATCCGTCCGCAGCTGCGCTTTCACTACGCCGGCGATATCCCGATGTACTGCACCTCCGACGCTTACGAGCCCGACGAGGCGGCGAATGTCGATCTGGAGGGCATGATGTTCCCGGACATGCCGTGGATGATCGGCACTGATCCTGTCTCCGAGCAGCTGCGCAGTGCGGTTCGCAGCGTCTGGCCCGCCCGCGCCAATCGTCGCGGTCGGCTGTACGCGTTCGGATTCGATGCCTACCGGTTGATTCCAACCTTGCGTAACTCCCAGTCCACTCGCGCCGCTATCGTGAGCGGAATGACCGGTCGTCTGTCGATCGATGCCAACGGCCGCATCCGGCGCGACCTCGATTGGGCACAGATACATGATGGCAGGCCGCGCGCCCTGGCGTTGGGTGGCTCGGCGCCGGCCACGGGCACGAACTAAGCGCCCCATTCGGGCTCATGCGACATGGATCGTCGCTTGCAGGGCTCGATAGCAGAACTGGCAGCGCGTGATCTGCTCATCGCGCACGGCCTGAAGTTGATCGCGCAGAATTATCGTTGCCGCTTCGGGGAACTGGATCTGGTACTGATCGATGGCGGCGTCCTCGTGGTCGTCGAAGTAAGGTCTCGGGGGAGCCTGAGGTTCGGCGGTGCCAGCGGCAGCATCGATCGTCCCAAGCGTCAGCGCATCACCCGCGCGGTTCGGCACCTGCTGCTCGCAAGGCGCGAGCTGCGCCACCTCCCGGTGCGCTTCGACGTGGTCGCTTTCAATTCGTGCGCAGCAACGAACGGACCGGAGTGGATCAAGGGAGCCTTCGCGGCGGAGTGATCCTCAGCGGGCGACGGCACGTGCAGGATGCGCGGCTCAAACTACTTGACGATCTTGAGATGCGAGCGCCGGCTGTCTTCGGAACCCGGCGTCGGTTTGCCGCCCGGAGGCTCCGGCGACAGGTCACTGTCGTTGAAGATCATCCCCTGCCCGCTCTCGCGAGCGTAGATCCCGAGCACGGCCCGCATCGGAATATGAACGGCGCGTGCAGCGCCCGCGAAGCGCGCGGTGAAGTCGATCGACTCGTTGCCGAGCTTGAGCCCGCTGGTCGCCCCATGACTCACGTTGAGAATGATCTTGCCGTCCTTGACGAACTGGCGCGGCACCTCGACGCCCTCGGCTTCGGCGTCCACGACGAGGTGCGGTGTCTGCCGATTGTCACTGATCCATTCGTGCATCGCCCGCAGCAGGTACGGGCGCCGCGACGAAACACTTGCGGTCGGCGGAGTTCCCATCGCTCAGATCCGCATCTCCTGTTCGGCATCCGACAGGCTTTCACGAAAGGACGAGCGCGTAAAGATGTGGTTGGCATAGCGGGTGATCGACTGCGCCTGCGGCGGCAGGTCGATGCCGTAAGCCTGCAAGCGCCACAGGATGGGCGCGATCGTGGCATCCACAAGCGAGAACTCATCGCTCAGGAAAAACGGCTTGGCCTTGAATACCTCGCTGCTCGCGAGGATCTGATCGCGCAGGATCTTGCGCAATCGCACGCCCTGCTTGCGATCGGGCTCCTGCTCGATCTGCTGTGCGAGTGCATACCAGTCCCGCTCGATGCGGTACAGCGCCAGGCGAAACTGTGCACGCGTCACCGGGTCGACAGGCATCAGCGGTGGGTGCGGAAAGCGCTCATCCAGGTATTCGATGATCACGCGGGAGTCGTAGAGCACGAGGTCCCGATCGACAAGCGTCGGCACGCTGTGGTAGGGGTTCAGATCGAGCAGATCCTCGGGTAATGCGCCGGGTTCAACATTGATGATGTCGATGTTGATGCCCTTTTCGGCGAGCACCAGGCGGGTGCGATGGCTGCTGGGATCGCTAGCCGAAGAAAACAATGTCATTACCGCGCGACGGCTGGACACCACTGTCATCCTCCGGGGCAGCTCTGCACCAAGCCCGCGGCGGTCACGGTGTGAGCCCGGCGCTCAATGCACGTCCTTCCAGATTTCCTTCTTGAGCGCCCAGGCGAATCCCGTAAAGACGATCAGGAAGAGCACGACCCAAAGACCCAGCGACTCGCGCTTGGCGCGGATCGGCTCGCTGACGTAGTCGAGGAAGTTGACCGTATCGCGCACGAATTCGTCGAACTCGACTGCACTCAGCCGGCCCGGCGCGACCTGCTCGAAGTGATCGAACACGCGCACCATCTGCTCCCCGTTGCCGTCGCTCTTCTTTTCCAGCACGAACACCGCTTTCTGCATGCCCTGCAGATCGGCGAGCACCTGCGGCATGGCAGCGTTATCGAGCGCGAGGTTGTTCACGCCGGTCGGCCGTTCTGGATCCAGGTAGAAGGTCTTCAGGAACTGGAAAATGTAGTCCGGCCCCTTGGCGCGCGCGGTGAGGGACAGATCCGGCGGCGCGCGTCCGAACCACGCCTCTGCATCGCCGGGAGGCATCGCGCTCTTCATGACATCGAACGGGCGCTCTCCAGTGAACATCAGGTTGGTCTTCATCTGCTCCTGGGTAAGCCCCAGGTCCTCTGCCACGCGGTTGTAGCGTATGTACTGCAGCGAATGACAACCGAGGCAGTAGTTGACGAAATTGCGTGCGCCGCGCTGCAGGGAAGCCTTGTTGGCGATGTCATTGCCCGCATGCCAGCCGCGCCAGGCTTCGCCGCCCCCCTCACTCGCGAGTGCGCTGCCCGACAGCAGTACCGCGAGAAACACGAGCGCGGTGCTACGCATGGTAGGTCACCCGGTCAGGCTCGGGCTTGGTCTTGTCTACGCTCGTGTACCAGGGCATCAGCAGGAAGAAGAGGAAATAGATGACGCCGAAGATGCGCGCGGCAATGACGTACGACCCTTGAGCGGGCTGCAGTCCGAGATACCCGAGTCCGATGAACGCGATGATGAACGCGCCGAGGAACAGCTTGAAGAGCCAGCCGCGGTAGCGGATCGATTTCACCTTGGAGCGATCGAGCCACGGCAGGAAGAAGAAGAGCAGCACCGCCGCTCCCATCAGCGCCGCCCCGGTCAACTTGTCGGGAACGGCTCGCAGGATCGCGTAGTACGGCGTGAAGTACCACACGGGCGCGATGTGCTCGGGTGTGTTGAGCGGGTTTGCCGGTTCGAAGTTCGGCGTGCTCGATGAACAGGCCCCCGAATGTCGGCGCAAAGAAGATCACGATCGCGAAGAAGATCAGGAACACGCCGACGCCGACCAGATCCTTGTACGTGTAGTACGGATGGAACGGGATGCCGTCGACCGGCTTGCCCTTCGAATCCTTGTGCTTCTTGATCTCGATGCCGTCGGGATTGTTCGACCCCACTTCGTGCAGCGCCGTGAGGTGCACCACCACGAGCAGGATCAGCACCAGCGGCAGCGCCGCGACGTGCAGGGCGAAGAAACGACTGAGCGTGACGTCGGAGATGCTGTAGTCGCCGCGGATCCATTCCACGAGGTCCGGACCGAAGCCCGGAATCGCGCCGAACAACGACACGATCACCTGAGCGCCCCAGAACGACATGTTGCCCCAGGGCAGCACGTAGCCGAAGAACGCCTCGGCCATCAGCGACACGTAGATCAGCATGCCGATGATCCACAGTAGCTCGCGCGGGTTCTTGTAGGAACCGTACAGAAGCGCACGGACCATGTGCAGATACACGACGATGAAGAAGGCCGAAGCGCCGGTCGAATGCATGTAGCGGATCAGCCAGCCCCACTCCACGTCCCGCATGATGTATTCGATCGAGCCGAACGCTTCCGCTTCGGACGGCTTGTAGCTCATCGTGAGGAAAATGCCGGTGACGATCTGCACCACCAGCACCAGCAGCGCGAGCGAACCGAAGTAGTACCAGATGTTGAAGTTCTTGGGCGCGTAGTACTCCGTCATCTGCGACTTCCAGAACTCCGTGACCGGAAGCCGCGCATCGATCCAGCGGACGAATGCCGCCCAGCGACCCCTGCCCTCAACCGCACCCTGCGTCGCGGTGGCCATCAGGCAGCTCCTTTGTTGGATGCCTCGTCGGCACCTATCAGGATCCTGGTGTCGCTGATGAAATCGTACGGGGGCACGCGCAGGTTGACTGCGGCCGGCGAGCCCTGGAACACACGTCCCGCCATATCGAAACGCGAGCCGTGGCAGACGCAGAACCAGCCACCGGGCCAATCCGGCCCGCCTTCGCCGACGCCGACCGCGAATCGCTGCTTCGGAAGACAGCCCAGGTGTGTGCAGGTGCCCAGCAGCACCAGGTACTCGGGCTTGCGGGCGCGCTGCTCATTGTGTGCGTATGGTGGCTGCTCCGAGGCGTCGGACTTCGGATCCTTGAGACTAGGATCATTCGCCGTGAGGCGATCGAGCATTTCCTTGGTGCGATGAACGATCCACACCGGCTGCTTGCGCCACTGCACGGTCATCATCGCGCCCGCGTCGAGCTTGCTGATGTCGACTTCGATGGGTGCGCCCAGCGCCTTGGCACGTGCGCTTGGCTTCCAGGAAGCAATGAATGGCGCAATGGCGAACGCAGTTCCGATTGCACCGGTCGCCATCGTGGCCGCAGTCAGGAACTGGCGTCGGCTCGGATCAACCTCTTCAGTCATCCCGTCTCCCCTGTGCGTGTGATCTGGTCCGACAGCGCGCGTTTATCGCCCGGCGCGGGCGTCGAGAGCCGCACCGGTTTCGAATCCGCGGGAAGCGCGGCATTATACACAAATCATCAACTCCTCCCGGACGCGTGCCGCGCTCGAGCACGCATACAAGCCTCAAGAGAACGCGCTCCGCGCAGCTGCAAATGACGCCGATTGCCCGACTGCTGGGTTACATAGTGCGGTTCGTAATCGTGGGTCTCGCCGCGGCGTTCGTGGTGATCATGGTGCGTCCCGAGTTGCTGCGGGCCCGACAGCCGACGCCACAGCCGGCCGTCAGCACGCCGCAGCCACAGGCGCCCGTTGGAGTGCCCGCCAGCACCTACGCCGATGCGGTGGCCCGCAGCGCACCCTCGGTCGTCAATGTGTACGCCGACCGGGTGGTCGCAGAGCGGTCTCTGCCACCGCAACTGGAGGATCTATTCGGGGACACATGGCCGGGGTATCGGCAGCGCCGTGAACGCAGTCTCGGCTCAGGCGTGATCCTGGATACCGACGGGCACATCGTCACCAACAACCATGTCATCGACGCGGCGTCGACCATCAAGGTGCAGCTCGCCGACGGCCGCGTAGCCGACGCCAAGGTAATGGGCCGCGACGCGGACACCGATCTCGCGGTGCTACAGATCGGGCTGTCGAACCTCCCGACCATGGCGCTCGGACGCTCTGACACGTTGCGCGTGGGCGATGTCGTGCTTGCAATCGGCAATCCCGTGGGTCTCAGCCAGACCGTGACTCAGGGCATCGTCAGCGCCACCGGTCGTGGGCAGCTGAGCGTGGCGCGATTCGAGAACTTCATCCAGACCGACGCCGCGATCAATCTTGGCAACTCCGGCGGCGCGCTGGTGAATACCGCCGGCGAACTGGTCGGCATCAACACTGCCATCTTCGCGCGCAACGCGGGCATCGAGGGTATCGGCTTCGCGATTCCCGTAAATCTGGTGCGCGGCGTAATGGAGGAGATCTTCAAGAACGGGCGCGTGATCCGCGGTTGGCTCGGAGTCGTGCCCGAGACTCTCACCCCCGAACAGGCACGCGCACTCGGCGCCCCTGACGGCGGCGTATTGGTTGTCAACCTGTATGTGGACAGCCCGGCCGCTGCGCGCCGGATTGCGTCCCGGCGATCTGATTACACGGATCGACGATGAGCCGATGCAGTCCGCGGAGCAGGCCCTTGCCTACGTCGCCAAGCTGGCGCCGGGCGCAACAGTGAGAATCCGCGGACTACGGCGCGGCGAACGTTTCGACATGCGCGCTCAGGTCGTCGAGCGCGGTAAGCCTCCACTTAGGGTGTCAGGTTTGATTTGCACAACTATTTGCATAACTCGTGTGCCGTTTCTGAGTTATGCAAATAGTGCAATCAACGACACCCTAGCTCGGGACGCGCTTGATGCGCGCGCCAAGTTGCTGGAGTTTCTCCTCGATGCACTCGTAGCCACGATCGATGTGGTAGATGCGCTCCACCTGCGTCGTGCCCTCGGCGACCAGTCCCGCAAGCACCAGGCTCGCTGAAGCACGCAGGTCAGTCGCCATCACCGGCGCCGCGGTGAGCTTCTGCACGCCACGAATGATCGCGGTATTGCCTTCGAGACGGATTTCCGCGCCCATGCGCCTCATTTCGAGCATGTGCATGAAGCGATTCTCGAACACCGTCTCGGTGATCGTGCTCACACCACTCGCAACCGTATTGAGTGCCGCGAATTGCGCCTGCATGTCGGTCGGGAAAGCGGGGTACGGCGCGGTGCGCACGTCGACCGCCTGCGGCCGCCGGCCGCGCATGTCGACTTCGATCCAATTCTCGCCCGTGTCGATGCGCGCTCCAGCCTCACGCAGCTTGGCGAGCACCGCATCGAGATGATCCGGGCGCGTGTTCTTCAGGCGTACGTGACCGCCCGTGATCGCTCCGGCGACGAGATAGGTGCCGGTCTCGATGCGATCGGGAAGTACCTCGTAGCTGGTACCGGAGAGACGTTCCACGCCCTCGACCGAGATCGTGTCGGTCCCGGCCCCGCGAACCTTCGCACCCATGCTGTTGAGGAAATTCGCGAGATCCACCACCTCGGGCTCCCGCGCGGCGTTTTCGATGACGGTCTCACCGTCCGCCAGCGTCGCAGCCATCATCAGGTTTTCCGTGCCGGTCACCGTGACCGTTTCCAGCACCAGTCGCGCGCCCTTCAACCGCTTGGCCCGCGCCTTGATGTAGCCGTTCTCGATGTGAATGTCGGCGCCCATGGCCTGCAATCCCGCGACGTGAATGTTGACCGGCCGTGCGCCGATCGCACAGCCGCCAGGCAACGAGACATCAGCGTGACCGAAGCGCGCCACCAGCGGGCCGAGCACCAGGATCGAGGCGCGCATCGTCTTGACCAGCTCGTATGGTGCAAAGTACTCACGAATTGTCGTCGGATCGACTTCGATGCGCATGCGCTCATCGATCGTGACGCTGACACCCATGCGGCCGAGCAGCTCGATGGTGGTCGTCACGTCCTGCAAGTGCGGCACATTGCCGATGGTGACGGTGTCGTCCGCCAGCAAGGTGCCGGCGAGAATGGGCAGGGTCGCGTTCTTGGCGCCCGAAATGCGGATTTCCCCTTCCAGAGGAATGCCGCCGGCGATCTGTAATTTGTCCACCCCGCCGCTCCTGCGCGCTTTCAGGCCGAGCCGCTCACTGCGCTGCGCGCCCCTGGGCCGCCGCCCATTCCTCGGGCGTGAATGCCTTGATCGACAGCGCGTGGATCTCACGGCCCATGCGCGCGCCCAACGCAGCATATACGAGTTGGTGACGCGCGATGCTACGCTTGCCTGCGAACTGCGGCGCGACGACCAGCGCCTCGAAATGCGTGTCATCGTCGGTCAGTATCCGCACCGTAGCATCCGGAAGCCCGGCTCGAATCAGGGTAGCGACTTGGTCGGCGGTCATCGGATGGTTCGTATCCGGCGCGTGAGTGCCGGCCATATTAGTGGATCGCGCCACGTGTAGAAACGCTCGCAGCCTGAAGCTAGGCGGAGCGGCGAGTCTTGCGGCGGCAACCCGCACGCCCGGGCGCGCTTCCCGATGTATCATGGATACTCCTCATCATGGCCGCAAAACCTCATCCGCCCGGTGTCGTCCCCGTGCCGCTCACGGACGACGCGTTATTGGAGCTCGGACGACAGGCACTGCAAACCGAAGCCCGGGCGGTTAGCGCACTCGTGCCACGACTGGACGCCGCGTTCGCGCGCGCCTGCAGACTGTGCCTGGATTGCAAGGGTCGCGTGATCGTCACCGGCATGGGCAAGTCGGGACACATCGCGGGGAAGATTGCTGCCACTCTCTCCAGTACCGGCACGCCCGCCTTCTTTCTGCATCCTGCGGAAGCCAGTCACGGCGACATTGGTGTGATCACGCGCCAGGACGTGATGCTGGCGATTTCCAATTCGGGTGAAACCGCCGAAATCGTCACGCTCGTGCCGCACATTCGCCGGCTCGCAGTCGCACTCATCACCATGACCGGCAACCCGGATTCAACCCTGGCGCGCGCCGCGACCGTCAACCTCGACGTCAGCGTTCCGGCCGAAGCCTGTCCGCTGAATCTCGCACCTACGGCGAGCACCACGGCAACGCTTGCGATGGGTGATGCGATCGCCGTCGCGGTGCTCAAGCACCGTGGTTTTACCGAGGAGGACTTTGCGCGTTCGCATCCGGGCGGAAGCCTTGGTCGCAGGCTCCTGCTGCACGTCGAAGACATCATGCGCACCGGCAAGGACGTCCCGATGGTGGCTGCCGGCACGTCCCTGGCGCAGGGGCTGGTGGAAATGTCGCGCAAAGGGCTCGGCATGACTGCGATTGTTGATGCGGACCGGCGCGTGCTGGGCATATTCACCGACGGCGATCTGCGCCGTTCCTTCGATCGACAGGTCGATGTGCATGCGACCCGCATGGACGAGGTGATGACCCGCGGCGGCAGGACGATTGGCCCGAAGTCGCTTGCCGCGGATGCCGTGCACGTGATGGAAGAGCACCGCATCACCGCGCTGCCGGTCGTCGACGCCGATGGCATCCTGGTCGGCGCGCTGAACGTGCATGACCTGTTGCGCGCCGGAGTGATGTGATCGTGTCGACCGGAGCTCGAGCGGGTACGCCGCTGGAGCGCGTTCGGCTGGTGGTGCTCGATGTCGATGGAGTGATGACCGACGGGCGCCTGTACTTCAACGCTCAGGGCGAAGCGCTCAAGGTCTTTCACGTGCGCGACGGCCTGGGACTGAAACAGCTCATGCGCACCGGCATGAACATCGCAGTCATCTCCGGCCGACGTTCCGAAGCGGTGAGCGCCCGTTGTCGTGAACTCGGCATTCAGTCTCTCGAGCAGGGTTGCGAAGACAAGGTGGCAGCTTTCGACCGTTTGCTGGCGCAGCAGCGCCTGTCGCGGGAACAAGCCCTGTGCATCGTCGACGACACCTCCGACCTTGCGCTGATGCGTGCAGCGGGCATTGCGGTCGCGGTCGCCGACGCCCCCGCCGAAGTCCGCGCGGCGGCCGATCGCGTCACGTCCCTGAACGGTGGCTGCGGAGCGGTCCGTGAAGTCTGTGATTGGCTCCTCGCGGCTCGCACAGGTACGCGATGATCTGGCGCGTTTTCATCGTGCTAGCGCTGCTCGTGGTAGCCATCGTGAGCCTGCTGACGGGCCGACGTGCCCAGGATGTTTCAAGCCCTTCGGTCCAGGTACAACCGCCGCAACCGGGTTACTACATGAAACGCGCGCGCATCGTGGAAATGGGCCGCGATGGCAAGCCACTGTATCGGGTGGAGGCCGAGCGTCTGCAGCAAGACCCAACCGACAACAGCGTGCAAATGGATGATCTCAAGCTGGTCTATCACACCGTCGATGCGCACGACTGGACGCTGACCGCGGCACACGGGTTCGTACCGCCAGGTTCACGCACGCTCGAACTGGCCGGCGACGTCAAGATCGCCGGACAGCCACAACCCGAGGCGCCGAGCGCCGTGATACGCACTTCACGGCTCAGCGTCGACACCGAAACTCACATCGCCACCACGCGTCAGCGCGTAGACATCGAGTGGGGATCGCGTCGCCTCAGCACGATGGGGCTGACGGCTGACTTGAAGGGCGAACGACTCAAGCTAGAATCGAGCGTCCATGGCAGGTTTGTTCGCTGAACGCCGCCCGATCGGCGAAGCTGTGCACGGGGCTGCCGCCGCGGCGCTGTTCCTCGCCCTCCTGCTGTTCACGAGCGTCGGCAACGGCGCCGGTCCCAAAGGCCCGGATCTGCCAATCAACGTCGACGCCGAATCCTCCGACTTCGACTACGCGAAGAACTCGCTCCTGTTCCGCAAGGTGCGCGTCACGCAGGGCAAGACCAGCGTCGAAGCGGATGAAGCCACCGCCACCGGTCTGAATTTCGAGAACAGCCGCTGGGTATTCCGCAACAACGTCAAGATCACGGTCGAGAGCGGCTCGCTGAGCTCTGATGAAGCCGCAGTCACCTTCAAGGACAACCAGATTGCGCGCGCCGTAATTACCGGATCGCCTGCCCAGTTCGAGCAGAAGCTTGAGAACAGTGAGGACATAGCGCATGGGCGCGCCGGCTCGATCGAGTACGACTTCACCACCCAGACGATTCGCATGCTGCAGGACGCCTATCTCACCGACGGCCACAACGACATCCGGGGCCAGACCCTGGTCTACAGCATCCGCGACCAGCGCGTGCTCGCCAACGCCGGCGATCAGGGGGACGAGCGCGTGCGCATCACCATCAATCCGCGCAGTGTCGAGCGCAAGCCGACGACGACGGATCATCCCTGATGAGCACGCTGCGGGTCGACGGCCTCGCCAAGAGTTACAAATCGCGCCAGGTAGTAAAGGATCTGTCGCTCGAAGTGACGAGCGGAGAGGTGGTGGGCCTGCTCGGCCCGAATGGCGCCGGAAAAACCACTGCCTTCTACATGATCGTGGGCCTGATCGTGTGCGAGCGTGGTCGCATCCATCTCGATGAGAAGGAATTGACGGCGCTGCCAATGCATCGTCGCGCCCAGCTCGGCCTGGGCTACCTGCCGCAGGAAGCCTCGGTTTTTCGCAAGCTGTCCGTCGAGGACAATGTCCTCGCGATCCTGGAGACTCGCTCCGACCTGGACTCCGCCAAACGCAACGAACGCCTGGAATCGCTGCTCGAGGAGTTGCACATCGGTCACGTGCGCTCGAGCCTGGGGATAAGCCTTTCCGGTGGCGAGCGACGCCGGGTGGAGATCGCTCGGGCGCTGGCAGCTGAACCGCGCTTCATGCTGCTGGATGAGCCGTTCGCGGGCGTCGATCCGCTCTCGGTGATCGATATTCAGCGCATCATTCGCCATCTCACCAGCCGCAGCATCGGCGTACTCATCACCGATCACAACGTGCGGGAAACATTGGGAATTTGCGGGCGCGCATATATTGTAAATCAGGGCACGGTAATCGCCGCGGGTTCTCCGGAACAGATCCTTGCCAACCCGCAGGTTCGTGATGTGTACTTGGGGCAGGACTTCAAACTCTAGACTACTCCTCAAGGACCCGGCTCAATCCCCGATGCTCAAACCGACGCTGCAGCTCAGGCTGGGTCAGCAACTGACGATGACCCCGCAGCTCCAGCAGGCGATCCGCCTTCTGCAGCTGCCCGCACTCGAGCTGCAGGCCCACATCCGCGAAGCGCTCGAAAACAACGTAATGCTCGAGTCGCTGGACGAAGTGCCGGAAACGGCGACCGGCACCTTCGAGGCAGCTGCGACGGACAACACCCAGCCGACGGCGGAGGTGCGCGAGACGCAGCCGGCGGCCGAGGTCGAGATCGCCGACGATTCATGGGCGGAGCAGACCACCGGTCCCTCCGAGACTCCCTGGAGTGGAGACGAGGATCGCGCCCAGGAATTCTCCGATCAGCGCACACAAACCCTGCAGGAGCACCTGGCGTGGCAGCTCGAGCTCGCGAGGCTCGAACCACGTGACCACGCGATCGGCCGTGCCGTGGTGGATGCCATCAACGACGATGGCTACCTCACGGACAGCCTGGAAGAGATCCGGCAGAGCTTGCTCCCGGAACTCGACTGTGACACCGCGGAGGTCGAGCGCGTGCTCGGCCAAGTGCAGAGTCTGGATCCCGCGGGTGTGGGCGCGCGCTCCATCAGCGAATGCATCACCCTGCAACTTCAGCAGCTCGATCCGCAGATCCCTGGACTCGACCTGGCCTTGAGGATTGCGGAAAGCCATCTCGATGAGCTCGCCGCTCAACAGCATTCGCTGCTAAAGCGCCATCTGCGCGTCAGCGACGAAGAGCTCGAGAACGCGCTGGCGCTGGTGCGCTCCTGTCATCCACGTCCGGGCTCGGCGATTCACGCCGGCACCGCAGAATACGTCGTGCCCGACGTGTTCATCCGTCGCACTGAAACCGGATGGTCCGTGGAGATCAACCCGGCAACGCTGCCGCGCATTCGCGTAAATCAAAGCTACGCCGGCATGCTCGGCCGCTCGGCCGATCACGCCAATCTGCGCGCGCAACTCCAGGAAGCGCGCTGGCTCCTGCGCAGTCTCGAGATCCGCAACGACACTCTGCTCAAGGTGGCGCGTTGCATCGTGCAGCGACAGAGCGCGTTCTTCGACCAGGGCGACGAAGCCATGCAGCCGATGATCCTGCGCGATGTCGCCGAAGCAGTCGAAATGCACGAATCGACGATTTCGCGTGTCACCACGGCAAAATACATGCACACGCCGCGCGGCGTGTACGAATTCCGTTACTTCTTTTCAAGCCACGTGGCCGGCGATGACGGCACAGAAACCTCATCCACTGCCATCCGCGCCAAGATCCGTAAGCTCATCGCCCAGGAGGACCCCACCAACCCATTGAGTGACAGCAAGATCGCCGAGCTTCTTTCGCAGGAAGGCATTCCGGTCGCGCGCCGCACGGTCGCTAAGTACCGCGAGGCGATGCAGCTTGCGCCCTCCAATGAGCGCAAGCGGGCGAACGGTGCCCGTTGAAGTAACAACCAGACACAACAGGAGCGTGCCATGCAGCTCAATCTCACCGGTCATCATGTGGACATCACGCCGGCGCTGCGCGGATATGTCAGCAAGAAACTAGGGCGTATCGTGCGCCACTTCGATTCCCTGATCGATGTCCATTGCATCCTGACCGTTGAGAAGCTGCGACAGAAGGCCGAAGCTACTGTGCTGGTAAGTGGGGGAAAGATCTACGCGGACGCGGTGGATCAGGACATGTATGCGGCGATCGACCTGCTGGCGGACAAGCTCGATCGCTGCGTGAAGAAGCACAAGGAAAAGCTCACCGATCATCACGCCGAAGAAGCCCAGAAGACGCGCCTGTCATAGGGGTTGTTGCAGCGGCCATGCGCCTGATCATCGTCAGCGGTCTGTCCGGATCCGGAAAGAGCGTGGCGCTGCACATGCTCGAAGACCTCGACTTCTATTGCATTGACAACATTCCGGCCGCACTCCTCAAGCCCTTCATCTCCCATACCGTGAGGAGTCCTGAGCCCGCGTACGCGCGCATCGCCGTCGGGCTCGATGCGCGCAATCGGCCCGGCGAGATTGCGACCGTGCCGATGCTGGTGCAAGAGCTCAGGCGCGCCGGCATCGCGTGCGAGGTGCTGTTCCTGCATGCCGACGATGACGCGCTGCTCAATCGCTACGGCGAGACGCGCCGCAAGCATCCACTGAGCAGCGACGGGGTCAGCTTGCGCGAAGCGATCGCCGCAGAACGCCGGCTCCTCGAGCCGGTGACCGATGCCGCTGACCTGGTCATCGATACCACACGCATGAGCGTGCACGAATTACGGGAGCTGATCCGCAAGCGTGTCGAGCAGCGGCATGAGGGGCGTCTCTCGATCATGTTCGAGTCGTTCGGTTTCAAGCACGGATTGCCGGGTGATGCGGATTTCGTGTTCGACTCACGCACCCTTCCCAACCCGTATTGGGAGCCGCAGTTGCGCCGCCTTACCGGACGCGATCCGGAAGTGATCCGATTTCTCGAGTCACACCCGGATGTGGAGCGCCTGATCGAGGAGATCGCGCGCTTCATCGAGTCGCGCATTCCCGAGTATCAGCGCAACAATCGCAGATATCTCACGGTCGCGATCGGTTGCACCGGCGGGCAGCATCGGTCCGTGTACATCGTCGATCGCCTCGCCGCGCGTTTTCGTGAAAAGCACCCGCACGTGATCGCGCGCCACAACGCCCTGCCTGAGAGCCTCTCCGAAGCTGCCGAGCCAGCGCTGCAATCTCGCGCCTAGCGGTCCGGAACAGTCTGCGCGTGGCGCTTATGCGCGGGCCTCAGATCACGGGCGGGATGTGGTGCTTCGCCGTGCCGCTGCACGAGGTGCAGGAGCTGACTACGCTGCGCGCGTGCGTCGCTGTATCCGATCTCGATGAGCTCGCGCGTGTAACCCGCCTCGAACATCAAATAGCTCGCCAGCGACCCGGTCATCGCCGTGTGGGCGCCGATCAGGCGCAATAAGGCGCGCAAGGGTCGCGGAAGTTCTCGCACGTGCCGCGCAGCGACTTCGCGCAGGTCCTGGCTGGGAGCCAGCACCATCGCGTCGATGGCCCGTAACCCGGCGAATGATACCGGCGCGTGCAATACGAGCTGGTTGAGACGCTCGAGCTGCTCGATATCGGCGTAGATCTGGTCCATGAACAACGTGTCGAGCATGTAGCCGAAGATCTGACCCGCAGTCGGCGCCGCGCCGATGCGCATCTTGCCGAAGGCGCTGCCCAGCCCGCTCTGCCGCACACCGATCACCAGCAACCTGTCGGCGCCCAGGTTGATCGCCGGGCTGAGCGGATTGGTCTGCCGCATGGCGCCGTCGCCATAGTACTCATCGCCCAGGCGCACGGCCGGGAACAGAAACGGGATCGACAGGCTCGCCATCAGGTGATCGAGGCCAAGGCGGCCGCGCTGGCCGCCGCCCGCAATCCGTTCCCAGTTGTGCAGCTCCGGCATGCCCTCGTAGAAAGTCACACAGCGTCCGCTGCTGAAGCTCGTGGCGCAGATTCCGACGGCTCTGAGTCTGCCCTTCGCTATCGAGCGGTGCACACCCCGAAACGACATCGTGTGACTGAGAAGCTCGCGCAACGGAGAGTTGTCGAACAGCGATTTTGGCGGCGGCAGCAGCAAGCCGCTCGAGACGAAGGCGAGCAGCCAATGCACCCCCGCGCGCAACATGCTCAAGGTGTCGGCGCGAAAGACCTGCTCGACGTGGAAGTTGGCCCACACCTGCTCCAGGGCGTTGACGGCCGCCCGGAAGCGGCCCGAACGGCCCGCGAGCGCGATGGCTGCCACGGCGCCCGCGGAGGTACCGACAATGATGGGGAACGGACAGGGGCTGTCCTCTGGCAACCATTCCGCCAGTGCCTTAAGCACCCCGACCTGGTAGGCCGCACGCGCGCCTCCGCCGGTCAGTATCAGTGCCGTCCTCTTTGGCGCTTCGCTCATACAGTTGCGGGGTTGCTCGCGTTCAGTGGTCGTGCATGGCGCGGCCGCCTAAGATGAGCGCCACGCAGCAACCTGCGAAGACCTCCATGCGCGCGACGCCGGTTCGAAAGGCCATATTCCTGTTCGCAGTGGTGCTTGGTTTCATATTCGCCGGCGCTGTGGGAGCGGCCGCGCAGGTCGGATCGGCAGCGCCCGCATTCAAACTTCAGGACCAGGAAGGCAAGTGGCACAGTCTCTCTGACTACGCCGGCGAGTGGTTGGTGCTGTATTTTTACCCCAAGGACATGACTCCGGGCTGCACGACCCAGGCGTGCGACTTCCGTGACAATATCTTCGCGTTCAAGAAAGCCGGCACGGCTGTCGTCGGCATCAGCCTGGATGACGTCGCTTCTCACCAGAAATTCGTGGCTAAACATGGTTTGCCCTTCCCCATTCTCGCCGATTCGACCCAGTCAGACTGCGAAAGACTACGGAGTTCTGAGACGTCGGTTCGGCATGAAGCTCGCGGCCCGCGAAACCTTCATCATCGATCCACAGCGCAAGGTCGCGAAACATTACGAGCACGTGGACCCCAAGGGGCATTCACAGGTCGTGCTCAAGAACTTGCAGGCGCTGCAGCTGGCGCAGCGTTGATGCCGGGGTGAATGTTCAGGTGATGTTCGGCGGCTCCTGGCAGGAACGATAGCGGTCGGCCTTCAGCCCACGCGTCGTGCCCGGCGCGATAGTAAGGCGACAGAGGATGTCCGCTCTGGCCACCGGGCATATGGAAGTAGCCCTGCGCCTCGCGCCCCGGTGAAACGGCGAAGCGTTCGGAAGCACCAAAGCGCGGCCCTTGCACGCGCGGCATGCTGGCATCGCCGGGCAACTCGCGTGTCGGCATGTTCAGAAGCCAGCCCAGGACCGGAACCGCCCGGCCCAGCGGGTGACTCAAGGTCACCCGATTGCGCTTGCCCCACGAACACTTCTCGAGCGCGCCGCACTCTTCCAGTAGCGCGTCGATCGCGGCATCGAGGCTGCGCAACTCGAGGTCTCGCCAGCTTGCATACTCCTGGCTCAGCAGATGTGCAGGCTCCGCCGACAGGAGTTGCCAAAGCGGTCCCTCGAATTGAGGCGCGACCTGGATCTCGTCGGGATCGGCATCGGGTCGGCGCGCGCGCGCCGTCAGCATGCCGAAAACCCGATCCCGGACCGAATTGCGCCAGCTGCGCAGCAGCCGATATCCCACCGAACCCACCTCGGCAGCATCCGCCGACTTCGCGACCAGTGAGCGAAATTGCGCGCGCGCCGGATGGCCGGCAAGTGCGCCCTCATCGAGCAGCGTCAGGAGTTTCGAGCGCCACCGCTGCAGAAAGAAGGCGCGATCATCGAGCTGGATCGCGAGCATATCCGCTTCAGTCGCTGACCTCAGTCGCCACAGATCATCGCGAATCTGCCTGGCGCGCGCGCCGAGCTCGAAATCCCCTTCCCCGATCACCTGCAAGGCTTGGCCGTCCACGACGCGGGCGTTCGCCGTCCAGATGCGCCCGCCGGCCGGATTGAGAATGCGCGGATAACGATCGGGTTCGAGCCATCCGGACCAGCCGCTGCCGGGCTGCGACCAATCCGAGGGAATGCTCGAATCGCCGGCGCCACGCACCGGTATGTGCCCCATGATCGTCCAGCCGATGTTGCCGCGATCGTCCGCTGCGACGAAATTTTGCGGTGGTGCCCCGACACGATTCGCAACGTCGAGAGCGCTCGCCACATCCTGCACGGATTCAAGGTTGACCAGAGTCACATTGGTCGCCTCGGGCGACTGCGCGATCCAGGCAGCGGCGCGGCGGCGCCCGGCATGATCGCGGTCAAACACGGGTCCCCACATGGTGTCGAGCACATCGAGCGTCTCATCCGCCCGCCCTTTGACGTTGATTGTCTCGCGATGGTGCTCGAACGCGCGATAACCGCCGGGTGTTGCGTACTGGTCCGGGTGCGCAGCGTCCTCGCGCAACACGATGAGGTCGGTCCAATCGCCATAGCTGTTGGTAAAACCCCAGGCGACGTGGCCATTGCTGCCCGCGACGATAGCGGGCACCCCCGGCAGCGTCACGCCCGCCATATCAATCGCCGCAGTGCCACCGGCTGGCGCAATCACCTGCCAGCGAGTGCGGTACCACGTGTTCGGTATTCCGAGGCCCAGGTGCATATCGTTCGCGAGCAACGCATGCCCGGATACGGTCAACGCGCCCGCAACTGCCCAGTTGTTACTCCCGGGCAGCAGGTCCTGCTCAACCAGAGGAACGAACGGTCGCGTCTGCGCGAGCGCCTGGCCGCGCAGATTGACTTCGTCCGGCGATGGAATGGGCTGTGGCGACAGCGGTACGCCGGCCACCGGCGCATCCCATTCGGTGCCGCGCTGGTACAGGAAGCGATACAGCGCCACCGGGACCTCGTCATGCACGAGTCCGCGCGAGGACTCGGCGGCGAAAGCCGAGTAGTTGAGCTGCTCGTACATCGAGAAGCACGACCAGTATCGTGTCCTCGGCTCGCCAGGCCTGCGGCTTACTTCGCAGCAGCCAGTATTCGAAGGGCCGGCTGGCGAGTGATTCGATTCCGGCATTGACGCCTGCGACGTACGCGTCGAGGAGCGCGCGCTCTTCGGGATTGGTGCGCGCGACTACCTGCTGTGCCACGTGCCGGAAGCGATGAATGCGCATGCGCCGATCCTCTTCGAGCGCGATGCTGCCAAAGAGCTCTGCCAGCTCACCGGCGGCGAAGCGTCGCGACAGGTCCATCTGGAAGAACCGGTCCTGCGCATGCAGGTAGCCGGTCGCCCACGCGACATCGCGTCGGTGCTGGGCCCGGATCGATGGCACGCCGAATGAATCGCGCTCGATCGCGATTGCGGATTGGATCGCAGCCGCACCCTCTCCATCGAGAACCGGAAGGCTGGCGCGGAGCAGCGCGTAGGCAACGAGAAACAGAGCGACGAGAACGAACGCCAGGGCTGCAAGCAACCGGCGCACAGGCCGCACGGTCAGCCTGCCGTGACCTTGATGATCTTCATGGTATTGGTTCCGCCCGCGACGCCCGACAGCTCACCCTGCGTGAGGATCACCAAGTCGCCGATGCTGACCAGCTGGCGCTTGAGAAGCTGATCGAAGATTGCCGCGTACAGCACCCGTGGCTCTATGTCGGTCATATCGAAAGGCACGGGATATACACCACGATACAGGGTCACCCTGCGGCGCGTGACCTCGTGGCGGGTGAACGCGTAGATCGGAATATCGGAGCGGATGCGCGACATCCACAACGGTGTCGATCCCGACTCGGTCAATGCGACGATCGCGCGCACCCGCAGGTGATTGGCGGTGTACATCACGGCCATCGCGATCGCTTCATCGGTGCCCTGGAACTGACCCTCGACGCGGTGCCGGACGCGGCTGTGCGCGAGTTGATATTTCTCGGCGCCGCGGATGACTTCGGCCATAGCCTCGACCGCTTTCACCGGATACTTGCCGACTGCAGTCTCCGCGGACAGCATTACCGCGTCGGTGCCATCCATCACCGCGTTCGAGACATCCGAGACCTCGGCGCGCGTCGGAATCGGACTGTGAATCATCGATTCCATCATCTGTGTGGCCGTGATTACGACGCGATGGCGGTTGCGCGTCTGGTGGATGATGGTTTTCTGCAGGCCCGTGAGCTCGGCGTAGCCCATCTCCACGCCCAGATCGCCACGCGCCACCATGACCGCGTCACTCGCGTCGATGATCGCGGGCAGGTTCTGGATCGCCTCGCTCCGCTCGATCTTGGCGACCACGCAGCCTTCACCGCCGGCATCGCGCAGCAATTGACGCGCTTCGAGGATATCGGACGCCCCGCTGGCGAACGAAACGGCCAGAAAATCGATACCGAGCTTAGCAGCAGTGCGGATGTCGGCTCGGTCCTTCTCGGTCAGCGCGCCGGCAGACAACCCGCCGCCCTTGCGATTGATGCCCTTTTGATCCGAGAGTGTGCCGCCGATACGTACCCGCGTATGAATGCGTGGCCCGTCGACCTTTTCCACCTCGAGCACGATCTGCCCGTCATCGAGCAGCAGGACATCGCCCGCACGCACATCGCGCGGCAGATCCTTGTAGGCAACACCGACGGCCTTGGCGTCTCCGGCTGCAGGGTCCAGTGAGACATCCAGCGCAAAGGCATTCCCTTCGGTGAGCGTGACGGGGCCCTGTGCAAAGCGCTCGATGCGGATCTTCGGCCCCTGCAAGTCGCCAAGCACGCCCACGTAGCGATCCGCGCTCGCCGCAGCAGTCCGGACGATCTCGATGCGGCGCGCGTGATCGTCGGGCTTGCCGTGCGAGAAGTTCACCCGGACGACGTCGGTACCGGCACGGATCATCGCGGCGAGTACCGCCTGATCATCGGTCGCCGGCCCGAGAGTGGCCACAATCTTGGTACGACGTTGCATGCGTATCATTCGCCCCGCTGTTCGAGAACTTCGACCGCGGGGAGCTTCTTGCCCTCGACGAATTCCAGGAACGCGCCGCCGCCCGTTGAGATGTAGGAGATCCCCTCCTCGACCTGGTACTTCTCGATCGCGGCCAGCGTGTCACCGCCACCCGCCAGCGAGAACGCCGGACTGCGCGCGATCGCCTGCGCCAGCACCCGCGTGCCTTCACCGAACTGGTCGAATTCGAACACACCGACCGGACCATTCCAGATGATCGTGCCTGCGCGACCGATCAAAGCCGCAAACCTCTCCGCGGTATCGGGTCCGATATCGAGAATCATTTCATCGGCGCGAACGGCCGCCACGTCCTTCACGTCAGCTTCGGCCTTCGCCGAGAACTCCCTGGCGACGACCACATCGGTCGGCAGAGGAATCTGCGTACCGCGCTTCTCGGACTCGACCATCAGCCGGCGCGCGATATCCACCATTTCCGCCTCGTGGAGCGACTTTCCTACCGGGAAGCCGGCAGCGGCGAGAAACGTATTGGCGATGCCGCCGCCGACGATGAGCTGGTCGACCTTGGCGAGCAGCGACTCCAGCACGGTGAGCTTGGTGGACACCTTGGAGCCCGCGACGATCGCCATCATCGGGCGCGCCGGCTTTTCCAGCGCGGTCTCGAGCGCGACGAGCTCGTTGACCAGCAACGGTCCGGCACAGGCGATCGGCGCATATTTCGCCACGCCGTGCGTGCTCGCTTCCGCCCGATGCGCCGTGCCGAAGGCATCCATCACGAAGACATCGCAGAGCGCCGCCATGCGCTTGGCCAGTTCGTCGCTGTTTTTCTTCTCGCCCTTGTTGAAGCGCACGTTCTCACACAACACGGCGTCACCCGCCGCGCACTCGACGCCATCGAGCCAGTTGCGCTCCAGGCGCACTTTTCGGCCGAGGAGCTCCGACAGCCGTGCAGCTACCGGCGCGAGCGAGAATTCCTCGCTGTACACGCCCTCTTCCGGTCGCCCGAGATGCGACAGGAGCAGCACGCGAGCCTCGGCCTTGAGTGCGAGCTCGATGGTCGGCAGCGAAGCGCGGATGCGCGCATCACTCGTGACCACGCCATCCTTGATGGGCACGTTGAGATCTTCCCGGATCAGGACGCGCTTGCCGCGCAGATCCAGGTCCGCCATGCGCCGCACTTTCATGACAGTGCCTAGCTCGCCTTGGACCACGCCACGGTGGTGTCCAGCATGCGGTTGGAGAAGCCCCACTCGTTGTCGTACCACGCACACACCTTGACCAGCGTCCCTTCGATCACTTTCGTGAGCGTGGCGTCATAGGTGGACGAGGCCGGATCGTGATTGAAGTCGACCGACACCAGCGGGCCGTCGCTGTACGCGAGTATGCCCTTGAGTGCTCCTCCAGCCGCCGCCTTCATGAGGCCGTGTATTTCGTCGGCGGTCGTCTTGCGCGCGGCGCTGAAGGTGAGGTCGACCAGCGACACATTGATGGTCGGCACGCGGACGGAAAAGCCATCGAGCTTGCCCTTCAGCTCGGGCAGCACCAGGCCCACGGACGCCGCGGCGCCGGTCTTGGTCGGAATCATCGACATGGTGGCCGAGCGGGCACGGCGCAGATCCGAGTGATAGACGTCGGTGAGCACCTGGTCGTTGGTGTACGAGTGCACCGTGGTCATGATGCCGCTCACGACGCCGATCTTGTCATGCAGCACCTTCACGATCGGCACCAGGCAGTTGGTCGTGCACGATGCATTGGAGATCACCGTATGGCTCGATTTGAGTACCTGGTGATTCACGCCGTACACGATGGTGGCATCGACATCCTCGCCACCCGGCGCAGAGATCACGACCTTCTTTGCGCCACCCTTGAGGTGGGCGCCCGCCTTCGCCTTGCTGGTGAATAGACCCGTGCATTCGAGCACGAACTCCACGCCCAGCTCGCCCCAGGGGAGCTTGGTCGGATCACGTTCGGCGAGTACGCGGATGCGATCGCCATTCACGACCATCGCGTTGCCATCGACACTCACCTCGCCGGGAAACTTGCCGTGCACGGTGTCATAGCGCGTCAGGTGCGCGTTGGTGTTGGCATCCCCAAGATCATTCAGGGCGACGACCTGGATCTCCTTCTGTCGTCCCGCTTCGTAGAGTGCCCGCAGAATGTTACGGCCGATGCGACCGTAACCGTTGATGCCCACCTTGATCGCCATGGTCTTGTCTCTCCGCGTTGACGACGCACTTCAGCGTGCGCCGAGAAGTTCCTCCACCGTCTCGAGCACGTGCCCGGCAGTGAAGCCAAAATGCTTGAACAGGTCGGGTCCCTTGCCCGAAGCCCCGAACTGATCCAGGCCGATGATACGACCCTCTTCGCCTACAAACTGGCGCCAGATCGCGCTGACGCCTGCTTCCACCGAGACTCGCTTACGAACCGCGGCCGGCAGCACTCGCTCCCGATAGGCTGCATCGGTGCGCGCGAAGGTCTCGAAGCAGGGCATCGACACGAGCCGCACGCGACGGCCGCGCCTGGTGAGCTCGCGAACCGCCTCGGCAGCGATGCCCACCTCCGAGCCGGTGGCCATCACGATGCACTCGGGGGTGCCTTCGCACTCAATCAGTGCATAACCCCCGCGCCGGATCGCGGCGATCTGCCCCGGCGAGCGCGGCTGATGGGCGACATTCTGCCGTGTGAGCACGAGCGCGGTCGGACCATCACGCCGCTCGATTGCCGCCTGCCATGAGACCGCCGTTTCCACCGCATCGCAAGGTCGCCAGAGTTCGAGGTTCGGAATGAGTCGGAGCGTGGCCAGGTGTTCGATGGGCTGGTGAGTCGGTCCGTCTTCGCCGAGCCCGATGGAGTCGTGCGAATAGACAAGAATCGATCCCTGCTTCATCAGCGCCGCCATGCGCACGGCGTTGCGTGCGTAGTCGGAGAAGGTGAGGAAAGTCCCTCCGTAGGGAATGAAGCCGCCGTGCAGAGCAAGTCCATTGAGGATCGCGGTCATTCCGAACTCACGGACCCCGAAATAGATGTAATTGCCCGAGGCATCCTCGGCCGTGATGGTGCGCGAATCCTTGCGTCGCGTGTTATTGGAGCCGGTGAGATCCGCGGAGCCTCCGATCAACTCCGGCAGCACCGGTCCGAGCGCGTTGAGCACGGCTTGTGAGGACTGGCGCGTTGCCACGCTCGCCGCCTGCTGGGCGGCATCGGCGATGCATTTTTCCGCAGCCTCGCAAAACGATGCAGGCAGCTCAGCGCGCATGCGACGTTCGAACTCAGCGGCGAGTTGCGGGAACTCGCGACGATACCCCGTGAACAGTTGCTGCCATTCCGCTTCGCGGCGCGCGCCTTGCTGACGCGCATCCCACTGCGCCTTGATCTCATCCGGAATCACGAACGGCGGGTATTGCCACCCCAAGGTGCGGCGCGCGGCGGCCACTTCGTCAGCGCCGAGTGGCGCGCCATGAGTCGCCTCGGTGCCCTGCTTGTTGGGCGCGCCCCAGCCAATGATGGTGCGACAACAGATGATCGAGGGTCGATCGCTGACTGCGCGCGCCTGCTCTATGGCGCGTCGCACGGCTTCAGAATCGTGGCCATCGACCGCGGCAACCACGTGCCAGCCGTACGCGGCGAAGCGCTCGGCGGTGTTGTCCGTGAACCAGCCCTCGACCTCGCCATCGATCGAAATGCCGTTGTCGTCGTAGAAGCAGATGAGCTTGCCGAGCTTGAGAGTACCGGCGAGTGAGCACACTTCGTGCGAGATACCCTCCATGAGGCAGCCATCGCCCGCAAAGACGTAAGTGTAGTGATCGACAATCGGGTATCCGGGACGATTGAAGTTCGCCGCGAGAATCTTCTCCGCGAGCGCCATACCCACCGCGTTGGCGAGTCCCTGGCCGAGCGGACCCGTAGTCGTTTCCACACCCATTGCGAGTTCATGTTCGGGATGTCCGGCAGTGCGTGAACCGAGCTGGCGGAAATGGCGCAGCTCATCGAGCTGCACGGGATAACCGGTGAGATATAAGAGAGAGTAAAGCAGCATCGAGGCGTGACCGTTCGAGAGGACGAAGCGGTCGCGATCCCACCAGCCGGGATTGCCCGGATTGTGCGCGAGGAAATCGCGCCACAGCACCTCGGCAATATCCGCCATGCCCATCGGTGCGCCCGGGTGACCGGAAGCCGCCTGCTGAACTGCATCCATGGCGAGCGCCCGGATCGCATTGGCAAGCTCGCGGCGGCTGGACATGAGTTCCCCTGCGGATGAAAGCCGCGCATTGTCCAACATGCGACCCCCTGCGGCAACGGCATGCGGGTCAATGAGATGCGCTCTCGTGTGCCGTTTTGAGCACGGCTCACTGGCCTTTGCGAACCTAATGGCTATACTTTCCACCCCCTTGATCCCGTGCGGGTTTTGCGAATGTCGAACTCATACCTGTTCACCTCTGAATCGGTCTCCGAAGGTCATCCCGACAAGATCGCGGATCAGATCTCCGACGCCGTGCTCGATGCCATGCTCAAGCAGGATCGTCGCGCGCGCGTGGCCTGCGAAACGCTGATCAAGACCGGTCTCGTTGTCATCGCTGGCGAGGTAACGACGAGCGCCTGGGTCGATCTCGAGGACGTGGTGCGCAAGACGATCCTGCGCATCGGCTACAACAGCTCGGAGATGGGATTTGACGGCGCAACCTGTGCCGTGCTCAACGCCATTGGAAAGCAGTCATCGGACATCGCAATGGGTGTCGATCGCGAAAGCGAGAAGGCGCAGGGGGCTGGCGACCAGGGGTTGATGTTCGGCTACGCGAGCAACGAGACCGACGTGCTCATGCCCGCACCGATCACCCTTGCGCACCGGCTGGTCAAGCGCCAAGCCGACATTCGCCGCAGCGGAAAGCTGCCGTGGCTGCGTCCCGATGCGAAGAGCCAGATCACCCTGCGGTATGAGGATTTCAAACCGGTCGGTATCGACGCGGTTGTGCTGTCAACGCAGCACCACCCGGACGTCACGCAGGAGAAGCTGCGCGAAGGCGTGATGGAGGAGATCATCAAGCCGGTGCTGCCCACCGACTGGATCGATCGCGGCACGCGCTTCCATATCAATCCCACCGGTCGTTTCGTGATTGGCGGACCGGTCGGTGACTGCGGCGTCACCGGGCGCAAGATTATTGTTGATACCTACGGCGGCATGGCTCGACATGGTGGCGGCGCGTTCTCCGGCAAGGATCCTTCGAAGGTAGATCGCTCGGCGGCGTATGCCGCGCGCTACGTCGCGAAGAACATCGTCGCCGCCGGCCTCGCGGAGCGCTGCGAGATCCAGGTGTCCTACGCGATTGGTGTTGCCGAGCCCACCTCGATCAGCGTCGAGGCCTTCGGCACCAGCAAGTTGTCGCGCGAGCGACTGACGCAGCTCGTGCGCGAGCACTTCGATCTCACGCCCTTCGGCCTGCGCGAGATGCTCGATCTGGTGCGGCCGATCTACGAGAAGACCGCGGCCTACGGGCACTTCGGTCGCGAGGAACCGGAATTCACCTGGGAGCACACGGATCGGGCTGCAGCCCTCGCTGCGGCGGCCGGTGTGCGCGGCAAGGTGGCCTAGGCCAGGACTTCATTCAAAAGCTTCGCCCGCCGAGGGGCGCTGCAACGCGACCGTGAGGTCGCGCGAGGCTCGGCAGGAGAAGCTGTGTGCACAACGGCGCCCGTTTGATTCACTATCGAACGGAGATATCAATGAGCGCTGTTATGAGTAACCGCAGTTCTGCGGATTTCAAAGTTGCCGATCTTTCGCTGGCGGACTGGGGTCGCAAGGAAATTGCGATCGCCGAAACCGAGATGCCCGGGTTGATGGCGATCCGGGAGGAGTTCGCGCCGGTGCAGCCGCTGAAGGGCGCCCGCATCTCGGGCTCGCTCCACATGACGATCCAGACTGCAGTGCTGATCGAGACACTGCAGGCGCTGGGTGCCCAGGTGCGCTGGGCGTCCTGCAACATTTTCTCTACCCAGGATCATGCCGCGGCGGCGATCGCCGCAAGTGGCACGGCGGTGTTTGCCTGGAAGGGCGAGTCACTGAAGGAATACTGGGACTACACGCACCGCATCTTCGACTGGCCGGACGGCGGCCACAGCAACATGATCCTCGATGATGGCGGGGACGCGACCCTCCTCGTGCACCTCGGGTCGAAAGCAGAGCGGGATGCTTCGCTCCTCGGCAAGCCGACGAGCGAGGAGGAAGAAGCTCTCTTTGCCGCAATTCGCCACACGCTCTCGAAGGATCCGACCTGGTACTCGACGCGCCTCAAGGCAATCCGCGGCGTGACGGAGGAAACGACCACCGGCGTCAAGCGGCTCTACCAGATGGCGAAGGAAGGTGCCCTCGCCTTTCCCGCGATCAACGTCAATGACTCGGTGACCAAGAGCAAATTCGACAACCTTTATGGGTGTCGCGAGTCGCTGGTCGACGGCATCAAGCGAGCGACCGACGTAATGATCGCAGGCAAGATCGCGGTCGTGTGCGGCTATGGAGACGTGGGCAAGGGCTCGGCGCAGGCGCTGCGCGCACTTTCGGCCCAGGTGTGGGTGACGGAGATCGACCCCATCTGTGCGCTGCAGGCGGCAATGGAAGGCTACCGGGTCGTGACCATGGAGGATGCGGCCGACAAGGCCGATATCTTCGTTTCCGCTACCGGGAACTTTCACGTGATCACCCACGAGCACATGAAGCGCATGAAGCACAATGCGATCGTGTGCAACATCGGTCACTTCGACAACGAAATCGATGTCGCAGCGCTGAAGCAGTATCGCTGGGAGAACATCAAGCCGCAGGTCGACCATGTGATCTTCCCGGACGACAAGCGGATCATCCTGTTGGCCGAAGGACGGCTGGTAAACCTCGGGTGCGGTACCGGACATCCGTCCTACGTCATGTCCTCCTCGTTCACCAACCAGGTGATGGCGCAGATCGAGCTGTGGGGCAACCCCGGCAAGTACCCGATCGGCGTGTACATCCTGCCGAAGAAACTCGACGAAAAAGTGGCGCGTCTGCAGCTCAAGAAGCTTGGGGCCAAGCTCACAGAGCTCACCGACACGCAGGCGCGCTACATCGACGTCGACAAGCAGGGACCGTACAAGTCGGATCACTATCGCTATTGAACCTTGCGGGGATAAAGGCGCGGCCACTGTCGCCCCGCGGTGACAGTGGTCTGCGTCACAATGCGCGCAACTTCCGGTCGCATTCGAGCCTGAATTGCCGGATTGCACGCGACTTGCATCACCCTTGATGCGCTGACCCCTCTGCTATTATCTGCCGCTGAAATGTGACCGGTTCGAGGCCCCGCAGTGCGCTCTCGCACGCAGGTGAATGTCCACACGATGAGTAGCGTGCGTCTCATACAGTTCACGGATCCGCATCTGTATGGCGATGCCGACGGCAAGCTCCGTGGCGTCGCTACCTACGCTTCGCTTCTCGCGACGATCGAGCACGCGCGCGCGCGCCATTGGCCGTGCGATGCGATCCTCGCCACCGGAGACCTCGTTCAGGATGACCCGGAAGGCTACGAGCGGTTTCGGGATGTGTTTGCATCGCTCGGGCTCCCGGTCTATTGCATCCCCGGCAACCACGATGAGCCGGCCGCGATGGCCCGGGTTCTGGACGGTGCACCTTTTCAACTCGGCGGCGTGGCGCGCTGGCCTGGCTGGTTCGCGGTCATGCTCGACAGCTTCATCGCCGGCAAGGCCCGAGGGCGGCTCGCCCCCGCGCAGCTCGAGCTGCTCGAGCGTGCCCTGACCGAGAACGCGGGATCACACGGCCTCGTTTGCCTGCACCATCATCCGGTGCGCATGCGCAGCAGCTGGCTCGACAGGGTCGGCTTGGAGAATGCGGACGAGTTCTTCGAGATCCTCGATCGCCACAAGAACGTGCGCGCGGTGGTGTGGGGACACGTTCACCAGATTCATGAAAGCGAGCGCAACGGCGTGCGGATGCTGAGTGCGCCGTCCACTTGCGCCCAGTTCCTGCCGCTCAGCGACTTGTTCGCGATCGATCGGCGCCCACCGGGCTACCGCTGGCTGGAGCTCAGGCCGGACGGCAGCATCGCCACGTCGGTCGTGTGGGTGGACGGTTTCACCTCATGAACGAGGGCAACTCTGCACAGGTTTCATCGGCGCGCGCACCGAATGCCTCGCGCAAGCTTCTGGCGGCAGCTCTGTTGCACCGCTTGCCAATGGAATCGACCATTGACTGCACGGTGCGCCTAGCATCTGCACCGTTGGCGACGCAACGCGCACCATGAAACCTGTGCAGAGTTGCCCTAGGGCGCCGCTCGGCACCCTTCTCGCTGTCTGTGCCTGGTTCGCCGCATCTCCTGCGTCGGCAGATGCTCATCCGCCGCTCTGGCGCATCGACGGGCGGCACAACTCCGTCTACCTGCTCGCTTCCGTGCACGTGCTGCGCGCGACTGACGATGCGCTGCCCGAATCGGTCCTGCGGGCTTACAAGGACGCGAACGCGATCTACATGGAGGTTGACCTCGACGACCTCGATCCCGCAGCAGCAGGACAGTTCACCATGGAGCGCGGTTTGCTTCCGGAGCCGCAGACGCTGCGCGACATTCTTGGCCCGGAACCCTACGGACGTGCCCATCAGCAGGCGCTTGATCTCGGGCTCGACCTCGATCAGTTCGCGCAACTCGAGCCCTGGGTGGTCGCGGTCACGATTGCCCAGGCGCAGTTCGCAAAGCTCGGCCTCGACCCCGCGGCGGGCGTCGAGCACCGACTCGCAGAGCGCGCGCATCAGGATGGAAAGGAGATTCGAGGCCTGGAGACCCTCGCCGATCAGTTGTCAGCGCTGGACTCGCTGCCGATGAAGCTACAGGGCGAGTTCCTCATCGTTTCGCTCGATGAGGCCACCGACATGGCCGAGGAAGCGGATCAGTTGATCGGTGACTGGACGCGCGGAGACACGACGGCTCTGGCCAAGATCCTGGTCCACGACTTCGACAAGTTTCCCGAGCTGTACCGCTCGCTCATCGTCGATCGCAACCGCAAATGGGCCGACGAGATCGGCGCGCTGCTCGATGATAATGAGAACTACCTGATCGTGGTCGGTGCGCTGCACCTCGTCGGGGACGACAGCGTGATCGAGTTGCTGCGCGCGCATGGCCATCCGGCGCAGCGCCAGTAGTCACCGCAGCCCTAGATCTCGATCATCTCGAAGTCTTCCTTGCCGGCGCCGCAGTCCGGGCAGCGCCAGGAAAGCGGAACGTCTTCCCAGCGCGTCAGCGGCGGAATGCCACGCAGCGGATCGCCCTTCTCCTCCTCGTAAACGAAGCCGCAGATGACGCACATGTAGGCCTTCATCGCGCGCTGCTCTCATCCAGCAAGCGCTCCAGTGCCGCGAGAGCCACATCGACGCTGTTGTTCAGATCGAGCTGGCCCAGTCGCACCCGTATTTCATTGAGCCGTGCCGGGTTTTTGAGAAGTGACAGAGCCGTCTCCACCAGCGCATCGACTTCGACGCTGGTCGACAGCAGCAAGCCTCGCGCCGCGCAGGCCTGAATGCGTGCGTCCTGATCGCCGGCGACTGGTGCTGCGATGCAGGGAACCCTGAGCGCCAGCGCCTGCGACAGCAGGCTACCGCCGCTGATGACCGCGATGCGCGCGCCACTCAGCAGGTCGATGAGCTGCGGACCGCTGAGCGCCCCGAGTGACAGGAACCCGTCCGGCGGAACGAGCGTGCCGGTGTAGTTTGGACCCTGCACCCAGACGGTCCGCTGTCCGCTGGCGCGCGCCACTTCGCGGGCGGCGCGCCCGAAGACCTCCGATGCGGACAGACCCTGGTGCTCATGTCCGCCTCCTCCGGCGCAGAACAACAGATACGAATCCCTGCCCAGCCCCAGGTCGCGCCGATATGCGAGTGCGCGGGTCTCGTCCGGAGGCGGGAACAGGGAATCGAGATGCACGATCGACACGGATCGGACCAACGACAGCTTCACCTTTTCCCACGCCGAAAGCTCGCCATTGAGGAATTTGGGTCCCGACAGCCAGTGCTGGTCCATCTGCCACATGCGCCGCACCCGGAAACCCTTCCATCGGGTCGTGGGTCGGGAGCTGACGTACACCGTGCGTGCGCCGCAGCGGCGTGCATGCTTGAGCTGTGCCACGCGCCCGGCGTTGTCGAATATGACGACTCCAGGTCGTAAGTCGTCGATGGCACGGTTCACGGCCTGCGATTCGTAAGTCGGCGAACGGTCGATCAGCACCGCGGGAAACGGCACTTCATGTGCGTAGCCCGCCGCGCGGCTCACCATGAATCGAATCTCGGCCGTCGGCCAGCGTTCGCGAACGCGCTGGGCGATCGTGAGGCAACGGAAATACTCCCCCGCTCCCTTGGCACCGCTGACCGGAACGAAAAGAATTCGCGGCGCGGCGTTCATCGAGCCAGGCTCTGATGCGCATTCAAGGCATCGAGATACGCGCGTGTCACGGCTTCGCCGAAGCAGCAGAACTGCACTAACTCGATGCTCGGTTGCTGGTTGAGAACACTCGTCACCTCACTGACCGCAATGCGTGCGGCCTGATCGATCGGATACCCATAGACGCCGCAGCTGATCGCGGAGAACGCGATGCTGCGCAGATTTCGCTCACCGGCGAATTGCATCGAGCGCCGATAGCACGAGGCGAGCAGCTCAGGCTCACCCGCTTCACCGCCGCGCCACACGGGCCCGACCGCGTGAATGACATGGCGTGCCGGCAGCCAGTAACCGCCCGTGATGCGTGCATCGCCCGTGGGACAACCACCCAGCGCCAGACACTCCACCATCAGCTCCGGTCCCGCCGCGCGGTGAATCGCGCCGTCCACGCCACCGCCACCAGCGAGCCGCGAGTTCGCGGCGTTGACGATCGCATCGACGCGCAACGTTGTGATGTCGTCCTGAATCACTTCGATATGCGCCAAGGGCTACTCCGCTGGTCGAGCCTGCGCTCCCTTCGCTTCGATCGGGTGCGGATCGTCCCGTTCAACGACCCGCACCGAATGGTGTCAAGGATAGGCACTTCACTATCATACCGGACGCGCCGCAAGCGGCGATTTGAGATCGAGGTCGATGCGCGTCGCATTTTTTTTACACGGCGAGTCGCGGCTCGATGCGCTCAGGGAACTCGATCCGGAGCGTGATTTCGGTGAATTTCAGACCGGCGAACGGGCCTGGATCCTGCAAACCTACCTGCGCCTGCGCCGGGCCGGATATGAGGTAGAACTCACAGATCGTTGGCCAGCGCGCGGATTGCTCGTTTTCAGCTCCAAACAACGTCGTATTCTCAAGCGGCTCGGCGGACCGACTGACGAAGTGCGCTTGCTGGGAATTCGCGAAGACGTCGGCGCCGCCTTGATCGCTGACTGGGAAGTACTGCAGAACGGCCGCTACGTCGATGGCCGTCAGGCGGTTCTTTGTGCCGTTCTGGCCCCAGCCGGGCCTGATTCCCCGCCAGGCCTCCCGCGGCCACTTGTTGCAGCGCGCGGGCTACAAGGGGTTCATCGGCAACCTGCACCAGGATTTTCAGAGCGAGCGCTGGCCGCGCTTCCTCGCCGAGCGGGGAATTGACTGGACCTGCGACGCCCCGCGCTACGGCGGCTCGCAACGAACCCCGGCCGTGACAGGCTGGAACGATTATCGCGAGATCGATCTCATCGTCGCGATTCGCCCTGCCGACCGCGCCTTGCACGTGCGCAAGCCCGCCGCAAAGCTCTACAACGCCTGGCTCGCAGGCGTGCCAGCGCTCCTGGGCCAGGAGTACGCCTTCCGCGAGCTGCGTCGGAGCGATCAGGACTACATCGAGATCTGCGTCGTTGACTGAGGCCATGCAGGCCGTCGACGTGCTGCTCGAGCATCCCGAGCGCTACGCGGCCATGGTCAGCAACGCGCATCGGCGCGCCGTCGACTTCACGAGTGAGGCGATATTGCGCCGGTGGGCGGAATTGCTCTTTGAGACCCTGCCGGCGCGCGAACAGGACGCTCACGTTCGGCACTGGAGAGGGCGTCCACTGTGGCTCAAGTCGTGTGTGCGCCGCATTTTCAGATCCTGAGCCGAGATGCTGTCGGTCCTGTCCTTCAGGTTCCGCCCTTTCCTTCGTTGTGACGGTTGTGTGAAACTTCCGGTCATGGCGTCGGCGGAGAAATTTCCCGTCACGCTGCTCGTGATCGCTCGCGACGAGGCCGCGGTGATCGGGCGCTGTCTCGACAGCGTGCCGTTTGCGGATGAAAAGCTCGTGGTCGATTCCGGCAGCACCGACGGCACACAACAGATCGCCGCCGCGCACGGCGCTCGCGTCGTCCATCAGGATTGGCTCGGTTTTGGTCCGCAACGCAATTTCGCGACCACGCAGACCCATCATGACTGGATACTGTCGCTCGACGCTGACGAAGCTTTATCGCCGGAACTGGTTCAGGAAATGCACGAGAAGCTGCCGCGGCTGCTGCAATCCTCCGCGGCGGGAGCAATTCTCCGGCGCAGCACCTGGTACATGGGCGCACCGATGCACTGGTATCGGCCGATGGTCGGTGAGCGCCTTGGCCGCCTATATCACCGCAGCCGGGCCCGCTGGACCGATGCCCGTGTACATGAATCGTTGCGCTTTTCAGGGCCGACGGAATCCTTCCGCCATCCATTCATTCATTTGCACAATCCGACCCTCGTTCACAGGTATCTGAAGAGCGTGCGCTACGCGGAGTTGAAGGCGCGCGACTGGCTCGATCGAGGGCGTTCCGTGCGGATGTGGCTGTGCCCACTGGTGTTCATCGCTGCGTTCTTCAAGGACTACGTGTTGCGTCTTGCGTTCCTGGACGGCTGGCGCGGCTACATCGTTGCGCAGGTCGCAGCATCGTACGCGGTGTACAAACGCATGCGGTATTACGAAATGAAGCGCAATCCCGCCTCGGTAGAGCTGGCGCGGCTGCAGCTCAAGCGCTACGGACTGGATCCGTAAGCCAGATGTCGAAGCGTTATCTCTTATATGGCTCGGAGCGCTACGCGCTGGCGATCCTGCGGCCCTTGCAGGCCGCCATTCAAAGACGTGGCGATGAGGCCGCCTGGTTCTTCGACGGCCCCGGCGGTGCAGAATTGCATGACGATGAGCGCCTGCTCCGCACCACTGCGCAAGTGCGTGCGTTCGAGCCGATCGCCGTGCTCACTTCGAGCAACGCCGTGCCGCACTTCTTCCCGGGCGTCAAGGTGGAAGTATTCCACGGCTTTGACGCCGGCAAGCCGCGGCACATCTACATACGTGGGTTTTTCGACCTGTACTGCACGACCGGGCCGCGGGATACGCGGGCCTTCGAGGAGATGGCGCGCAAGCTCGGCCACTTTGCGGTTCGCGAAACGGGCTGGCCGAAGTTCGACCCCTACATGCGCCAGCACGGCGGCGCCACGCCTGCTCCGGTACGCGAGCGTCCTGTCATCCTGTATCACTCGACCTTTTCACCATCGTGGAGCGCCGCGAACACGCTCTATGATTCGATCCGCGCGCTCTCCGGCAGCGGCCGCTGGCAGTGGCTCGTCGCTCTGCATCCGAAGACGAACCCGCAAACCGTGGCTCGATACCGCGCACTGGAAGGCGAGCATCTGCACTACACGACGGAGGACAACATCCTCGATCTGTTCCCGCGCGTCGACATGATGATCTCGGATACCTCCTCGGCGCTGAACGAGTTTCTGCTGACCTACAAGCCAGTCGTCACCTTCATGAATCGCAGGCCGGGACCGCAGCTCATCGACATCGATGCACCGGAAAAACTGCTGCCCGCGATCGAACGCGCTCTCGCGCGTCCGCCTGAACTCATGCGCGAAATCCGCACGTATGCCGACGCCATCCATCCATACCGCGACGGTCGTTCGAGCGAGCGTGTGCTCGATGCGGTCGATGCCTTCATCGCTGCGGGCGCGCGCAACCCGCACCGCAAGCCGCTTAATCCCTGGCGCAAACTCAAGATCAGGAAACGCATCGGCTACTGGGGCAGGGCCTAGGAAAGCTAGAGCCCGCTCGCCAGTGCGATCCATGCGGCTGCCCCACCGCGACGCCTGATTCGTGGGCTCTACGAGGCCCAACTTTTCCAGCCGTGCCTGGATGCCCGCGGCGGTGCGCTGATGCTCGATTGCCAGCTCACCCAGTTTCCTGCCGGCGTTGAACCCCTCGACCAGAAGCGTGTCCTCTTCGCTCGACCAGGGCTTGCCTACATTCGCCGGGAGCGCTTTCTGGCGCTCGAGGCGCAGTCGGCGTTCGTCGAGAGCTCGCACCGCCAGGCACAAGGCACGCACGACCTCGGGATGCTGGCAAGGATTGTCCGGGTCGAACGCCTCGCCCGTGAGCGGGTCTACCCCCGTCGCAAGCGTCTCGATGAGTTTCGTCGCAGTCGCTTCGTCCATGACGACTCCATGCTGTCCATGTGCGGCCCGTCCGCGTGCAGCTATGGAAGCAGCCGCGAGGCAGGCGTGTCAGGTCGCATTCACACCGTGTTTGCGTCGATTCGACTGTCGACCCAGCGCTCAATCGCCAGGAGGCTTGATCAGCGCACTCAGCAGTCGCAGGCGTTGCAAGGGATCCTCGAGCTCGAGGCAGAATTGTCGGGACGGCAAGGTGAGGGGGAGCAGCTCAGCCAGGCGGCAGCTCACCCAGCTCACATCATCGGGCCTGCGCTCCAGGCGCGCGTACAGCTCAGGAGCTTCGTTCAGCAGCGTCTCGAGAATCGCGGGAAGGTGCTGGTATTCAGCGGGAAGCGGCTGCGGGGATTCGATCTCGAGCCACTGCACCTGCCCGACGTGCAGGCCGTCACGCCGGCACTGGTGCGTGTGCACCCTGAAGCGTCGCTCGCCGAGCGTCGTCAGTCCGAGCAGGCCATCGGCAAGCGCGTGAAAGTCCACGATGCGTGCCAGCGTGCCGATCGCCTCGAACTGCGCGGGGCCGATCTCGCTCCCGGCGCGAATCAGGACGACGCCGAAGCCACGCTGCTCGCGCAGGCATGCGCGCACCATGTCGACATAGCGGGGCTCGAAGATCCTGAGCGGCAGCGGGCCGCCGGGAAACAGCACCGTGTTGAGCGGAAACAGCGCGAGTTCTTCGGTGGAGGTGCCAGGTGTATCGGTGTGCACGGGCGTCCGTCTCACCCCGCGTTCTACTCTTGCGCAGGCTCCTCGCCCCAACGCTTCATCAGCGAATGCTCGACACCGAGATGATCGAGGACGCGCGCAACCACGAAATCCACCACCTCCGCCACCGTTTGCGGACGATTGTAGAAGCCGGGATTCGCCGGCAACACGATCGCCGCCGGCTCGCGCCAGGCGCAGGAGATTCTCGAGGTGAATGATCGAAAGAGGTGTTTCACGCGGCACTACGATGAGCGGACGTCGCTCCTTCAGCATCACATCCGCGGCTCGTTCGATCAGGTTGCGACTCGTCCCCTGCGCGATGCCGGCAATGGTGGCCATGCTGCAAGGACAAACGACCATTGCTTGCGGCGCATTCGAGCCACTCGCAAATGGCGCGGTCCACTCCTCCGGGCCGAAGACGCGCAACTGGCCACTGGCTGCGCCATGCGTCTCGCTGAGATGGCGCTCGATCTCGCTCGGCCGGCCCGGCAGTTTCTGCGCAGTTTCCATGCCGATGACCATCAGGGCTGGCTTGGACAGCGCGAGGTAGACGCTGCGCCGCGCATTCAGCAGACACTGCAACAATCGCAAGCCGTACTGCGCGCCGGAAGCGCCCGTCATGGCGAGTGCGATCGCACCCGCTGACCGCTCGTTCACTTGCCCTCCGCGCTCGCTGCGCGAGGTCGGCTGCGCAACGCCGCGAGCAGCCGCTCGTGCAAGCCGCCGAATCCGCCGTTGCTCATGATCAGCGCCTGGTCACCGGGCCTGAGCCGCATCCGCAGACGCTTCAAGGAGCTGCTCGATGCTCCGGGCGAGGTGAGCACGCGCGCCCAGTCCAGCCACCGCAGCCCCTGCATCCCAGCCGAGATCGGCAGGCGCAAAGAGCCACACCTCATCCGCACCGGCCAGCGATGGCCCGAGAGTGTCTCGATGCACACCCATGCGCATCGTGTTGGAGCGCGGCTCGAGCACTGCAATGATCCGTGCGCCGCCCACGCGTCGGCGCAAGCCATCGATGGTCGCGGCGATCGCGGTGGGATGATGCGCGAAGTCATCGAACACCGTGATGCCGTTGACCTCGCCACGTACTTCCAGCCGGCGGCGCACGCCAGCGAAGCGCCCGAGCGACGCAATAGCCTCTGCCGGCGCAACGCCGGCGTGGCGTGCGGCGGCGATCGCGCCCAGTGCGTTCTCGACGTTGTGCGCGCCGATCAGTGGCCACTGCACGAAGCCGTGCGAGCTGCCGTCCTCGAGCACCTCGAAACGTGAATAGTCTCCATCCGGGGCGACCCGTGCCATCCAGCGCGCATCGGGCGCTAGGGTGCGTGCAAATCCCTCGCGCGCGGTCCAGCAACCCATCTCTAGCATCTCGCGCACATTGCGATCGGCGGTGTTCCACACGATAAGGCCCGCGCCGGGCACGATTCGCACCAGCTGGTGAAACTGTCGCTGGATCGCCGCGACGTCCGGAAAAATGTCCGCGTGATCGTATTCGATGTTGTTGATGAGGAGCGTGCGGGGACGCAGGTGCACGAACTTCGAGCGCTTGTCGAAGAAGGCCGTGTCGTACTCGTCGGCCTCGATCACGAAGCATCGACCCTCACCGAGGCGCGCCGTGGCTTCGAAGTTCGCTGCCACACCACCGATGAGAAATCCAGGCGCGAGGCCGGCATCCTCCAGAATCCAGGCGAGCAGGCTCGAAGTAGTGGTCTTGCCGTGCGTCCCCGTGACTGCGAGTACCCAGCGCTCGCGCAGGACATGCTCAGCGAGCCACTGAGGTCCCGAGGTGAACGGCAAGCCGCGATTCAGCAGCTCCTCGATCACCGGCATGCCGCGCGTCATCACATTGCCGACCAGCACCATGTCGGGTGCAGGCTCCAGTTGCTCGGGGTCGTAGCCCTCGATCAGCTCGATGCCAAGCGAGCGCAGCTGCGTGCTCATGGGCGGATAAACGTTGCGGTCCGAGCCCGTGACCCGGTGCCCGCGCGCTCGCGCCAGAGCCGCGATGCCTCCCATGAAGGTGCCGCAAATACCGAGGATGTGAACGTGCATCGGGCTGCGCTTCCAACGGATGGCCGGGCTACTGATAATGCGCGCTCAGCCGCTGCGAGCTGAATTCGCGGCGCGATTGTACACGGGTAGACGCCGACTCCATGTCTGCAGCGCTGTTCATCAGTGATTCTGCCGCTCTTGAGGCGCTGGCGCCGCAATTGCGGGCCGCGCCGCTATACGCCTTCGATACCGAATTCATGCGCGAGCGCACCTACTACCCGCAGCTCTGCCTGGTGCAGATTGCCACCGCTGAACTCATCGTCTGCATCGATCCGTTGGCGATTACCGATCTTGCCCTTCTGGATTCGCTGCTTGGCCAGAGCGCCGCAGTCAAGGTGGGCCATGCCGTGCGCCAGGATCTGGAGGCGTTGCTGACCAGGGTCGCAAGTCCACCGACGCACTTATTCGACACCCAGGTCGCCGCTGCGCTGATTGGCCTACCGCCGCAGGTGGGGTATGCCGACCTGGTGCAGCGTTTTCTCGGTGTCACACTCGATAAGACCCACTCACGCACCGACTGGGCGGCGCGCCCGCTCACCCCCGCGCAGCTCTCGTACGCGGCCGAGGATGTACGCTACCTGCTGCCGCTGCTAGACACGCTGAGCGCGGAGCTCGAGCGCCTGCACCGGCTCGACTGGTTCGATACCGAGATGAGCCGGCATCTCGCGATCGGTATCCGGCGCGTCGAGCCGAACGACGCGTGGCAGCGGCTCAAGGGAATCGATGCACTCGATGCGCGCCGGCTGGCTACTGCCAAGGGCCTCGCACGCTGGCGCGAGGAACGCGCGATCAGGCGCAATCGCCCGCGTGGCTGGATACTTTCCGACGACGCTCTGCACGAGATGGTGCGCGCGCTACCGGAAGATCGCGCAGCGCTCGAGCGCCTGGGCGCAGTGCCGCGCGGACTGGTGGAGAAGAGCGCCGACGAGCTCACCTCAGTAGTGCGATCGACCGCGCAGTTGAATGCAACGCCACGATCATTGCCCCGCGGGCGACCTGACCCGGAACAGCAGCGACGACTCAAGCACCTGGCCGCGACCGTGCGGGGCGTCGCGGAGCGACTCAATCTCAGCCCGGAATTGCTCGCGACGCGACGCGACCTGCAGCAGCTGCTCGCGGGGAATGCCGACATCGAGCCCCTACGAGGCTGGCGTCGCGAAGTGATCGGCGAAGCGCTCCTGAAGGCGCTGTAGGGCAAGTCAGCGCCGCGAACGACTGCGTCGTCTGGAAGTGCCGCCGCGCTTCGGCGCGCGGGTGCTCTTGCCAGAGGAGCGGCGAGTCGCGGCGACTCGCGAACGGGAACGTGGCTTTTTTCTCGGGCTCTTCGCCCTGCGGGGCGCCGCGCTCTTGCGCCGCGCGACGCGGGCACGCCGTGGCGGAACGCGTCGCGCTGCGCGCTTCACGGCGACTCGCGTCGGTATGTCGCTGAGTGCCTGTTCCAGGCGCTTGGATACTTCGTCGATCTCACCCTCGGCATTGACCGTGCGCAGCAATTCGCACGCGCGGTAGTGCTCGATGAGAGGACGCGTCTGCGCGGTGTAGACGTCGAGGCGGTTGCGAATCGTCTCTTCGTTGTCGTCGGGCCGCTGCACCAGCTCGTGCTGATGGCCTCCGTCCGCGCACGGCGTGCCAGCATCCGGCGGGGATGTATAGATATTGAACAGTCGCCCGCAACGTGCGCAGCTGCGCCGTCCAGTCAAGCGACGCGTCAGGACGGCGGAATCGATGTCCATCAGTACGACTGCTTCGATCGGCTGGCCGATTTGCGCCAGCATCTCGCTCAAGGCTTGAGCCTGGGCCAGGTTGCGCGGGAAACCATCGAGGATGAAACCGTGCCGCGCATCCGCCTTGCCGAGGCGCTCGCGAATCAACGCCAGTACGATGTCGTCGGATACGAGCTCGCCCGCATCCATCGCTGCTTTGGCCCGCACGCCGAGTGGTGTGGCGCGAGCGACCGCGTCGCGCAGCAGGTCGCCCGATGAGACCTGGGGCACGCCGTATTTCTTAGCGAGCCGCTGCGACTGCGTACCCTTGCCTGAGCCCGGCGCGCCGAGCAGGATGATTCTCATGCTGATTCGCTCTCCCCTGTTCCCTCGCGGGCCAGCGCACAACGGCGCCCGCGCGAAAGTCGGGTACCGTACCGACTGACTCCGGACGCGTCAAACGCAGGCGCACTCCGGCACCGGGCGCGTGCCGAGCCCGCCGCGGATCGGTTATTCTTTCGGCCCTTTTTCTCACAAACCTTTCACGAGCCAGCCATGCCAGCGAAGAGACGGGCACCACGCCAGCGATCGAAGCCTCGCAATGCTTTCTATGCGCAGTCGGGCGGCGTCTCCGCCGTCATCAACGCGTCGGCGTGCGGTGTGATCGAAGCTGCGCGCAAGGCACGTGCGCATATCGGCGCGCTCTACGCGGGTCGCGATGGAATCGTCGGCGCCCTCACGGAGGACCTGATCGATGTCAGCAAGGAAAGCGCTGCCACCATCGCGGGCCTAAAGCATACGCCAGGCGGCGCGTTCGGGTCAGCGCGCTACAAGCTGAAAGGCTTCGACAAGAACAGGGCCGAGTATGAGCGGCTCATCGAGGTCTTCCGCGCGCATGACATCGGGTTCTTCTTCTATAACGGCGGCAACGACTCGATGGACACCGCACACAAGGTGTCTCAGATCGGCGCGCAACTCGGCTACCCCGTGACCTGCATCGGTGTGCCGAAGACCGTCGATAACGATCTGCCGCATACGGACTGCTGTCCCGGTTTCGGATCCGTCGCGAAGTATGTCGCGGTATCGACGCGCGAAGCCGCGCTCGACGTGGCGTCGATGGCGCGCACCTCGACCAAGGTTTTCGTGCTGGAAGTGATGGGGCGGCATGCCGGCTGGATCGCGGCTGCGGGCGGATTGGCCGGTTCGAGGCCCGGCGATCCGCCGCACATCATCCTGTTCCCCGAAATCCCATTCGAGGAAGCGACGTTTCTCGCTCGCGTCAAACAGTGTGTCACCGACTACGGCTACTGCGTGGTCGTCGTCTCCGAAGGAGCGGCCACTGCGGATGGCAGGTTCCTCGCCGAGGCGGGCACCAAGGACGCGTTCGGTCATACGCAGCTCGGCGGTGTCGGTCCGGTGATCGCGGAGCTCATCAAACGCAATCTCGGGCTGAAGTATCACTGGGCGGTCGCGGACTACCTGCAGCGCTCGGCTCGCCATATCGCTTCCAGGGTGGACGTGCAGCAGGCGTATGCCGTGGGCAAGGCAGCGGTCGAATTCGCCGTGAAGGGAATGAATGCGGTGATGCCCACGATCGTGCGCAAGTCACATCGTCCGTATCGCTGGTCAATCGGCCACGTGCCACTCGAAGCGGTCGCCAACCAGGAAAAGAAGGTGCCGCGCGACTACATCACGCCGGATGGATTCGGGATTACCGCCTCGTGCCGCCGCTACCTCGAACCGTTGATCGCTGGCGAGGATTACCCGCCCTATCGCAACGGTCTCCCGGCGTACGTCGAGATCAAAGGCGCCGCGGTCCCGCGCAAGCTCAGCACACCGTTTGTGCTATAGTTCGGCCCCGTTTTTTCGGGGCTGCGGACCGCCGCGCCTCACCCAAAGATAAACACAAGTTCCTGATTCCGGGAGAGTTCTTATGACCCCTGAAGTGGCCCTGTGGGTGGCCATCGCCGCCGGCGTTGCTGCAATCCTGTACGGCATTTTTTCAGTGCAGTGGGTGCTGCGCCAGCCTGCGGGCAGTGAGCGCATGCAGGAAATTGCCGCGGCCATACAGGCCGGTGCGCGCGCTTATCTCAACCGTCAGTACTCGACCATCGCGATTGTCGGCGTGGTCCTGTTCGTCGTGCTGGGGTTCATCCTCAACTGGGTGACCGCGGGCGGGTTCGCCGTTGGCGCGCTCCTCTCGGGCCTTGCGGGCTACATCGGCATGAACATCTCGGTACGTGCGAATGTTCGTACGGCTCAGGCGGCGAGCGTCGGCCTCAATCCCGCGCTCAAGATCGCATTTCGCGGCGGCGCCATCACCGGAATGCTGGTCGTGGGACTGGGCCTGATTGGGGTAGCGGGCTATTACATGTTCGTGCGGCACCTTACGGGCAACGATGAACAAGCGCTGCACGCGCTCGTCGGCCTGGCGTTTGGCGGCTCGCTCATCTCCATTTTTGCGCGACTCGGCGGCGGCATCTTCACGAAGGGTGCGGATGTAGGAGCGGATCTCGTCGGTAAGGTCGAGGCGGGAATTCCCGAGGACGACCCGCGCAATCCCGCAGTGATCGCCGACAACGTGGGAGACAACGTCGGTGACTGTGCGGGCATGGCTGCGGACCTCTTTGAAACCTACGCTGTAACCGTCGTGGCAACGATGCTGCTGGGCGGCCTCGTCATGCAGTCTGCCGGGATTAATGCGGTGCTCTTCCCGCTGGTGCTCGGCGCAGTGTCGATCGTCGCGTCGATCGTCGGCACGTTCTTCGTCAGCGCAGGCTCGAGCGGCAAGATCATGCCGGCGCTCTATCGGGGCGTCACGGTCTCGGGCGTGATTGCGGCGATTGCCTTCTATCCGGTGACCCTGAAGATCATGGGCGCCGAGCACATGAACCTGTACTGGTGCGCGTTGATCGGTCTTGGTCTCACAGCGGCCATGATCATCATCACCGAGTATTACACTGCGACGGAGTACGGCCCGGTGCGCAGCATCGCGGCCGCCTCGCAGACCGGACACGCGACCAACATCATCGCCGGCTTGTCGGTGTCGATGAAGTCCACCGCCCTGCCGGTGCTGGCGGTGGTGCTTGCCCTGTGGGGCGCGTACACGCTCGGCGATCTCTACGGCATCGCGACCGCGGCGACGGCGATGTTGTCGATGACCGGCATGATCGTGGCGCTCGATGCGTATGGTCCGATCACCGACAACGGCGGCGGTATCGCCGAAATGGCGGGCCTGCCGAAGAATGTGCGCACGATTACCGATGCGCTCGATGCGGTGGGCAATACGACCAAAGCAGTCACCAAGGGGTATGCGATCGGCTCCGCCGGCCTCGCGGCGCTGGTTCTGTTCGCCGACTACACGCACAACCTCGCCGCCCTCGGCAAGTTGCAGTCCTTCGAGCTGTCGGATCCCGCGGTCATCATCGGATTGTTCATCGGCGGCCTGGTGCCGTACCTGTTCGGCGCCATGGCGATGGAAGCGGTCGGTCGTGCCGCGGGCTCGGTGGTGAACGAAGTGCGCCGACAGTTTCGCGAGATCAAGGGGATCATGGAAGGCACGGCGAAGCCCGATTACTCTAAAGCCGTCGATCTGCTGACGCGGGCCGCGATCAAGGAAATGATCGTACCCTCGCTCCTGCCGATTCTGGTGCCTATTGTCCTGGCGCTGGTGATGAACTGGCTCATGGGTCCGGGCGCAGGCGTACGTGCCTTGGGTGGCCTGCTGATCGGAACGATCGTCACTGGCCTGTTCGTCGCGATCTCGATGTGCACCGGCGGCGGCGCCTGGGACAACGCCAAGAAGTACATCGAGGAAGGACACTTCGGCGGCAAGGGCTCGGATGCCCACAAGGCCGCGGTCACGGGTGATACGGTCGGTGATCCCTACAAGGATACGGCGGGCCCGGCGATCAACCCGCTCATCAAGATCATCAATATCGTCGCGCTGCTACTGGTGCCGCTGCTCTAGGCTGTTGCGGACTATTGCCAACAGTCCCGCGGGCTAGCTCGCCAGCAACGGCGCCGGCCGTGCGATCTGGTAGCCCTGCACGAAGTCGACGCCCATCTTGCGGGCGGCATCGAGTGCCGCTCATCCTCGACCTGCTCGGCAACGACCTGAAGTTGAGCGTGCGCGCGAGCTTGATCATCGCGGTCACCATCGCCTGGTTCACGGTGTCGGGCGCCAGGTTGCGGATGAATGAGCCGTCGATCTTCAGGTAGTCGAGCGTCAGGTTCTTGAGGTTCGAGAAACTGCCCAGGCCGCGGCCGAAGTCATCGAGCGCGAACTGGCAACCCATGCCGTGCAGCACGCCGATGAAGCGGCGCGCGTGCTCGATGTTGGTGATCACCGAATTCTCCGTGACCTCGAAGCAGACCTGCGTCGGAGCGACGCCGGTGCGGTCGAGGCAGTCGACCACGAACTCCAGGAACTGCGTGTCGCCGAGCGTCTGGCCAGAGAGGTTGATCGCGAGGCTGTTCTCCGATGGCAGGCGCAAGGCCCCGCCACCCAGTGCGGCAAGAGCCGTCTGCACGACCCAGCGGTCGACGTGTGGCATCAGGCGGTAGCGCTCGGCCGCGCGCATGAACTCCGTCGGACTGGCTTGCTCGCCGTTGTCGTCCTTGAGCCGCAGCAGCACCTCGAGCGCCGGGCCGTCGTGCACCTCGCTGTTCGCCGGCAACGATGGGCTGCGCGTACAGCTCGAAGCGGTTTTCCTTGAGCGCCGTCTGCAGCTTCTGCAGCCAGTGGATCTCGCCGCGCTGCCGCGCCACGGCCTCGTCGCGCGCCGAGTACACGTGGACGCGCGTGCCCTGCTTCTTCGCGACGTAGCAGGCCGAGTCGGCGGCACCCAGCAGTTCGTCGATCGAGCCGCTCTCGCGCCCCATCTCGACCAGGCCGACGCTGACGCCGATGTTGAAGATCTTGTCCTTCCACACGAAGCGATAGTCGGTCACGGCACGCAGACGTCGTCGGCGATCTGCCGCGCCTTCTCGAGCGGGCAGCCGATCAGCAGCATCGCGAACTCGTCGCCGCCGATGCGCGCCACCGTGTCGGAGTCGCGTACCGCATCCTTGATCAGCGCCGCGACCTCGCGCAGCATGCTGTCGCCGGCCACGTGCCCGCATCTGTCGTTCACGACCTTGAAGCGATCGAGATCCAGATAGCACAGCACGTGCGATGCGTCGCCGGCACGCGCGCTGTCGAGCGCCTCCTGCAGACGCCGCTCGAACTCGCGACGATTGACCAGGCCGGTGAGCGCATCGTGGCTCGCCTGGTAGGACATCTGGCGCGCGAGGCCGCGCAGCTCGGTGACGTCGTGCAGCACGACAGCAGCGCCGATCACTTCGTTCTGGACGTTGTGCAGGGGCGAGACGCTGAGCTCGATGTAGTGCTCTTCGCCCGTGCCGCGCGCGAGCAACAGCGCCTTGCGACCCAGCGACACGCGCCCGCCACTCGCGAGGCATTGACGAACCGGGTCCGCCAACGATTGCCGATCGGTCTCGCTCACAAGACTCACGATGTCATCGAGTCCATGGCCCATGGCCTGCATCGCGGTCGTGCCAGTGAATCTTTCGGCCGCCTCGTTCATATAGTCGATCCGGCCGCGCTTGTCGGTCGTGATAACGCCCTCCCCGATCGACTGAAGCGTCGCCAACGCGCGCGAACGCTCCTGTTCCGGTGCGCTAGCCCCGTGGCGTGGTGTCATCTCCACAGCAGTGATCAGGAGCATCGGTTCGCCGGGGGAATCGATCAACGAGCCCGAGAGCTCGAGACGACTGACCTGGCCTTGCGCACCAACCAGTTCGATTTCGTAGCGCTGGGCGGCAGGCTCCCCCGCCAGCATGCGACGGGTGTTGTCACGCACCAGCTCGGCGTAATCAGACGGAACCAGCTCATCGAGCCTGCGCCCGCTCAATTCCTGCGCGCTCAACCCGGTGAGTGCAGCGAAGCGTGAATTCGCGTGTACGATTGTTTGGCGGTGCAGAATGACCGCTTCGTGGACCGTCTCGACGAGGCGGTGATACAGAGGATCGCGCTCCTGCAGCTTCTGGCCGCTGGAATCGAGGCGAGTGAGCAATTGATTGATCGAAGAGGCCGCGCTCGCGATGCGTGGCTGCTCCGAATCCGACTCGAGTCGTTCGTCGAAGCGACTGTCCGCTGCGATGCGAGTCAGCTTTTCGGTCAACGCATCGAGCGCACGCAACTCCCGGCGCTTGTGCAGATACAATGCCAACGCGCCGGCTGCTATCAAACCCAGGGCCAGCGTGAGAATTACAAGCGTTGGCATGTCGGTTGTGGGGAGCCTTCCGATCCCGAGGTCCTGGCTGACCTCTGTGACATCCGGGTGCAGTGGTGGCGCGTTGCTACGTTTTGTTCTGGCGCGCTCTTCTGGTCACTAAGGATAGCCGATGGCCCCCTCGTGCCTGCCTACTTTTCACCATAATGGTTGAGTTTCGGTGCGGCGCCGCGCTTGTTTGACCCTATGAAACTCCGTAACCTGTGCAACCTTCTTCGAGGCCGGGCGCAGGTTTACAGCTGCCCGGATTCCATCGACACGAATCATGAACGTCGAAATCGCGCGCAGGCAAATGATCGAGCAACAGGTGCGTGCCTGGGAAGTGCTCGACGAGCGAGTTTTGGGAGCGCTTGCCCAAGTGCGCCGCGAACTGTTCGTGCCGGAAGCGTTCCGCGAACTCGCCTTCGCGGACACGCAGATCCCGATCGGGCACGGACAATTCATGCTCGCGCCCAAGATGGAAGGCCGCTTTCTGCAGGCGCTCGAGCTCGACCCGACCGACGACGTGCTCGAGGTCGGCGCCGGGAGCGGCTTTTTCGCGGCCTGCCTGGCGCGACTTTGCAGCAAGGTGCACAGCATCGAGATCTTCGCGGACTTGTGCGAGTTTGCGAAGGAAAACCTGCGCGCATCAGGCGTCAGCGGGGTGCAGATTGAAACTCAGGACGCCATGATGCTTGATCATTCACCGCGCTACGACGCGATTGCAGTGACCGGCTCTATGCCCGTCTACGATCACCGCTTCGAGCGTGCCCTCAAGATCGGTGGTCGGCTGGTGGTCGTCGTAGGGGAATCCCCGGTGATGGAAGCACGCCTGATACGGCGCGCCTCCGAGACCCAGTGGGTTCAGGAGAGCCTGTTCGAGACGGTGATCGAGCCGCTGATCAACGCGCCGCAACCGCCGCGCTTTCTGTTCTGAGTCATGGTGGGCGAAATCACACCGACGCAATTCCAGGCGCGCCGGGGCGCAGGTGCCGTGCTTCTCGACGTGCGCGAGGACTGGGAACTCAAGGTCGCGAGCGTTCCGGACGTCGTCCACATACCCATGGGCCAGGTCCGCGATCGCATCAAGGAACTCGACCCTGAGCGCGAGACGGTGGTTATCTGTCGCTCTGGTCGGCGGAGCCTGGAAGTGGCGAAGTTTCTCGAACAACAGGGATTCAAGTCGGTCGCCAATCTCACCGGGGGCATCCTTGCCTGGTCGCGAGAGCTCGACCCCTCGATTCCCGAGTATTGAACAATTGCATCACTGTGAATGTCCGACGCGCCTTGTCGGATATTGCTAGGTGATATAGTCTTATACAACACTAGTTGTCCTTGGGACTGCAGGTTCTAGAAGGGGAGCCGATGAACGGACCAACTCGCGCTGCGATCTCTGTGCTGGCGACTATGCTGGTCGCTCCGCTTGCATATACCGCTGATTTACTTGAAGTTTACCAGCGTGCCGCTCAGAACGACCCGCTGATCCGCGAGGCCGAGGCGAACCGTCTGGCAGCGATGGAGGCGAAGCCGCGCGCCCTCAGTCAGCTACTGCCTCAGGTGCTGGCCCTAGGCAGCATCGGCCGGACTAATCGGGACGGCGGTTCAACGTTCCCGCAGCGCTTCACAGACGCCAGCGGCAACGTCGCCATTCTGAACGTTCCAACGACCCAAGAATCGGACGCCGACACGACGCAGTATGAGTTTCGCCTTACCCAGTCCGTGTTCCGGTGGGATCGCTGGATGACTCTGAAGCAAGCGGACTCGCAGGTCGCCCAGGCCGAGGCCAATTACGTCGTCGCGGAGCAGGATCTCGTCGTGCGTGCCGCTGAACGTTATTTCGACGTACTGGCCGGAGAAGATACGTTGCAGGCCGCTACCAGCGCGCGGGATGCCATCTCCCGCCAGCTCGAGCAGGCCAACAAGCGCTTCGAAGTGGGGTTGATCGCGATCACCGATGTGCAGGAAGCGAAGGCCGCCTTCGACAACGCGAATGCCGTCGTGATCGCATCGAAGCGCGCGCTCGCGACCGCGCATGAGCAGCTGCGCGAGCTCACCGGCGATCCTTTCGAATCGCTTTCCAAGCTCTCCGAAGCGATGCCCCTCAAGTCGCCGGACCCGCAGGATGAGGAGCAGTGGGTCAAAACCGCGATGGAGCAGAATTCCGGCCTGATTTCGAGCCGCCTCGCCGCCGAAATCGCGCGGGATACGATTTCGATCCGACGCAGCGGACATCTGCCGTCGCTCGACCTGGTGGCGAGCCACTCGGATTTCGACTCCAACGAGACGACAACCACGGTGGATGTCACCAGCAACACTTCGCTCAAGGGTCCGACTGACTCGAATTTCACGGACGATACGATTTCCCTGCAGCTCAATTTCCCCATTTACAGCGGCGGCGCCGTAAATTCCAGCGTGCGTGAGGCGGTTTACCTGCACCGCGCCGCGCGCGAGCGCCTTGAAGCGACCGCGCGGTCAACGGAGCGCGAAACGCGCGACGCGTACCTCGGTGTGCTGTCCGAACTGTCGCGTGTGCAGGCTCTGCGGCAGGCATTGGAGTCGAGTCGCACTGCATTGCAGGCGACGGAAGCCGGTTATGAAGTCGGCACGCGTACTGCGGTGGACGTGCTCGAAGCGCGACGCCGGCTGGCGCAGGCGGAAACGGAGTACGCGCGCAGCCGCTATGATTACGTGCTCAATGTGATCAGGCTGAAGCGAGCGGCAGGCACGCTGCAGGCGCAGGACATCAACGATGTGAACCAGTGGCTGACTGCAACCGCTGCGTCACCCACAGTGCAGCCCCAGCCCATGCCGCCGTCGTCGGGCACAAATCCGCAAACGCCGCCGTCCGAGCCGGTGACTCAGCCGCCCCCGCCGCAGGGCTGATACCTCCGAGGTTGCTACTGCCGCACGAGCGGGTCGATCAGATCGAGGAGCCGCTGCAGCGCGCCGCGATTCTTATCGAGCGTCCGGCGGCCGATGTCGCCCATGCGGTGGCGTTCCATCGGCTCCCCAAGCAGTCGCGCGATCTCGACCGCGAGCTCGTCGGCGTTGTGCACCACGCGCGCGGCGCCTACCTCCAAGAGCAGGTGCGCGACGTCTTCGCTGTTGAAGTTGTGGGGGCCCGTCAATATCGGTAGTCCCAGCGCAGCGGGCTCCAGCAGGTTGTGCCCGCCGATCGGCACGAGGCTGCCCGCCACAAATGCAACATCCGCAGCCGCATAGAACGTCAGCAACTCGCCAAGAGTATCGACCAGCCACACTTCGGTCTCCGGTCGAACCTGCCCGCCCGCGCTGCGGCTGACGAAACGAAACGCCCGTCGGCGCAAGGTGTTTGCAACCGACTCAAAGCGGTTCGGGTGGCGCGGCACGAGCACGAGCAGGGCGTTGCCGATTTGCTGTTGCACGCGCACGTGTGCATCGAGTACCGCGTCTTCTTCCCCCTCGTGAGTACTTCCGGCGATCCACACCGGTCTGCTTGGAGCTTGCAGTTCGCGCAGTTGTTTCCCTGCCGCGGCCACTCCCTCCGGCAACTCGAAATCGAACTTGATGTTGCCAATCACGTGCGTACGCTGTGGGTTGGCGCCGATCGACTTGAAGCGCTCCGCGTCATTCTCGCTTTGAGCGGCGATCACGATGCCGTGCGACAACGTTTGCCGGAACAGGCTCACGAGCAGGCGATACCGCCCCACTGACCGCGGCGAAATACGTGCACTCGCCAGCACCAAGGGTACGCTTCGTCTTCCGCACTCGCGATACAGATTCGGCCACAGTTCCGTTTCAAGAATCACCGCGAGCCGTGGCCGAGCGCGGTCGAAGAAGCGGCGCACGCAAGCCGGCAGGTCGTAGGGCACAAACCGGACATGGACGTCCTCGCCGAAGAGGCTCCGGGCGCGAAGCGCCCCGGTCGGCGTGACCGTCGTCAGCACCAACGGCATATGCGAGTAGCGCGAGCGCAGTGCGCGCACCAGGGGTGCGGCTGCCTGGACCTCTCCCATCGATACTGCGTGCACCCAGATGGTCGCCAGGGTCTCGCGGCGCCCGAAGCCGAAACGCTCGCTGAGATTCTTCCAATAGCTCCGGTCCTTGAATCCACGCCACAGTATTGTCCCGAAGGCGAATGGCACCAGCAGATACGCGAGCCCGATGTAGATGAAGCGCATGCTCAGCGCAGCCCCGCGCGGCTCGTCACCTCGGCATCGTCATAGCCTTCCGCAATTGCGCTCCAACTGCGCGAGTCGAGCCGATCGGCGGGCAGATCGCGGCAGATCTTGAGCAGTGAGCGCTTCAGGCGTGCGAGATTCTTCATCCGCCAGGCCCCCGGTGCGCGGCGCGAACCTCGATCGAAATCGACCACGAAAACCTTGCCGTGATCATCGAGCAGAACATTGTGAGCATTGAGATCGGCATGGCAGGCGCCCGCGTCGTGAAAGCGACGAATGCATGCTCCGATCATCCGCCAGGTCGCGGCTGATACCGGCGCTTGCTGCAACAGGGAAGACAGTGGGTTGGCGCGGGCGATCCGCTCGGTGATCAGATCGCCACGGTACGTGAGAGCGCTGCGACGATACTGAGCGGCGACCGGAGCCGGAACCGGCAATCCCGCATCATGCAGGTCGCGCAGCAATTGCCATTCGCGAAACGGCCGCGTGCGCGCCTCACCTGTCCACACGTAGCGATCTGGCGTCAGGTGCGCAATCCAGCCGCCGCGGCGATAGTGTCGCAGCACCCATTCGTGACCGTCAGCGGTAATGAAGAACGCCGCACCACGGCCGGCGCTCGTCGCCGCAAGCGCGCCCGTGGCGCGCCAGGCATCGACATCGAAGAGCGCGGGGCTCGCGTTGCCCACCCGGGAGGCGTCATATAGCATGGCGCCGTCTCGCGTCGGCACATGACGCACATCAGCAACCACCGAAGCGGGCGAAGCGCAACTCGCGGTCATTCGATTCCAGTGATTCTCACCAAGCCCCCGCGCAATGTCTGCATCCTGAGGCTCTCGGCCATCGGCGATGTCTGTCACGTGCTGCCGGTGGTGCGAACTCTCCAGCAGGCCTGGCCGGAGGCGCGTTTCACATGGATCATCGGCAAGGTCGAGGCAAAGCTTCTTGGTCTCATTCAGGAGATCGAGTTTATCACCTTCGATAAGCGCCACGCGTTCCGGGATCTGAAGCATTTTCGCGTCTCGGTGCGCGAGCAGCGCTTCGACCTGCTGCTGCACATGCAGCTCGCGCTGCGCGCGAGCTTCCTCAGCAGCTACGTACGCGCTCCGGTCAAGCTCGGCTTCGATCGGGCACGAGCACGCGAGCTGCAGTGGCTGTTCACTACGCATCGCATCGCCCCTCGCGAACGCGAGCATGTGATGGACACCTTCTTCAGTTTTGCCGAGGCGCTCGGCGCGCACGACCGCGTGCTGCGCTGGGGCATCCCGCTGCCGGGGGATGCGCGCCACTACGCTGCGCAGATCATCAACGATCAGCGACCGACGCTGGTCATCAGTCCATGCTCGAGCCACGCACGCCGCAACTGGCGTGCGGAGTACTACGCCCACGTCGCTGATCACGCAGCGCGCGTGCACGCGATGCGAGTCGTCCTGACGGGTGGCCCGACGCATACCGAGCGAAACATGGCGCGGGCCATCGAGAGCGCGGTTCAACTACCGCTCATCAATACAGTCGGCCGCGATACTCTGCCGCAGCTCCTGGCACTCTTGCAGCGTGCCGACGTCCTGCTGAGCCCAGACTCCGGCCCAGTGCACATGGCGACCGCAGTCGGAACTCCGGTCATCGGTCTTTACGCTGCGACCAACCCGGAGCGCAGTGGCCCGTATCTGAGCCGTTCCTGGTGCGTGAACAAGTACGATGAAGCGGCTCGCAAGTACCTCGGTCGCCCGGCGAGCGAAATTGCCTGGACGACCAAGATCGAGAAACCGGGCGTGATGGATCTCATCAAGCCTGAGGATGTTACGCGCAAGCTCGACAAGCTCATGAGTCAGCGGGGCAAGCAGCCCAGGAAGTGGGCATGAATACGATCCTGGTTCCGATCTCCCCGGGGGAATTGATCGACAAGATCACGATTCTGCGCATCAAGGCACAGCGCATGACCGACGCAGCGAAGCTTGCGAACGTGCGCCATGAGCTCGAGCTCCTCGAGGTCACCTGGCGCGAGTCCGTGCCGCGTGGCATCGACGTGGGCGCCGAGGAGAAAGCACTTGAAGCGGTGAACGGGCGTCTTTGGGATATCGAAGATGACATTCGCGATCACGAAGTCACGCCGCGCGTTCGACGCGCATTTCATCGAGCTGGCGCGCGCCGTCTATGTCAATAACGATGAACGTGCTGCCATCAAGAAGCGCATCAACGTGAAGCTCGGCTCGAAGATCGTCGAGGAAAAATCCTACAAGGATTACGGCAAGGGCGCCTGAGGCGCCGAGCTGCCGCCCGCGCCTATTTCGTCAGCGTATATTCCGCGCCGCAGTAAGGGCACTTCGCCCAGCCGGTCGGTTCAATCGGCAGATACACGCGCGGATGCGAATTCCACAGATACATCTGCGGCATCGGGCACGACAGCGGCAGATCCTCGCGCGTGACCTGGTACTGGTTCTGGGCGTTCGGCTGGATCAGCGTGCGCTTGGTGGTGGGTTCAGTGGCGACCACTCTGTGAGTCCTCGATCCCGCTGGCAATGTCTGGCGGCGAAGTATAGCGGATCACGCCACCGACATCGCCGCCTTCCAAATCGCAATCACCCGTCCGCGCTCCGCGGCAAATTCGCCGCTCATCGACCACCGGCGGCAGGTTCTCCAGCGAGCGGTGATGCAGGGTCGCGCGATAGGCGCGATAGATGCCGGTCAGCAATCCACCGTCGCCTGCTCGACCAGGTTGGCGGAGGCGACCGATTCCAGTTGTCGGATCGTGTCCGAGAACATGATCAGCGGCGGGTAGCGATCCGCCCACTTGAGTGCCCAGTACTGCGCCAGGAATTCGATGTCGGCGATGCCGCCGGGATCCTGCTTGACATCGAATTGTCGCGGCACGTGCCTTGCTGAGCTCGGCGCGCATACGCTCGCGCATCTTGCGCACTTCCTCGCGGAGCGAATCGCGTCGCACGTGGTGACACAGGACGTCGACGCGGATGTCTTCGAAGCGACGCCGCAGGGCGTCGGCGCCCGCCACTGCTCGTGCGCGCAGCAGCGCCTGGTGCTCCCAGGTCCAGGCTTCCGACTTCTGGTACTCGTGGAAGGCATCGATCTGCGTCACCATCAGCCCGCCCTTGCCGCTCGGCCGCAAGCGCATGTCGACTTCGTAGAGCCGGCCTGCTGCCGAATGCAGCGTCAGCAGGTGCATGATCCGCTGCCCGAGTCGCAGGAAGAACGCGCCGTTGTCGAGAGCGCGCGACCCATTCGTGCGCTGCACGTCGCCCGTCGAATCGTGCAGGAAGACCAGGTCGAGGTCCGATGCATAGCCGAGCTCGAGCGCTCCCAACTTGCCGTAACCGATCGCGGCAACATTCGCCGCGCCGCAGCGCATCCGCAGTTCCACACATCGGCACGCCGTGCTGCTGGGTGACTTGCTGCCAAGCGAGTTGCATCGCCTCACCGATGATCAGCTCGGCGATGTCGGTGAGACGATCGCTCACCTGCATCACGGGCAGGCGCCCGGTGAGATCCGCAAGCGCCACGCGAAACAGCGCGGCGCGCTGGAACTGCCGCAACGCCTCGACCTGGTGCTCGGGATCCGCATCGGGAACGTGCTCGAGCCGTACCCGGATCTCGGCAGCGAATTGCTCGCGGCTCGGCAGCTCATCGAGAACCCGCTCGTCCACCAGCTCATCGAGCAGCAGCGGAAACACGACGATCTGCTGGGTGAGGAACTCGCTGCGCGCGCAGATCTGCACCAGGCGCTGCAGCGCCGCCGAATTCTCGTTGAGAAGCGCGAGATAGGCGCTGCGGCTGCCGACCGCTTCGAGTATGCGCAACGTCCGCCGCAGCGTCGTGACAGGATCGGCCGTGTCCTTGAGCGCGGCCAGCAATCGCGGCATCAGGATTTGCAGCCGGCGGCGCGCCGTCTCGCCGAGTCGTTGCACGACAACTGCTCTTGCGCCACTCATCGAGTTGCGCAGTGAGCGCCGCCGGCATCCGGCAGCCCGAGCTTCTCGATGCTCGCCTGTATGGTCTGTGGCGAGGCGCTACTTTCAAGGAATGCCTCGAGCTCGCGCGCGAGTGCCGGCGCTGATGCCGTGAGGAGCCGAAGTGGAAAGCAGGAACTGAAACTGGCGCGTCACTGCTGCGCGATGCCGCTCGAGCTCGGCGTTGAGCGCCTCCCAGCTCTGCGCCTGCATCGCGAGGCACAGACGCTCCCGGGCGGGGTTCCTCAGGCAGGTGTGGGTCTGCTCGTCGTTGAGCATCTGCAAGCGATTCTCGAGGCGGCGCAGGTACAGATAGGCGTCCTTGAGCTCCTCGACTGCTTGCGCGGGCAGCAACTTCTGCCCGGTGAGCAGCGGTAGCACCGCGAGCAAGACTGCGACTGGAGCCGTCGATCGCTTCCGCCACGCAGCAGCTGCAGCGCCTGCACGATGAACTCGATCTCGCGGATGCCGCCGGGACCGAGCTTGATGTTGTCACGCAGCTCGCGTCGCTCGACTTCGCGTGCGATCAGCTCCTTCATCGCGCGCAGCGACTCGAACACGCCGAAGTCGAGATAACGCCGGTAGACGAAGGGCCGCAGCGCCTGTTGAAACAGCTGCTCGTACTCCTCGACGCCGGTGAGCGCGCGCGCCTTGACGTACGCGTAACGCTCCCAGTCGCGGCCGTGCTGCTGCAGGTAGTTCTCGAACGCACCGAAGCTCACGACCAGCGGCCCGGAGTCGCCGAACGGCCGCAGGCGCATGTCCACGCGGAAGACGAAGCCATCGGCCGTCACGGCATCGAGCAATCGGATCAAGCCGCGCGCGACGCGCGTGAAGAACTCCTCGTTGCTGATCGATCGGCGCCCGTCCGTCTCGCCTGCCTCGGGAAACAGCAGCACGAGATCGATGTCGGAGGAGAAGTTGAGCTCGCCGCCGCCGAGCTTGCCCATGCCGAGCACCACGAGCGATTGAGGCTCGCCCGATGGCGATCGAGGTGTTCCGTAGATGCGCGCTTGAGCTTGCGTAGCGAATTCGCAGGCACATCGCACGGCGGATTCGCCGACTTCGCTGAGATCCCGCAGCGTCTCCTCGACGCTCGACCACCCGGCGAGATCACGCCACGCAATTCGCGCCAGCTCGCGTCGACGCCAGATGCGCAGGGCACGCATCGCCTCTTCTTCGGTGCTTGCTGCTTTGACCTCTCGAGCCAGGCTCTTGCCGCGGCATCGCCAGGTTCGCGCGCGACGAGGAGGCCGGGCGCAGCGAGCAGCTCCGGGATGAGGCCTGCATCCTGCGCAGCAGGCAGCGCTCACGAACTCGCTGACCGCGAAGACGCGTGAAGCACTCGACTGCACCTCGGTCGGCGCAGCCGCGAGCGCGCGCATGAGGTCGGGATTCTCAGCCAGCTTCTCGAGCACTCGTTGCGCCGCCGGCCGCAACGCCGGCGGCAACTGCTCGACGCTGCGCTCGAGATCGCTCATGGGTGTCGATTCTAGGGTCGAAAGAATCTGGGGCGAAAAAATCTCGGGCAAAAAAAAGCCCCGCCGAAGCGGGGCTTTCTTCGTCCATGTCCCGGCTTTTCTTGCCGGGGTCCCCAGAAAGTATTGCCGTCTTCGGCAAACTTTCTTGGGGTGGTCTTTTACATGTCCATGCCGCCCATGCCGCCCGGAAGGCCGCCGTGCTTGTGGTCGTCATCCTTCGGGGCCTCGGCGACCATCACTTCGGTCGTCAGCAGCAGGCCCGCCACCGAAGCGGCGTTCTGCAGCGCCAGACGCGTGACCTTGGTCGGGTCGAGGATGCCCATCTCGAGCATGTCGCCGTACTCGCCCGTCGCGGCGTTGTAGCCGTACGTGCCCTTGCCTTCCTTGACCTTGTCCAGCACGACCGCCGCGTCTTCACCGGCGTTGGCGACGATCTGGCGCAGCGGCTCCTCGATCGAGCGCGACAGGATCTTGATGCCGATCGTCTGGTCCTCGTTCGCACCCTCCAGCTTCTCGAGCGCCTTCTGCGCGCGGATCAGCGCGACGCCACCGCCCGGGACCACGCCTTCCTCGACGGCCGCACGGGTCGCGTGCAGCGCGTCTTCGACGCGGGCCTTCTTTTCCTTCATCTCGATCTCGGTCGCAGCGCCGACCTTGATCACGGCAACGCCGCCGGAGAGCTTGGCCATGCGCTCCTGCAGCTTTTCCTTGTCGTAGTCGGAGGTGGCTTCCTCGATCTGCTGCCTGATCTGGGCGATGCGGGCCTTGATGTCGGCGCCTTGCCGTGCCCGTCGATGATCGTGGTGTTTTCCTTCTCCACGACGATCTTCTTGGCCTGGCCGAGATCGTTGAGCGTCGCCTTCTCGAGCGACAGGCCGACTTCCTCGGAGATCACCTGGCCGCCGGTCAGGACCGCGATGTCCTGCAGCATGGCCTTGCGACGGTCGCCGAAGCCCGGGGCCTTGACGGCCGCGACCTTGACGATGCCGCGGATCGTGTTGACGACCAGCGTCGCCAGCGCCTCGCCTTCGACGTCTTCGGCGACGACGAGCAGCGGACGGCCGGCCTTCGCGATGCCTTCGAGCAGCGGCAGCATCTCGCGGACGTTCGAGATCTTCTTGTCGTACAGAAGGATGTACGGATTCTCGAGCTCGGCCGTCTGGTTCTGCTGGTTGTTGATGAAGTACGGCGAGAGGTAGCCGCGGTCGAACTGCATGCCCTCGACGACGTCGAGTTCGTTCTGCAGGCCCGAGCCTTCCTCGACCGTGATCACGCCTTCCTTGCCGACCTTCTCCATCGCGTCGGCGATCGTCTTGCCGATCGACTCGTCGCTGTTGGCGGAGATCGTGCCGACCTGCGCGATCGCCTTCTGGTCCTTGCACGGCTTCGAGAGCTTCTTCAGCTCTTCGATGGCCGTGATCACGGCCTTGTCGATGCCGCGCTTGAGGTCCATCGGGTTGGCGCCGGCGGCGACGGCCTTGAGGCCCTCGCGCACGATCGCCTGGGCGAGCACCGTGGCGGTCGTCGTGCCGTCACCGGCTTCGTCGGAGGTGTTGGAAGCGACTTCCTTCACCATCTGCGCGCCCATGTTCTCGAACTTGTCCTTGAGCTCGATTTCCTTCGCGACCGACACGCCGTCCTTGGTGACGGTGGGGGCGCCGAAGCTCTTCTCGAGCACGGCGTTGCGGCCCTTCGGGCCGAGCGTCACCTTGACCGCATTGGCCAGGATGTTGACGCCGCGGAGCATGCGGCTGCGGGCGTCATCGCTGAAACGTACTTCTTTTGCTGCCATGAATGATCCTCTAGAAACTCGATGTCGTGAGTTGAGTTCGTTGCTGTCACGATTACTTCCTTCGATGACGGCCATGACGTCTTCTTCGCGCATGACGAGATACTCCTCGCCGTCGACCTTCACTTCGGTTCCGCTGTACTTGCCGAACAGGATCTTGTCGCCGACCTTGACGTCGAGCGGACGAACGTTGCCGTTTTCGAGGATCTTGCCCTTGCCGACCGCGATGACCTTGCCGCGGATCGGCTTCTCGGCCGCGGTGTCGGGGATCACGATGCCGCCAGGGGAAGTACGCTCTTCCTCCAGGCGCTTGACGATCACGCGATCATGAAGCGGTCGGATCTTCATGGGCTCCAGCTCCTCTAGATTTGGTTTGTTTAACAGAATCGGGGGAAATGTTATTAGCACTCCCCTGACGTGGCTGCTAATGATAGTGGCGAAAGCTTTAAAATCAAGGCGCAGCGTGGACTTCGTACATGACAGAGGGTCTATCGGTCGGTATTCTCCCGGGCGGCTCCCCGGGCGCTTGAGAACCACGTAACCATATGACAGAAAAGTATATTTTGGTTCTCTGTACCTGCCCGGAGGACGTGGTTGCGAGCCGTATCGGCACCACGCTGGTCGAAGAGCACCTGGCGAGCTGCGTCAATCGACTCAGCCGGATGGTTTCGACCTATTGGTGGAAGGGGAAGCTCGAAACGGAGACCGAATCGCTCCTCATGATCAAAACGAGTGAGCGACTGTTGCCGAGGCTCAGCAAGAGAATTGAGGAGTTGCACCCGGCGGAACTTCCCGAAGTGATTACGCTGCCGATCACGGGTGGCTCGGAACGCTACCTCGAATGGCTGGGTCAGAACCTCGCGCCTTGAGGAGAGAAGCCCGAGTGAAATTACGACTCCTGCGATTGCTTGCCGCCTTGGTGCTCGCGGGTGCCGGCTCCTTATACACGGCCATCGGCGCGTCGAATCCGCCGCTTCTCAGCGGCAGTGCGAGCGGTGATGACGAGTTCCTGCCCCCTGATGAAGCGTTTCGCTTTTCTGGCGAGGTGACAGGGCCGAACACCCTGCACCTGCGTTGGACCATCGCGGATGGCTACTACCTCTATAAGGCGAAGATCAAAGCGGCGAGCGACAGCCAGATCGTCCAGCTCGGCGCGCCCGAGCTGCCGCAGGGTGACGAGAAGACCGACGAGTATTTCGGCACCCAGCAGGTCTATCACCAGTTCCTCGAATCCGACGTGCCGTTTTCGCGCGCTTCTCCTGGCGGCGGGTCCTTCGATGCGAAGGTGACGTACCAGGGCTGCGCCGACGCCGGCCTGTGCTACCCACCGATCACCAAGACACTGCAGCTCTCGCTGGCGCCGGTTGATGCCTCTGGCCTCGGGTCCAGGGGCGCGTCGAGTGGTGGACTGATCTCGGAGCAGGATCGGCTCGCACGACTCATCCAGAGCGGCAATATTCTGCTGGTCCTCGCGACCTTCTTCGGCTTTGGTCTGTTGCTCTCATTGACGCCGTGCGTGTTGCCAATGGTACCCATTCTTTCGGGGATTATTGCCGGTCACGGCAACAATGTGACCACACGCAAGGCCTTTGCGCTCTCCCTTGCCTACGTACTGGGCATGGCAGTGACCTATACGGTCGCAGGCGCCGCTTTCGCAGCCGCCGGTCAGCAGGCGCAAGCGGTCTTTCAACAGACCTGGATCATCGTGCTGTTCGCCCTGCTCTTCGTGGTGCTCGCGCTCGCGATGTTTGGCGTCTACGAGTTGCAGGTACCGGCGGCAATCCAGACCCGCCTGGCTTCGCTCAGCAACCAGCAGAAGGCAGGAAGCTACGCCGGCACGGCAGTCATGGGCGCGCTATCCGCACTCATCGTCACCACCTGCGTCGCCCCGCCACTCGTCGCTACGCTGGCCGTGATCGGCCAGGCCGGGGATGTCGTTCGTGGCGCGCTGGCGCTGTTTGCGCTGAGCATCGGCATGGGCACACCGTTGCTGATCGTTGGTGCATCGGCCGGAAAGCTCCTGCCGAAAGCCGGCGCTTGGATGGAAACCGTCAAGCGTTTCTTCGGGATCCTCTTTCTCGGGGTCGCGATCTGGATGGTCCAGCGCATCCTGCCGGGGCCGGTCGCCCTGGCACTCTGGGGCGTCCTGCTTCTCACCGCAGTTTTCGTGCTCGGCGCGTTCCAGAGCGGTCGCGCTGCATCGGGCGCGCGCTGGTTGGGCCGAGGTGTCAGCGCAGTCGTCGCCGTGTGGGGTGTGCTGATGCTGGTCGGAGCGGCTGCTGGCAATTCCGATCCATTTCAGCCACTCAAGGGCGTGGGCACGGGCCGCTCAACCGCGGCGAGCGCTTCGTCTGGCCTTGAATTCAAGCTGGTGCGTTCGGTGGCTGACCTGGATCGCGAGCTCGCCGCGGCGAAAGCGGCCGGCCGTCCCGTCATGCTCGATTTCTCGGCTGAGTGGTGCGTGTCCTGCAAGGAAATGGAAAAGTACACCTTCCCGGACCCGAAGGTGAAGGCAGTGCTGACGCCGGTTTGGCTGCTGCGCGCGGACGTCACCGAGAACAACGCCGAGGACCAGGCGTTACTCAAGCGCTTTGGCATCTTCGGACCGCCGACGATTGCGTTCTTTGGGACCGACGGTGTCGAGCGTCAAAATTTCCGCCTGGTGGGTTACGTCAAGGCCGACAAGTTCAGCGAGCATGTCGCGCAGGCGGTCGCGAGCCCCGCGACATGAGCCGCGCCGTCAATAGCGTACTCATCGCCGTTTCCATCATCGCGGCCGCCACGGTCGGGTTCGGTGCTTATCGAGTGATGCACGAAAGTCCCGTAGCTTCGACACCTCCGCCTGCGGCCGCCCAAGAACCCGACACGTCCGTTGCCTCATCCGCGCCGGTTCCGAAGATGCGGCCGGTATTCTCTCTCGAAGACGCCGACGGCAAATCGCGCTCGATCACCGAGTGGGACGGCAAGACGCTGGTGATCAACTTCTGGGCGACCTGGTGTGCGCCCTGCCGGCGCGAGATCCCGATGCTGAAAGCTCTCAGCACCGCGCGCGCCGCCCAGGACGTGGTCGTGATCGGCATCGCGGTCGATTTCCGCGACAAGGTGCTGCCCTACGCGAAAGAAGCGGGCATCAACTACCCGTTGCTGATCGGCGAAGAGGATGGACTCGATGCCGCTACTGCCTTCGGTCTCGGTTCGATCGGCTTGCCGTGCACTGTCTTTGTCGACGCGAAGGGCCGCATCGTCACTGCGCACCTCGGCGAGCTGCACGCCGACCAGGCCGATCTGATCGTAGATACAATTCTCGACGTCAATCGTGGTGCACTCAGTATCGAAGAGGCGAGGACGCGCATTGCTGCAGGCATGAAAGCGCCGAAGCGCAAGAACAGCTAGCGGACGTCAGGCGAGCTTTGCAAAACGATAGCGCACGCCACCGAGCGATGCGGGCGCCGTGTAATCCTCGAAGCCGACAACTCTGCACGGCACCGCTTGCTCAAACATCGGGCCATTGAACACGAAAGTGTGAAACTCGCCGTTCTCGCCACAAGCGTCGACACCGGGCGGCAGATCCTTGAGAAATTGCGCATCGTAGCGGCGGCCACAGAATGCATCCGCCAACGAGCGACTGTCCGTGCACACCACATACGCTTCGAAGCCTTCCCGCAGTACTTCTTGTGCGATCAGGTCACGAGGCTCGTGCCATAGCGGCAGATATGCGGTCAGGCCGGCGGCGGCACAGACTCTTTCTTCCCATTCGCGATGTGCCTGCAGGTCGATGTCCCCGAAAATTACGATCTCGATACCGCGTGATTGCAGCTCGCGCAGCGTCGCCGTGAAGTGCGCTTCGTAGTCTTGCCACGAGGCCACCGGTGCAACCAGGTCGCAACCGAGCGCGTCCGCTTGGGCCTGCAGGAAAGACCTGGGAACACCATGCGAGCGATTGCGCTCCCCGGTTTCCTCCAGCACGTTGACGAGTGAATGCACTTCCAGGCCCGCCCGTTGTGCGCGCCACAACGCGAGACAGGAATCCTTGCCGCCACTGAAGGATGCGCAGGCGCGCCGGCCCGCGAGCGAGTGGCTCACGACGCGACGAACAACCATGTGAGGAGCACGAGTGCGATCATCCCGAGCAACGTCCGCACAGCGTGCAATCGTCCCCAGCGTTCCAGCAATAGCTCGGCGCCCATTGGGTCGCAGCGATGCGCGTCTCGCACTGCATGCGCGCCGGGTGCTCGACCAGCGTCACGTAGAGGGCCGCTCCCGCGAAAATCGCGCAGGCCAGATACGTGATGAACTGCAACGCAACGAGCATCCGGGCGCTCCTTCAGCCGTTGATGAGCTCGACCAGTATTTCGGCGGCCCGTTCGCACTGCTGCTGAGAGACATCGAGGTGTGTCACGGCGCGGATCGTCCTCGGCCCGAAAGCGTAGATCAGCACGCCGCGACTGCGCGCGCCGGCCACGATCACATTTGCATCCGGCGCATCTTCCGTCAGACCGAAGACGACGATGTTCGTCTGCACCGTTGCGAGATCGAGCCTCACGCGCTTGCTCGCCGCGAGGCGCTGACCTAACAGCTGCGCATGCAGATGATCCTCGCGCAGTCGATCGAGATTGTGGTCGAGTGCGTAAAGTCCCGCGGCTGCAAAGATGCCAACCTGGCGCATCGCCCCGCCAGACATACGCCGATAACGAACGCACTGTGCGATCACGCTGCGCGTTCCAGCGAGCAGCGAGCCACCCGGCGCGCCAAGTCCTTTCGAGAGCGCGACCGCCACGAGATCAAAAGGTGCTGCCAGTGTAGCCAGCGAATCACCAGTGGCCGCCGCGGCATTCCATAGTCGAGAGCCATCGAGATAGGTCGCAATACCGCGCTCGCGCGCCGTTTCGCAGATCCGCCTCGCGCCCTCCTGCGGAAAGATCACGCCGCCGGCGCGATTGTGGGTGTTCTCGACTTCGACCAGCGTCGTCGGCGGATAGATGATGTGTCCGCGCGGCTTGCACGCAGCCGCGAATTCTGCGGCGTCGAAGGTTCCGTTGCCGCCGATCTCGGTGAACTGCACGCCGGCATTGGCGGCGGATCCGCCGGTTTCGTGCCACACCGCGTGGCTCGCCGCGACTGACGATGACGTCATCGCCCGGCCGCGTGAGCACGCGCAGCGCCACCTGGTTCGCCATCGTCCCGGTAGGCAGCCACAACGCCGCTTCCTTGCCGAGCAGCGCCGCGATTCGCTCCTGCAGCAGATTGATGGTGGGATCTTCGCCGAACTGATCGTCACCCACCGCGGCCGCGGCCATTGCGGCGCGCATGCCCGGGGATGGACGCGTGACCGTGTCCGAGCGCAGATCGATCGGTGTCACAGTGTCCGTCATCCGTCTGCGAAACGAGTAAGCGGTTTTGGCGCTCGATCAAATCGGCGAGCACTGCGTGTGCTTGAGTGTCCAGCGCTTGCCGCTGCCCTCATGGATCAGCACACAGTCCCTGCCGTTCTTCACGAGCTGAAATTTCTCGGGGCGGCCCAGCTCGCGACCACTCAACGGCACGCCCTGCGCATCGCGCGCCTGGTTGCGCTCGATGAGCAGCACGCTATCACGCGTAAGCGCATCGTCGGCCAATGTGACGGGGGCGTCGTTCAGCGCACTCGCAACTGTCTGCTGCAGTTCTTCACGGCTTTGCGCTGTCGGCGAGACGATGACCGCCGGCAGATCGGTTCCCGCAGGCAATGTGCCGCACGCACAGGTTCCGAGTGCGATCGCAATCGGCGCCAGTGTGCGCGCGACGCTCACCGGCGCAGTATCCGGTTCTCGAGCCACGGCGACTTGAACATTTCACCGTCCTCGACTGGCATCTCGACTGCAAGCGCGCGCGGACCGATGCCGGTCGCGGGCCCACACGCGCCGCGCCACTCACCCGGTAGCCAAGCGCCGCCGCCAGTCGGCCTTCGGCCTCATCACCGAGTGCATGATGTGAAATCGTCTGCGACCGAACAACCGGGAATCCGCGTTCCTGCGCCGCTCACCGTATTGTTGGGCGAGAACCCATCGGTGTAGTCGCCGAACCCCGCGCATTGACGCCCCTGAATTCGATCGAGAAGTACGTCGTACCGCAGTTGTCCTGCGGGTAGAAGCCATACGGCTTTCCGCAGGTCGTTGAGCCGATCTGGATTACGTCCACGCCGATGCCGCGCAGGCTGTTGATGATCGACTCGCTCGCCGAACAGGTGTTGCCACCGGTCAGCACAAAAACCCGCCCGAGGTTCAGCGTCGGCAAGGGCTGGCCCGTCGTACTGCCGATGCCTTGGGTCGTGCTGTGAAACGGAATTGGCGCGATGAGGCTCGACCCGTCACCGGATCAGTTGTCGGATGCTTGTCGTTGAACTGCAGCTGCTCGAAGGTCATTCCGGTCGTTCGTCCAGGGCCGGCGATCATGAACGCGAGCTCGCTCGCAAGATCGAGGAATCCGCCGCCGTTGTAGCGGATGTCGAGCACGAGGTCGGTGACGGATCGATGCCTGCAACGTTTCGATCGCATCGATCAGCAGGTCCTCCGCGGTCGCAATGTGGTCGTTAAACAGCATGTAGCCGACTGGGCCGCTGCAGGTCGTGATGACCTGGACATTCTGCACCGGGGTTGAAGTGACGATCGCCGATGTCATCGTGATCATGCGCGTTGTTTGCGACCCGACATCTTGCACCGTGAAGTTGTGCGTTTGGCCAGCCGCCGTCGGAAAGAGTCCCGCGTTGAGCGTATCGATGCTGCTGATCGTTGGCGTTGACAAGGTCGACGCCGTCGACCATCAGGATCTCCGTGCCTCGCAAAAGCTTCGGTGCTTGACCCTGCGGTGCGGCCGGTGAATTCGGATCGGTGTACGCCACTACCGCACGTCGTGGTGGCATCGTGGAAAGCAGGACCCACTGGGCGCCGTAACCCGCCGACGCTCCCGACTGCGGACAGCGCAAACCACTCGGCGCTTGAGAGCGTGAAATGGAACTTGTCCTTGGGGTTGCCGGAGGGCGTCACCGCAGGGGTCATCAGGACATCGAAGTACTGCGGTGTCGTGTACGAAGCCGGGTCGAGATCCGGAACTTCGCTGTACCAGAGATACAGATCATTGGTCCAGGAGCGCAACCACATCTTCTCATCAGTGGCAGTGCCTGGCACATCGGGAAAAGCACGGCCAGTTGCCGGATCGGTACCGCTGCGCGGGCTCACACATTTCGCGTCGAAGTTCGTAGCCGGTGGAAACACGCCCATTGTCCACGCATTTGTGTTTCCACCCCCGCCGCCGCCACCACCACCACCGCAGCCTGCGAGGAGGAGGCTGAATAGCCACAACAGATGCCGCCGCCGAATGCACATTTTGATCACTTTCCGTGTGTGGAAACTGACCGTGCAATGTACACAGTCGGACCGATTCGCTCTAGCCGTAGGACTGAAAGTGTGGAGTGACTTCCAGTTCGATCGGTTTCAGGAATGCCCACGTCGCCTGGTTGATGACCGGCGCGAGATCCTCGTAAGAATGTCCGTGACCCCTGTAAACAGTCAGGGTCACCGGATGCCCGGCCTCCTCCATTGCGGTGACTGTTTTCTTTACGACTTTCATCGGAAAGTACTGATCCTTGTCACCGACCATCACCAGCACAGGAATCTTCCGTCGCGCCGCTGTGAGCGCTTCGAAGTTGCTCTTGTCGCGCCACGCGCCGGCGTATACCGCCACTCCGGCGAAGTACTCCGACTCCAGCATGCCGAGCGTGAGCGCATATACGGCCCCGCCTGAATGCCCGAATACATACAGGCGTCGACGGTCGATACGATGCTTCCTTGCCACCTCGTCGATCACATCACGCATGAATTCCGGGGTATCGATGCGTATCTGCCAGCGCGTCCAATCGAGAGCGTTTGGGCCGACCAGAATCAGTCCATCGCGCCTGGCGATGTCGATCCACTTGCTCGTGAGCTCGCGGCCATCGCTGTAGGAGCCGTGAAGCATCAGCACCACCGGGGCTGGCTGATCTGACTCAATGGTTTCGGGGATGAATAGATAGTAGGAGCGCTTCTGGCCAGCGAATTGGAACGTCTCTTTTTTCAGTTCTGCACCCGCCTGTACACCGAATGCAGAGCAAAGCAGCAGCGCTGCAGCACACCACTTGATCACGGTGCGCAACGCCAGGTTCGAGGTGCGCTGAGGCTGCAGTGGACCGGGCTTGGACTGACGGAGGCATGATGGACAACAAGGCAATTGCGCTCCACGCACTTACTCCTGACGATCGAACGCATACGAGAAAGGCAGCGGTTGGCCCTTCTCATCCAGCATGTTTCCCTTGCAAGTCATGCGCACTTTCGAATCCAGGACGCACGTTTCGACATATGACCAATCAGCGCTGGAGACCGTGTTGACCAGCGCACCCGATGAGGAACGACGGCAGCTGAGTTGTATGCCCGGAGGCGCCGCACCGACTACGGGCCGTTCCTTGCCATCGCACTCGCCTTGCCACACGAGCTGCACGGCCTCGCCCGAAGCCGCAGTGAAGGTCTGAACGGTCTTGAGTCGCGACGCCATCATCCTCGATGACCAAGCGAAAATTGGGCGGTACCTTCTGGCCTGGAGGCATCACCGACGCCGCCTCGTTACCCACGTAGGTGCCGCTGAAGGAGGCGGTGCTGGAGCAGGATGCCGTCACGGACGCCGCACACAATATAAGAAGAGTACGCACCGCTGCCCTTTTGCGATCGACGGATTCCGCGCTGTACGTCATGAGAACTTCCGCCACAGAAATGCGGCGACGACCGCTGGAATGGCGAATATCACCACGAAGATCGGGAACTCCTCACGCACGGAATAACCGGCGCGCGCGACACCGATCCACATGTTGAGCAGAGCGACAATCAGCCAGATGGGAATGAAGATCTTTGCAGCGTTGACCACGGGAACGTTGCCGGCGCTCCCCAACCAACGCGCTACCAGAACGAACAAGCCCAGCAGCACGAGACCTCCCGCAATGATCACTGCAGTGCGCATTGGTATTACTCAGCGCTGCGTCAAGTCCATGACCCACCCCTCAACTCGACTGTATTGCCCTCGGGGTCTTTTACGTAGATCGAGGGTCCAAATCCATCGGCGCCGTAACGAGATGTGACCGGGCCCACTTCGATTCCTCGTTCCGTCAATCGCGCCGCGACTTCCGTTGCGTCGAATGGATCTATTCGCAGGCACAGGTGATCGAGATTGCGGCCCTCACGGCCCGGCGGGGCGCCTCCCATCCGGCCCAGCTTGCCATCGACAGGAACGAAGTCGATCAACGAGCTCCCGGCTCGCACCTGGTACAGACCGACCTCCTCCTGAACCTTTTCGGGTGTACATCCCAGCACGCCCACGTAGAAACTCAGCATCGCCTGGACGTCGACCACGCGCAGCACGATATGGTCGATCTGACGGATTTTCAGCATTGCCATTGCGCTCCTGTCACAGCGGCGAGTGCAGGACATCAAAGTGCCGCACCGTTGAATCGAATCTTTGCAGCATCGCACGCGCCGCTGGCGTGATCACCGCCCTGTCGGGCGGGTTCCCGGCGAATCGCACGATCGCGTCCATCGACTCCCAGAGCGTAAGCACCACGAGTTCAACGTGTGATCCGACATCGCGCCGCAGAAGATACGCCCCGGCGTGACCCGGGATATCGGCAAGCTCCGGGAGAACAGCTTCGTGAAAGTGCCGAACATACTCCTCAACGTTTCCGGCCGATGCCTCGGCCGCCCAGGCGCGAACGATCATGTGGCAATCCTCGATGGCTCTTCGCCCCGAGTCTAGGGCGGTAATGAACGCTGATGCACGAACTGACCGGCCGCCAGGTACTCGACCTCTTCTGGGGTCGATTGCCGTCCCAGGATGGCGTTGCGATGCGGCTGGCGACCGAAGCGCGCGATCACGTCCCGGTGTCCCCGCGCTTGCGAGGCGGAATGTTCCATGAACTTGCGGATGTTCTCGGGCGTCTGCGCCGCCAGGTCCTCGGCGAGCTTGACCGCGAGGTCCAGGTGCGCAAGTTGCTCCGAGTGCCCGAGCGGCAGGATACAGAAGGTCTTCTCCCACGGTGTGTCGAGAGCGGCGTAGTGACCGACCTCGAGGCCCTCAAGTGCAAGACCGATCGCCTTCGGATCCTGCGCATAAGCGTCTCTTGTCCCCCGATGGATCGATCGCGTGAACTGGTCGAGAACGATGATCAGCGCGAGCCGCGATCGCGGGGCCTTCGACCAGTGATCGAGGCCACCGCCCTTGGCTTGTTCCAACAGTGGCGTAAATCGCTCGACGATCGCCGCGTCCGCTCCGCCGCGAAACCACCACTCGAACTGGCGCACGATGGCCTGATCCTCGCCCATCTGCTGAGGAAACCAGAATCGCAGCACCTCCTCGTGCTCCTGGTCCGGCATTCGCACGTTCCTCAGCGCTCGCCTCGGATCGCCGCGGCCGCTTCTGCGGACGTACGCACCGGGATCACTTCAAAATCGGTGAGATCGCTCCAGGCCCGGATCCACACGGCAGAACAATGCCGGGTCGTCGGTGCGCATCAATTGGAAGCACCTGGAGAATTCCAGATCGACCCAGCTATCGATGTACTCGAGGCCGGCAGGGAGCTGGCGGCCACGGTCTCGCGCACGGCGGTAGATCTCGGCCGCCGCTCCATGCTTGAACCTTTCAACCACCATGTAGAGCATCAACGCGACCTCATGGAATCCAGTGGTCGGCACGCCGCTCGATGAGGACGCTGCGACCAAACACGTCGAGCTTCAGCGGCGTCATTGACTGCAACACACCAGCGAAATCCTGCTTTCAGCTCTTTCGATCAAGCCCTCCGCGATCGCCGGCCACTGGTCGTACGCCTTGCCACCCTCACGCAGGTCAGCGGCGGAGAAGCCAGTCGCTGCAGCATCCTCGCTGTAGATGATCATCAACTCCTTGCGCTTCTGTTCATCCAGCAGGTGCACGAGACGCACCGACATCATCGCCGCCGGCAGCTTGTAGCCCTTGGTGCGGATGAGTGCCTTGATGTGCTGCGAGTCCGAACCCGGTTCGTCATTGGCATCACTTGGCGTGGCCCAGGTGTCAACGTAGAAATCAATGCCGCCGATCTTCGTGTGTCGGACGGAATCGTACTGGTGTTTTAATTCCGGCCGCGTCGGAAGATACCCTTCAAACTGCACCCAATAGCGCCGCTGAACGTTGTTGTTTCCATCCACCTCAACGAACGCGTGCAGCTCGCAGTCCGCGATGTCATAGAGTACCCACCGGTCCGCGCCCACGTAGCGCACTGATCGCGGTAGCTCGATGCGCGCTTTCGGGTCGCGCGCCGACGTGATGACGTTGCCCGCTACTTTGCGCTCCGGAGGGTTCGTCTGAGCGTGCACGTCAGCGACGCTCGGTCCGGACTCCTCCCTGCTCGCCGCATCACCGGGTCCATGCGCAACCAGAATCGCCGCCAGCACGAGGCAAGAGCTGCGCGCAATGTTCACGCTCAAACCTTAAATGCATCAGTGCTGATATAACGTAGCCCGGTATCGATAATGATCGTACCGACGGTCGCGTCCGGTCCCAGGCGCTGGGCCACCCGCAGCGCTGCAACGATGTTGGCGCCGCTCGATGTGCCCCCGAAAATAGCTTCTTCGCGCGCGAGCCGCCGCGCCATCGCGTTCGCGTCGTCCGTGCTTACAGCATCCATCTCATTCACTTCGTCTCGCCGCCAAAGCGAGGGTATGAACCCGATGCCGATTCCCTCGATCTTGTGCGAGCCTGGAGGCTTGCCCGCGAGCACCGCGGACTCCGCCGGCTCGACCGCCACCACGTGCACGCGCGGATTGTGACGACGCAAGGCATGCGCGCACCGTGGATGGAATGCGCGGAGCCCACCGTCTGCACGAACGCATCGACACGTCCCCCGACTGCAGCCACATTTCCTCGCCCATGGAATGGTACCCAGCCTCACCATCCCGGTTGTTGATCTGATTGCAGAACCAATGGTCAGGCAGGCGGCTGATCTCCTCGGCGCGCGCCATCATCGCTTTGATCAATTGCTCGGTTATTTTCCTTTGGTCGCTGGGGATGATCGTAAGCTCGGCCCCGTACGCGCGCATCGTGTGCAGCTTTTCGTCGCTGAACGCATCCGAAGTGACAAAGTGCGCCTTGTAACCCAACGCGGCGCAGATCAGGCCGAGAGAGATCCCGGTCGATCCGCCGGTGTATTCGACCACCGTGCCCCCTGGTGGCAATCGTCCGTCCCCGGCCGCACGCTCGATCATGGCCTTCGCCACGCGGTCCTTCATGCTGCCAGTGGGATTCGAGGATTCGAGCTTCACAACGATGCGAGCCGAGCCCTTGCGGCACGATACGGCCGAGCTCGACCAGCGGTGTGTTGCCGATGGCATCGAGAATCCGATGCGTATTCATGTCGTCGACTCACCTGGACCGCGCTCTTTCGTGCCTCTGCGCCCAGGTGATCGCGGTTTGCAAGCGATCATTTCCCCAGAAGATTTCGCTCTCGCTAACAAAGGTCGGGGCTCCAAAGATGCCGAGCGTTCCCGCCCTCTCTGTCTGGGCACGAAGTTTTGCTTTCGACTCCGGTGACTCCGCCGCCGTCAGCAAGTCGGCAGCGCAGATCGAGAGCCTTGAGAATGGAAACGATCTCGGCGCTCTCGGAAATGTCGCGATCGTGGCCAAAGTTGGCGAGATACACTCGGCGCACAAACTCCGGCAGCCAACTCTCCGTCTCGAAGAACAGGCCACACGGGCGGCCAGTAGGCCATTCCTTGGAAACTGCGAGGGTTGGCGCAGTGGAATCTGCAGCTCCTCGCAGATTCTCTCGAGATCGCGCCACATGTACCGGCCTTTGGCGGGATAAATGTTGAACGGTGAGTCGTTCCAGCCCTGTTCTTTGAAAATCGGCCCGAGCAGAAATGGGCGCCAGACGAGTTCAACGCCGGCATTACCGGCGGCCTCTTCAACCCGAAAGGCCGCCGGGTACGAGTACGTGCTTCCAAACTCGAACCAGAACTCCACGCGACACCCCTACGCGCGGCCTACAGCGCCGTCCGCGTTGCTACTTACGCGCCCGACCTGCACCGGGGCTAGCATGTTCGCATCGCGTGCCAGTCCGTCAGTGCCTCTACGTTCGGGACAACCATCGAAAAAATCGACGACGCCAGTCTCCAGGGAATACTCCGCGCCCACTACTACGAGCCCATCCTGTTGGATGAGCTGTTCCAGAAGCTCCGAGCCATGCCGCAAGTGATCTGCCGACGAGCGAACATTGGCTCGAACAGCATCGTGCAGCAGTGCATCCGCGTCATCCTTGCGCCGCGACGCGAACAGCGATTCGACCGATGGTCGCACGCGGTTCACGATCGAGCGCAGGTTCCGCGACTGACTGCTCGGGTGCCCCTGCAGTTCCTCCAATGTAGCGATCACGGCGCCGCACTGCGAGTGACCCATGACGACTACGAGTCGCGTTCCGTAACGCGACGCAGCGAACTCCACGCTCCCAACCTGCGAAGGAGCGACGACATTTCCGGCAACCCGAATGACGAACAGATCACCGAATCCCTGGTCGAAGACCAGTTCCGCCGGGACGCGCGAATCCGAACAACCCAGGATGACGGCAAACGGCTCCTGCCCGGCCATGAGTTCGGCACGGCGAGTGGGGTTGGAAAGGAAAGAGGCCGCCGTTTGGTTTGATGCAAATCGCCGGTTCCCTTCGCGCAGACGTGCGAGGGCTTCGCTTGCTCTCAACATCGTGGAGCTCACGAACGCCACCGGCGCAGAGCGGGCGTCAACATACAACCAAGCCTGTTTACCCGAGGCAAGCATTGCGGCTATCCGTATGTATGCGGCGAGCTTCTCGTACTGGTCGGCGGCGGCGAGTTCGGTGTCGGTGATCTCGAATACGGTGCCACTCACACGACTGTCGTTTCTGCCGTTGAACGTGACGTTAGCATGATGCGTCTTGCCGCTCGTTGCCACGACTTGCGCGTCCTCGATTCCTACCAGCGACTGCTCGAACCCAGGAAGCTCGTCTCTTTGCCCTTGGAGCAGTCTTCCGAACGTGGACAACTGCACCTTTTCTTCTTGAAGAGTGCCGTAGGAAAAAAGTAGCGGCATGATCAAGGATTCGCCGGCGTGCTCACACGGGGCCCGAGGCATGATTCGAATAGAACGTGATGAGATGCCCCGCCGGTTCGCGGACACGGAAGAGTTCGTGATCGATCGATGGCATCGCCTCAATCGGCGTGGGTGCGAGCCCGAGCGAAGTGAATTGCTGATGAGTCGCACGCAGATCCTCGACCATGAGGTCAAACGGAGCGTCGCCCTGTACTACCTCGTTCTTGGGCAGAAGTATCAGATGAGTTCCCCCACGCAGCTCGAAGATGGCCACATCCGATCCCTGATACACGGGCCGCATCCCGATCGTGCGCATGAACTGGGCAGACTCGTCCAATCGATTGGTCTCGAGGACGACGTGCCCTACCCAGACCGGAGGCCGCAGATTTTCGTTCATGCTTCAAGCCGCAGATTGGTTTGGCGATACCTTAAAACATCGGATGCATCTCGTGTAGTCACGAATCGCCGTCTGTTTGTACCAGACGAACGGCAAACACAAAGAGCCAAATGGAAAGGACGCCTGTCGCCAGATGCTCGAACAGGCCGGGGCCGCCCCATGGGTTGCCTTGCCACGACATGAGCATCAAGGACACAAAAGCTACCAAGCCGGAACCGACGGCGAGCCAGGATAGCGATCGAAAGGCAGCTAGACGACGAAACAGGACTCCCCAGAGGATCGCCGCCAGGATGCCCGAGGAAAAGCCAACGGTGGCAAAAAGCTTGTGGAGGTCCTGCGTTTCCGTGACTCGTACGCAAGCCTGGATCGCACGGGAAGATGCCGGCCCCCATCCGCCCTATTCCATCCAGCGCGATCAGAAGAGAGGCGGCGGTGAACATCCACCCATGTCGAAAGGTGGCCAGCAAGCCGATGGCGAAACAGACGTACAAGAAACCAGTGAAGCCAAATGCCGCGCCGCGCATCAGTGCCTCGGTGGAACTGCCACGCTCCCCAAGCTCACTGATGAAGTGAGTAAGGTGGCTGAAGTCGGGGCGCAGCGCTCCGGCAATCGCGATGAGCGCGAGCCAGAGAACCGGGCTCACGATTCCGCAGTACAGACCCAGCTTTCTTGGGGACATCGTGATCAGTAGACGTCCAAGTCTCGCCCAACGACCACGTGCCCTGAATAGCGCGTTGTCATTTCGCTCAGCAGCTCTTCGGGTCTCGACCGCTGAGTGTCGACCGCAGGTCGCCAGGCAATTGAAGCATGGTAGAGAACCAGCAAGCGTGGTTTGGCGCGCACGGCCAGCTCGGCCAACTGCGCGGTGGTGGTGTGATATCTCGCGGCGTAGTTCTGAAAATCCGGACGCTTTGCCAACCACTCCTGCGTCAGCACTTCGTGAATCAAGATGTCGCAACCGTTGCAGGCATCAATCGTTGCTTGCGTGGGATTCGTATCACCCGAGATGACAATGCTGCGGTCGCGCGTCTCGAAGCGGTACCCGTAGCTCTCGATGGTGTGCCTGGTGGGAAACGCCGTGACCGTAACGTTCGCATCCTTGTAAACGACACCAGGCGTGATTTCATGGGCGTTCACCTGGTGTCCCTCTGGAAAGGTACCAACAGTAAACAAGTTCTCTGCGTGCTGTTTCGAGCGCGACTCGAAATCGACGCGATAGGCTTCAAGCACATGTTTGGTCATCTCCTTGATTCCGGCAGGCCCGTAGACTTCCAGCGGAACTCGCCGCCCAAGCACCCATGGAGTCAGGATCAGATCCGGGTAGCCGACCGTGTGATCCGAATGCAGATGGGTCACGAACACAACGCGCAGATTCGTCGGTTCCAACGCGCTGATGCCTCTGTCGGCGACGGCGGCCTTGGCACGTCGCACGACGCCCGCGCCGAAGTCGACCAGGTACGCGGCGTCGTTGACGACGATTGCGGTTGCGGGTCCGGATCGATCGGGATCAGCGGGAGGATTCCCCGTCCCCAACAACACGACCTGCGTGTGGCCAGTCGGCTGCTTGAGCTGTTGGGCAGTCAGGGAGGTGCTGAAAATCAGCAGGCAGACAGTGACGATCAGCCTCGCCATCATTGCGTGGCTCGTTCCGCTTCTCGTTTCAGGTCGTTAGCGTAGTTCTCGAAGACCGGCCCGAAGTCGGGCATCGATGCTTTCACGAGCGGCAGCATCAGACCAGTGAAACGTTCCTCCATAGTGAAATCGGTCGAGCCGTTATCGGCAGGCATTAACGCGAACGTGCGGACTCCCTTGAAAAGAGGGGCGAAGCCGCCGGTCCAGGTCATGCCCTCGTTTGGTACGACACTCGAAACTCTGGGAGTGAAGGTGCGGTCGGTGCCCGGAACGTGCAGCCGCAGGCGCTCGCCCTCGCGAATCTGGCCCTCGATGCCGCTGATGGTGGAGTTCCAGCGCGAGTAACCGGGCGCATTGGTCAAGATGCCCCATATGATTGCGGCGCTTGCCCGGATGTTGATCTTGACAGCGCATGCCAGCAAAAAGGTACGGTGCGTTTGCGTCACTTGCGGCGCATTCATGTGGTCCCCCGACTTGGGCGGCGCTACTTTCGTCATCTCGAATCGTACTTCGCCGTTTGCCTCCAGGCAGATCCGGCTCCAGCCCGCGGCACGATAGAACCGTTCGGCCCGCGTGTTCGGTTCAGTCGTGAGCCATATAGTCGAAGGCGCCAGGCCAAAGAGCCACTCGACCATCGCATCGTGCAAGGAGCGCCCGATGCCCCGTTGCTCAAAACCCGGAGCAACAAATAACGCCCAAATATTGCGCCTGGAGCCATCGGCAATTGCGAAGCCGGCAACTTCCCCACCGGCCTCACATACCCAGCCTCGACCGTGGCTCTCGAGCATGCGCCGATAGTCCTCCGGCCCGATCCGCGATGGATCCAGGAGACGATTCTCGCGTACGGCAAGACGCACGCGATGCATCGCCGGAATATCGGCAACAGTCGCCGCACGCAGGCTCACGGCGTGTTTGATGGGTTTCAATGCTTCGCCACGAAAGGACCTATCGGTTCAGCGGCCGGGCCTATCAGGCGCCGTCTATGCAGCGTTGACAAACTCCCGCAGGCACCGGTTATAGGCTGTCGCATTGTCCCAAAAAACCGCGTGTCCCGAGTTGGCGATCATTCGAATCTGGGCGTGGGTCATGCGTGCCATCTGCTGATCGATGACCGCCGCCTTGACGACTGCATCATCGAAGCTATGCGTAATCAGTACGGGCTTGCGGATCTTCGGCAGAAGATCGTCATTGTCGATGGCGCGCGAGAGCAGCCCCTGGCGCACATACGGCGGAACCGAAAGGCTGTATCCCAGCATCAAGTAGCGATCTTCGGCTGCAAGCTCGTCAGCAAAGCACAGGCCCAACAACGAGCCAAGCGCTCGCGCGCTCTCCTCGCTGTCCGTGGAAAAGAAACCCGGTACGAGGCCGATAAAATCAGCAGTCAGGACTGATGCCGCCTCCTCGCTGCCGAGTTTCGTGACGCCACCGACAAAGTTGATGCCCCGGATCTCGTCCTCACCGTGGTGCCGGATGTAATCAAGGACCACGAGTGGCCCGTATGACCAGCCGCACAGGACCGGATGATCGAGATGGAGCCCCTGTATAACCGCGTGAACATCATCTGCCCACAACCTCGAGTCAGCGTAGCTTTCACGAGGCTTGTCCGAGAGCCCATGACCACGCAGATCGAGCGCCACGAGCCGGAAGTCATCGGCCAGGTCGGAATTCAACTGTCGACTCCAGGAGAGCCAACACTGCGACAGGCCATGGAGAAATACTATTGGCCGCCCCCGTGGATTGCCGGTCTCGACGACATGCAGTCGAACGCCACCTGCGCCTGGGATCATGTGACTCTTCATCTCATGCTTTGCAACCGGCACCTGATTGAGCTGAAGATTGTTCATGTTGCCTCCTTGCGGCTAACACCCGCGTTGAGCGACCTATCCTTCAAACCCGCCCGAAAAAAAGCGCCGCGCATCCAACTACTTTAAAGTCGTACCGCTACTTGAGGTCGTACGCCACCACGGTGTTCTTGAAAAACGTCGGCACGTAAACGATGCGGTGCTTGGAGTCGTAGCCGATGTCGGCCGAATTGATCTTCTGCTCGTGTGTGTCGAGCAGCACCTCGCGCGTGCCATCACCCTTTACGTAGTGAACCGTGCCCTGCCAGCAAGAGACGATGAAGTCGTCGCCGGTGACGTCTTCCACGCCATCGACGCCGCCCTTCATGCCGTCACTCAAGAGCGCCAAGCTGCGATCCTTGCCCACGCGATACAGGCCCTCTCCGTCGAGCAGGTAGAGCGCGCCGGCGTGAAACAGCAGCCCGTTCGGGCCCTTGAGATTCTCGAGGTACGGCGCCGACTTCCCATCCTTGATAGCGAAGACTTTCTTTGTCTTGGTGTCGGACACGTACACCACGCCGTCCGTATCGATCGCGACGTCGTTGAGGCCCTCGGACCCTGATACTGCGATACGTTCGGCGATCGCGCCCTTGTCGATGTCGATCACGACCACGTTCGTCAGGTCGCCGACATACAGGCGCGAACCGCGCATTGCGATGCCCTTGGGCGCGCTCAAGCCGCTGATCCAGTCCACCGCAATGATCTTGCCGTCGAGTCCTACCTTGGCGATCGACCCCTTACCATCGTCGCCCCACGGCTCGCCGTCGATGTTCGATACGTAAAGCACCTTGCGCCCTGCGTCGAAAAACACCGACTCGGGAACCTTAAGCTGTGCTTCGGTTTCCCATTTCTTCGCGAGCTGATGTGATCCGGCATGCGCGGAGGCGGCGAACGCGAGTACCAAAAGGGCGAGGATGATTCCATAGGAGTTCCAGGCGTCGGGTGAAGCTGGCTAGCAAGGAAGGGCACTCTATTCCTCCTCGACGCGTGGTGCCAAGACGCCTAACGTCCGCGTTGAGCGACACGCTGCTAGGTGGGCAGATGGAAGCGCTCAGGCTCCCGTGAAACGCGATCGTGGAATTAGCTGGCGTTCGATAACTCGTCGTCCACCTGATCGAAGGTATTGGTGCCCGATCCCGGACGCGTCTTCCACGTAAAGTGCTCGTGCAGTCTCAGCAGACCATTGGGAAGGCGCTCGAGCTCGCAAACCGATCGCCCGGCGTGGATATCGCCCGCGAACTCTCGCTGAACGTAGCGAAACCGCAGCACCGAGCCTGTCAGAGCGCCGACGAGGTAGCCGCGGAGAATTGTGCCGCCGCGATAGCGACCAAGAACCTTCATCCCTCGCTGCACCAACGCAAGGCGTGTCTCGGAACTCACCACACCGCGATCAGCGGTCGAGCTTACCCGGAACAACGTGTGGTCGAGATTCATGAGGCACTTTTCAAAGATCGCCGCAATATTCTCTATTCGAGTTCATTGTCCGCAGCCGGGGCATTCGGCAGCTCGCGATCCAGTGACTCGCGGTAACGCACGCAGCCCCGCAAGAACTTAGGCCATGGTGGCACTGCAACCTCCGGCACCACGCGCTCCGGCAAGAGATTCCAAAGCTGCGGGTGGTGCCAGCACAGGTCATGTCCGCTGCTGTCGCGGTGAGCTCGAATCCCGGCGCGCAACCGCCTCACTTCGCGAACGAGTTCCTCATGGCTCAAGGCTTCGAGATCGTCGTCCATCGCATCCTCCACAGCATACGCATATCGCGATTGTCGCGGCCCGCGCTGATCTCCGTTAATTCTGCGCCCGTGGATTCGCGACGTCTAACGCCCCGGTTGAGCGCGAGGGCTGTGTACTGAATCCCATCAAACGTGCAGTGGCAGCGACGCTTGGCGGAACGCAAAACGCCACCCATTCGGCGTGCGCACGTAGATGTCGCTGAACCAGACGCGGCGGTCAAACGCCACGCCGTCCTTGATACCTTTGACCCAGATTCGCGCTGTGACCACAGCGGTGTCCCCAATTCTTGCTGTTTCCCGCGGATCCTGACGCTCCTATCGCTTGCGCAGTCGCGCGACGATGTGCGTGGACCAAGACCAGCATCAGTATCAGAACGATCGCATTCATGGCATCACTTGGCAGGTCTCGTCTTCCTTATGCTCGGCCGCTCGCTTGAGCGCTGTTACACCCCAGCCCACTTGAGCCATCCGTAGGCGCCGAGCGCAATCGTCACCAGTCCGGTTACAGGGACTGCTCGGTGAAAGAAGCCATGCGTTGCGCGTATCACGACAATCCCAACGAGAAGCGACATCGCAAACGTCGCAACTATAGGAATCCACCACTCATAGATCAGGAAACCCAAACCGACGAGCGCGAACGTGGCCAGCAATGAAAGACCGCTGATGATGGAGAACGCGACACTGCGATCCCTAACGCGCGCCCGGTCCATGATGGTTGTTGCGCGAGCTGTCGATATGCCACAGAACAGCGCAAGAGCGTAGAGAGCGACTTGCATGGTCAGGCAATGGAACCGAACTTCTCGGCCCAGGTTGCTTCTTGATCGCGCATCATCTATCGGCTCGCTCCTGCTGGGTAAGTGTGAACGAGCAGCTCTGGGTGGATGAGCAATCAATTGGCACGGGATGCGACGAGTCGCAGCCTTCCAGGCACCTGAGCTCGATGGGAATCTTCAAGTCATCGATGGCAATGGAAAAGGGAGTTATGGGCAGCGTTTCCGCAGCAGGCATCGCGAGGAGCTGAGGATCAGCGGGCCGGCAACCAGCGGTAGTCAATATCCCGAGGTGGCCACTGACTTGAATCTCGATTCCATGGCGATTGAGCGTTGTTTCGAACGGCTGCCCGGCCTCCATGTGTTTGACCGTGTCGTACAGGTCTTCGGGCCGCTTGACTGATGCGCCGTTGAAACCAATAAATAGATCCCCCGTCTTGATGCCGGCAACTTCGGCCGGCGAACCGGCGTCCACTTGCCAGGCGATGGCGCCCGCAGGCGCGGAACGATCCGGTTCCGAGAAGCCCTGCTCTGCGGCGGACTGAGCGTTCATGGTCGCGACCCCCAGACAAACTGTTCCACTCAAAGGTAGTACTGCTTGCACGCCTGCCGCTTCCTTGGTCCAGGGCTCGATGCCGAATCGACCATCGATGATGACCCGACATTCTTTGATCGCTGCTGGACACTCGATCGTCTGCTTGTCCCAGGCACAGCCATAGAGGCATTCGACCGGAATGGAAGCAGGCGTCGATGCGACCTTGCGCACCAGCACTTCGATTCGAAAGCTAGCTGGCACGGACGATTCGGTCGCAGCTTGCAGAGTCATCATGGGCAACAAGAAGGAAGTCCCAAGAATCGATAGCTTCGTTCTCATGGCACGATCCCTTGCGTCGCCACCCGTATTGTTCTACCTGATTCTGCGCCCGCAGATTGGTGGCGTCTAACGCGTTATGGTGCCGGCACTGTGCCTACCGCGTTTGCTCCCAACGCGTTGCTAGACGGCAGGCTGTCGCCGCCACTCGGACTCGAGCTGCGCGAAAATAAGGTCCGTGGCCCAGGCACCCTTGAACCACGTGCTCTCCCGCAGTTCTCCCTCCCGCCGGAACGCAAGGCGCTCAAGGAGACGCTGCGCGCGAATATTGCGTACATCAGTCTGGGAAAAAACTCGATGCAGCGCGAGCTTCTCGAACGCGTATCGAACCACCGCTCCAACGGCCTCGGTAGCGAATCCCTGACGTTGATGGATGGTAGCGAACGTGAACCCAAGCTCGGCCTGGCGAGGGTCAGCCCTACGGGTGCGAAGAGCAACGTCCCCAATGAGAGTGCCCGTGGATTGGAGACTCACTGCGAACTGAAACCAAGTGCCAGGCGTCCCCGGCGCGACGTCATGCAGGCTTGCGATGAACCGCCTCGCTTCGCTGAGAGAATATGGGCACTCCCAACTCTGATAGCGCGCTACCTCTGCATCACTGCGGTATGCGGCAAGGGCCTCAGCATCGCCGGAAGCGAAGCGCCGGATGGCGAGGCGCCTGGACATGAAATGCTCGAACGACGGATCTTCCATAACTACCGCACGGCTTCTTCATGCCGTATTCGCTAGCCCCGTAGCCGCCGTGCCGCAAGAACCGCGACTCTAACGACCGCAGTGAAAATTGCGCAGGCCGTGACCCACAGCGCCGTGTTGGCTACTGAAACCACAACATACCCGGCGAGATCAGAGGGAAAGGCCTGGAACGCCTTCCCGATCGTCATCCACCAAACAGCGGCACCGGGCTCGATAAAGTAATCAAGAGTACTGGCGATAGCACGCGGCACAAGTTGCGGATACCCCGCCACACGCACGCCTATGGCAATCACACTCAGAACGAGCAAGCCGAACGACAGGGCAATCCACGCGCCCGTACGCCTCCTGCGGGTTTGCTCCAGCGCGACGCGGTGCTGCTTGCTAGGGGCCGGCATGTCATCCCTTCCGCGTTTGCTTCAACGCTGGATGCCCCTATCAGCTTTCCTTCTCGCTGACGAGAAAGAGAATCAGCATCGCAGAAGCAAAGAATCGAAATGCATCCGGTAGCACATTCAATTGCTGGCTTTGCCACATCTCGAACCATTCACCGGCAATCACCAGCCAGCCGATGAAATACAACGCCGCAGTGACTCCCAGTCCAAGTCTTGCCACGCTTGCGGCACGTTGGAATAAAGCGCTCTCCCGTCGCGCCGCCCACATGCGAACAGCGCCGATCCAACACAGCGCCGCAGCAATCGCTTCGACCAGCACGATGCACCCGAATATGGTGTACACCAGCGCCGGACTGGTGATGGCTCTCCACATAGCACCTGGATGCTTGAACGTGGTCTCCATACCCACTGTCGTCTTGACCGCTACGACGCCGACATCCGGCATCGTGACATTTCCGAGCACTGCAAAGGTGAGCAACAGGGCCGTGCCCGCGACCAGGATGATCTTGATTATTTTCATTGTGGGAACTCCCGCTCCAACGCATTGTTAGGGGTATAGATATATCACCCGGAAATTAGCATCAGCGATTCGGTCGTGCACGGTGACCTGGGCGATGTGATCGTTTTGTGGCGCGGGACAGACTTTCCGCTGTTGGCCGCCTACTGAGGATCCATGTACTTCCGGTCCCCGCCCGCAGCGGGCAATTAGAATGACAGTGCTGTTCGTTGTAGCCATTCCGACCGCTTGATTTTAGAGGAGACGCAGCATGGACCGATTCACCGGCGGTTGCCTGTGCGGCAACGTCCGAATTGTGGCGTCGGGACTCCCATACCGGGTCGGCCTTTGTCACTGTCTCGACTGCCGCAAGCATCATGGGGCCCTTTTTCAGGCTTTCGCGGTGTTCCCTCAGGATGCGGTGACGATCGATGGCGAGACACGCGACTACGCCGGGCGGTATTTCTGTCCCCGCTGCGGCTCGTCCGTTTTCTCACGCAGCGCAGACGAAATCGAAGTGAACGCAGGATCCCTGGATGCCCCTGACCAACTGAGGCCAACCTACGAACTCTGGACGGTTCGTCGCGAGTCATGGTTGCCGCCGTTTCCACTCAAGACACGATACGACCGCGATCGTGACGCCACGGGGCGCTTTGAGGAGTAGGGTTGCGCGATCAATCTCTGCAGTACCCTTCGCCGGACCGGATCGTCAGGCAGTCCGATTTGTCAGTAAGCCACTTCATTCCGGTTTCCATACCGTTTGTCGCGCGAATGAATTCCTTTGTGCCATTGCGGTCGAAGTGGATCTGACTGCCGACGGTGCTTCCTTCGTAGGTTCGCGGGCCGTCAAGATCCTGAATAGTGATTTCGTACTTACCCTTGCCCCCTTCGATCCGAAGAAATGTTCCCTCGGGTCCGTTCCATTGGCCAAGCCATTTGTCCGTCGCAGGATCGGAACTCGTAACGTTGGAACTCGCAGCGTTGCTTGAGCCAGTGTCGGGCTCGCGCTTGATACAGCCAAAGAGAACGACCGTGAACACAAGCAATGCAGCCAGAGAGTGGTGCCAACCTTTCATGCGGAGCGGCTTGAAGCATTGCGAGACAGCTGGGACCTGGCGGCCCGCAGGAGAACGCGCGAGTACAGTTTGTGAAACCCGAGCAGCGCGCTGAAAACAGGACCCAGGGTGGCTCGACCCGTCTTCGCGTTACGCATGGGGACCACCGCGGAACCGAAGAAGAGCCGGGTGCCGATGATGGATTGCAGGCTGTCGGGCGCAGTCGCCACCATCAGCCAGGTACGCGTGCGGCCCGTGTAGTCTGCGAGCAGCAACTGATTTGGGGAACGCGCTTCGACCGACCAGGCCGCGAAGGAACTGAGATCGCCGCGCGCGAGTTCACCCGCCTCAACGTCCGTGGAGGGTCGTGAGGCAAACACCCGAAGGATCAACCGCTCAAGCTTGAACACGGCGGTGGTGTAGAAGGCTTCAACGAACTCGGCATGAGAGACCGGCCGAGCTACTTCAGTGGCGTAGCAGTCCGCGTAGGCTCCTGAGGCGAGATAGCGGGTCAGCAGCGCATCAGACGGCAATTCGCAAGAGCAGATCACGGGCACTCTAACGTCCCGGTTCGGCGACTGGACGATGCGAGGGTGTGGCGCTGCGATACCCGGCCCCGCGCACGACTGTTCCTGGTAGCGCGTTGGTCATCTTGCCATCGGCAATCACCGGCACCCCGTTCACCAGCACGTACTGCATGCCGATCGACAGCTGATTAGGGTCTTCGAACGTCGCGACGTCACGAATGGCATCGGGGTCGAATACCACCACGTCGGCCCACATGCCCGGCTTGAGCACGCCGCGGTCGGTGAGGCGCATGCGCTGCGCTGGCAGCGCCGTGAACTTCCGGATAGCGTCCTCGAGCGTGAGCTTGTGCTCCTCGCGCACGTACTTCCGCAGGATGCGCGGGAACGTTCCGTACGCGCGCGGATGCGGGTGCTCCTTGCCGAGAACGCCCGTCGGGCGACGTGCCCTGCGAGTCGTTGTCAACCGATGACCCAAGGCTGTTGCAGCGCAAGTGCGACGTCCGGCTCCGACATCCCGAATACGGCCACGTTGTAGGTATAGGCGTCGTCCTCGATCAGGAGGTCGAACAGCGTCATCGATCGGATCCTTGCCGCGTTCCTTGGCGATCTCGGTCAGCGTCTTTCCCTGCAGCGGGAGCAGACGTGGATTTGCACCGCGCTGATGAGAATCGCCTCGGGTCCCGGGATCTCCTGCCACTCGTTGTCCCAGTCGCATTCTTGGGCGTCAGCATGTCTTTGCGAATGCGCGCGCGCATCGCCGGATCCTTGAGCCGCTCGATCAGCTTCTCGTCACCGCCATCATGCGCCCACGGCGGAATGAACGCCGACATGCTGTTGAACCATGCCGGATACGCGTACGTGTCGGCGCCGACATCGACGCCGCTGCGACGCGCCGCAGTCGATCTTCGCGACGATCTGCGGCATGCGTCCCCAGTTGCGGTTTGCCTGCCGCCTTCAGATGCCAGATCTCCACCGGAATGCTCGCCTCGCGACCGATGCGCACCGCCTCGTCGATCGCCGTCGATAGATCGCGTCGCCTTCCGACGCGCATGTGCGTTGCGTACACGCCGCCGTATCTCGACGCTTCCGCTCGCCAGCGCGATAATCTCCTCGGTGCTTGGCGTAGGGCGCAGGCGCGTACTGCAGACGAAGTGGAGACACCCACGGCCCCGTCCTGCATGGCCTCACGCACCAGTGCTCTTCATGCGCTCCAGCTCATCCGCGGTGGGCTGCTCGTCGGCATCGCCCAGCACCATGCGTCGCACTTGGGTGGCGCCCACGTAGCTGGCGAGATTAATCCCGATCCCCTGCTTTTCCAGCCGCGCGAAATACTGCCGGCGAGCGTGCGCCAGTCCGGCGTGAGCCTGTAGTGCTCGTAGATCACGCGGTCGGCTGCGACGATCGAATCATTGAGCGGCGCCGCCGAACCGCCCTCGCCGGTGATCTCGGTCGTGATTCCCTGGAAGATCTTGGACGGCAAGTGCGGATTCGACCAGGATCGTCAGCTCCGACTGGCCGAGCATGTCGATGAATCCCGGCGCGACGACTCTTCCGCGAGCATCCAATCGGCCGCGTCGCCGCCTCGCCTCCGAGGTGGCCGATGGCCGCGATTCTGCCGTCGCGAATGCCCAATGTCTGCGGCGTACCACGGCGAGCCAGTGCCGTCGATGATGTGCCCGTTCTCGATTACCACATCGAACGGCGCCGCAGCGCCTACGCGCTCTGGCGACCACGCCGCGACGATGCCCAGGACAACGAGCGCGAGATGAGCGGCCACTTTACTCACGAGTCGGACCATTGCGCGGTTCCAGTAATTCAATTCTGTTCCCGAACGGATCCGCAACGCGCCGCATTCTCCATCCCCGGCGGCATCGCGAGTTGAACGTGTTCGATGGCAGCTATTGGCACGTTGTCACACGCTGCCGAACGCTTCGTCATAGCGGACCACGCCAGACGCACCGCGCAACCCTCCGGCCACGAGCTCAGCGATCATGAAAACATCCTCTGGCACATCGAACTCAGATCGGATCGCATACCTGGCCGCCGGAACGAATCCGAAGCGCGGATAGTATTCCGCGTGGCCTAAGACGACCACGGCCTGGCAACCAAGCTGTTTGCACTGCTCCAGACCCTCACGCACGAGCGCAGACCCAATGCCTTTCCCTTGGTGGTCAGGCGCCACGGCCATCGGACCGAGTCCCATGATGTTCAAGTTGTCGTGCGCCGACAACGAGACTGGCGAGAACAGAACGTGCCCCACGACCGTGTCATCCACTTCCGCGACAAGCGAAACCAATTTCCCGGCTTTACGCCGCAAGAGGTCAACGAGGTCCGCCTCCGCTGACGTTCCGAACGCGGCCCGGTTCACTGCATAAACCGCCGCACGGTCGGCTCTATCTTCCTGTCGAATGTGCATACGCCACTAAGGCGTGCTCTGGGAGAAACCCGTGTTAGCCCCGCAAAGTCTTGCTATACACAAAGAAAGCTTCATCGCGCACCCAGTCGAGAGACTCGTAGAGCGATTGCGCGACGGTGTTGGTTCTTGCCGTCGAAAGATCCATGTGTGTGACGCCTGCCTTCGCGGCGTGTGCTTCTGCCGCAAGCATGAGTGACTTGCCCGCTCCTGTGCCTCGAGCTTCGGGGCTCACAAACAAGTCGTACAGCGTATATGTGGGCGCTGCCTTGACCGAGCAAAACGTTGGATAGAGCTGGCAGAACCCGACCAGCGTCTTCGTCGCGGTCTCGGCGACGATGAGAACAGACTCTCTCCGTTGAAACCGTTCATTGATGAACCGCCGAGCGAGCGGCAGGTCAGGAGCCCGCTGGTAAAATTGCCGATACGCATCGAAGAGCAATGCGACAGCATCGAGATCGTCGAGTGTCGCAAGCCTGGTTGAGATTGTAGTCATTTGCAGTGACCCAGTATCACTCACGTTCCCTTTTCTCGGTCGCCGCGCTGAGGAGCCGGCCCGCTTCAGCGTTGCGCTCGGCGGGTTTCCCGCCGCTGCGCACGCATCGCATGATCGGCTCGCGCAATCAGGTCTTCAAGAGAAACATCGGACGCGCTTGGCAACACTTCGATGCCGAAACTCATCGACAACTGAAAGGGCCTCCCAGCTTGGTGATTGACCTCATCGATTCTTGCTTGCAGGTGTTTGCTGATGGCGATTGAAGCGGAGCGGTCTCGTCCACCAAAGCGAGAGACTGCAAACTCATCGCCGCCGACGCGGCGATCATGTCGCTCTCGCGAAAAACCTCGTAAGCACCCGGCCGCATCGACGATCAGCGCGTCGCCGGCCGGATGACCCTGCGTGTCGTTGACGTGCTTCAGGCCGTCCAGGTCGACAAAGACCAGCAGGCATTTGGCATGGGTGCGGCGCGCCATTCTCCATCCCTGATCCGCGAGGAGAAGGAAGCCACGTCGGTTGCGAAGTCCGGTCAATTCGTCGGTGAGCGCCAATCTTTCGAGTTCCGAGCTGAGCCTTCGAAGCGATGCTTGCGATTGCTTGTGCCCGGTGACCGCCGCGGCCAGCGTCAAGCGTCATTGTCGTCAGGCCCGTGAAAGCCTGCAGCAACAGACAGGGACTCATTGGTGGCGTCTCGGGCAAATGGACCGTTGCCGTAGCACGTGGAGACGACTGCGATCGCGGACACGACGCAGGTCGCGAGTGCGACGACGCCCGGACTAAAGCGACACGCGATCAACACGAGGCAGGGCAACGGCAGGAAAGACAGCGGATACGTGCCGTCCCCCTGCAGGCGACTGGCCGACGAACACGAACGTGGTCAACGCCGCGAGCAGGACCAACGATCCGATGGCCTCGGCGAACTGCCAGGGCCGGCGATCGATGTGCAGCAGCTGGCGCCAGGTCAGCAGCAGCGGCGCAATGACGAGCACGCCCATCAGGTCGCCGAGCCACCACGTCCGCCACGAGTCGAAATAGCCCGCAAAGTCCACGACGCCCGCGAGATGCAGAGGTCGTGACGCCCCAGGTCGGCGCCAGCAGGCAGCACAGCGCCGCGATGCCCGTAAAGCGCAGAATCGCCGGGCCAGACTCGAAGAGCCTGCCCGCCCCGACCCAACGTTGCACCAGGAAGGCGCCGAGCAGTGCCTGCAGCGTAGAGCCGACGCCGATGCTGGCCGCGATCGTCAGGCTCGTGAAATTGGGCTTCGCATTCGTCGTCGGTACGCGACCCAGACATTGAGCAGAAACGACCCCAGCCAAATGCCCGGCCAGACGCGCGGCCCCCACCAGAGGACTGCGGCCAAGCGCGATGCCCGAGGCGGGCCAGACCGCGGTTGCATAACCGGGGGGGATCGCAAGCAGGAGCCCGAGACCGCCGGTGAAGCAATAGCCGAGGGCAAGGACGACCACTTTGAGAAAGCGATCGACAGCGAGAGCGCCCCCGCTCGCGAGGAGGTGCTGGCGTTCGCCTGTCAACACTTGAGAGTCAACGCTGTCGTCGGGCCTGGGTCCCTCACGCCGCAGAGTCAGCGCGGCTGTCTTCGCCGCCTACCGTCCGCGCTGAGCAAGGCGCCGTTGTGTGATGAATGCCGGCACTCTATCCATTTCGCGTTCTCTCCAACACGTTCTTAGGCACCACCGACCGCCACCTCGCTCATGAGCGCCAACTGGTTGCCATCAGGGTCAGTGAACTCCGCCAACCATAGCTCGGATTTCGCCGTCCGGTTCACGACGTGAGGCTCCGCATTGAATTTGACGCCGCTGCCCTTGAGCGACAAATACCCGCGCGGATGTCCGGGACCTGGAAGTAAATGGCAGACCCCCGCTGAGCCTTCTGGCCGGGCGGCATGACTCCTACAAGCAGCCGAACGCCACCGCAATTGAAGAATGCCATCTGAGGGGGCGCAGTGAACAGAAACGGCACGCCTAAAACGTCTCGATAGAACGCCACGCCCTTCTCAAAGTCATCGACTGGGATCAGAAGCTGAGCAACCTTTGCGTTGGCAAGATTCATTGCGCTCTCCCCGACAAATGTCAGCGGTCACAGGCCCCGGTCGGCTTCCACTCCTCCGTCGGGATGGTCCACGGTTGAGCAGCGTCATGTATCACGATGAACAAGGCACGCCGGACTGACGACCCGCTATTGGTCAAGCGCATCGGGGTCGTGGGCGGGGCCACTGCTCCTCCCCTGCTCGGGCTTTTATTACCCTCTCCGGAGTCTCAAGACACTGCTCCCCCGCTAACACGTACCAAGCCTCTGGACCCGGGTGGGTGTGAACTACGGTGTATGCCTTCGGCGGCATCACGGCGAGATAGGCCACTACCTCGTACGACTTAGCCGCAGGTAATTTGTCCGAGGTCAACTCTAGCGGCCCGACGCTGGCGACTAATTCACCCTGCTTCGGCACGTCGTTCTTGCGGCCGAAACTGAAGAACCAGAGCTTGCCTTCCGCTTCGACAACCGTACCGGCTTGATTGTTGGCGGCTTCGGCGGTCTCGCTCATCTGCAGCCTATTCACATGCCAGAAGAGCGGCCCTTCGGGGAACTGTGAGACTTGCACTTTGGCAAGGAGTTGACACCCGAACTCCTTCGACTTCAGCCCGTCCTCAAGACAGCTAAAAAGCCGGTGGTCGTGAGCGGCTTTGTCGGTCGCTTGTGCTCGCGCCACTGACACTGATGCTCCATCAGGTACAGAGCCACGACGACAACGGCACAAACGCACGAACGCTTACCCAAATACATTTCGTCCTCCAGAATGAGTCTCACTCGACAGGACTGCATCAGTACAGACCACCGGGCTCTTTCGGATAGCAAAGCGCCTCATCTGGAATAGTCACGCCTGGTAGTTTGCTCGATGTCCAGATATGTACCGCGTTGGTCAGGTCCACGGCCTCATCTAGTGAGCCTCCCTTGACGTTTAGCGTCTCGAGGTAACCAGAGCTCTGATGCCACAGTCGCGATCCGCAACTACGGCAGAAGGCACATTCCAGCGCATGTCCGGAGGCCGTTTGCCGTGTCCAGAATGCGGGATCACCTTGTACTACTTTGAATGTGTCTCGCCGGATAACAAATGAAATGCCAAACGCGGAAGAAGACTGCTTTTGACATTCAGTGCAATGGCAAACGTACAGCGCTAGCGGCTTCCGTGGGGCGCGGTACCGGATATGCCCGCACTGGCAGCCGCCACTTTCGGCGGCATTCGTCTGAATTCCAGATTACCTCTGACACCCAAGTACTTTACCTCCCCAGATGTGCTTGTCCGGCCGCGGCTGTTGTGTGTTCAACTGTCAGCCTTGAACGAGGACAAGGTGGGGACGACGATGACCGCGACCGAGCTGTGGACCTGTCCCACCTGTAACAACGGTGTATCCACGCCCTTCTGCCCGGCCTGCGGAGAACGCCGGCTGCGCGAGCGCGAACTCACTCTGCGTGGCTTGTTCGCGCAGATCTTCGAAGCGTTCACCAACATCGATAGTCGCCTTATTCGCACCTTTCGATATCTGGTGAGCCGTCCGGGCCTTCTCACGGCCGCTTACTTACAGGGCAAAAGGAAGCCCTATATCGCGCCGGTCCCCCTGTTCTTCATCGCCAACGTGCTGTTCTTCGCGACAGAGTCGTTGACCGGGGGCCAAATCTTCACGACGACGCTCGATGCGCATCTTCACACTCAACCGTGGAGCGACTTCGCACAATCTCTGGTAGCGCATCGCTTGGAGACGTTGCAGAGCACGCTTGCCGACTACGCACCCCCGTTTTCAACCAGGCAGTGGCACTGAACGCGCGATCGCTCATCATATTCATGGCTCTGTCGTTTGCGCTCGTGCCGGCACTCGTGTTCCTTCGAAACCGGCGCCCGCTGGTTGCGCATGCGGTGTTTTCGCTTCACTGCTATGCGTTCCTGCTGTTGCTCTTATCTGTGGCAACGGCGATTCCGCCGGTGGACCTGATGATGGGCGGGGCCGGTTTCGCTTCCGACAGGCTGGATTACGTTCTGTCCATTACCCTGGTCTTAGCGAGCGCGGTGTACTTGTACATCGCAACGGGAACGGTTTACGGCACGCGCGGCGTTGCTCGCGTTCTCCAGACTTCCGTGCTCACGGTGGCCATCGCGGCCATCGTTCTAGGCTACCGATTCGTCCTGTTGCTGATTACTTTGTACAGCACATGAGTTTCCGTGCTGAACGTTGTTAGATGCGCCCGCTCATGATGCTCTCAGTTCCTCGATCGCTTCTCGCAGCTTCGGATAGCGCTGGATACAAGAGTCGTAGGCGTGCGAGATCCACTCGGCGTCAGTCACGACCTCACATTCGGCTCTATCAGTCCACTCCTGGTTCGAGTGAACCACCAACACCTCGCCAGATGGCCGAATCAAGAGAACACCTCCCATATCCTCATACACAGGCAAGGCGCTGAGAGCGCGCGCGAGAATCACGAGCTCGGTGTCCAGGCCGACCTTGGTTGGATCCTGCAAATATTCCGCAAGGGCTTCTCGTACTTTCACTTCAGCATTTGGCATCTGGAACACGCTCCTGCCGCCAAGCATTCAGCGCCTACACATTACTCGTGACTCTAAAGAAGCCGCACAAGATAGCGATGGAAAAAAAACGCCGGGATCAGCCAGAGACACGCAAGAACATACGATGACCAAAATGATAAACCGTATCGAAGCGCAAGAATAAACGGGAGGAGAAAAAGCATTACGACCGGAACGGCGATGAGGATACTTTTCGCAAATTCGACCGTCTTCTCTGTGTCGTGATGTTGAGCGTACGCCATTGGCAATACGAGCATGGTCGCCAAGGGCAGAGCGACCAAGAAACCGGCGGCTCGCGGAAACCTGCCAGACAGCCAAGCCGCGATACCAATGATCAATGCGGAAAGGACAACATTGAGGCCGAACGCCATATCAGCACCCCTCAGAACCAGAGACAAATCAGTCAGAGTTAGTGATCAGGTCGGATCTCTATCGAACGTTCTCGTCCCTGGCGGCAACTGAACCCACGGGTGCCTGCGGCTGTCGTAGACCGAAACTCGAGGCGCTGGAAACTTAGGGTCGGCAAACGCGCCCACTGCGACGCTCACAGACTCATCGTGACCTTCTTCTGTATGGAAGACGGTAGTCCCACAGACTGGGCAGAATCTGAAGATGAACTTTGCGCCTTGGTCCCCGATGCGGATGTATTCGGTGGCGGTACCAAAGACTTCGAACGGAGCAGAGAAGCTGGCCAGTGCTGCGAAGGTGCTGCCGGTCCTTCGCTGGCAGGCGAGACAGTGGCAAATGCCAACGCCTCGTGGTTCGCCCTCGACGTGAACCCGCAATTGTCCGCAAGAACAAGAGGCTGTTCGGGAAGACATTGAGCACCTCGTCGGAGACCTCGTTACGCCTAAGGTCCGCGTTGAGCCATCGTCACTGTCATAGCCGGGTCTTCGTCTTCACCCCCATCGCCTTGTCCCATTCGTCCGAGGTCATCTGCTTCACCGTCTGGCCGAAGGACCAGATGTGGCCCTCGGGATCCACGGCCCGATAGGTGCGGTCGCCGTAGAATTGCGTTGTCGGTTCCATTGCGATCGTCGCGCCAGCCTTGCGCGCGCGTTCGCAATGGGCGTCGACGTCGGTGGTGAGCTGGATGTGCACCGTCTGCGTGTTGAAGCCGTCGATCGACGTGGGACTCTTGTGCATCGGACTCCATTCGGAGCCGACCATGACGAGACCGTCGCCGAAGCGCATTTCCGAATGCATCAGCTCGTCATTGGGTCCGAGGATGACCATCGAGGGCTCGAAGCCGAACGCTTCTTCGAGCCAGCGCAGCGCCTTTTTCGGATCCTTGTAGGAGACGGCAGATGAGACCGACGGGCGGGGTTCCAGGTTATCCATGATGCACTCCATTGCTTCCGACGGAGGTCATATTTTACCTCCATTAGACGGCGATAGCAGTCCTGCCGCCCGATCCTGATCTCCTCGGTCCGGGTCAACTCGCCGTTCGCCATACCAGATATCCAGGCTGTCGCGCCGGCGCAGCGCCTTCGGCCCCGCGAGGATGACCCGTAGCAACATGCCGAGAATCTCGCGTCCCGAGTGTGTCCGCAGCTTTCGCCCGGATGTCGTCACGGATTCCCGGAGAATCACGAACCGACCCTGGCGCCGCAGCGCCCGGCTCATGACGGCCTCTTCCGCAACGAACAGCCGCTCATCGAAGCCACCGACCGCGCGAAAAGCCTCGCGCGTGCAGAACAGGAAACATCCGCTCGCCAACCCGACCGCGCGGAAGAGAGGCACCATGACGGCAAGCAGCACGCGTCCATAGCGCGGTAAACGGCCGTCCAATCGAAACGCGCTGCCGCCGCCGACTGCGCCGTCGCGCATGGCCGCGATCGCCGCCCGGACTGTGGCCTCGATAACAATCGTGTCGGCGTCGACAAACACGAGCATCTCACCAGCCGCCTCTCTCGCTCCCGCGTTGCGCGTAGCGGCGATTTGGCGGCGTCTCACCGGGATCACGCGCGCTCCATGCGCGTGAGCGACCGCGGCAGTGCCGTCGGTCGAGGCGTCATCAACGACGATGACTTCGATTGCCTCGCCAAGTCTGCGCGTCGCTTCATCGATCGCACTCAAGGTGCGACCCAGAAGCCGCTCCTCGTTGTACGCCGGGATGATGAATGAGATTGATACTGGCACTCAATCCTTCACTAACGCGCTTCGCACTCGTCCGATGATGAGCTTCACGGCTTGGACCAACACCAACGCACCGGTCACGACCTCTACAAGAATCGTCATGTTCATCGCCGGGGTGTGCGCTGAGAACGGTGCTACAACGTAGTGGCCGAGACTGTCGAGTCCCAGCAGCGCGTAGACGGCCAACACGAGCGACCCCGCAATCTGGTAGCCGCGCGATAGCACCCACCACCCACACACTCCCACGGCCGTCATTCCAACCCACGCGAGGTACACACCTCCACGAGTCCACGACGTCGGTAAGCCTGGGTAGTCCCCTATGAACTCAGCATTGTGGCCAAAGTGCACGAGGCTTGCTGCGCCATACACCAGAAGCAGAACCAGCAAACTGCGATATTCAGAGTTGCGCATTGCCGCCTTGAGGATCATACGCGTGACCACGCACCGATTTCCGTGCGGCCGATGATCACGCTGCCATTTGCGATCACCTCCCGCCGCAATCGCTCAGCCAGGGTCTCGATCTCGACCTCGGCGGCCGTGGCAAGACTCATCTTCTCGATGGCCGGCAGCAGGCTTTCGACCAGATCAGCGACAGCCTGCAACCAATCCATGCACTCCGCACCGCCGCCGACAAAGGTCTGCATTCGCATCGTAGGCGCTGTCAGTCCTGCCCCGACGAACGCCTGGTGCAACCGAGCGGCCATGTTCGTGTCCGGGGTGCCGGCAATGCGAAACACGTCGCCGATCCATTCGCGGCAGCGATCGTAGGTCGGCGCCGGCGGAGACGATCGTGCGCTGTCCCAGTCCGGCTCGTGAAAAGCGATCACGCCACCCGGCCGCACGTGCTCGGTGAGCCTGCGCAGCATCAGCGTCGGGTCCGGCTGGAACAGCAGGACGTATCGCCCGACCACGGCATCGAAGCGCCGGTCGAAGACCATCTCCGTGGGATCGCCCTCGCGAAAGCTCACGTTGCGTATTCCGCGGGCCCTCGCCCTTTCCGTCGCCGCAGCGATCGCGGCTGCCGCTCTGTCGGTGCCGATCACGGTTCCAACTTCGCCAACCAGATCGGCGACCAGGAACGCGGTATCACCCGGCCCACTGCCAACATCGAGCGCGTGCATGCCGATCGCGACCCCGGCCTCACGGAAGAACTGTCGCGTCACCGGCGCGATCAGGCGATCCTGTGCGCTGAGTCGCTCCAACTCGCGACCTGAATGACCGAGCGCGTAGATGGGACTCACCATTTGCGATTCTCCTGACCGCTGCGTCGCCCAGTTACGCAACCCGCCGATCGTTGCGCGCGCGCAGATTAGCGTACCACTGGCCGGAAAAGAGAAATCGCCAGAAATTGCAAAATTGCTCTGCATACAGCCGCCGCACGAAATCACGTGGACCCGTGAAGGGCGGCACCTGTTGCCGTTCCAGGGAATGGCCGAAGCCCTGCAACATGAGTGTCGCGATGATGCACACCAGACCGACAACCAAAAACCACCAACCAAAGACGATGGCCGCAAGCAGGAGCACATGTCCGAACACGAACAGGGGCACTGCAAAGACATGTATCAACAGATTCGCGATGTGTTTGTGCACCGGCGGGGTCTCGCTCCAGGCCCAGGCCAGGAGTTCGCGGAAGGACATCGAGTCTCGGTTCTCGGAAGGTTGATTGCGGCATGGCCGAACCGGAATCCCTTAGGACTTCAACTTCTTCGAAGATTTCGACTTGCCAGAACTGTTGAGGACGACCGCTTGGCGAACGAGCGCTTTGAAGGCGGACTCGTCAACTTCTTCTCCTTCGTGGATGTCGATCGCGCGGCGTACGTTTCCGTCGAGACTCGAATTGAAGAGACGGGCCGGGTCCTTCAGAGAGGCGCCCTTGGCGAAGGTAAGCTTCACGACACTCTTGTAGGATTCGCCAGTGCAGATGATGCCGTCGTGCGACCAAACCGGTGTGCCCATCCACTTCCACTCCTCGACCACGTCGGAGTCTGCTTCCTTGATGAGCTTGCGCATTCTCCCGAGGGTTTTTCCGCGCCAGTCCCCGAGCTCGGTGATTCTTTTCGTGATGAGCTCCGATGCCGACTGGCCTTGGCTCGCGCCCGACCTTTTCATGATCTCACCTCCGACAAACTCAAGCCACAGAACCCCACTACTTGCCTTGACCTTCACGTTCATTGGCCAGTTGCAACCTTGCGTCCTGCGGGCAGCGTTCGGCCGCGATCAGACACAGCTCGAACGGCCGGCTATCGAGCGCGAGGCAATTTGTTCCCAAAAGGCAAACCTGCGCACCTGAGTGTTCGCGTTCGAACTCATCAGGCAGGGGATTCGCCAGGCGTTGCTCCTCTGCAGATCGCTCGCGCCGCTCTTGGGAAGGGGGTGCGGACGGCCGCTCCGCGCAGCCCAAGCTCGCGCCGAGAAGCGCGGCGTAAGCGGCTCCGCGCACCAAAAGCATCAAGCCGCGCATGGCACAACCGTCATAGGACACTTTAACGTGGCGTGTTTCTGTTACGGGTTGACCAGGCCGCACGCCGGCAAGCATGACAGCCTACAAGTGCTTAAAGAATTCAGGCGTGTCTTGCCATCTGTCGTTCAGACCGTCGACGTAAGTAATAGGAACCTTCGAGAGTTCCTCCTCCGTTACGCCCTGTAGGCAACCTACGTTGACACCGTACATCCTTCCAATCGGTGTTTCGTTTCCCACACCAAAGGCACGGACCCCGCAGTGCTTGCAGAAGAAGTGCTGGTTCTTCTTGGTGTTGAAACGATACTCGGTGAGTTCCTCTCTACCTGCGATCAGACGAAAGCCTTCCGGCCTGGCAACGGCGGGCCAGAAACGGTTTCGTCTGCAGATTGAACAGTTGCATCTGTACGTGCCTTGCGAGAGGTCGAGATCGGCCTCGAACCTAACCGCTCCGCAGTGGCAACTACCGGTATAAGTCTTCAACATGATAGGGATTTAGCAATTAGCAGCATCGTGGCCCTTGCAATGCGATCTGTCATGACAGCCCCGTCCTCAGAAGCCGAACTTCGTCAGGGCCTCAAGCACCCGCCCACGCATGGTGTCCGACTTCATCGGAAACGCCCGACAAAAGTCCTCCAGAGTGAGCGCAGCATTCCGCTCGCGAACATTCGCCGCCCAGAATTCTGCCCGTCCGCTGTCGCCCTTCATGGCATGCGCCGCGGCCGCGATCATCGCGATCAACACATGCGCACCGGGCGAGCGCGCGCCGCGCTCCGCCCACTCGGCCGCTTCCGCGTCCTCGCCGAGCACCATGTGCGTGAACGAGCGAGTCGCGAGCATCGCGTAGTGCAACGGATCGAGCGGGCTCAACCGAATCGCCAGGTCGACGTGCTGCCGGCCATCCAGCGCTCGCCCGGCGAGCGCCTCGGTCCACGCGCGGGCATAAATGCCTTGAGCGTAGTGCGGACTGATCTCCGTGGAGCGCTCGAGCCAGCCGAGGCTCCGATCGAGATCTCCCTCGAGCCAGTAGGTGCGCCCCATGGTGAAGTTGACGAACGGATCGAGGGGATCGAGTTCCAATCCGCGCTCGGCGAAGCGGCGCGCCTGGCCGATCGCATTGGCGAGATCGTCCGAGTAATGCATGAATGCGGTCTGAAAGTGCACGAAGGACAAGCCGGCGTGCGCGCGCGCGAATGCGGGATCCAGCGCGACCGCGCGCTCGAAGAGACCGGCAGCCGCAGCGTTGTCGACCCGGTTGAAACGATAAAGGTGTTGCAAGCCGAGGTGGTAGGCCGACCACGCATCGAGATTCTCGACCGCGGACAGGCGTGCGCGGCTTGCCTCGTGCATCGGAATGCGGATCTCGAGCGCGGCAAGGACCTGGGAACGGATCTGCTCGCGCATCGTATGTACATCGTCGATTCGGCCGGAGAAGCGATCGGCCCAGACGATACCGCCATCCGCGGTCTCAACGAGCTCGACGAAGACGAGGAGATTTGATCCAGTGACTTCGATCGAGCCCAACAGGCAATAGCGGACCCGCAGCAGCCGCCCGATTTCGCCGAGATCAGTCTCGGATGCGCGCAGACGAAACGATGAGCCGCGGGCCGTGACGAAGAGCCAATGCAGGCGTGCCAGGTCCGTGATCAATTCGTCCGGGAGCGCATGAGTGAGAGCCGCGTACCGCTCGTCGCCTGCGACCAGTCGAAACGGCAGCACCGCAAGCGACGGTCGGGAGATTCCCTCCAGGCGCTGAACCATGGCACCGAGGCTGGGCGCGCTCCGGTCGCCTGCCGACTCTGCGGCCGAAGCAGCAACGCCCTGTGAGGCTCGGATCTGAGCGACGAAGCGGTACCCCTGACCGTGGACCGTCTTGATGAATTGCTGCGACTTGCCATCATCGCCGAGCGCCTGCCGCGCCGACTTGATGCGGCTCGCCACAGCGGCGTCCGAAACGACGCGACCGTCCCAGACTTTTTCGATGATCTCGTCCTTTGAGACGAGGCGCTCGCTGTTTCCGACCAGCAGCGCGAGCAAGGCAAAGACCTGCGGCTCCACGCTGATGGTCTCGCCGCGCGCGCGCAGCTCGATCGTGGCGAGATCCAGTTCGAATTGACCGAACTTGTAGAGCATCGGCCGCAAGAATAGATCACGCCCGGGTGATCCCCAAGAAATTCTCCAGAATTTCTCCAGGCGTTCTGCAAGCTTTGGCTGCGCGCGCGTGCGAGTCTTATCGCGCCGGGCTGCGGAAGTTTCGCTGCCCCAACCAATCAAGGAGTCACACGATGCCACTCGTTACGATCGACGTTATCAAAGATGTTTTCACACCGGCACAGAAGAAGGAACTCATCGCGAAGGTCACGGAAGCAATGATCGCGGTGGAAGGCGAAAACATGCGCCCCGTCACCTGGGTTCGAATCAACGAATTCGAAGGTGGGGACTGGGCGATTGGCGGCAAGGCATTGCGCGCCGCGGATGTTCACGCGCTGGCTACAGGCAAGGCCGCGTAGACCGCGCGAATCCGGGCGGCGGTCGGCAAAGTGGTGTCTCCCGTCACAACAAGATAAGGAGTGAATGCCATGCTTCACGCGGAGATGACTTGCAACTCACTGCGGGCACTGCTGGGTTCAACAGTGCTTGTTGCGTCAGGTTTCGCTACTTCGCCGGCCTCCGCCGAGGATCTCGCTCAGCAGCCGGCGATCAAGTGGCACGCAGATGACTCAGCTCTCAAGTGGGGTCCGTGCCCGGACTTCTTGCCAGCCGGGTGCGGCCTGGCTGTGCTGCGTGGGGACCCCGCGGAACCCAACGCCGATGTCTTCTTCAAGGTCCCGGCCGGCTCTCAGCTGCCGTTGCACTGGCACACGTCCGCCGAGCGCATGGTCCTGGTCGCCGGCGAGCTTCACGTGGCCTACGAGGGCCAGACATCCACGGTCCTCAAGCCCGGAACCTACGCGTACGGTCCGGCCAAGCTTCCACACAGCGGCTCCTGCGTCAGCACCACGCCGTGCGTTCTTTTCATTGCGTTTGAATCGTCGGTAGATGCGGTGCCAGGCAACGGCGAGTAGCTGGGCTGTCGCGAGTCGCGGATTCACGGCGCTGCTTCGGTGGCACTTCCCTGAGCATCGCCATTCTCGTCGATCTGGAATGTGCAGCGCTGCGTCTGCTTGCATGGCGTCGACGTCTCCCAGGGACATCCTGTCAAACACCGCAATTCAGCGCTCCCGATGTCATCAAAGGCGAGAGTGAAGCGAGTTGTTGGCTTCGGGTCCCTGGGCATGACAGCGGGTCTCGCGAGAAGCTCAGGGTCTGCAGGTAGGCATGTGTCGGCAGTCGTCCAGATACCGAGAGAGCCGCTGATGGGGACCAGCGTTCCCGCGCGATAGATCGTGGCCTTGAACAACTCGCCGGCCACCAGGCTTGGAAGCACCTCGCGCAACTCCTTGCCTTGCTGGATTGGTACCGCGTTGAAACTCGTCAACAGATCTCCTTCCTTGAAGCCTGCAATTTCAGCCGGAGAACCGGTCGCCACCGACATGAGGAGTACGCCCGCAGGAATCCCCGTCAATCCCTTTGCTTCTTCGGGCTGAGACAGCCCGGGGGCAAGACCCAGGCATACCGTGCCGCTCAATGGGCGTACCTGATCTGAGCCGCTTGACTCGTCGACATACGGCTCGACGCCACTCCGACCATCGACGATTGCGCGACATTCATTTCCTTCCACGGGACAGTCGATAGTCGTGGCCTTCCAGGCACAGCCATTGAGACATCGGACAGGAATCGTGAATGGCCCCGACGCGCGCTTGTGCACCAGGACTTCAATCCTGAAACCAGCGGGCTCCGCAGCGGCCGAGAGACCACCGTGAGCAACAACATCAACAGGCTCAGACTGCGCAGATGCTGCATAGCTGTCACTCCTCCGAGCCCACTGTAATGCCGGGCGCCGGCGCCTCGTTCCATATGTCGACGACGCAGCGCCAGCGACCGTCAGTATCCTTGCGCCAAATCGCGACACCCTTTCCATGTAACGTTTGAAGAGTTTGATCGGGTCCGGGGAACGTGTACACGCTTCGTGCATGGGTGTAAGCAAGGTCTCCGCCCTTCGCCACCACCACGTCCTCTGGTTCCCAAGTGACGCTGAACCCTGGAGTTGCGAAGGAAGACGCGATGTAGTCACGAATCGCACCCTTCCCGACCAGAGGGCCCTGCCCGGGTGGGAACATGATTGCGTCGTCAGCCAGGAAAGAAATACTGCGTTGTAGATCCTTGTTTCGTGCCGCCGCAGCCCACTCGCGCTCCGCAGTCAGCACAGCCATTCGCGCCTCGTCCGGAGTCGACGAGTTGTGACAGGCAGCCTGTAGCATCACGAGGCAGATGACTACGCCAATCAGATTGATGTTCATCGCTTGCTTCTACTGGCACTCCTACGCTCAGCCGTATATCAATTGAAACTCTGCTTTCCCTTCGGCTTGTCGCAAGCGGCTGTACGTTCTCGCATGCCACTAGCCTCATTCCACACCAAACGCTTCTCGTTGTAGGCCAGAGGTGCTTCAGCGACTTCGCCAGGGCGAGTGCCGTGGGACCAATCGGCCGGGCAGATTGCGGTGAAACTGACAAAGCCACCAGTTCCACCCCGCAGACGCGGAAACCCGACTGCCACCAAGGCGCCGGTCGCAGGTAGTTGATCCAGATTGGTGACGGCCTCGGCCTGCATGTAGCCGTTGTTCATCAGCCAATCCTCTCCAACCAAAGTTGGTGTGGAATCAGTGTCGAGCGGTTCGTGGCCGTGGAGCAGGATGTGACGTTCGAGGTGCAGCAGCTTGAGCGCATCGAGACTCACGCCGGGAAACTTGCCGTCGGCGGGCTGCATCAACGTCTTGTCAGGCCAGCGCTTGGACCAGTCCGAACGCACCATGACAACGCTCCCTGCTGGAATCGCGCCGTGAGTGTGTTCCCATGCACGCACATCGTCAGCTGTGAGGTGATAGTTAGCGTCTCTCTGCACCTGCTCGACGATGGAAATCACCGCAAGTTTGCGCAGTGCGATCGTGGCCGGTAATTCATCAATCGCTGGAAAGCATTGATGCCAGTGCGCGGGAGGATCCAGTTGTGTGCCGAATTGGTCGGTGGGTAGGACATACGCTGTGGTTTCGAGGCCCGTCTTCTCGTAGGTAAGCGCATCGTACGGCGAGGTGTCATCGAGTCGTGCCTTGCCCTGCTGGAATTCCGTCACAGACGGGAAGCCCTTCCAAAGTGGCGTGTCCGGCGTCAGGACATGAGACAGCGAGACGAATCGGGCACGTGCAATGGCATTGTCCCAGACGTTCCAAAGTCCCGGGCTTTGGCTCTTGGCCTTGGTGCAGCCGATCGTCGGTAAGACCGTCGCGCCCGCGAAGGCAATGCTGGTTAGCTTGAGCAGTCGGCGGCGATCCATAGCAGTCCTCCCGGTGGGCTAACGACCGCATTGAGCAAGTGATTCGGCCTGACGCCCCCGATCATGTTTGTCCATAGTCACTGCACCGGCCACCATACAGCACAACCACGTTCGGCGATTCAAGAGTCAACGCGGTCCCAGGCGTGCTCGCTCCTGTTACCACTCCACCTACCTCGATCAAGACCGGTGTCTTGCCATGGAACGAGGCCCGCCAATACCGCTGCACCAAGCGAAGGTATGGATCGGTTGCCATCGTTCCCAAAGCAAATATGCGTCCACTCTTGCATTCCAGGACCTTCCCGACCCCCTCGGAGTTGAACGAGAGTTCTCCCTTCACAGTATCCGCGTCGGCCATTGCCGCGACCGCAAGCATGCCGACTATGGCTCCAATGCGCCGCATGCTCCCTTGACGTCCGCGTTGAGCAATGCGCTGCAGTGTGATGGGCGTTGGCACTTTATCCCTGCCGCGGTTGATCCAACGCGTTGTCAGGTGGCACATTCATGGGCCCAAGTACTTTAGCTGAAACGCATGCCAGATCAGACCGATCCCGGCGAGCGTCGCGCCGAGTCTGCCCGCGTAGAAAGCCAGCGACTGCAGTTGGTCAGAGCTCCCAACGATACGCTCCACATAGGCATCGACTGGGCCGTCGACCCCAAGGAAGTTCCTCGCTAGCCCGGCTGCGAGGATCAGAAGAAATCCGATCAGGACGAGGAGACTCGATGCCTTGGGACGTCTCAAGGCGAGCACAAAGCCTGCCACGAACAACAAGGCTGCGGGACCGAGATCGAGGAGCATGTGCACCAGGTGAGGATCGAAGTCGTGCATGACGTCAATGCACTCCTGTCAGCTAACCGCCGTCAGCTCCGTCAATCGGGAATTTCAGCCTCGACCAGTTTGGCGAGAAGCGTCAGAGACTCCTGCCAACCGAGGTAGCAGGCCTCGGCGGGAATGGCGTCAGGAATACCCTCCTGGACCACCTTCAGTTCGGTTCCCACCAAGACTTTCTTCAGAGATACGGTGGTGTCCATTTTCCCTGGCAGGTTCGGGTCGTCGAAGGCGTCGGTGTAGCGGAGCAGCTCGTTCGGCTTGAGTTCAAGGTACTTCCCGCCAAACGAATGGCTCTTGCCGGTCGTAAAGTTCGTGAATGACATCTTGTAGCTGCCCCCGACCCTGGCATCCATCTGATGAACCTTGCCGGTGAAACCATTCGGCGGCAGCCATTTGGCCATGGCATCAGCATCAAGAAAGGCCCGATATATCCTTTCAGGCGTTGCACGAATTACACGATGAAGTTGTACAGTGCTCATGGGAATGACTCCGTGAAAGTTCAGAGGACGCCCCTCTGAATGTAAGACGATCGAGACGTCCAAGAATCGACACGCCAACGACCGATTCGACGCGTCGTGAGGCCCATCGTTCGCTTCGGGCGGCATACTGCGTTGCTTTGCAGCTGCCGCATCCAGGCGCGGCGCGTGAACTAACTGTCCGCTGCGGATCCTTCCAGCGTTCGCTTCATTGCGGCTAACCCTTGCAACATCATCTCGCCAACGGTGTCAGCAACCTCATTCGGCATCACATCCGCAATCCAGACAACCCGACACTGGTCGTCGCCTTCCGCAAAGACCTGGATAGACGCGTTGTGGTGAGTAAGCGGCTCGCCGCGAGCGGACCAAGCGTGTCGACGCGTCTTGTCGTCGACGGCGACGATGATCTCGCGTACTGCCATCCCATTTGCGAAGGTTATGCGACGCGAGTCGCCTTCCAGCTTGCAGTCGACGACGAACCCGGGGACAAGACGTTTATGAATAGAGCCCACGTCCCGGATTGCGTCCCAGACAAAGCCCGCATTTCGAGTGATTTCAGCTTCCTTGCAAATGGTAGCCATGGAGCGCCTCCGTCGGGGATCGATTGATAGTGCGACCGTCGCGTAACGTCCCGGTTCAGCGGCCGTACGATCCAACCCAGCTTCACGCCTGAGCCGCGGCTTTTCAGGGTTTCCAATCCACTGAGTGCTCTTCGACGTACGCATCGACGGCGGCGCCTATGGTGGGATGGAAGTTCGCGGCACCGAAGCGCTCGAACAGCTCAAAGCGCTTCAGCTTGTCCTTGACCGGGTCCTTCATTTCCGCGAAGTGCATCTCGATGCCCGATTCACGCAGGGCCTGCTGCAGCTCGGCGAGCATGTCCGCCGAGGTCACGTCGATGCCGGTGACCGGCTCGGCGGTCACGATGATCCGCTGCACCGGTGTCGGCGATTGCGCCACGGCCTCGAGCACGCGCTGGTGAAACAGCTCGGCATTGGCGAAGAAGAGCGGCGCATCCCAGCGGAACAGAACCAGGCCCGGAACGAGCCGCGCTGCGGGATAGCGCTTGATGTCGTGGAAGCCCCGGATGCCCTCGACTCGGCCCAGCACGGCGTAGTGTGGCCGCCAGCCGTCCCACAGAAATTCCATGATCGCGATGACGATCGCCAGGCCGATGCCTGGAATCGCTCCGAATGTTGCGACGCCAACGAAGCAGACGATGGACAGCCAGAACTCCCAGGGCTGGACACGGAAAATGCGGCGCAGGTCGGCGAATTCGAACAGGCCGATGGCCGCCGCAATCACGACGGCTGCCAGCGCACTGTTGGGCAGGTCTTCCAGCAGATTGGGGGCCAGCAACACCAGCAGGGCGACGGCGACGGCACCGACCACGCCGGTGAGCTGGGTCTTCGCGCCCGCGGCTTCGGCGACCGGCGTGCGCGAGGAGCTGCTGCTGATCGGAAACCCCTGGAACAGTCCAGCGGCAAGGTTGGCGGCGCCAAGTCCGACCATCTCCTGGTTCGGATCGACGTGCGAGCGGGTCTTGGCCGCATACGTGCGCGACAGGACGCTCGTGTCGGCGAACGCCACCATGGCGACGGCGCAGCCGCCGATCACCACCTGGCCGAGGTCGGCGAGACCGATCCACGGCAGCGCGAACGACGGCAGGCCTTGCGGCAGCGAACCGAGCACCTTCACCCCGGCGCTCTCGTCCAGGCCGAGCACGCCGACCGCGACCGTGGCACCGACGACGGCGATCAGGAGGCCGGGGATTCGCTTCCAGGGCTTGAGCAGCATGATCGCCGCCAGTGTGCCGGCGCCGACCGCGAACGCCGTCCAGTTGGCTTGGCCACCCAGGATCGACTGGACGATCTGCACGAGATCGCGCCCCGGCCCGACGCTGTCTATCGAAAAGCCGAACAGCTTGGGCAGCTGGCTGATCAGCACGGCGAGCGCGATGCCGTTCATGTAGCCGTAGCGGATCGGCTTTGACAGCAAGTCGGTGACGAATCCCAGGCGCATTACGCCGATCAGGATGCACACCAGCCCCGACACCACCGCCATCAGGCTCGCCACGGCCACGGCGCGCATCGGGTCGCCGGCAGAGAGCAGGCAGCACGACCGCGAGAATCACTGCGGCGAGCGAGGAATCCGGCCCCAGCACCAGAATGCGGCTCGGGCCGAACAGGGCGTAAGCGAGCAGCGGGACGATGGTGGCGTACAGACCGTAGATCCCCGGGACGCCCGAAGCCACTGCGTAGGCAATTCCAACCGGCACCAGCATGGTGGTCAGCACCAGGCCGGCCATCAGATCGTGGGGCAGCCAGGCGGCTTCGTACCGACTGAGCATCTGCAATCCGGGCAGCCAACGTTTCCAGCCGTTCATGCCTTG
>CAVOLM010000020.1:0-26294 GCA_963696675.1 uncultured Gammaproteobacteria bacterium | reverse complement strand
AAGCGGACATCAATCGGGCTAACCAAAAATTTCAAACAGACTTCTAACCGAGTTTCGACCAAAGTTGTAGGTCGCATTGTAATCTACTGAGCACACGGTCTTTGTAGCGGCCTTGTGAGGGCGAAATTTCGCGATTTGGCGCTGCCCAAAGTTTGGGCGTCGAGAGACACACGAAAGTGTACTGCACGTTCGTTGTTGCTCGCTGGCTTCAGTGGCAGAATGATCGTGCAGTCAACATAGTTTGATGCCGCGCGTTGCAATGACCTTTGAGTATCATGAGGGGCGGCGCACATGAGCTTACCACGTAAACATTTGCTTTCACGCCGCCATTTTTGCCTCTGTTGCATGACGGGCGCAGCTTTCGCGGCGACCGGAGGCTGGCTCACACCACGCCAAGCCTTTGCGGAGGCGCGTGGGCTTGTGACGTTTATCAAAGATAGTGCGGCGTCCTCGCCAGTGACATCCTACAAATTGCGCGGCAACGTAACCGTGCTTGAAGGCTCCGGTGGCAATATCGCCGTCCTGACCGGTCCTGACGGAAAATTGCTTGTTGATGCGGGTATCAGCGTGTCGCGCCCGCAACTCACTAAAGCGCTCTCGGAACTAAGCAGCGAACCCATCACGCACCTGATCAACACCCATTGGCACTTCGATCACGCCAGCGGAAACGATTGGCTGCACTCGGTAGGCGCAAAGATCATTGCCCATGAAAACACCCGCAAACATCTGTCCACGATCCAACGCGTAGAAGATTGGGATTACAATTTCCTTGCCGTCACCGGCGGGCGCGGTACCAAGCGAGGTCATCAGCGCAAACCGCACTCTCAAGCTCAATGGTGCATCAATAGAAATAAAACCCTACAAGCCCGCCCATACCGATGGCGACCTGTCAGTTGCGTTCATAGAGGCTGATACTCTCCACGTTGGCGACACCTATTGGAATGGCATCTACCCGTTTGTTGACTATTCAACAGGCGGCAGCATCGACGGGATGATTGATGCGTCGGATGCCAATCTGGCAGCAGCAACAGACAGCACGATTATTATTCCTGGACACGGTAAGCCGGTCAGCAACAAGTTGGAGCTTAAGGACTTCCGCGACATGCTAGTCGATATTCGTGAAAAGGTTGCGACATTGAAGAAGGCTGGCCGAACTCAGAAGGAGACAGTTGCGGCTAAACCGACCGCAGCTCACGACGCAAAGTGGGGCCAGTTCGTCATTGACCCACCCTTTTTCACCAAGCTTGTTTACGAAGGTGTGTGAACTAAAAAGCCCGGTCCACGCGACCGGACATTTCCTACGACATTCATCCGCACTGAACCTGTCTACTTAGGGAGATGTCACATGAGCTTCGTCACAACCAAAGACGGCGTTGAGATCTTCTACAAGGACTGGGGCAAAGGTCAGCCCATCGTGTTCAGCCATGGCTGGCCGCTGTCGGCCGATGACTGGGACGCGCAGATGCTGTTCTTCCTCAATCAGGGCTATCGCGTCATCGCCCATGACCGCCGCGGCCACGGCCGATCCACGCCAGATCGGCGACGGCCACGACATGGATCACTACGCCGACGACCTTGCGGCGGTGACGGCGCATCTCGATCTGAAGAATGCCATTCACGTCGGCCATTCGACCGGCGGCGGCGAGGTGGTGCACTATCTGGCGCGGCACGGCGAGAGCCGCGTATCCAAGGCGGCCATCATCAGCGCGGTGCCGCCGCTGATGGTGCAGACGGCGGCCAATCCGAAGGGATTGCCCAAGAAGGTGTTCGACGATTTCCAGGTGGCGCTCGCGGCCAACCGCTCGCAATTCTACCGCGACGTCGCCGCGGGTCCCTTCTATAACTACAACAAGACGGGCAAGCCCGCCGAGGCGACCATTCAGAACTGGTGGCGGCAGGGCATGATGGGCGGCGCCAAGGCTCACTACGACGGCATCGTCGCCTTCTCGCAGACCGACTTCACCGAGGATTTGAAGAAGATCTCCGTGCCGGTGCTTGTGATGCACAGCGAAGACGACCAGATCGTTCCCTACGTCGCCGCCGGGCCGTTGTCGGCGAAGCTTTTGAAGAACGGGACGCTGAAAACCTACAAGGGCTTCCCGCACGGCATGCCGACCACGGAAGCGGCCACGATCAACGCCGACCTGCTGGCCTTCCTGAAGGCCGACGCCAAGGCCGCTGCCGCCTGAGCAAAGCGCTTGGATAGATTTCGGAGAGACCGCCACAGGCGGTCTCTTTTCGACCTCGCACTTCACATTGAGAGAAATCTCTTTCGGCGTCGTGTCTAAACATTCTCGTCCGGCAGTGTTAGGGAGCCAACCAATGGATCGCCGCACCTTCGTGAGCGTGGCGGCTGCCAGCGCGGCAAGTCCGTTTTTTCAGCGCGTCGCCAACGCCCAGCCGGCACCCAAAGTTCAAAACGTGGTCCTCGTGCATGGTCTCTCCGCCGACGGATCATGCTGGTCGGAAGTAATCGCGCGGCTGCAGCGAAAAGGTATGCAGCCTACTGCCGTGCAAAACCCGTTGACCTCGCTAAAAGACGCCGTTGAGGAGACGCGGCGTGTTCTCGCTGTGCAGCAGGGCCCGACCCTGCTCGTGGCCCATTGCTTTGGCGGCATGATCCTCACCGAAGCTGGAATCGATCCGAAGGTTTCAGCCGTCGTTTACGTCGCAGCGCGCGCGCCAGACGCGGGTGAGGATTACACGACGCTTGCGAAAGGGTTTTCCACGCCGCCGGCATCGGCAGGGATCATCTGGTCGGACGATTACGGACGGTTGAGCGAGGAGGCATTCCTTCGCGACTTCGCTGGTGACGTGCCTGCGGAGAAAGCGCGTGTTCTCTACGCTGTTCAGGCCCCTTTCAAACGGACACTGCTGGCCGATAGGACAACGCACGCGGCGTGGCGTTCAAAGCCAAGTTGGTACGCCGTATCCACGGAGGACCGGACGATCAATTCCGATCTCCAACGCTTCATGGCGAAACGAATGGGCGCAAAAACGATCGAAGTGAAGGCGAGCCACGTCTCGCTCATATCGAAGCCGGACATCATAACTGATCTAATACTCAAAGCCGCTGGGCAGAAGTCATAGTCCTGTCGTCGGGATTTGGCGCAGATGAGACGGCGTAACTTCATCATACTTCTGCCAGTCGTAGCGGGGTGGTCGTTTTGTGCTCGTGCGCGGCAACAACCGTCAATGCAAATATCGGCGTCAAACGAGAGACACTCTCTCAACAGGAGTTCATCAATGCCCGAGAACGGTCTTGTGTCTGTGCAAAGCCGATCAGCCGCGCCCGAAACGATTGACAAACTACTATCTGCGCTCGCCAATCGAAATCTCACTGTTTTTGCTCGCGTCGATCATGCGACTGGTGCAGCCTCTGTCGGGCTCCAGTTGCGTCCCACCGAACTTGTGGCGTTTTCATTTGCCCAATGTAATTCTGGCGGCACTGGTCGTCGACTTGGGCGTTGCCCAAGACTTGGCCTGCAAATCGCGTCCGCGGCTACCGGCGGACTTATGAGCTACGGCCACGATCCGGCCGAGGCATGGGGTCAAGTCTGCGGCATACGCCGCCAAAACCCCCAAAGGCGTGCGTACCGCAGATCTTCCGGTCGTACAGGTGACCAAGGTCGAATTCGCGCTCAACCTCAAGACCACGTAGCCGCTTGGTATCGGCATCCCGTCGCCACTCCTGGCGCGCGGATTTGGTGATCGAATAGGCGGACCGATTTCGCCTATTGGCCCCTAGCGGACATCGCTCCTACTGAAGAATAGGCGCTCGGTTGTATGCTAATTCTCACTCGCCGCCCGGTCGTAACCTGTTATGATTTAGCATTGCAACTGGCGCGGCCCATACGGCGGGCACATGCAACGACGCGAGTTCATCATCCTTCTCGGCGGTACAGCGGCAGCGTGTACACAGCAGCCGACAATGGTCGTGATCGATTCCCTCATCTGATTTTCAGTACAGGAGGAGTGCGGATGACGCGTCTTGATCCGGAGTTCCTATCCCGCATCCAGTTTGCGTGGGTCATAGGGTGGCACATCCTCCTCCCAGCATTCACAGTTGGTCTTGCATCGTTCATCGCCTTTCTCGAAGGGGCGTATGCGCTGACGAAGCGCCCTGTCTTCCTGCATCTCTCACAATTCTGGCTGCGGATCTTCGCGATTTCCTTTGGCATGGGCGTCGTTACGGGCATCGTTATGCCGTTTCAGTTCGGTACTAACTGGAGCCGCTTCTCCGACGCCGCCGGCAATGTGATATCTCCGCTGCTAGCGTATGAGGGTTTGACGGCGTTCTTCCTCGAAGCGACATTCCTCGGGGTGCTTTTGTTCGGTCGAAAACTGGTGCCCCCGTCTATGCATTTCGTTGCCGCCGCACTTGTGGCCGTGGGTACGTTGTCCTCGTCGTTCTGGATCCTCGCCACCAACAGTTGGATGCAGACCCCCGTCGGTTACGAGGTGATCGACGGCAGATTTTTTCCCAAGGATTGGCTTGAAATCATTTTCAGCCCGTCGTTTCCGTACCGGCTGGCGCATACCGTCAGCGCGTTCTACGTGACGACGGCCTTCGTCGTACTTGGCGTCGGCGCCTACACGGTTCGGCGAGGACAATGGATGGCAGAAGGGCGCATGATGCTGCGGCTTGCCTTATGGTTTCTGGCGATTTTCGTACCGGCGCAAATCATCATCGGTGACTTGCACGGCGTCAACACGTTCGAGCATCAGCCGGCGAAGCTCGCCGCGATCGAGGGTCTCTGGGACGGCGGCCGCGGGGTTCCTGCCTCGGTTATCGGCTGGCCTGACGAAACGAGCGAGCGCAACCTGGCCGAGATCGCAATTCCGCGTCTCGGGAGTCTTTATCTCACCCATTCCTGGGATGGCGAAGTCAAAGGGCTCAAAGACTTTCCGCCCGATCAACGCGCGCCTGTCGCGATCGTCTATTTCGCGTTCCGGATCATGGTGGGGATCGCCACGCTGATGCTGGCGGTGGTGGTAACTGGTTTCGTGTTGATGATGCGGGGCCAGCTTGACCAGACACGCTGGTATCTACGGCTCTGTCAGATGGCAACCTGCTTCGGATTTATCGCGGTGATCGCGGGCTGGACGACCACCGAAGTCGGTCGACAGCCCTGGACAATCTACGGCTTGATGCGGACGGCGGACTCGGTCTCTCCGTCACTGACCGGCCCCGATGTCCTCGTTTCGCTCCTACTTTACGTGGCCGTTTATCTGGTGATTTACCCGGTGGGGCTCTTTGTCATGCTTCGCTTCGTCTGGCGTGGCCCCGTTCCATCGGAAGAGGCCACGCCGATAGTCGGCGGCCACCCAAAAGCACCGATCGAGGCCTTGGCGCCCGCGACACCGGGGACGGCTCCATGACACCCACGCTCAACCTTGTGCCGATTTGGACGACGATCCTCGCGATCGGGGTGTTCCTCTACGTCGCGCTTGACGGTTTCGACCTCGGCGTCGGCATGCTTTACAACTTCGCGCCCGACCGCAGGTCCCGCGACTTTGTTATGAATTCGATCGCGCCAATCTGGGATGGCAATGAAACTTGGCTTATTCTAGGAAGCGTAGGCCTGTTTGCCGCATTTCCTGTTGCCTTCGCCATCATCATTCCGGCGGTCTATTTTCCGGTCCTACTGATGCTGCTCGCCTTGATTTTTCGCGGGCTTGCTTTCGAATTTCGCTATCGGGATGCTGAGCACCGCACCTTCTGGGATCATGGCTTCGCCGCTGGCTCGGCGCTTGCCGCTTTTGCGCAAGGCGTGATCTTGGGTTCGTTCATCCAGGGGTTCCATGTGGAGGGGCGGCAGTTTGTCGGCAGCTCTCTCGATTGCTTCACGCTGTTTTCCATTTTCACCGGGGTCGCTTTGATGTGCGGTTACGCCCTGCTCGGCGCAGGTTGGCTAGTGATTAAAACTGAAGGGACTCTGCAGGACTGGGCCCGGGCGCTCGGCCGGCGTTGTCTGATCGGGACGGCCCTTGCCATTGTCATCGTCAGCGTTTGGACACCACTCGCCGATGCGCACATCGCGGCTCGTTGGCTTTCCTGGCCAAATGTCATGCTGCTCGCGCCGGTGCCGCTCATAACGAGCGGCCTGATCTGGTATGAGTGGCGGTCGCTCAGCAATGGGTCGGAGTATTCCCCGTTCATCGCCGCCTTGGGCTTGTTCGCGATGTCCTATCTCGGCATCGCCATCAGCTTGTGGCCCATGATCGTGCCCGGACATTTTACGCTTGAGCAGGCTGCAGCATCGCAAAGCACTCAGGCCTTCCTTTTGATCGGCACGCTCGTTCTCCTGCCAGTGATTCTGCTTTACACGGGTTGGTCGTATTGGGTGTTTCGCGGCAAGGTGCGAGCCGACATCGGATATCACTAAGCGTGCAATGGTTGGTTCTTTCCTGCGCTGCTGCGGGCAGCGGTATTCTAGCCGCGGTTCCATGGTGGAGAGCGGCTACCACCGTTATTAGACGCGGCGACCCGAAATCAGCCGGTGGGCATAGCTCAGCTTTTCTCAAACTGACTATCCAAAAAATAGTTTTGTCAGTTCGGTAGGTGACACATGCGGGAATTTGTTTTCCGGTGGGCAAGCTTTTCGGGGTAAAACGGAGGTCGCGCTGTCTTCTCGGTATGTCCGCTATTGGCACAAAACGGATATTCGAATGACGTCCATCAATGTCCGCTTTTGGGGTAAGAGCGGACATCGCGGTGACTTGTCGCCATAAACAGCGGCGCGCTCTTGATTTAACTCAAAGCGGGACCGCCGGTGCGGATGAGCCGTCAGGCCACACTATTTTGAACTATTCCCACTCTATACTGGCCGATCCGCCAGTTTGTTTGCCGCCATGCACACGCCCTGTTGATTTGCCGCAGTTTGGGCACACGCGATGACCCTCATGCATAAGGGCACTTACGATAAAGACCTTTTTGCAAGAAGGGCAGGTAAAAGCAGCATTGTTCCCTTCCCAATCATGGTCATGACCAATGGCATTACGATCAATATGTTTGACGGTCACGGCCATTGCCGTCTCCATACTCTGAGGTTCAATCAACCAATTCGTTTAACATCCCGGATCAATCAAGGGCAGGGCGCGAAAGCGCCCCTCCGATCATTGACGCGCCATGCCATTAGTACTATGCCGCAATTTGTGGATACGCGGGGCCATCGCGCTAACTCGATTTCGGCGCATCTAGCGGTCGTTTTCACTAGACAAATTCTCGAAGTGCAGGAGCGAGCCAATGGCCCGTGTGACCGTTGAAGATTGTGTCGACAAAGTTGAGAACCGCTTCGAGCTCATCCTTGTGGCGAGCCACCGGGCCCGATTGATTTCGTCGGGCTCGAAGATAACCGTTGAGCGCGACAACGACAAAAATCCGGTCGTGGCGTTGCGTGAAATCGCTGAAACCACCGTGTCACCTGGCGACCTCAAGGAAGACCTCATTCATAGCCTGCAGAAATACGTCGAGGTCGACGAGCCGGAGCTCGAGGAGCCGCTGATCGGCACCAGTAACGCCAGCGTCGACTCCGGCGATACCGAGGTGACATCCGAGCACATGACCGAAGAAGAGCTGCTTAAGGGCATCGAGGGCCTGGCGCTAGTACCGCGGGAAGAGACGCAGGAAGAGCCGCGGGAAGAGGACGCCGATCTCCGCTACTGAGAAGCGCCCGTTTGATGCCGCCGGCCATCAATGCCCATCCGCGAAATCGGCATAAATAGCTCAGTCCATGCCACCGTAAGCACAATCTGCCGGATCAGCTTCATGCGCGCCCAAACTCTGATCGAAACGGAATAGCGTCGAGCAATACGGGCAAACGATCTCGCTGGCATCGCCCATATTGAGGTAGACGTGTGGATGGTCTTGGGGCGGCTTATCCCCAATGCACTTGAACTCACGGCAGCCAATGCGCACGATCGGCACCCCGACTTCATTATGAAACTTCGGATAACTTTCCATCTGCAGCGCGCAGCTTAGGCGCGGTGACCGCCGCCCCTCTCGCGTCGTTTCGGTTGCCGTAAACGTATCCAGAGCGACGCATCGTCAGTTTCTCCGGCGCGCCATGGTTTATCAGTAGCACCGCCTTGATGCCATGGACTTCCTCCGCACGCGCGCTCAATGGGCGCTTAAGAGCAAACCGTGATAAGGTATTAGAGGATTGGGAGAGTTCCCCATGCCCGAGGAAATTAAGAATCCAAGCAACAAAGTAGAGCGTTCATACGAGGGCAAGTATTACGCATTTTGGCGTGGACACATCGTGTATGAGCATCAAAAGACTCGGGTCAGGCGTTTTGAAACGGAACGCGCCGCTTGGGAATATCTTGCCCTCTGCGATGCCCTAGGCCAACTCGCCTAGGAGGCCTCGATGGTGGTCTGCGGGGTTGGCCGTTGTCCGATACCCGCGCTAGGCCTGAGCCTACACTCTGATGTTCAACCGCCGCAGTACGTCGGCGATGTTTGTCGATGCCGGTTCTGATCCTTTTCCACGCTTGGCCGATCAGGTCCGCCGCCTTAATCAGATCGACATCCGAATCATCCAGCGTTTTTGCGAAACGATCGACGAGCGCCGCGTGATTACGGAGCACCGCCTCGCGCCTTTCTTTCTCGGCCTCGCCTTCCAGCAGCTTGATCTTGTCGGCGTGCCCCTGAGCGAGAGCGCGCTTGGCTTCAATCTCGCCGAGTAGTTTCGCGGCCTTGGCGTGGTCGTCGGCAAGCAGTGCGCGCTTGCGTGTGGCATCGAGCTCGGCAATTTCCGCGGTGGCGGCCGTGTGCGCTTCACGCGCGGTGTCGAGTTCGGTTCGCGGCAGATTTCTTTGCCATGCCAGGCAACCTCGGTTTCAGGGACGATTAGGATACGGTCAGGCCTGCCAGCGGCGGCCAGGGCGATTTGGTTTTCGGTAAACCCGACGCGCTCAACGCGCTCGACTACGGCAAGGTCCGCATAAGCGATCCGACCGCGTTTGATAGCCTGACGGTAGCGGCCAGCGCGCAGGCGCTCATTGGCGGTCACGCGACTGCACGAGAGCAACTGAGCAATTAGGGGGCCAGAAGCAAATCGGCGCATCGAATGTCTCCGTGCGCCTTACAATGATGTAAAGTAGAAAGACAGCAACGCACTCAAAAATTGGGGAGGGCTACACATTGGCCCGAAAGGAAAAGAACGAAGAGGCGCGCCGGGCCATTCTCCGTGAATGGGATGCGTGGTCAAAAACCAGCCAAGTCGGAACGCTGCAAGGAATGGCATTCTTCAACCACCTGCAGGAAGACCGCCGCATCTGCTCGATTTCAAGTCTGGGACCGCCGATAAGTGGCAGACCATTCACGGATGGCTGTTACGGGCGGGCCGGGTTAAAAATTGAGTATCGGCCAGCCGGCGGGGCCGCGCGCATCAGCAGCCAGCGTGGCCTGATTTGATATTTGTCAAAGTTAGGCAGTCTAAGCACCTGTCTTATCGACAACCATGTCAAACGAGGAAGGGATCGTTTCGCCTCCGTGCGAGCTTTGTGGCGCGTCGATGACGTTCGTACACAGTACCCCCAAAGTCGCAGCCTTCCCTGAATTACTGACGTTCATTTGCGCCAAATGCGGCGACGTTAGAACTGTCGAAAAGATAAACGAGTAAGACGCCTAGTTGGGCAATTTACTGCCTTGCTTCTTTCTGCCATTCCTCGACGATCCGGCGCAAAAATTCGAGCGACGCCGGCGCGACACAAAAGGGACCGCTGCGTTTCAGCGCATCGCAGCGGCCCCCTCTACGGCTCGCCGAAATAGGGGACCAACCCTTTTGAGCTCTCGGCGTTTCGCCTAGCTAACATCGTCCGGCTAACTAAGGCTGGCTGTGCTACAGGTCACATCTAGTGCCGGTGTTCCCGAATTGCGCCTTTTTGTGACGGCCAACACAGGGCTCGCCCTAGAAAATTGAGGCCAAATTTACGCGCGTTTGAACCGCACGCTTCAGTATAGTTTCATGGGGGCGAACCTCCTGTGCGAGAGGTCGACTGTGCTGCAACAGAATGAAAAAGACCCCGGCCCTGACTTTTTCCAAAGTGCACCAGGACAGCTAACTCTCATAATCGCCGCGATGATCGTTATCTTGATCTTCGCCTGGACGTTCATCCGATAACGCGGGAGCGGAGCTAGTCTATCTTTGCGTCGTTGTCAGTGTGCGCCGTCAGGTAGATGGACATGCGGGTCAAAAACGAAGAACAAGTCGGCCCACCAAAGCGCCAATACCGCGAAGATGGCGGCGATGATTGCGACGTATTTCCACATTCAGAGTGCCGACAAGCCCGGCCACAGCGCGTCGCCAATTAGCCAAGCGACCGCGATGATCCAGATCACACTCGTGACAGCGACCACCGCGTTGATGCTAGTGTCTTTCCACATGATGTTTACGGCAAGCTAGCTAGGAGCGGCCACAAGTGGCTGCCGAAACCCAGCGTCACAACCGTGAACCAAATAGCGATCACGGTAACGGCCATCGAGCTGTTGCGCGTCGTTTCCCACATTGGATAAGGCTAAAGCTATCCGACGCCACAACGGCAGCTATACGACGGTATAATTTGGTATAAGCCGTGGGTCCGTTGAGAACCGCGATGGGCGACGACATTGAAATTGAATTTCGAGGCGGCAACCCGAAAAAGTGGCATTCGGGCAAGATGAGAATTGACGACGGCTTGATAACGGTCACTGCTCGCGATGGCCGTACTAAGTCGGCGCAACTCGCTGGCAGTTCGCCCGAGTTAGTGCGCGCCTGAATTTAGGCTCGCTAGTGCCGCCGTTCTCTCTCGGCGCTGCGCTACTGTCATCACTGGCAAGATCGCAATTTTGTCGCTCGGGTTGTTCGTAAGGTGGCGGCGACCTTTAAGGTAGAATGCTTTGCCCGACACCAACCAATAGTCTTTGGGCAGTAGTCGGAGGGGCAGCATGAGCACAAGGCAAATCATTATTTCCGCGATTCTGGTTATTCCATTTATCGCCCTGTCTCGCGGTGTGTGTCGGCCTGGTCCAAGACGGCACTTTGCCGCCGCCTCATCTTGGCGCAATCGCTCGAGGTATCGGACTCGGTACCGTGACCGCTGGTCAGATCGCGCTCGTATTGGCGGCAGCCGTCATGGTGCTAATGGCAATTGTTGCACCAATCATTTTCACCATTCGCGCAAACGACTTGCCAACCATCCTTATTTCTCTGGCAATGACTGGAAGCGCAATCTTAATGCTGGTTGTATCACGCACCGTGATGGACCAAATTAGTGCTCTTATAATTTATCTTGCCAACATCACCCTATCCGCAGTCGTTTATGCTGCACACAGAATTGCCCCGAAAAGATAAGTGATGATCCGCTACAAAAGCAGTCAAAGCGCGAAAGCTGTCGAACGAGATTTCCCGCACTCCGTCGACGTTGCTGTGCCGCCGGGTGGGCTCGGCGCGAGGCTAGATGACATGTACGAGTTTCATGCGCGATACGGCATCAAACCTCGGCGCGGGCATGGCCGGCACGACGCCAATGGCAGTGTTATTCGGTGGTGCTTTGCTGATGCGGCGATAGCTAGGTCATTCGCAACTGTGTTTGGCGCAAGCGAATAAACCCGGCTTCCGCGTGTTTTGTATGATTGTTTTTACATAACGTAAACGTCCGCAATTGACAGGCCGACGGCGCTGACAATCGTCAATGAGCATGGATCGGCCGCCGCCCAAGCCTGAGCCGTCCGGGCCTCCCAAGCCTGAACCGCCGAGGCTGTGTCCTAACTGCTTCGTGGCAATGCAGGCCACCAACGACGAGCGCCACATAGTTCATAGCTGTGAGCAATGCGGCATGATCATAATGATCGCACGCCAAACAGATGCGATCGAGCAACAAACTCCAACGATGTTTCTATGAGGGAGATCGCCCATAACAATGCCAAGGGAGCTACACGATCACGACGTTTTTTCGAGTGCAGCATCGCAAATAGCAATTTTTGGTGTGGCGGCGGTCGCCATGATGATGATCGTTTGGCTCTACTGATGATTGGGGGGCTGAGCCGCTCTTTATCTAATCCAACAGACCGAATAGCGATAACTCATGCCTCTTTTCATTTTTCGCTGCCCGCATACCGGCTTGAATGTGCAAGGACACACTAAAGGCGACGGCGACAAGGGTCACGTTTTTGAGGCGATAGTCTGCACGGCTTGCGGGTGCATTGGGTCAATCCAAAAACCGGCAGGCTCTTGGGCGAGAACGATTGAAGCGCGCTTTCCAAGCGAATTAGGGAGCCGATGCATGCCAAATACCCCGGAAGCTGCCGCAATGCGGCTTCGCAACTTCATCCGAGCGGTGGAGAGCAAAGCGCGTGCTTACATGGCCCCCAACCAGGTTGGAGAGTTTAGCGCGCGGCCACCGAAAGACCCGCTAACAACAACCTACGAAGAGTGCCTGGGTCAGCTCGCGCCAGGAGAGCGCAACGAACTCGATCGCATGATACGGAAAATGTCTGGCATTCTCGGAAGTCCACCCAGTGCCATAGCGCGGCCGTAATCAGGCGGCGATAGCCGCAGCCTTCCGCGTCCTTCGCCACTCGAGCAGACCTAACGCGCGGATGGGTTATTTTTCTTTCGACAGTCGGTCACCTGCTCTCGGGTAATGGCACACCACCGATGGTATTAAACTGCCATTCGCCGCGCCGAAAAAATGGGCGCCACTGAGGAAGTTGGGGATAGCTACAATTTTGTCACAAATAGATCGCGCCGCTGCTCTTTTGGTATCAGGTGCCACCGGGCGTTCACCCCGCCCGGTGGCCTTCTTGGGGTCGCCGTTTGCGTAAAACGAGCGGCCCCTATTTTTAGGATTCTTGCACAGTGCACCGAAACGTAAATGGATTATCCCCGACATTTTAGAGTACGCTCACGTTCTTGCTGTGACTTGGCGTCACAGTTTCCCTCCATTACCGCCTTTGACTCACATTTCTGACGCGGCTCTTTGCAATTCTTATATTGCCATCTCAATTATTTTGACGAGCCCATATCCTAAGAGACACATCCACGCAGCAGTCAGCGCTAGGCCAAAACCGATCACCGCTACAGGCCAAATTCGATTAGCGGAGGACGTTGCTGCCGGTATTGCGGGTGCCGAATGCGCATCCGCCGTCAGCGAACCGGGCTGACAAGGGCTTTCGCTCATCGTCGTTTCCTAACACGCCCCCGGCCAGGACAAATCGTCTTGGATCAGTGACAGCTTATAGACAACGGGTTTGCGCTAAGTGTGGCGGCTGTTACATTGTTTTCAGGATGCTACGCCGAAGGCCGCAGATTTTATTCGACATTTATCTCCGGTGGAGAACTTCAGGCTGCAACGGCATCTTGAGCCGCCGCTAATTTTTTCCGTTGCTTTGCCCATCGCGCTTGCGCCGCTTGTCGCGCGATGGTTGTAGTAATGTCTACTTATGATCCAAAGCGGAGCGCGGTCCAGACGAGGCAAAATAAAAACGATCTGGAATCGCACTTCACTCAAGCCTACATGTGGCGAGAGCGGGTCATGTCATGAGTGGTACTAAAATTATTTCCAGAAGCCACACGCTTGTGAGGCTTGTCGCCGGCGTCGTGATCGCAACCGGGATCGCGACATGGTCTGCGCCAGTCGACGCCCGCCGGCACGTTTTCGGCCACAATGACCATTCGTTCAGGCACGGTCTTCATCCGTTCAGGCATGATGCGCATCTCCCTTCATTGCACAGCTCTTATCCTTGCAGCGTACTCGGCCACCGTCCGTGTATCCCTTACGGAACATATTGCAGCGTCTTTAGCCATCATCCCTGCTTGCCTGATATCGACTACCCCATCGGCGAGACTTTACAACTGACCATTGTGAGCCGGGCGGACAGCGATACGCCTGACGCGCCTGCCGAGAGGAACGCTGCCGACCGCTTGCCGCGCGACTTGAATACGATCCGCGACGTGTTTTCCACATTGCGTACATGCTGGGTTCCACCTGAGAAGGACGTCGCCCGATCCGGCACGCAGATAACGCTGCGTCTGAGCTTCAACAGTCACGGTGGAATGATTTCGGAACCGAGAACGACCTACGTTACCCCTGACACCCCGCCAGACGTCCGCCAGGTTTATTGGGACGCGGCGACTATCGCACTCAAACGGTGCACACCGCTGAAATTCACGGATGGGCTCGGTGGCGCTCTGGCGGGGCGCCCCTTCGCAATTCGGTTCGTCGATGATCGGTCTTTTTGACCTATTGCTCTAACGGTAGCAGGGAGACATCGAGAAGGTCAGCTGATGTCCGCTATTGGCACAAAGCGGACATACCGCAACGGCCGACCAATGTCCGCTTTCGGGATAACAGCGGACATTAAGGTTTGAGCGCGTCACGTCCGCTTTTGACCCAAAGCGGACATCCTCGCCTCAATAGACACTCCCCATCCTCGACCATAAACTCAGGCCGAAATCACGGTGGGTTGGGCAATCTTTATGGGGAGCCTTTAGCCCGATCTGGTCCAAAATTGAAAAATTCCGTGTTAATTTCCCTGTTAGTAGGGAATTTGGGAGTAGAGACTGTCTCTGATGGACAACAGGCGCAGGAGAGGCAGAGCTGATCGAATTCGCGTTGCAGGCGGAGAGCGATACGAGGCGCAGCTCGTCGCGCGGAAGTTTCGCGTCGGCCTAGCTGTGGTGTTATCGGTGATCAATCGCGTTGGTAATCTGCGATCCAGAGTCTACGACGAACTCAGGCGACTGACGTCCAAGCGTCGTCGCGCGGCGAGGAAGAAGTTCGGCGCGTGAGGTGGCGCAGCTACTACAGGTTAAACGGTCAGAAGGCCCTTCGCTGCGCCGCAAATTTTGTTCGCTTTCGAGCAACAATGGACAAGAGTGGATTTTGGCGCCGCGATGGTTTGTCCGCTTATGACCCAAAGTGGACATCAGGCACCCAACCATCTGCGCCTGAACTCATACCCAGCCTTCCGGCGAACAAGGATGCGCCGCTCCATCGCGCGATTGAGCGCGCCTCGGTTGACCCTTTATCCGTCTTTGCCGTCGGCCCTACACGTTTTTGACGAGCACGCTTTCCGAGTTCTCGCAGCTTGGGCATACGAAGGTTCGGAGATCGAATCCTGGTTGACCGGCTCAATCTGCGCAAGATACATTTGCATGATGCATTTTGGGCACCGAGGGCGATCGTACACGGTCGGGTTTGTAGGCGTGTATTCGAACTGCAGCATGTGCAACTCCAGCTGAAACAGGCGGGAGTGCTAACGGGCTCTCAGCCACCAGCGCCTGGCACAAGACCGCTGCTGATGATAAACGACTGTGCGCCCTATAGTGGACAAATAGCGAATCCTTAATTTAGGCCACTCCCAATTTCAAACCGACCAGCTCCGCAGGCCACGCTGGCGTCAGCACCGGCTCTCAACAAACATTCCACCTGGACCACTCAATTCAGGCCAGTCACTTTTGCACATCAGGTCACGCAAGCCCGAGCGCTTCGGCTGCCACCAACTCCTGATACGCCTGCGGCAGCAGGCGCGCGAGCAGCGCAGCCCAGGTGCGCTGCCCCTGGTCGCCAACGATCAGGTCCTGGCGGATCTCAATCGCCACATGATGCAGGCCACGCCGTTCGCCATGCACCGGAATGGTGTAGTCCGTCGCATCGTTGACGTCGTAGGGTTCGTTGTTACCGACCACGAGTCCCTCTTCTCGTTTCAGCAGCGCCATGAAGAGATGGGCAAAACGCGGATCACGATTGTAGAGCACGCCAGCACGCCAGGGCCGCGCCACGCCCATAAAGACAGGGGTGAAGCTGTGCAGCGCGATCAGTGCCGCCGGCCGGCCGGCTTGGTATCTACGGTCGAGTTCGGATGCGATACGATCATGGTAGGGTCGGAAAATCTCTCGCACGCGCGCGGCCTTGCCGCCTTCGCTCAAGCCGATGTTTCCCGGTACCGGTGTGCGCTCGCTGAAGTCAGGGATCGATTTTTCGAGCCCGGCGCGCGGTTGCAGTCGATGACCAGGCGCGAATAGTTCTGCTGCACCAGGGTGGCGTCGAGCGCGTCCGCCACCAGGCGGGAAACCGCGGCGATACCAATGTCCCAGGCGATGTGGCGCCGGCGTTCCGCTTCAGAAACTCCGAGCCCGCGCAGTGCGCGCGGTATGACATTGCCGCCGTGATCGGCGACGATCAGGAACGGCGACAGGCCGTTTTCGTTGTGCACCGTGACGGGCGCCGGCTCGTCTGCCGCCAACAGGCTATCCGACATCTCGTTCATCGGCGCTCAGGCTTGTGCAAAAACCACGGGATGGTAGAGACACGCACACTGTTCTTGGCGCGGAATATGCATGTTAGTGGGACTTGCATTATTGTGGGACCGCAATGCCGATTCTCACCATCAGGCACGTCACAACCTACCACTATAAACGACCGGTCGCGTTCGGCGAGCACCGGATGATGCTGCGTCCGCGCGACGACGACGATCAGAAAGTGCTCGAAACCGAGCTCGAAATCACGCCCGAGCCGAGCCAACTGTCCTGGACGCGGGATATCCACGGCAATCATGTCGCGACCGCCCGTTTCGCGGACCGAGCCTGCGACCTTCGCTTCGAAAGCACCATTCATCTCGACCACGCGCCGGTCGGCTTCCGAGCCGCCGATATCGAGGACTTGCCCGTACCCATCCGTTTGCCTACCCGGCGGAAGACAGGCCAGGTCTCGCCCGCGTCATCGCGCCGCGATCCCCGCACCCCAGCGTCGATCGGTGGGCCGCCAAGTTCCTGCGCGCGGACGGATCGGCCGACACTCACGAGCTTCTCGTGGACATGACGCAGACCATCAAGCGGATCTTCAAGCATAAGGCGCGGCACGAGAAGGGTACCCAGGACCCGGTTCGAACTCTGAAGCTCGCGAGCGGGAGTTGTCGCGACGTTGCCGTGTTCATGATCGAGGCGCTGCGCTCGCTTGGCATCGCTGCGCGGTTCGTGTCCGGATACGTGCATCTTGCCGATGACGATGACGACCGTGTCACCGGCGGCAACACCCATGCCTGGGTCCAGGCCTATGTTCCCGGCCCCGGTTGGATCGACTTCGATCCGTCGAGCGGGATGGTCGGGAGCCAGAACCTCGTGCGCGTCGCGGTAGTGCACGATCCGCGCCATGCGATTCCCTTGCAAGGTACGTGGATCGGGAGCGTGTCGGACCATCTCGCCATGAAGGTTGCGGTCAAGGTCACCGCGGCGGCCGCATGATTGATGGCTGCGTGACGAACGAATAGACTTCTTGTGCCGTCTTATTTTTAGTACCCAGGACTTCCGCTTGCGCGGGCGGAAAAGGCTTTCGATGAAGATTCGGGCCGGCTATGAAATCTCCTATGACTGCCCGCAGCCGACGCCCATGATCCTGCAGCTGAGTGTGCATCCTTCCCGTACTCCCGACCTTTTGACCTGGGATCGCATGCAATTCAGTCCGCCCATCCCCGCCAACACCTATCACGACGGTTTCGGCAATTTCTGCCACGTAATCCGCGCGCCCGTGGGCCGACTGACCATGTCCACGGACTTCCTGGTGCAGGATAAAGGCGAGCCGGACGTGATCGCGCCACAAGCGGAGCAGCATGCCCTAGAAGACTTGCCGGTGGAGGTCCTTAACTATCTGCTCGGCAGCCGCTACTGCGAGACCGATCGGCTGTCGAATACGGCGTGGTCGCTATTCGGGCAGGTGCCCAAGGGGTGGCCGCTGGTGCAGGCGATCTGCGACTACGTCCACGATCGTATCCGCTTCGATTACCGGCTGCGAGCCCACCAAATCCGCGTGGGATGCATATAAGGAGCGACGCGGCGTGTGCCGCGACTACACCCACCTTGCGGTCACGCTGTGCCGCTGCATGAACATTCCGGCGCGCTACTGCACCGGCTATCTTGGCGACATGGGCGCACCGCCGCCCTACGGCCCCGGTGACTTCGCCGCGTGGTTCGAGGTCTATCTCGGAGGACGCTGGCATACCTTCGACCCCCGCAACAACGTGCCGCGCATCGGGCCGCATCCTGATGGCGCGCGGGCGCGATGCCACCGACGTCGCGATCGTAACCTCATTCGGCCCCTGCACGCTCGTGGGCTTCAAGGTGATCACCGACGAGGTCACATCGGCCGCTCCCACGAGTGCGTGATGATTCGCAGCGCCGCGATTATTTTGCAATCACTAAACGCCATGGCCGATCAAAAATTCTCTCGACGTGGGAAATTCAGCGAAGTTAATCCGCTGTGACGGGGGGCGACCTGGCCGGTATCGCTCATGCTTTTCACCCTCGGCATCATTACGCTAATCGCCGTTCTGCAGACTAGCGAGACATCGAAGCGAGATATGGTTTCTTGAAACGGCATTCCAAAGGATCGGCTGCCATGTCCGCTAGTGACCGACCCTGTGTGAAAACGCACTTGGTTATTTAATTCGCGCTGTATAATTCCGACGCAAATTGCGGCAGCAAATGGCACAGCTACTCGATCATCTCGTTGGCGTGAGAGCAGCGTCGGCGGCGCACACCTTGAAGGCCGCCCGCTCACGGCCACCGTCCGAATATCGATCAAGTCGTTCAAGTCAGCTCTTTGTGTCCCGTCAGTGCATCAAAGGCCGGTGAAAGAAAAGGCGTCGAAAGACTACAAGATCGTCGGCAAGTCGCAACCGCGGGTCGACATCCCCGCAAAGATAACCGGCCGCTTTACCTACATACAGGACTTCAAGGTGCCTGGCATGCTGCACGGCCGCGTGGTGCGTCCTGCCGCGATCGGCGCCAAGCTCGAAAGCGTGGATGACAGCGCCCTCAAGAGCATTCCCGGAATCATCAAGCTGGTACGCGAGGGCAATTTCCTAGGTGTCGTCGCGTCCAACGAGTGGGATGCAATCCGCGGCGCGGCCGCCATCAAGGCCACTTGGTCGAAGTCGGAAACGCTGCCCGATCAGGCCAAGCTCTGGGATCACGTGCGCGCTACCAAGGTGGTCAAGGACGAGGTAACCAGCAATACCGGCAACACCGCCGAGGCGATGGGCAAGGACGGGGTCAAGGTCGTCAAGGCGACCTACGACTTCCCCATCCACACCCACGGCTCGATGGGGCCGTCCTGCGCGATTGCTGAATTCAAGGACGGCGCACTGACCTCCTGGTCGGCGTCGCAGGCGACCCACACTTTGCGCAAGCAACTGGCGCAGATGTTCTCGTTGGCGGCCGATAAGGTGCGCTGCGTCTATGTCGAGGGATCTGGCTGCTATGGCCGCAATGGCCATGAGGATGCCGCCGCCGACGCCGCGCTGCTCGCCAAGGCAGTCGGCAGGCCAGTGCGTGTGCAATGGTCGCGCGCCGACGAGCACGGCTGGGACCCGAAGGGCCCTCCGACACTGATGGACATGCGCGCGAGCATGGATGCGCAAGGCAATGTTACGGCCTGGGAAGGCGACTTCTTCATGCCGCAGCAGACGCCGGGCGGATTCCTGGTGCCGCTGGTGGCGGCGACGCTCTCCGGGATGCCGGCCGCCGATCACATCGCGCCCGGCAACGTTTTCCAGAATTCGGCGATCCAATACAAGATCCCGAACGTCAAGACAGTATGCAAACGGCTGGAGACGACGCCGTTCCGGCCGTCCTGGATCAGAACGCCGGGGCGAATGCAGAACACCTATGCCAACGAGTGCTTCGTCGACGAGCTTGCTGCGGCCGCCAACGTGGATCCGCTCGAGTTCCGCATGAAGATGCTTGACGACAAGCGTGGCCTCGAACTGCTCGATCGCTGGCGGCACTCGCCAAGTGGGAAAAGCGCCCATCGCCGCAAAAATCGGCGAGCGGTAACGTGGTCAAGGGCCGTGGTGTCTCATATGTCAAATATGAGCTGGTGCGCACCTATATCGGCGCCGTGGCTGAGGTCGAGGTCGACCGCTCAACCGGCGTGATCCGCGTGCCCAAGTTCACGTCGTCCATGACTGCGGCCAGATCATAAATCCCGACGGTCTGAAGAACCAGATCGAGGGCAATGTGATCCAGACCATGAGCCGCACCCTGGTCGAGGAAGTGAAGTTTGACCGCGCGCAGGTGACCAGCCTCGACTGGGAGAGCTACCCGATCCTCAACTTTCCGCAGGTGCCGGAGATTGTCATCGAGCTGATCGACCGGCCGAAGGAAAAACCGTGGGGCGCGGGCGAGCCGAGTGCCGCGGTGGTCCCGGCGGCGATCTCCAACGCGGTGTTCGACGCGACCGGCGTGCGGCTGCGCTCGGTGCCCTACACGCCGGCCAAAATGAAGGAAGCGATGCAGGCGACCTGAAACTGAAACCAGAACGGAGCGCCCCTTGTGTGTACCGAAAACTTCATCCGTATTGATTGGCTGACGGAATCGCCTAACGTCAGTGGACGATGTTGGCGCTGTTATCCTTTGTCCTGGCCGTTTTGACCTCGCCGTTCAAGTCCAAGAGCCGGCTTGAGGCAGAGAATGCGGCGCTTCGACATCAGCTGATCATCTTGCGGCGCAAGAGTGCAGGGACGGGTCAGGCTCACGAACAACGATCGCTGGTTCTTGGTCCAGCTATATCGATGGTTCCCGTCGATCCTGCAGGTCGTGACGATCATCCAGCCAGAGACCATCGTTCGGTGGCATCGGGCCGGCTTTCGCTGCTACTGGCGTTGGAAATCGCGTCCGCGGGGAGGGCGACCGCAGATCGAGACGGACCTGCGCGCCCTGATCCGGCGGATGAGCATCGAAAACCCGCTTTGGGGCGCGCCGCGCATCCACGGCGAACTGCTCAAGCTCGGGTTTGAAGTCGCGCAGTCGAGCGTCGCCAAGTACATGGTCAAGCGACGCGGGCCCGCCAAGTCAGGGATGGCGCACGTTTCTGCGGAACCACGCGCCGGACATTGCTGCCATGGATCTGTTCGTCGTTCCGACCATTGGCTTCGATCTGCTGTATGCCTTCGTCATCGTCCGGCTGGACCGCAGAGACCTGGTTTGGATCAACGTCACGACAAACCCGACGGCCGAATGGATCGCACGCCAGCTAACCGAGGCATTCCCCTGGGATGAAGCGCCGCGCTACCTCATCCGCGATCGGGATCGGATTTATGGCACCGTTGTCACACGCCGACTTCGCGCCATGGGCATCCGGGACAAGCCTATAGCGCCGGCCTCGCCTTGGCAGAATGGCTTTGCCGAACGGCTGATCGGATCGATCCGGCGCGAGTGTGTGGATCATTTTATCGTCTTGGGCGAGGCGCATCTGCGCCGTATCCTGCGAGCGTACGCTCGCTATTACAATGAAATCCGAACGCATCGGTCATTGGACAAAGATGCGCCGGTCTCTCGCCCAGTTCAGCGCACCGGAACCATCAGGTCACACGCGCTTCTCGGCGGGCTTCATCACCACTACGTTCGGGTTTAGGTTTTCGGTACACGCAAGCGTTCGAATAGACAAGGTGCCGATTAAGCAGCTTGGTTGCCGATCCTGCGTCACGTGAGCGATCCGATCAACGCCGGCGGTCATCAGGTGCGACCTTAGGCGGGAACACCTTCGATCGTTCCAAGCTCTTGCCCGACTGCCGTTTTTCAACAGCCTGCTAGGCGTGAGCGCTTGGCTTGGCGAGCTTTTGCGCCAGGCGCCATTCCAGCATCTGCAGACGGTCCTGTCCCCAGAACAATTCGCCCTCGAACACATAGGTTGGTGCCCCAAAGACGCCAATGGCGATGGCTTCTTCGGTGTTGCGCTCATATTCGGCCTTGACGGCGTTGTCTTCAGTCAACGCCAGCAACGCCTTTCCATCGATACCGGTTTCGTCGGCGATCTTAGCCAAGGCATTGTGGTCTGCGATGTTGCGGTCCTCGACCCAAACCGCGCGCAGGATTGCATAGCTCAGCTTACTCCAGTCGAATCCGTGTCGCATTGCCGCGATGACCATGTAGCAAGCGCGTCGGTCGGCGACCGGGTGATAGGCCGGCTCCAGATTGCAGGGGATTCCCAACAATTCGCTCCACCGCTTTAATTCTAGATGCCGGTAGACCTGACGTTGCCGCGCTCGCTGCTTCAGCGGTAGGCCGCCCGAGACGGACCAGACCCTCAAAAGGTCCATCGGCTTGTGATTGATAGTCAAGCCGAAGTGGTGAGCCAATTTCTCGAACCGCAAATGGCCGAGATAGGTCCACGGCGATGACATCGAATCGTAGTAGTCAATGTATCGCTCGGTCATGACAAACTCCTGGCAACGGGGAACGCAACGCCCAGATAGGCTTCACTGATGAACGGATCGTGTGGACGACCTGCCGAGACACGGCTAATCTTAGATCGAGCGCCTTGACGGTACGCAGGTCGAGCAATTCAAACAACAAGGAGATAAGCATTCATGGGTGCAATTATCCACCATATGCTCAAGGCAGCCCCGGCGCCTGTTGCGCCGTTCAGTCATGCGGTCGAGGTTGATGGCTGGGTGTTCGTGACCGGGCAGATCCCGGAGAATCCGGAGAACGAAGACGAAGCCCTCCCAGTCGGCGTTGAGGCACAGACCCGACGGGTGATGGACAATTTGAAGCTGGTCCTTTCCGAGATCGGACTGGGGCTGGAGCACGTCGTCACGGCTCGCGTCTTTCTCATCGACATGCGCGAATTCGAAACCATGAACAAGGTCTACGCGTCTTATTTTCCGCCAAACGAGCGGCCGGCACGGACCTGCATCGGCGTGACAGGATTAGCCAAGGGCGCACGGGTTGAAATCGACTTCATCGTGCGGCGCCCGTAGCCCTGCGCTTTACACCAAGGCAAGAGACTCGCGATGAATGCTTTCAAAAAGTGCCACATCATTGCGCAGCGAAAAGTAAATTGGAACTGGGCCAAAGGACGAAAATTGAGATCGGCTATGCCGCGCTGCGAAAAACGCTAATTGGGTCAGAAGCGGAAGTCACGCTCTCAATTCGCGATGTCTGCTGTTACCCCATAAGCGGACATTAGCCAGCCTCACTGGCATGTCTGCTTGTGCCAGGAGCTGCCATTGCGTCTTAGTTTCGAAATGACGATTAGGCCGTAACTGAGGCCGTGTTGCTGAAACGGCAGAAGCCCCAACCTTGCGGCTGGGGCTTCGCGTGGAAGCGACGTTGAAAGGAACAAACCAAACAACGTCACCCGGCATCTTTAAAAACAGAATCGCCCGATTCTCGATTAACTGCTTGTCCGATAAGGTTTGCGACAGGGACACCCCGGAAAAGCTTCCTCCGTTGGATGAAAAACTGGCCGGGGCTCTTGGCGGAGCCCTAGCTTCTTCGGATTGCTTACTCGCAGAACTTACAGGGCGGGAATTCGCGGCTGTAAACCGGCTGCTTGAGGAACGCAGCCTTCCCGTAGGTCCAGTACTGGCTGACGTTCGGGTAGGTCTTGATCACGGTGTTCCAGAGCTCGTCCTTGTCGTAGCCGAACATCTTCTTCTTCTCGACCTTCTTGATGTAGATGTTCTGGATCGGGTTGCGGTCCTCGAAGCTGACCGGCCCGCGCACGGCATCGATCTTCAAGCTGCCCATCGTTTTGATGAATTGCTCGGGACCCGGATATTTTCCGCCGGACCTCTTCATCGCTTCGTCGATGAGCTGCGCCGTGGTGTAGTTGCTTTCCGAATAGTAGGACGGCACCTTGCCGTACTTGGCGCGGTACTTTTTCACGAAGGCTTCGTTCTTCGGTGTCTGCAACGCCGCGCTGTATTGCAACGAGGAGATATCGCCGATCACCTCGTCGCCCATGAACGGGAGCACGAACTCGTCATAGCTGGTGCCGCCGCCGACGATCGGCTTCTTGTTCCCTGAGGCGCGCAGCTGCTTGGGGAATTGCAGCGACATCGGACCGACCATCAGCGTGAAGATGGCGTCGGCGTCGGCCTTCATGGTCGGGATATAGGGCCCGAAGTCCTTAGTGCCGAGCGGCGGCCAGATCTTCTGGATCACCTTGCCGCCGCAGTCTTCGAACGCCTTCTGGAAGCCGCCGACCGCCTCGTAGCCGAAGGCGTAGTCGGCCGCGATGGTGATGACCTTCTTGTAGCCCAGATCGCAAGCGTACTGGCCCATCGGGTGGTGCGGCTGCGAACTCGTAAAACCGCTGCGGAAGAACAACGGATATTTATCGGCTTGACGCTGCGTGAGATCGTCGGCCGCCGGGATGGAGGAGATGTAGAGCGTCTTCTCGCTGTTGCTCACCGGCGCGAGCGCGTAGCCGGTCGAGGCCAGCAAGCCACCGACGAACATATGCACCTTGTCGTTCAAGACCAGCTTCTTGGCCTTGGTGACGGCGGTGTCGGGCTTGCCCTGCGTCCTCGACGATGAACTTCACGTCGACGCCGCCCAATTTGCCGCCATGTTCGTCCAGATACATCTGGAAGCCGTCCACCATGTCCTTGCCGACCTGGGCGAAGATGCCGGTGGTCGGCGCGATGAAGCCGACGCGCAGTTCTTCCGCGCTGGCCGGCGCGGTCGAAGCAAGACCGAGCGCCAGACAGCTACCCAACAGCATCGGACCAAGTTGTTTTTGCAAAGCGCTAATCATTTTCATTCCTCCCTCGTTTTCGTGGCCTATAGGATTCCGATACTCATCAGCGTCCTGCTTATTCTGCCGTGCTAATCACCCAAATCTGGATCGATTTCGACGTTGCGTCCCTGCTCATCATTTAGTCAATAAATATAATTTCGATACCATACTCGGGTGACCGGCACGTCCGCCGAGCTTCATTGCAAGCTGAGATCCTGGTCCTCCGCCATCAGCTTAACATCCAGCGACGGCATTTGCCGAAGAGGCAGACCTTTAGTGCCACGGACCGCCTAATCTTTGCTGCGCTGTATCGATTGGTGCCATCCGTCATAAACGCTCTGGCGATTGTGAAGCCGGAAACCGTCATAAAATGGCATCGCGCCGGGTTCAAATCATACTGGCGCTGGAAGTCGCGACGCCGTGGTGGCAGGCCTTCTGTGCCGCTGGAGATCCGCCGGCTGATCGGCGCGATGAGCATTGCCAATCCGCTGTGGGGCGCGCCGCGGATCCATGGAGAGCTGCTCAAGCTCGGCATCGATATCGGACAGACGAGCGTGGCCAAGTATATGGCTAGGCGAAGAGGCACGCCATCTCAAGGGTGGAAGACGTTCCTTCATAATCATGCCGACGCATCGCGGCGATGGATCTGTTCGTTGTGCCGACAATGTCATTTCGTCTGCTCTATGGTCTGTTGATCCTAGGGCATGGTCGAAGACAGATCTTGTGGCTTGGCGTCACAACGCATCCGACCGCAGAATGGATCGCAAATCAGATCACGGAAGCATGCGGCTGGGAACAGGCTCCCCGCTATCTAATCCGTGATCGGGATGGGGCCTATGGTGACGCCTTCGTCCGAAGACTTCGATCAATGGGTATTCGTGCTCGACCAACGTCGCCGTGCTCCCCATGGCAAAACGGATATGCTGAACGGCTGATCGGGTCGATCCGCAGGGAATGCGTCGATCATATCATCATCTTGGGCGAACGACATCTTCGTCACGTGCTGCTGTCGTATATGAAATACTACAATGATATACGCACGCATTTGTCTCTAGACAAAGATGCGCCGGTACCGCGCGCCATTGGGACCGTCGGTCACATTCTTTGCCGTCCGGTCCTGGGCGGGCTGCATCACCAGTATGTCCGGATTTGATTTACGACAGGCACAGGATATGATTTTCGGAAAGGACAGGACATTCAAGCGCGCCCGTCTTTGTCCGCTATTGGAGTAACAGCGGACATTGGTCGGCTCTGGCGCTGAATGGCTAGGTGGCGAATGACCCATAGCGGACCGCAATCTTGCAAAAGCGCGTCTCTGCGCTTGCATCCTGCCGAATTCGAATCGTTCGTGGTCAACAACTCAGTCCATATCACCGTAAGTACAATCTGCCGGATCAGTTTCATGTGCGCCCAAGCTCTGATCGAAACGGAATAGTGTCGAGCAATACGGGCAAACGATCTCGTTGGTATCGCCCATATTGAGGTAGACGTGTGGGTGATCTTGCGGCGGCTTATCCCCAATACACTTGAACTCACGGCAGCCAATGCGCACGATCGGCACCCCAACTTCATTATGAAACTTCGGATAACTTTCCATCCGCAACGTCCGGCTTAGGCGCCGTGACCGGGACCCCCCTCGTGTCGTTTCCGTTGCCGTAGACGCATAGCGACACGTCTATCGTCAGTTTCTCCCACCACGGAAGAGGGTTGGAAGCTAATGCACCTGCAGAGGCGCCGGGGTATCCATCGCCGCGACGCGGTTCTTCACCGCCTTCTGTACC
>CAVOLM010000019.1:0-44427 GCA_963696675.1 uncultured Gammaproteobacteria bacterium | reverse complement strand
ATGCCGCGACAACGCTTCTTCCATCGCTGCGAACTTGCGACGCGAGTGAGCTTCCCAGCTTTCCCCCGGCTCGCGCTCGAAGCAATCGGGCGAGGGAACCGTGATCACGTCCATGAGGAGCGGCTCGGTAGATGGCCTTGTAGAGCTCGACGTTGCCGACCGCCAACGCACCCAGTGTTTCGCCGTGATAGCTGTTGCTCAAGGTGATGAAGCGGCGCTTGGCGCTTCGGCCGAGATTCCGCCAGTAGTGAAAGCTCATCTTGACGGCAACTTCCACCGCGGCCGAACCGTTGTCGGCGTAGAAGCAGCGCATGACCCGCGGCGCGAGCCGGGTCAGGCGCTCCGCAAGCTCCACCGCCGGCGCGTGCGTGAAGCCGGCGAGCAAGCTGTGCTCGAGCTGCTCGAGCTGCGCGGCGACGCGCGCGTTGATGAATGGATTTGCATGTCCGAAGAGATTCACCCACCAGGAGCTGATCGCATCGAGGTAGCGTCCGCCCGCGTAATCCTCGAGCCATGCCCCTCTGCCACGGCGGATCGGAATCATCGGCAGCAACTCATAATCGCGCATCTGGCTGCACGGGTGCCAGACGACCGCAAGATCGCGGCGTGCGAGTGAAGAATTGTCGACGGACAGATCGTTCATGGGAGATCGGGAGCGCAGGAGCCTCTGTAGGAGCCTGACCGACTATTCCACCTGGGGCCCGAGGCGAATGTGGCGCTCGCTCGCGTAGTGTGTGTGCTGTGCGAGGCGTATCCGGATCTGAAGCCGGGAAGACTCGCCGCGCACAGTGACATTGCGCCCGGACGCAAGACAGATCCAGGCCCCAGCTTCGACTGGCCACGCCTGAAGACTCTGATCGCGCTCGAGCAGAGCTCGAGCCCAGGCTATTAGCGTCGATACATGACACTCCTCGCCCTGCTGCTGGGACTGATGCTCGAGCGTACCGCGACGCGGTTGCTGGACTTGCGCGAGCCCCGCTGGTTCGACGGTTACCTCGATTGGGCGCTGACGCGCTTCCAGGACCTGCACGGCGGCTCAGCTTTTCGTTCACCTGTCCTGCTCGTGCTGCTGCCCGTAATGCCGGTCGCGTTGGTAGCGTGGACCGTTCTTTCGCGAGGTGCCGACCGGATCCTGTTCGTCTGCTTCGGCGCGTTCGTACTCGTCTTTTCGCTGGGACCTCGCGACCTGAAGACCGAGGTCGATGAATACCTGCCGGCGATAGAGAGCGGCGATCGGGACGCCGCCGCGAGCGTCGCACGCGAGATCACCGAGCATGATGCTGCGCAGCGCACTACGGATACCTCGAGTACGCTCGAGGAGGCGATCTTCGTGCAGGCGAACAATCGCGTGTTTGGGGTTCTGTTCTGGTTCATGGCGCTCGGCCCCGCCGGCGCCTGGTTGTTTCGCGTCAGTGATCTGATGAGACGGCGGGCCGTGTTTGAACCCGTGGTCGCGCCGACGTCTCGAGCGAACTACCGGCAGTTCGTGCACGCACTGCAGGTCATTCACGGCATCCTGGCCTGGGGGCCGGCGCGGCTGCTGGCGCTGGGCTATGCACTCGTCGGAGGTTTCGACGTGCCAGAGGTCGCATGGAGGGATCTCATGCAGCGCGCGGGCCAGCAGTTCTTCGACGTCAACGACGAGCTGCTCGGCGGGGTAGGGCGTGCGGCGGTCGATGACGAGCCGCTCGAGGACTTGCAGTCGCTTCCCGATGCCGCGGATGTCAGGGCGTGCATGCGCCTGGTGAATCGTGCCCTGCTGCTCTGGCTCGTGTTCGTCGCCACGCTGGTCCTGATCGGCTGGGTGCGCTGATGACCAGGGCAACTCTGCACATCACGCGCGCGACCGGCCGCTCCCGTCCAGGTTGCGTCGCGAACGGGCAGCTGCGTCGTTGCACCGCTTGCCAATGGAATCGACCATTAGCTGCGCGCTGCGCCTAGCATCTGCACCGTTGGCGACGCAACGCATGAAACCTGTGCAGAGTTGCCCTAGCTTGCGCTCGCCAGCGGCGTGCTGCTGCTGTTGTGGCTCGCGGTGCTTCCCGCCGCCACCGCAGCCGCCGCCCAGCGCATCGTGAGCGTCGCCCCTCACCTCACGGAGCTCGTGTACACGGCCGGAGCAGGCAATCGGATGGTTGGGGCGGACGCCTACAGCGACTATCCGGAGGAAGCCGCGCCCTGCCGCGCATCGGCGATGCGTTTCAGATCGACTACGAGAGTGTGCTGGCGCTGCACCCGGACCTGGTGCTGGTCTGGGAACCGGCACTCCCGAACCCGTGATCGAAAAACTGCACAGCCTCGGCTTGCGAGTCGAGCGCATCACCACTGCGAGGCTCGAGGACATCGCCGCGGCGATCCGGCGCATCGGTGCTGCTGGCCGGGACAGAGGCGCAGGCCGAGCAGGCGGCGGGCGATTTCACGGCACAGATTGCCGAACTGCGACGCAAGCACGCCCACGATGCGCCGGTCTCGGTATTTTTCCAGATCTCGGCGGCACCACTTTTACCGTGAGCGGCGAGCATCTCATCAGCGACATTCTGCGCGGTGTGCGGCGGGCGCAACATATTCGCGGACCTGAAGCAGCTGGCGCCGCCAGTGAGTGTCGAAGCGGTACTCGAGCGCAATCCCGAGGTCATCATTGCCGGCAATGACACCGATACTGCCGATGATCCGCTCGCGCACTGGCGCCGCTGGCCGCAGCTCGCGGCGGTGCGCTACGGAAATCTGTACTTCGTCAGCGCCGACCGCGTGGCGCCGATCGACGACCCGTCGTGGTCGGCGGCACGGAAGAGATATGCAGCTCCTGGCCGACGCACGCGGCCATCTCGGCATGTACAGCCCGAAAAGCCATGACTGATTTACGTTCCAACGTCCAGCAGGACGGCGCGTCGTATCTCGATACGCAGCCACTGGCGGGCGCAGCGGAGCGGCGGCGACCCCATCCGATGCCGATGGCGCGGCGGCTGCTCATGATGGTCATCGTGCTCGGCGTGCTCGCCGCGTTCTCGTTACTGGTCTGGCTGGTCGTGCAGATTCGCACGCTCACCGAGAACTCACGCTTCCAACTGCCGACGACGTGCGCCGTGCGGCGGAACTGTTCCGCACGCTCGCCTGGATTCTTGAGCGCCTCGATAGTGGGGCTCGCGATCTGGATCGGCCACTTCGCCCTGCGCATCCGCCGCAGCCGAGGTCTATCCGCCGCCGGGTTCACGTCACATACGCGTGCGTCGCGTCCTGAAGGGCGAGCAGGCCGAACCGGATCGCGAGCATCTGCATGGCCATCGCGGTGCTGCTGCTCATTTGCGGCCTGGCGCTCGCACCGTTCGTATTGCGTGCGCTCGCACGACTCGGCCTGTCGATACCCTCGCGAGGCCAGCAGCCCGTTCTAATTGCGCCTGGTTCGCGAGGCGCGCTTGCCCGCGCGGTCCCGGTTCCAGAGAACCTCAGATCCCCGTTCGTAGCGCGCCAGCACGCGCGCGATGACGAACAGTAGATCGGAGAGTCGATTGAGGTAGCGCATGACCTCGGGCGCGACTGCCTCGGTGCGCGCGAGCGTCCAGCAGCGTCGCTCGGCGCGACGGCAAATGGCGCGTGCCAGATGACAGGCGGCGGACGCGGGACCGCCGCCCGGTAGAATGAACTCCTTCAGGCGCGGCAGCTTTTCATTCAGCGCGTCGAGATCCCGCTCGAGTCGCGCGACTTGCGCGTCCGTCACCGCGCGATGACCGGGTATGCAGAGCTCGCCTCCGAGGTCGAACAGATCGTGCTGCACCTCGGTCAGGCACTGTCGCACCCGCTTCGGTAGGCGCTTGATGGCGAGCACTATTCCGAGCGCACTGTTGACCTCGTCCACCGCGCCGTACGCCTCGACACGCGGCGAGTCCTTGATCGTGCGCGTGCCATCGCCAAGGCCCGTAGTGCCGTCATCGCCGGTTCGCGTGTAGATCTTGCTGAGTCGATGGCCCATGGGTGCGATGGCCTCACCGGAACTCGTAGCGGGTCGCGACGAACAGGCTCCGGCCGGCCGTATTGTAGGTGCTGGCGAGCTCGTACTCCTCATCGAGTGCGTTCTCGAGCCGCATCTGCACGGACCAGGCGGGGGTGAGGGCGAAGCGCCCATAGAGATTGAGCAGCGTGTACGGCGCGAGCCGCACGCCCCCAAAGTCCTCGCGCGCGCCCGCCATCAGCACGTCGAGACCGAACTCGTGCGCTCCGAACGCCTTGACGACCGACACGGTGCCGCTGCGCTTTACGCGTCGCAGCAGCTGTTCGTGGTTGGTCAGGTCACGTGGATTCTGCGCGATGGCTTCGGCCCGCAGGCTCCAGTCGGCTGCGCGAATCTGGTACACGAGCTCCAGGCCTTCGATGCGCACCCGGTCGATGTTCTGGTTCTGTCCTTCGAAAGTGGTCGGATCCGTCACCACGAACTCGATCAGGTCGTCGATGTCATTGCGAAACGCGCTGAGCGTGACCAGCTGATTGGCGCCGAACTGCTGGTGCAGGCCGATCTCGAGATTGAGCGAGCTTTCCGGATCGAGGTCGGGGTTGCCGCCGAAGCCGAACCGATCACTGCTGTCGGGCGCACGAAATGCCGTGCCGGCCGAGAGAATTAGCCGGGTTCGCGAGGCGACATCGAGCCCGTACTCTGCGTTCCAGGTCGTCTCGCCACCGAAGGTCTCGTGATCGGTATAAGCGAGCGCCATCAAGAGGTGATGACGGTCGAGATCGAGGCGATCCTGCACGTAGCCCATGTTGACGTCGGTGTCCTCGTCGAAGCCCGTGCCGAAGACCAGTGAATCCGTATTCTCGCGACTCACGAGCACGCCGGCGGTGAGCAGTTGATTGGCGCCGAGGCGCAGGTCGTTCTGCCAGTCGAGTGCGTTGCGCCGCGTGCGCGCCCGATCGGGCGACTGGTTCTGCTCGATGTCATCCTCGATGCGGCTCAGCGTAAGACGGGATTTCCACGCTTCGGTACCGAACGCAACGTCCGCGGCCGCACTCGCGGTCGTGAAGTCCTGACTAACAGGCGTGAGAGAGAAATCCAGATACTCGGTGGTACCTTTCGAATACCAGGCGCGCGCACCGAGTTCGGCCGATCCCAGCGATGTGCGTCCACGCGCCGAGAAACTTCCGTTTTCGTATCCACTGTCGGCGCTGCTCAACGATTGCGCCGGAAATCCGTCGGTATCGAGCCACACACCAGTGAGCCCGATCTCGCTGTTGTCACCCCTGAAGCCGCCGCTGAACGCAGCCTCGCGAGTGTCATAGCGGCCGTATCCGACACTCGCATCGAAGCCGCTGGTCGGATACCTGCGCGTGATGATGTTGATGACGCCGCCGATTGCGTCGGTGCCGTAAAGCGTCGAGCGCGGTCCCTTGACGATCTCGATGCGATCGACCACGTCCGGTGAAACATTCTGGATCTGTGCGCCGCCGATCGTTCCTGGATTGATGCGTACGCCATCGACCATCACGGTCGCGTGATTGCTATCGGTACCGCGGATGAACACCGAGGTTGTCTGGCCGGGACCGCCGTTGCGGGCGATGTCGATGCCCGCGTGGAACTGCAGCAGCGCCGAAATATCCGGCGCGAGCGAGCGCGCCAGGTCGTCACGGGTGATCAGTATGACGGGCGCCAGCACATCGCTGACCGGAGTTTCGGTGCGCGTGGCTGTGACCATGGTTTCGCCGAGTGGCGGGACTGTTTCGGCCGCGAAGACCGGAATGCTCGTCGCAGCCACTGCGGCCGCGAGGCACAGACGACGTAAGGACACGAACTGACTCCCCCATGCACGCCCGCATGGTGTTGAAGTACGAGGGCCAGTCGCGGAGAGGTCGGGGTGTTAGCCCAGTGCCATCGCCCGCCGCGAAGCTGGTTGCGGCTGTCAGGTCGGTCTCCGGGCTTACGAGTGGGCTTGATATCAGCCCGTCGGCATCGCCTTCCCACGCGTTGAGAAAAGTCTTCGCGGCGCAGTGGCTTCAGGATGCCGTCTACTCGATCACCGTTGCGGGGGCAGCGCCGGGATTGTCGCTCGCGCGACGCACCGGCTTCCCGTACACCTGACAGTGGAGCGGCAGCCTAGGGAGCGGTCCTGGGCGTGTCAAGCATGCGTCGGGCGGCGCCGCCTTGCACTACACCGACCAAGCTTGATCAACAGGCGCCCGCGCCCGAGCTCGACGCCCGGTGCGAAACTTCAAACGAGTACGTGAGGGCCGCCGCGCTCGCGGCCTCGCGGCTGGCGCGAATCTCCAACGCATGCGGCAGATCATCGAAACGTTCGACACGCAGCTCGCAGTCGCGAACCGACACCAGCATGCCCGCCCTGTTGGCAGCGCCGGGCCGGCTGCAAGGAGTGACGCATGGATCGCAGCGGCCTGGGCTCCGTATTCGATGATGTGCACAGCCGATAACACGCCCAGGTGGCGCAAAGGGTGCTCTGGGTCGCGATGACTGTCGGCCTCACAGTGGATCTGGTTCGGATCCCAGCTCAAGACGCGATCGATAAGGCACATGCGGCCGGCATGCGGAACCAGCGTCAGGATCTCGTCACGGCCGATCATCACGACCTCAACCCGGATACCGATGCAGCGATTGTCGTACTGGCGCACGCCAATGACACCCGAACGCCGCGCCGCCATCGCTTCGAGCAGCGGCAATGCGCGAGCCGCCGGATTGGCACGGCGCAATTCCTCCAGTCCCTCATCCCTCATCGTGTCCTCGTCGGTCCGCATCACACAGCGCGATGTGCGCGATGGTGTGCGAAGTGCGTGCGCGCGTGAGAAGCAATGCCACGGCTGCAGGCTGTGCGACCGGCCGCTTGATATAGAGTGGCGGAGGCGGGGGCACATCGTAGAGCACCAGCAGCGCATCGGTGTCGTCGCAGCTCACGAGCGCGAGCGTTTCGCGCAAGCCTGCCGCAAGATTGAAGTCGTATGCTGACACTGCGCTCGATGCACCGCGCGAAGTGGTACCGATACTCCAGTAACCGGATGCGGCGTTGTGAACCGAGTTATGAAAGTCCGTGGGTGACACGGCGCGTGCCGTATCGGCGAGCGCGAAACAGATCCGGTGGATGATCTCGATGTCCGCATCCGAGGAGGCGAACACCGAGGCGAGCGTGTCCGGAACAAGCGTCGATTCGGCGGTGGCATCCTGTGCCGCGCGCAGGGCAAGCCGCACTCCGAGAGGGGCTCGACGGCGTTCGTTGGCGGGCAGAAGATCCGATTGGACTGCGCCGACCGGCGCTGGAACGTAGCCGGTCGCGCCGCGAAGTACCGGTTGGGCATCGCGCCATGACGGCAAACCGGGTGCGATCAGTCCAATTCCTTGCACAAAGGCGCCGCTCATCGCTCGCTTCCGAAGATGAGCGAGCAATTGCTGCCGCCGAAACCGAATGAATTGCTGAGCACGCGTTTCACGGGCGTTCGGCGGGTCTCGAGCAGCACGTTGCCTTCGATGGCTGGATCCTTCTCACGCGTGTTGAGGCTGCGTGGCATGAATCCTGCTTCGATGCAGAGCAGCGCGATCGCCGCTTCGACCATGCCGGCCGCGCCGAGCGTGTGGCCCGTCCATCCTTTGGTCGAACTCAGCGGCACGTCCGTACCGAATACGTCGCGCACCGCTCGATCCTCGGCGAGATCGTTGGCGGGCGTCGCGGTGCCATGCAGGTTGATGTAGTCGACCGAGGCGTGGCTCGAGGTCGGCGCGCGCAGCGCGGCGCGCATGGCAGCGCTGGCACCACGTCCTTCCGGATCAGGCGCGGACATGTGATGGGCGTCGCTGCTTTCTCCGTAGCCGAGCAGCATCAGGTCGCCTTCGCCGGGCTCGAGCAATGCGAAGCCCGCCGCTTCGCCGATCGAGATGCCGTTGCGCTTCAGGTCCGCCGGACGACACGGCTCGCTGGATACGAGCTGCAGGGAATTGAATCCATAGAGCGTCGTGAGGCAGAGACTGTCGACGCCGCCAACCACTGCGGCATCGCAATCCCCGGCGCTGATGGCACGCCGTGCGGACGCAAAAACCTTGGCGCTCGAGGAGCAAGCCGTCGAAATCGCGAGCGTGGGCCCGTCGAGGCCGAGGTCGGTGCGCACGAAGTCGGCCGCACTGAAGATGTTCTGCGTGTACCGGTGCACGAAACCGTCGGGCAGCAGATTGGCCTCACGATCGCGCTCGCGGTAGGCGAGCTCGGTCTGCTGCACGCCCGGAGGTACTCGTGCCGATGAACACCCCGATGCGCCTGGCACCGAACTGGCGCGACTGCGCTCGACTGCAACGCGAAAGTCGTCCTGCGCCAATGCCAATTGCGCGAGCCGATTGTTGCGGCAGTCCCAGCGCGCATGCTCACCTGCGATCGGCCGTTCGAGTCCCGCAACCTCGCCGACGTAGGTGGACAGCGCACAGCCCGCGACCGCCTGAGGCCGCAACCCGCTGCGTTCGCCGAGCAGCGCCTCGAGGTGAGCACGGCGGCCCGCGCCGAGCGCCGAGGTCACGGTGTAGGCGCTAATGCGCAGCGGTTCCATCGCGCACCGGTCCCTCCTCGATCCAGTAGTCGTGGAAGTTGAACCAGTTGAAGGGCGCCGCGCGCACGTGTTCTTCGAGCCGGTTGGCGTAACGCTGTGCGCACTCTCGCAGGTAATCCTCGCGCCGCTCGCGTGGCAACTCGATGCGGCGCTCGAAGAGCTCGAGCTGGCACTCGTAGGAACGTCCGCCGCGATAGACCGCGAATCCGAGCACCACCGGGATGCCGAGCATGGCGGCGACGATCCAGGGGCCGGCTGGCAGGCGGATCGATCCGCCGAGGAAGCGCACCACGACCGAGCGCTCATCAGCGCGTGCCCGGTCAGCCATCATGCCGACGATGTGTCCTGCTTCGATCGCCTGCTTGATATCGAGCACCAGGTCGGGCCCGCGTTGCGATGCGTCGATGATGCGCGAGGCCAGGATCGGATTGAGCCTCTCGAGCAGGCTCATCGCCATACGGCCGACCTGTCGATCGAGCACGATGCTGATCGGCGCCTCGGCGCGGCGCGTGCCTTTGATGCGTAGCGCCTCGAAGCTGCCGAAATGAGCGACGAGCAGCAGGCATCCTCGCGACGCCTGGATCGTCTGCAACACTTGCTCGGCGACCCGCGCCTCGATCTGCAGTTTCTGATCGTCGTCACTGAGCAGGTAGACGCGATCGATGAATACGGTCGCGAAGGTGTGAAAGTGACGCAGGACTTCCCCGGCACGCGGCTCGCGTTCGAGCACGCGGCGCAGATAGTCCTTCGAAGCACGGCACGCATCCTGCGCCGTCAGGTAGAAGTAGAGAACGATCGGCCACAGCAGCAAACGCATGACGGTGCGACCGAGCAGCCGCGTCGCATTGACGAGCGCGCTGATCATGAGGGGCGTGCTGCGCTCTGGGTAGCTGTCCCAGGAGCGCAACCCGCCAGCATCGTGGGGCGCGGGTTTCATGGGACTAACGGCGCCTCGAGTGCGCAACACGATGAGCCCGGTCGCGATCGATCTCGCGCCCGACCGGCACTGAAAGCGGACCGAATTCGCATCGATGCTCTCGAGTTCGATGCTGAGCTCATCGCCGGGCCGAAGCGGGGCGAGGAACTTCACGGCCTCGAGGCGCTGCGCCGCTTGCGGTGTCCCGGCGCGCCGCGAAATCTCCTCGATGACGCGCTCGAGAACGACCGCGCCCGGCACGAGGGGGTCGCCGGGAAAGTGACCCGCGAAATAGGGCTCATCCACCGGGATCACCGTTCGGCGTGCTTCACTCATGCCGCGCTCCCAGGATCGCGAGCAAGGCGGCGCGGGGAACCTTTCCGGTCTCGTTGCGCGGCAGCCGGTCGACGAGAATCAGCGGTCTCGGAACCAGCACCGGATCGAGTTGCTGCGCGAGCGCGTACAGGATTGCGTCGCGGTCGATTCCGCTTGCCACCACCAACGCGGCGGGCCGCGCTTCGGCGCCCGGCATGAAGACAATGCCATCATCGACCCCTGGAATGGCGAGCAGGCGGTGCGTCAGCTCGGCCAGCGAGGCGCGCTTGCCGGCAACTTTCACCAGGTCCGTGTCGCGTCCCACGAGGCGAAACTTCTGCGGGCTCTCGAGCTCGAGAAAATCCGGCAGGGGCACCGGCTGCGGCAGATGGGAACCGTGATAGATCGCGCCTGAGCTAGTCGACTCGACCCACGCGCCGGGATAGGTCAGCCAACAATCCGATTCGACCGTGCGGCGCGAGGCCATGCTGCCCGCCTCGGTGCAGCCATAGATCTCGAACACGCGAGTGTTCCAGTGCTGCTCCGCTTGCGCCGCGAGCTCGCGTTGCAGTGGCGCAGTCGCGCAGATGATCAGCTCGATTGGGGGGAAGGGTGCGTCAGCAGCGAGACAGGCGCGCAGGTGCGCAGGTGTCGTGATCAGCAGACGCGGCGGCGGGACTGAAACCAATTCCGCTGTCACGTCGGCGGGGAACAGCGGCCGGCCGTCACTCACCGCGCTGGCGCTGAGAAGTATCAGCGTCACGGTGGTTTCGAAGCCATACATGTGCTGCGGCGGCACGGTTGCCACCACGTTGAAGTGGCGCGCACCAGAAAGGAAGCGCTGATGAGCGAGGCGCGCGGTTGCGAGCAGCGAGTTCCAGTCCTTCTCGTGTCCGGTCGGATGCCCGGTGGTGCCCGAAGTGAATGCGATCGCGATGGGCCCTGACTCGGGAATCGTCATCGGAGTCGCCACCCGGGCTGGCGCGCCGAGGCTTTCGACCGCGTGATCGTCCAGGAGGCAATGGTCCGGGTAGCGATCCTGGATCTCGCGCACCGCGAGGGGCGCGCGACTGGAAGGCAGGAGGGTCACCTGCTCGCGCTGCGCCGCCGCCAGGAATGCGATCAGGAAGTTACTGCGCCGCTCGCACAGATTGATCGCATAGCTCGCTCGCGGCAGGACCTGCGCGAGCGCGCCGGAGTGCGAGTAGAGCGCTGCGGCGCTCACCGCACGGCCCCTGTGCCAGATCACCACGTCGTCCGGCGCGTGGATCGCCGGAGCAGCGTTCATGAGGATCGCAACCGCACTGGTTTCAACTGGCGCAGGTACGCCAGGAAGCCTGGGTGCTCGAGATGGCGATACCGCCAACGCCGCCACGCGTACTCGCTCACGAACACCACGCCGATCAGGGTGTAGTGCAGGAAGTTGGTGGCGAGCGACCACAGTTGCGTCGAGGCGAACAGCGACAGCAGGACCGCCGAGAGGGTGAGGGTCGCGAACACCACGACCCACAGGACCGTGACCGCGCGCGTGTAGGTAATGAGCTCGGGTGGCAGCGAGCCGCGGGCCAGCAGAGCAAATCGCGTCACCATCGGCTGCTGACCAGGGCGCAGGGACGCCCCGAACACAATAAGGAGTGAAAGGGGAATTGCGATCGGCGGCAGCAGCAGCACCCAGTGTGTTCCCTGCCAGCGAACGATCAGAACGCCCGCCGCCAGGCAGCCGGCCAATACCAACCACGCCCAGGAGCGGCCGCCGCGCAGCGATGGGTAGAGCGGCAGGGCGCTGAGCGCTGCGAGCGCCAGCCATTCCAGCCAAGGCCGCGGCCATATCACGGCCAGGTGCACCAGCACGGGATAGGCCACGGCGAGGAAGAACATTTTTTTGCGTCAGCTGCTGTTGCGGCGGGTCAGGACGTGAGCCGTCAGCTCCCTGAGCGAAGCGAATGCCGATCGGGTCCCGGATCCTCGGAGCGCAGTTCGACTCCGTACTGCCGTTGAATGGCCAGCGCAATCTCGAGCGCGTCGATCGAATCGAGCCCGAGACTCCCGCGATCGAAGCCGAACAGCGGCGCCGTGGGTGAGATCTGGCCCGGCGCCACGTCCTGCAGGTTGAGCGCCTGCACCAGGAGCGCGGCGAGCGCTGCTTCATCAGCCGTTTGCCCTGAAGCCGTCGAAGAGTGTGCCATCGAAGAATCTGACAACGCCGTCACCATGAAGCCGCATCGAGATGCGCTAAGCTAATTGTATGGGGTCACCCGGCTGATGGAAACGCGATTGCGGACCATGCTGGATCGCGGCTCACGCCGTTTCGGCACCGGCCTGTCGTTTGTCACGTTCGGAGTCGGCGGCACCTTGCTGAGCGTAACCTTGTTTCCGCTGCTGAGACTGGTCTCTGCGGACAGGGTGACCGCGCAGCGTCGCATCAACGGTGCGATGCGCCGCGTGATGGGGCTGTTCATCTGGTTCATGCGCAGCCTTGGCCTTCTCACCTACGAACTGCACGGCCTCGAGAGGCTTGCCCGCCCTGGCCAGCTCATCGTCGCCAACCATCCGACGCTGATCGATGTGGTCTTCATGTTGTGGTTGGCGCCCGATGTGGGGTGCGTGGTGAAACGTGCGCTGTGGCGCAACCCCGCTCTGCGCTGGCCGGTGATCTGGGCCGGCTACATCCCGAATACCGAAGGCGCGCAATTGGTTCAGGATTGTGCACGGGTCCTGCAGGGGGGCCGCTCGTTGCTGGTATTTCCGGAGGGCACGCGCTCAGTGCCGGGGAAACCCTTGGCCCTCAAGCGGGGCGCAGCGCAGGTTGCGCTTGCTTCCGGTGCCGACGTTCTGCCAGTCACCATCGTGTGCGATGTGCCGTTTCTCACCAAAGGTTCACATTGGTACCGTGTTCCACCACGACGGCCGCACTTTACGATAACGGTCGGCCAGCCGATCCCGGCACGCCGCTACGCTGGCGAGAACCAGCCGAATTCCGTCGTGGCGCGTCACCTGACGACGCAACTGGCCGCGCACTTTTCGCGCGGCATCGAGAGCGCGCTGCGTTCCCCGGCCGGCGTGCTCGTCACGAATCCGCCCGAGGGACATTCGGCCAGCCTATAATGCCGCCGGCATTCCAGCGGCTCGAATCGATGCACAGCGAACAGGAAGTTTTCGGACAGGTCCGGCGGGTCCTTACAGATCTGTTCGAGTTGCCTCCCGAAAAGATCGTGCCGGACGCCAATCTCTACACGGATCTCGACATCGACAGTCTCGATGCGATCGATCTGATCCTGGAACTGAAGCAGATTACCGGTCGCAAGGTGCAGCCCGAGCAGTTCCGCCACGTGCGCACGGTCGGCGACGTGGTTGCCGCGGTACGCGGGCTGATGCAGGACGAGACCGCGGCGTGACCGCGACGGCGACGCATCCAGAAGTCCTGAACGTCCTCACGCGTCCTGCGGGCCTCGCGCTGAAACTGCGCGTTCCGATCAGCCTGAGCTGGTTCCGCGGTCATTTTCCTCAATGCGCCATCCTTCCTGGCGTCGTGCAGCTTGCGTGGGCGGTCTCGTACGGCGAGAAGCACTTCGGCTTCGAACCTGTGGTCGAGCGCGTCGTGGGCCTGAAATTCCTGCGCGTCATCCGGCCGGGCGCGGAGCTCGAGCTGGACCTCGCCTGGTCAGACGCCGAGCGCTCCCTGGGCTTTCGATTCAGCGAGCGTGAGTCCACCTGCTCTTCGGGCCGAGTTGTCCTGGCGCGATGATCCGGGCGTGCGCGGTCGTTCCCTACTTCGAGCATCCGCAGACCCTCGAAGGCAGCGTAGATGTCCTGCGACGCCATGGCCTCGCGTGCTGGATCGTCGATGATGGCTCCGGCCCGGCTGCCCGGGGAGTCGCGCAACGGATCGCCGCGCGCGATCCCGGCGTAACGCTCCTTCCCCACACGATCAATCGCGGCAAGGGCGCCGCGGTACTCACGGGTTGCCGGGCGGCCGCCGGCGCCGGTTTTACTCATGCCCTGCAGATCGACGCCGACGGCCAGCATGACCTGGACGATATTCCGCTGCTTCTTGCACACGCCACCCGCTGCCCGGAGGCGTTGATCCTCGCCGTGCCGCGATTCGATGCCTCGATGCCCCGCTCGCGGCGCTACGGTCGACACCTCACTCATCTGTGGGTCTGGATCAACACGCTGTCGCTCGACGTGGCTGACGCGATGTGCGGCTTTCGTGTCTATCCACTAGAGCCGCTGCTGGCGCTCGCAGCTACAGAGCCCCTCGGCAGTCGCATGGATTTCGACCCGGAGGTCGTGGTTCGACTGCATTGGCGCGGCACCCCGATCATCGACGTGCCGACCCGGGTGCTCTATCCGCGCGACGGCGTGTCCCATTTCAGGTTGTGGCGTGACAACCTGCTCATCACTCGCATGCATGCGCGGCTGTTTTTCGGCATGCTGCGCCGATTGCCGCGGTTGTTGGCGCGGCGATTGCGGGAGACCCGACACGCGTGAACCCGGAGCCGCTCTTCCAGGTGGAGATCAGCCTCGAGATTCCGTTCCACGATCTCGACCCCGCCGGCTACGTTTGGCATGGCCACTACGCCAAGTACCTGGAGCTGGCGCGTTGCGAGCTGCTCAAGCAGTTCAACTACAACTACGATGCCATGACCGAGTCGGGTTACCTGTGGCCGGTAGTGGATCTGCACCTGCGGTTCCTGCGTCCGCTGCGCTTCGGCGATCGCGTCAAGGTTCGGGCATCACTCGAGGAGTGGGAATACCGGCTGCGCATCGAGTACCTGATTCGCAATGCCGCCACCGGCGAGCGCCTGACAAAGGCGAGTACGGTGCAGGTGGCCGTGAGCGCCGCCAGCGGTGAGATGTGCCTGCGCTCGCCCGATATCCTGTTCGAACGACTGGGCGTGCCCGCGTGATGCGTTGGGTGGCCGCGCTCACGCTGAACCTGTGGTTCGCGGGGGCCATGGCTGCCCCCCAAGATGCGCCAGAATCAGGGCTCTTCACGCATCCGGTGACGGTGGCCGAGCTCACGCAAACGATCTTGGCGCGCCCGGCCGCCGAGCTCTCCGCAGCCAGCGTATTGACGGGGAAGTTCGTGCAGCGTCGCTACCTCAACGGGCTCGGGCGACCGTTGTCATCCAGCGGCGATTTCCTCCTGGCACGCGAGAAGGGAATCCTCTGGCGCACCAATACACCGTATCCGTCCGAGTTCGTGCTCAGCGAGAAGGGATTGTCCCTGTTCGATGGCGAGATCGAGACCCGGCTCTCAGCTGCGAACCATCCTGGCCTGCAGGCGGCGCTGAAGATGTTCTTCGCTCTCATCACTCTGGATATGCAGCGCCTCGCAGATAGTTTCGATCTGTACGCAGACACCGCGGGGGATCGCTGGCAGGTCGGATTGCGGCCGCGTGAGGGGGGCCTGGCGCAAGTGTTCGATCGGGCGGTGATCAGCGGCGCCCAGACGGTGCAGCGTATCGAACTCTCCACCGCCGGGGGCGATCGCACCGAGATCGAGTTTTCAGACGTCGAGACGCGCGCAGAGCTCGATGCGAGCGATGCCGCCCGGTTTCGCGAGTGAAGCCACGTCGGCGCCTGCTGGCTGGAGTTGTTCTGCTGGCGGTCGTGGGCGGCATCTTCTGGCTGCGGGTGCAGCCGCACTTGCGGGTCGAAACGGACCTGCTGGATCTCCTGCCGCGTCCGAGCTCGGATCAGCGCATCGAAGCGGCCGTCGATGCGTTCTCAGAACGCCTGGCGCGCAAAGTGCTGTTCCTGGTGGGCGCAGCCGATCCGTCCGCGGCGAGCGCGGCGGCACGCGCGTTTGCTGTCGCGCTGTCGCAATCCGGGGCCTTCGTCTCGGTGCGCGAGCGTATCGGCCAGGATCTGCAGGCGAGCGTGGACCTCTACCTGAAGCATCGGGCGAACCTGTTGTCGCGTCAGGACCAGGAAGTCCTGCAAGAAAATCCAGAGGGTCTCTATCGTTCTGCGTTGCTGGCGTTGTACACGCCCGCGGGCTTCATGCGGCCCATCGATATCAGCCGCGATCCGCTCGGTCTCGGCACGGACTACCTGCTTGAACAGGTGCCAGCGTTGGGCAACGCTTACCTGCAGGGCTCACAACTCGTGCTGAGCAATCGCACCACGACGTTCGTGCTCGTGATCGCCGAGACCGCCGGGAGCCCTTTCGCCGGCGAGGTGCAGGACCGCGCGCAAAGCGCAATCAGGCGCGCGACCGAGGCCGCGCACGCGGCAGCGCGCGGCGAGCTCACTTTCCTGCAATCAGGGGCGCTCCAGCATGCGACCGTCACGACGCGCAAGTCGCGCAGCGAAGTGGCGCTCTTCGGCACGATCGGCACCGTCGCGGTGCTGGTGCTGATGCTGGCGTTGTTCCGCGACTGGCGCGCGCCGACGCTCGGCCTGCTTGCCGTGAGCGCGGGCGCGGCGGCCGGCATCAGCGCTACGCACTTTGCCTTCGGTGAGTTGCACCTGGTCGCGCTGGTGTTCGGTTCGAGCCTGATCGGCGTCGCGATCGACTACTCCATGCATTTCTACGCCGATCAGTTCCGCGCACCCGGGAGCTGGGTGCCGACGGATGCGCTCTCGCACGTGGGCCGGCCGATTCTCCTCGGCATGGGTGCGACAGTGCTCGGGTACGCAGGCCTGCTGCTGCTGCCGTTTCCGGGGCTCAAGCAGATGGCGCTGATCAGTATCGTGGGCCTCGCGGTTGCGTGCGCCTGCGTGTTCCTGATCTTTCCGGCCGCAGCTCGTGGCTCGGGGCAGGCCCTGCCACGATGGTGCGCGCGGTTCATCGAAGACATCGGGCGCCTCGGCAGCCATCTCAGCGAGCGCCGCATCCGCCTCATGCTGGGCGCCGTGCTCATTGCGTTCATCGGCTACGGGATGAGCCGCATCGAATTTCGCGACGACATTCGTTCGCTGCAGATGACCTCGCCCGAACTCGCGCAAACGGAGCGCCGGGTCGGCGAGCTACTCGGCACCGCGGGCGAAAGCCGCTACTTCCTGGTGAGCGGGTACGATGTGCAGGCGGTGCTCGAAGCCGAGGAGCGCCTGGCCCAGGCGCTGCGCATCCAGCAGCGCCGTGGCACGATTGGGGGATTCACGGCGCTCAGCAAATCACTGCCGTCGTTCAAGCGCCAGGAGCAGGTTCGCACCGTGGTCGAGAGTACGGTTCTGGCGGGCAACGGTCTTCTGCCGCGACTGATGGGCGAGCTGGGATTCGATGCGCCGGCCATTACCCGTGAGGTCGATGCCTTCGCGGCTGCGCGCGCGCCACTCGAGCCGGACGAGTGGCTGGCGAGCCCGGTCTCCCTCGCGTACCGCGACCTGTGGCTGGGGGCGAGCGGCGGCGGATTCTCGACAGTGGTCACGCTCGCCGGTGTCCGCGATGCCAACGCGCTACGCGCGGTTGCCGGCTCGTTGATCGGTGTTCGTTTCGTCGACCGCGTCGGCGATATCTCCACGGTCCTGGCGCGCTACCGGATTGCGGTGTCGGAGCTCCTGCTGCTCGCTTATGCGGCAATCTTTCTCGTGCTGCTGTGGCGGTACGGCCTTCGCGATGCCACCTGGCTGGTCGCCGCACCGCTCGGAGCGACGGTGCTGACTGTTGCGTTTGCTGGCGTGGCGGGTTTGCAGGTGAACCTGTTTGCGGTGCTGGGGTTGCTTCTCTTGCTGGCCCTCGGTGTCGATTACGCGATCTTCCTGCGCGAATCGAGCGCCGGGCGCAGCACGCGGTGCTCTCCGTGTCGCTGTCCGCCCTGACCACCATGCTGGCTTTCGGACTGCTGGCGTTGAGCTCCACACCGTTGATTCGATCCATCGGTCTCACGCTGCTGGTTGGAATAGGCTGTTGTTGGCTGATTGCCGTCGGCGGCGATGCGTGGCGCCGCTCGACGCGGCCATCCGGAGAGCGCCCACATGGCTGATGTGCTGATCATCGGTGCCGGGCCTGCAGGCGCTGTTGCGGGCGCATTGCTGGCCCGCCGCGGCTATGCAGTGCTGGTGCTCGAAAGGCAGAAGTTCCCGCGCTTCTCGATCGGCGAGAGCCTGCTGGCCAACAGCATGCAGTTCATCGAGGAGGCCGGCATGCTGGAGGCAGTGCTCGCCGGCGGTTTCCAGTTCAAGAACGGCGCCGCTTTCGTGCGTGACGGCCAATACTCCGACTACAACTTCTCGCAGAAGAGCGCTGCCGGGTACAGCTACACCTTCCAGGTACCGCGCGCCGACTTCGACAAGGTCCTTGCAGATGAAGCGGCGCGGCAGGGCGCCGAGATCCGTTACGAAGTGGAGATTACCGCCGTCGATTTTTCCGGCGCTTTGCCCCAAGTCACCGCGCGCACTGCATCCGGTGAGGAGTCGCAGCATCGGGCTCGGTTCGTCATCGATGCCAGCGGTTTTGGCCGCACGCTCCCCCGGCTCCTGAATCTGGAACGTCCGTCCGATTTTCCGGTACGCGCAGCGCTGTTCACGCACATCGAGGATCACGTCGAAGCAGGTGCATTCGATCGCCAGAAGATTCGCGTGAGCATTCATCCGCGTGAACGCGAAGTCTGGTACTGGCTGATACCGTTCTCGAATGGCCGCAGCTCCCTGGGCGTCGTTGCCTCGCGCGAGTTTCATCAGCGCTACCAGGGCAGCACCAGCGAACGTCTCTGGCAGATCGTGGGCGAAGAACCCCCGCTCGCCAGGTTGCTGTCGCAGGCGCGACCCGTGGCACAGGTGGGCGAGATCGTTGGCTATGCCGCCAATGTGACCCGGCTGCACGGAGACGGGTTCGCACTCCTCGGCAACGCCGCCGAGTTCCTCGACCCCGTGTTCTCGTCCGGCGTCACGATCGCCATGCAATCCGCGAGCCTCGCTGCGCGAGCGCTCGACCGGCAGCTGTGCGGTGAGAAGGTGGACTGGAGCGCCGAGTTTGACTCACCACTCAAATACGGTGTGGAAACATTCCGCGCCTTCGTGAGCAGCTGGTACGACGGGACTTTGCAGGACGTGATCTTCTACCCTCGCCAGCAGGAACAGATTCGCCGCCACATCTGTTCGGTGCTGGCCGGCTATGCCTGGGACACCGCAAATCCGTACACGGGCCGGCAGGCGCAACGACGTCTCGGTGCACTGGCGAGACTGTGCCGTGATGCATAGTTGTCCTGGCGTCATGGTCGCTATGCTCGCCGTCGTGCAGCGCCTCATGCGTGAACCATCCTCCGGCGCAGGAGAAGCCGACAGTGAACAGCTCCTGGCCGCTGTTGCCCCCGTCTGCGTTGGGCACTGGCGCGACAGGTGAATCAGCGGTTGAAGGCCGCCTATGGAGAGCGCGAAGTCAGCCTGGACTGCGTTGTGACGGTGAATGCCGAACGTTTGACCGTGATCGGACTCGTCCCCGGGGGACCCAGGATGTTCACCATCGACTACGATGGCCTGAAGGTGACCTCGCAGAAGAATAGTGGCGTGCCGGATGCGCTACCGCCCGAGCTCCTCTTGAACGACCTGCAGCTGACGCTCTGGCCACGATCGGCGCTGCAAGAGGCGCTCGAGAACTCCGCCTGGGCTGTCTCAGAGCCGGACCCGCGCACCCGCCGCCTGAGGCGTGACGGAAAACTGATCGCCGAGGTGCACTACGCAACACCTGTCCGTGGACTGGCCGCGCATGGCTCGTGAATTTCGAGCGCGGTTATTCAATCACGATCGATTCACAGCCGCTCGAATGATGCGCGACGCCAGTGCGATGACGGTGGGAGGCGAGGCCCGGCAGATTCCGATCGAAGAGTTGCTCCTGCAGCGCGACGACATGCTGCTGCTCGATTGCCTGCATGATTTTGGCGCCGATCACGTCGAGGTCGGCGCTACGGTGTCGGCACGCCACCCTCTGGTCGATGAGCGCCGTGGCCTGCCGGCCTGGGTGGGCATCGAGATGATGGCGCAGGCGGTCTCGGTATTTTCGGGACTCGAGTTGCGTGCCCAGGGCCTGCCGCCCCGAATCGGACTGCTGCTCGGCGCGCGCCTTTACCAGGCGCGTGTGCCATTCTTCCGCGTCGATGCGAGGCTGCGGGTGCGCGCGGTGCTTACGCTGCGCGATGCGCAGGGACTCGGTGTGTTCGAATGCACGATTCGCGAGCGCGATGAGCTGCTCGCACAAAGTCAGGTCAAGGGGTTCGTGCCGCAGGATATCGATGAATTCCTCAGGTCCGGTGCGTATGGCTGAATGGGTGCTCGTTACCGGCTCCAGTCGTGGCATCGGCGCGGCGATCGCGCGCCGCCTCGCGCGCGATGGCTACAACCTCGTGCTTCATTGCCGCTCCGACCGGCCGGCTGCTGAAGCAGTCGCGTACGAAACCCGGGCTGCGGGTGCCGAGACGCGGATCCTGCAGTTCGATATCGCGGATCGGGCGGCTACCCGAGCGAGTCTGAACGCGGATGTCGAAGCAAATGGCGCCTGCTACGGCGTGGTCTGTAACGCCGGCATCGCCCGGGATGGCGCCTTCCCAGCGCTGTCCGATGAGGACTGGGACCAAGTGCTGCGAACCAATCTCGACGGCTTCTATAACGTCGTGCAGCCGCTGGTGATGCCGATGATCCGCCGGCGCAAGCCGGCGCGAATTGTGACGCTGTCCTCAGTTTCGGGCGTGATCGGCAATCGTGGCCAGGTCAACTACAGCGCCGCCAAGGCCGGTATAATCGGCGCCACCAGGGCGCTCGCCGTGGAACTGGCGAGCCGTGCAATCACCGTCAATTGCGTGGCACCGGGACTCATCCGCACCGCAATGAGTGCAGATGCTCCGATTGAAGAAGTGCTGAAGTTGATTCCCGCGCAACGGGTCGGCGAACCCGATGAGGTCGCCGCCGTGGTGAGTTTCCTCATGTCCGAGTCGGCGTCCTATGTCACCCGCCAGGTGATCGGCGTCAATGGCGGGATGTGCTGATGACAGGTAACGGCAGGCGCGTTGCGGTGACCGGCATGGGCGGCATCACCTCGATCGGTCAAAGCTGGTCTGAAGTCGAGCGGAGCCTGCATGCCAATAGCAGCGGCATCGAACACATGGCGGAATGGACCCGTTACCCGGAGCTCAATACCCGGCTCGCCGGTCCGGTGCGTAATTTCACTGCGCCGGCGCATTTCACGCGCAAGGTCACGCGTTCGATGGGCCGAGTCTCGCTGCTCGCGACCTGCGCCACCGAGATCGCGTTGGTGCATGCCGGCCTGCTCGAAGATGAATCAATCCGTGACGGGCGGATGGGCGTTGCATATGGGTCCTCGACCGGAAGTCCCGAGGCCGTGCGCGACTCGGCGACATGCTCTCAACCTGTCGCATGGGCAACATCAACGCGACGACCTACCTCAGGATGATGCCGCACACGACCGCGGCCAATATCGGCGTGTATTTCGGGCTCAAGGGTCGCGTCATACCCGCTTCGAGCGCTTGTACCTCCGGCAGTCACTCGATCGGCTATGCATACGAATCCATCAAGTATGGCAGGCAGCTCATGATGGTCGCGGGTGGCGCCGAGGAGCTGTGCGCGAGTGAAGCCGCCGTGTTCGACACACTTTTCGCGACCAGCACGCGCAATCAGATGCCAAAAACCACTCCGCGGCCTTTCGATCGCGATCGCGACGGGCTGGTGATCGGCGAGGGTGCCTGCACGCTGGTGCTGGAGGATTTCGAGCACGCGCTGGCCCGTGGCGCGCGGATTCACGCGGAGATCGTCGGTTTCGGCAGCAATGCCGATGGCGATCACCTCACGCATCCCAACTCCCTCACCATGCAGCGCGCGATGGAGATGGCGCTTGAAGACGCAGGACTTCCGGCCGGTGTCGTGGGATACGTGAACGCACACGCCACCGCAACGGAGCAGGGAGACATCGCCGAGACTCAGGCCACTGCAAGGCTGTTCGGCGCGCGCGTACCCGTGAGCTCGCTCAAGGGCCATATCGGCCATACGCTCGGTGCTTGCGGAGCAATCGAAAGCTGGGCGACCATCGAGATGCTCAATTCGGACTGGTACGCGCCCACGCTCAATCTGGAGAATATCGACCAGCGCTGCGGCGAGCTCGACTACATTGCGCGCCAGGGCCGGCGTACGCAGTGCGAATACGCGATGAACAACAACTTTGCCTTCGGCGGCATCAACACTTCGCTGCTGTTCCGCCGCATGAGCTGAAGCGTTACAGAGTCATCTACAAACAGTCAGGGGCAGACCATGCGCATGAAGAGGATGCTGACAGTCATGTTCGGAGCGATCCTGGTAATCAGCGCGGCGCAGGCCCGCGATACGCACCTGAAACTGCCGCTCAAGGACGCCATGGAGACGGCGGACTACAAGTCGAAGGTGGACCCGAATATCAAGCTGTTCTTCGGCGCGCAGGAGCACCCCAAGCCGGCGCAGAGCTTCGGCACCGTCAAGACCAACAAGAAGACCAACTTCTTCAACAAGTCCGACAAGGAAGGCTGCGAGTGGGTGTTCATCTCCGCGATCCTGGCTCTGCAGCAGGCCGCCAAGGAGCGGGGTGGCGATGCGCTGATCAACATCAAGAGCAACTACAAGAACGCCGAGTTCTCGAGCGAAACCGAGTACGAATGTGGCGCCGGAGCGGTGACCGGCGGCGTTGCATTCGTGGGCGAGATCGTCAAGCTCTGAGCCGGCATGCAATCCGATTTCCTGCGTGCGGCTTTGCAGGCGGCCGAAGCTGCTGCTGAGCTCATCAAGCCGCTGTACCAGAGCAACCTCGAGGTACGCACCAAGGCGGACAAGTCGCCAGTGACTGCGGCCGACGTGCAGGCCGAGAAGCTCATTCGGTCGCTCATCGAGGAGCGCTTCCCCACGCACGGTTTTTATGGCGAGGAAACCGGCGAGCGCGATCGCGACGCGGAATTCCTGTGGCTGGTCGATCCGATCGATGGCACCAAGGCATTCGTGCGCGAATACCCGATGTTCTCGACCCAGATCGCCCTCATGCACCGCGGCGAGTTGATCGTGGGCGTATCGATCGCACCGGTGTATGGCGAGCTGGCCTACGCCGAGAAGGGTGGAGGCGCCTGGCTCAACGGGCGGCAGATTCGCGTGAGCGAGATCGAACGCATCGAGGACGCATCGGTTTCCACCGGCAATCTCAAGTCGCTGGCGCGTGGCAGTCAATGGGCCGCGTACGGCGGGATCGTGGCGCGCGCGGATCGCATCCGCGGCTACGGGGATTTCCTGCAATATCACCTGCTGGCGTCGGGGCGGATCGATGCGGTCATAGAATCGGACGTGAATATCCTCGACATCGCGGCGCTAGCCGTGATCGTGGAGGAGGCGGGCGGCCGCTTCACCGATCTCGAAGGCAAGCCGGTGTCGCTCGGCATCGAGAGCGTGCTCGCGAGTAACGGCCGGCTGCACACCCCGCTCCTTGCGGCGCTCGCTCACTGATCGGCGAGAAGAACTGCACCGAGGTGACGTCTACTCGTTGACGAAGACGCGCCGGCCGCGGAACTCGAGCTCGTGTATAGGCGTGCGGTACAGGCGCGAAAGATGGGCAGTGTCGAGGACCTGCGCGACCGGGCCGAAGTTCCAGCTTCCATCGCCGTACAGGAGCAGCGCCTGATGGGCGAACCGCGCCGCGAGCGTGGCGTCGTGCAGGCTCGCGATCACCACCCGTCCTGAGTCGGCGCGCGCGCGGAAACCCTCCAGTACCTCGATCTGGTGATGCGGATCGAGATGATTGGTGGCCTCATCGAGCAGGAACACGCCCGGATCCTGCGTCAGGATGGTCGCGATCGCCAGGCGCCGGCGCTCACCGCCCGACAATGTGTCGAGGGCGCGGTCTTCGCGCTCGGCAAGATCGACTTCCTTAAGCGCGGCGCGCGCCAGCGCCGCATCCGCTTCGCCTTCCCATTGCCAGAACTGCAGGTGCGGATGTCGGCCGATGAGCGCGGATTCGAGCACCGTGGCAGGAAACGGATCCTCGCTCGATTGCGCCAGGAGCCCGAGCGCGCGCGAGAGATCGCGCCGCGGCCAATCCCGCAGCTCGCGACCGCCGAGACGCACGCTGCCCGCCGCTGGCGGTCGCAGGCCTGCGAGAGTGTGCAGCGTCAATGTCTTGCCGACGCCGTTTTCGCCCAGCACCGCGATGAACTCGCCCGATGCGGCGGAAAATTCCAGGTCCTGCACCAGGCGACGGCGCGCCACCTCGACACACAGGCCCGACGCACTCAGGGTGAGTACAGGTTTGCGGGTCGCTGGCAGGGCGGCAGTCACGGTGAGCGGGTCCAGTTGATTTCCTGCGCAGTCTTCGGACCGATCACGACACCGCGCAGGCTGTCGGGCATTTCCCATTCAGTCTCACTCAGCATGCGCCTGCCGGCCATGATCTCGGCGTCGTTCTGCGGAATGAGCGGCGTGCGCCCGGGATCGGCGTAGCCGTCAGGAAACTGTGGCTGGTCGGTCTGCGGGTCGTACTTGTCGGTCGCGCCGACCGTATGCAGGAACTCATGTGCGATGACGATGTTGTTGCTCGCGGTCATCGAGGGATCTGCAAACGCGTAAACCACGCCGAGTAGTCCTTTCTGCAATCCCAGCGAGTGCGGCACCGAGCTCGTGAGCTCGGGATCGTGATAGAGCACGAACATGTCGATATCCGGCGGTGCGCGCTTCTCGACGCGCGTTTCACTCCATGCCCAGTAGCGCAGGCGAAGGCTCCAGGCGGCGCGGCTGAGCAGATTCGCATCGGGCTCGAGCTTCGGCGGCAGCTCGTGGAGCTCCCCATAGAGGCGTACACGTGCGGGCTCGGCAAGCGGCAATCCATAGTGCTGCGCCTGCGTCCCCAGAAATGTTCCGACGGGCGCAAACGTATTCTCAGTCAATGCGTCGACATAGCGGCGGGTCGCCTTGCTTTCATCGGCTGCGATCGGATGGATGGCGACCCAGAGGGGTTTGTCCCAATCCGTGCTGCGTGCGCGAGCGAGGAAGGCGCCCGTGGCGACGCATGCCAGGACAAGGAGGAGAATCGTGATTCGTATGGTGCGGAACACGCTGTCAGTCCGCGGCGGCGGCGTCGAGATCGAGCACTTCGCCCCCGGCCGCGCTGACGGTGATGGTGATGGGCCGGCAGCACACGCTGCAGTCCTCGATATACGATTGCGTCGCTTCACTCGCATCGACCACGATTTCGATTTCCTCCCAGCAGTGCGGGCAGGTGATGGTGCGCGTGTCGATGAGCGAGGGCATGTCAGGGTTGCAGGCGCGTGGCGCGCCAGGGGCTTGCCGCGAACGTGTGCGGATCGACCGCGGTGAGCTTGCGTTCCCAGCGCGCCCGATCGTGGATGCGATGCTCGCCCTGCACCCAGAGCTCCGCCGCCTCGACCCAGAGTCGATAGCCGCCCCAATGTGGCGGCCGCGGCAGTTGTACGGCGTGCTCGTCCGTCTGAGATCCCAGCGCATCCGGCGTCCCGAATTGCTGGCTCACTCGCTGCACGGCATGCAACAACTCGGCGCGCGATCTGACGGGCTCACTCTGCTGGCTGGCCCACGCCGCGAGCTGACGCTGCCAGGCGCGGGTCGCGAAATACGTGTCGCTCTCGACCGCGGTGGCTTTCACGATCGGTCCCTCGATTCGCAGTTGCCGCTGCAGGGTGTCCCAGTGCAGAACCGCAGCGCCGCGCGGCCGCGCATCGATCTCGTGTCCCTTGCGCGAGTGATAGTTGGAATAGAAAAGGATGTAGCCCGGTGCCGCGATGATGGTTTTGCACAGCACGACTCGTGCCGACGGCCGGCACTGCTCGTCGACCGTGGCCAGCACCATCGCGTCAGGATTCGGCAGGGCGCGCCGTTCCCAGGCTTCCTTGAGCCACGCTGCGGCCAATGGCATCGGGTCATCCGGCAGGGGATCTGGCAACATCTGCACGGACGCATTCATGCGCCCCATACTAGCGTGCCCCCTCCGACTGCCGCCAGAATGCGCGCCTCCCGATCGTTCGGCCGAGGAGTTCCGCTTGCCGACTGCGCAGGTCAATGGCGTCGAGATCTTCTTCGACGTGCACGGTGACGGTGAGCCGCTCGTGATGCTGCACGGCCTCGGTTCGAGCAGCCAGGATTGGGAACACCAGGTGCCGGCTTTTGCGACACGCTATCGGGTCATGACGCCGGACCTGCGTGGTTTCGGTCGCAGCGCCAAGCCGCGTGGCCCCTATTCGATCGCGCAGTATTCGTCAGATGTTCGCTCTCTTCTCAACGTCCTGGATATCAAGCGCTGCCATATCCTCGGACTATCCATGGGCGGAGCGATCGCCTTCCAGATCGCATTGGACGATCCGACGCGCCTGGCGAGCCTCATCGTCGCTAACAGCTCGCCCAGCTTCGAGCTGAGTACCTGGCGCCGCCGGCTCATGGCATGGACGCGCATGCTCCTGCCGCACGTGTTCGGCATGCGCGGCCTGAGTCACTACGTCGTCTCGCACCTGTTTCCCAAGCCCGAGCAGCACGAGTTGCGCGCGCGCCTGATCGCGCGCGGCAGCACCAATGACCGCGACGCGTATATCGCGGCCCTGCACGCGCTCAAGGGATGGAGTATCGAAAAACGCCTCGGGGAGATTGCAGTGCCCACCCTGGTCATTTCGGCGGATTCGGACTACACCCCGGTGAGCGAGAAGGCGCGCTACGTGGCGCGGATGCGCGACGCCCGGTTACGCGTGATTCGTGACAGCCGTCACGCAAGTCACTGGGACCAGCCAGAACGCTTCAATCGCGAGGTCATGGATTTCCTGGCGGCGCATCCCATTGGGGGTCGCTCAAACTGAACGGGAAGTTCAGTCCCTATTCAGGCGGTAAGACCTAGAGTCGAGCCCGTACTTTCGGGGAGTTCGAGCCATGTTGCGACTCAAGCTTCTTGCCGCCATTGCCTGCTGTGCAGCTCTGTTCTCGGCTGCCGCGAGTGCCGACGACCATGGTCGCGGGCGCCACGACAACCGTAACTGGAACGATCGGGGTAACTGGCACCAGTCTGATGGCCGTTGGTCCGACAATCGATGGAACAACGACGGTCGTTGGAACAACACCCGCTATGTTCCGGTGGCGCGTCCCGTGTACGTCCGGCCGTACTATGGCCGCGGCTACCGCGGTGGCTACTACCCGGCGCCGGTCTACTACGGACCTGCCCCGGTCTACTACGCGCCAGCGCCCTTGCCGGTATACCCGTACTATCCCTATTACGGCGGCTACGGTGGTTACAACCACCCGAGCGTGACCGGGTCGATCATCTTCTCGTTCCCGTTCCACTTCTAATCGATCAGTCAGCCTGAGCATTACGGCCGGTCGTTTCGACGACCGGCTGTTCTTTTTGGGGCTCCGCCGCCTTGCAGCATCGGCGGACCACCGGTAAAAGAGTTCGCATGAACCCGGTGCTCAGCCAGCGATGAACCTCGACACGCTCCGCGAGCAGCTCGACGCGCTCGATGACGAGTTGCTCGATATCGCTGCCCGGCGCCAGCGCCTGGGTACCGAAATCGCGCGCATCAAGCGCGAGCGCAACCTGCCGACGCGCGACTTCAGCCGTGAACGCGAGGTGATTCTTCGCGGGCGTGAGAAGGGCGCGAACCTCGGCATCTCGCCCGCGCTCGCCGAGGCGCTGCTGCGCCCGCTGATCCACGCCTCACTCGTCACACAGGAACAGGCCCGTATCGCCGCACAAGGTCAGGGAAGCGGCCGGCGCGCGCTCATCATTGGTGGCAGGGGCAAGATGGGTGGGTGGTTCGTGGAGTTTCTCGCCTCGCAGGGTTTCACGGTCGAGGTTGCTGATCCCGCAGGTCCCGTCGAAGGCTTCCAGCATCACGCCGACTGGCAGAATGATGCGCTCGATCAGGATCTCATCGTGCTCGCCACCCCGCTTGGCGCCACAGCGGAGATCCTGGAGCAGCTGGCGAGACGACGCCCGCGCGGCCTGGTTTTTGATATCGGCTCGCTCAAGACGCCCCTGCGGGCTGGGCTCGAGGCGCTGGTGCGCGCCGGTTGCCAGGTCACCTCGATTCACCCGATGTTCGGGCCCGATACCGACATGCTGTCGGCTCAGCATGTCATTTTCGTCGACCTGGGCGTTCCGGGAGCGCTGGCTGGCGCGCGCGAATTGTTTGCATCCACGATGGCGGAGCAGGCTGTGATGTCATTGGATGATCACGACCGGCTCATTGCGTACGTGCTTGGCCTGTCGCACGCGCTCAACATTGCCTTCTTCACAGCGCTGGCCGAAAGCGGCGAGGCGGCCCCACAACTCGCGCGGCTCTCGAGCACGACGTTCGATGCCCAGCTCGATGTCGCCAGCCGCGTGGCCGCGGAGAGTCCATCGCTGTACTACGAGATCCAGAGTCTCAACCAATATGGAGGTGAGTCCCTTGCTGCCTTGCAATCGGCGGTTGCGCGTCTGGCGAGCATCGTCGCGACCCGCGATGAGGCCCAATTCGCCGCAATGATGCTGCACGGCAAGGCTTATCTCGATGGCCGCACCAAGGCCAGGACCCCAGCCTGACGCCGCGGCGTTCCGGGGATGTGATGACACGAAGGGAATCAACACGCTCCCAGGCACCTGAGCCGAATGACCCGACCGGGGCGTTGCGAGAGGAGATTCGCGAGCTCAAGGCGCACCTTCAGACCCTCACCGGCGAGGCGGCCACCAACGAAGTGATCCTGCGCAAGACGCAGGAGCGTGAGCTCGAGTTGCTCAAGGCCGAGTCCCTGCCCGTATTGCTGCGCGCACTTGTTACGGGACTTGCCAGCTCATACTCGCTCGATGCCGTGACGCTGATCCTGCTCGATCCGCAGCACGAGATTCGACACCTGCTCATCGGCAGTGGCGAGCGGCTGGAGGATTTCCCCGGAGTCATGTTCGTCGAGAGCCTGGCGGCGATGACACCCGTATTTGCCGCCCTGCATCGGCCCTGGCTCGGTCCGTACATCGGCTCCGATCACCAGTTGCTGTTTCCGGGCGGCCGACCGTTGCGCAGCATCGCGCTCATTCCCCTGACAAGGCAGGACCGCCTCACTGGAGCGCTCAACTTCGGGTCCACCGATGACAAGCGCTTCACGCGTCATCACGGCACCGATTTCCTGGCCCATCTGGGCGTGATCGCAGCGGTGTGCATCGAAAACACCGTGAACCGCGCGCGGCTCCTGCGCAGCGGCATGACCGATTTTCTCACCGGCTGGCACAACCGCCGCTACCTGCATACGCGCATCAAGGAAGAGCTGGCACGCGCGCAGCGCCACGGCACGAGCGTCGCCTGCCTGATGATCGACGTCGATCACTTCAAGCACACCAACGACATCCACGGGCACCTGGCGGGCGACCAGGTGCTGCGCGAGCTGGCGCAGCGTATCGATGGGCAGATTCGTGGCAGTGATACCGCGGCGCGTTTCGGGGGCGATGAGTTCGCGATTCTCCTGCCCGAAACCGGTGTGACGGAGGCGGCACGGCTCGCGGAACGGATTCGGCAGATCGTGTGTTCTGCCCCGGTCGATCTCGGTGATGGGCGCGGCCTCCCGCTGTCGTTGTCGATCGGCGCAGCAGCGATGCAGCCGCGGCGCGAAGATCGCGATCTGAAGGCGATGGCGGATCGGCTGCTGGCGGAGGCTGACACGGCGCTCTATCGCGCAAAGGCCCATGGTCGCGGGCGTGTCGAGACCGCCGAGATCGCCGAGGCCGCTCAGCCGATGAATCGCTGACGGCGCATCAGGATCAGGAACAACGGTACCCCGATCACGGCGGTGAGTGCGCCGACGGGCAACTGCCGCGGAGCGATCACACTGCGCGCGAGCAGATCGGCGAGCACCAGCAGTACTCCGCCCAGCAACGCCGAGGCGGGAATCACCACGCGGTGATCGCTCCCCAGCAGCATGCGGGCGAGATGCGGGGTCACCAATCCCACGAAACCGATGCTGCCGGCAGTCGTCACCGCAACTGCCGTGAGAAGCGAGCTGGCAGCGAACACCATGAGGCGCGCACGTCCAAGACTCAGACCGAGTGCGCGTGCCTCGATTTCACCCCGCGCGAGCAGGTTCATGGATCTCGAGAACAAGAGTGAGCCTGCCAGCACCGGGAGCAGCACCGCGAATACCCGCGCTGGCGACCCGCTGGTCGAAAAGTCGCCCATCAACCAGAACACCATCCCGCGCAGGCGGCTCTCGGCGCCGAGAGCGAGCATCAGACTCACGACGGCGCCACACCCGGCCGCGACCACCACTCCGGTGAGAAGCAGTCGCATCGGCGTCCAGCCGCCCTCGCCGTGGGCGAGCGCAAACACGAGCAGGGTTGCAGCAAAGGCTCCCAGCGCCGCGCCGCTGTCGATCCAGAAGCCGCTCAGACCGAGGAGCATGGCGCCGAGGGCTGCGATCGACGCACCTCCCGAAACGCCGAGAATGTAAGGATCGGCGAGCGGATTGCGAAGCAGCACCTGCATCATCACGCCAGCGAGAGCGAGCGTAGCGCCGGTGGCGAAGGCCGTGAGGGCGCGTGGGAGCCTCAAGTCGAGCACCAGTGTGCGGGCGAGGGATTGCTGTGGATCGACAAGTCCCTTCCAGACCTGCGCAGGATCGAGCGCGGTGCTGCCAACGAGCAGGGCCGCCAGAATACTCAGCGCGGCTGCGGCTCCGAGCACGGCGAAGGTCAGGGCGGGGGGCGGGCGTGTCACGCGTGCACAAGCCTACTGGCGCGGATCGGCGCTCACAAGATTGCGACAACCCGTCGCCGCGGCGCAGATTTCAGGCCCGCAGGGTTCTTATGGAAGAATGCTGGCGCCATGTCGGATTGCATCGATACCCAGGGATTTCGCGCCAACGTCGGCATCATCCTGATGCGCGATGACCGCGAACTGCTGCTGGGTGGACGCAACGGCGGACGGGGATGGCAATTCCCGCAGGGAGGCATCCGGCAGGGCGAAGCGCTCGAGGATGCCCTGTATCGGGAGTTGCACGAGGAAATCGGCCTCGACGCTGCGGACGTCGAGGTGCTCGGCACGACGCGCTCCTGGTTGCGGTATCGCCTGCCGCCGCAATACGTGCGGCGCGATTCCATGCCACCCTGCATCGGGCAGAAGCAACGCTGGTTTCTGCTGCGCCTCACGGCACCCGAGGACAAGTTGCGCTTTGATTCCACCGACATGCCCGAATTCGAGCGCAGCCGCTGGGTGTCGTACTGGACGCCGGTGCGGGAAGTGATCTACTTCAAGCGTCATGTCTATGCACGGGCACTGCACGAGCTCGGCGCGGTGGTTTTCCCCGATGGGCTGCCGCCGTATCCGGACTGGTGGCCGGAGCGACTGCGCGAGCGTGCCGCCGTCACAAAACCGCGACGTCATCGTTGAATCACGCCGCGTTGCGCGCGGCCTGGGGCCGCTTGAGGTAATCTACCGGCCCATCTGCAGAGCGGTACTCGCCGATAGATGCCAGGTCAACCGGCTACACTCGTCATTCGCGCCCGACGTCCTTGGGTGCGGCGGGCGATCTGGATCGTCGCTCTGGCGATCCTGCCGGTCGTGATCTATCTCACCTACGAGCTGGGGCGTCTCGACGGCGGCTACGACCGTTCGACGGTGGGTCAGCGCAGGCGCGAGCTCGAGGTTGAGATCGAGCGCTTGCAGAAGACCAATGCGGAGTTGCGCGCCAATGTGGCTGAGCTCGAAACCGGGCGCATCAGCCAGCAACAGGAGCGCGAGGAGCTGGCGCGCAGCATCGCCGAGCTGCAATCGCAGGTCGGTCGGCAAAGCCAGGACGTCGCCTTCTATCGCGGCTTGGTCAATACGACGCTCAACGCCCCCAACATAAAGGTGCAGAAATTCGAAGTGCTGCCGGGCGAGACCAATGGCAGGTATCACCTGCGCATGGTGCTGGTACAGGCGGTGCGCCCTGACAACATCGTCAGCGGAACGGTCGAGTTGACAGTGGAAGGTACGGAACGCGGCCAGCCGGCCAAGTACGGCCTGGCGAGGCTCACTGGCGACGGACGCAGCCAGCTGTCCTTTTCCTTCCGTTACTTCCAGGACCTGGACCAGGAAGTCGCCTTGCCTGACGGCTTTCAGCCCGGCCGCGTGAACGTCGAAGTGAAGTCTTCCGGGCGCAGCGCGCCCCTGAGTCAATCCTTCAACTGGAACGGACAGAGTTCCTAGAAATACTGCAGAGGAGTCCTGACGCCGATGTTCAAACGCAATAGCTCCAGCGACGGTATGCGCGGCGAGATTGACACCCTGATCGGGCGCACCACGCGCATCAACGGCGATGTGACGTTTACGGGTGGTTTTCACCTCGACGGCCAAGTGACCGGCAACGTGCGCGCCGAGCCGGGTACGACGTCCGTGTTGAGCGTGAGCGAGCACGGCTCGATCGAAGGCGCCGTGGAGGTGCCGCACGTAGTGCTGAACGGCACTGTCCAAGGCGACATCCTGGCGCATGAAAGGGTGGAACTCGGCGCGAAAGCACGCGTCAACGGCAACGTGTGCTACGGTGTGATTGAAATGGCGATCGGCGCCTCGATCAATGGCAAGCTGATCCACGACCCGCAAGCGGCAGAAGTGTCCCAGGAGCCTGCGCCGGTGGGTGGAACCTGAAGGCTCTTTTGACCCTGTTGCCGCGCTCTCGCTAGACTTCTTCCGCGACACATTGAGGTACGACCAGCTGATGAACGACACCCTACGACCGGACCCCGAGGCCCAGATCCAGGATCTGACCTTCACCGATGCCGCCGCCACCAAGGTCGGCGAGCTGATCCGTGGCGAAGGCAATCCCAACCTGATGCTGCGCGTCTTCGTGCAGGGCGGCGGCTGTTCGGGAATGCAGTACGGCTTCGACTTCGACGAAAACGTCGCAGGACGGCGACACGCTGGTCGAGAACCAGGGCGTGAAGCTGCTGGTCGATCCGATGAGCTTCCAGTACCTGAAGCGGCGCGGAGATCGACTACCGCGAGGACCTCGAGGGCGCGCAGTTCGTGATCCGCAATCCGAACGCCACGACCACCTGCGGCTGCGGTTCGTCGTTCTCCGTCTGACCCCTGAGCGTAGCGCAAGCAAGGTTCCCGATGTCCTGGCCGCGGTCGATCTCGGATCCAACAGCTTCCACATGGTCGTGGCGCGCTATTCGCACGGCCAGCTCATCGTCCTCGATCGCCTGCGCGAAATGGTGCGTCTCGCCGCAGGCCTGGACGATCAGGGGCGGCTCGACAAGGACGTCACGCAGCGCGCGCTGGAGTGCCTGGAGCGCTTCGGGCAGCGTCTTGCGCGACATGCACGCGCAAAGCGTGCGAGTCGTCGGCACCAATGCGCTGCGCCAGGCGCAGCGCAAGCAGGCCTTCCTCGAGCGCGCGCGCGATGCGCTCGGCCATCCGATCGAAATCATCTCCGGTATCGAAGAGGCGCGCCTCATCTATTCCGGCGTCGCCAACACTATTCCCAACGACCCGGGCCGGCGGCTGGTGGTGGATATCGGCGGTGGCAGCACCGAGCTGATCATCGGCGAGGCTTTCAACCGCTGCAGCTGGAGAGCCTGAACCTGGGCTGCGTCGGCCTGAGCCGGCGCTTCTTCGGCGACGGCAAGATCTCGGCGAAGCGTCTGCGGCGCGCGCGCCTGGCGGCGCAGCTGGAGCTGGAGCCGGTGCAGGCTGCCTTCCGATCGCGGGCTGGGAGCACGCGGTCGGCAGCTCCGGCACGATCCGGGTCATCGCCGACAGCATCCGGCATCTGAATCCGCAGCGGTCGCGATCACGGCCGAGGGCCTCGAGCGGTTGATTCACGAGACCATCGACGCCGGTCACATCAGCGAGATTCGCTTGCCGGAAGTGACCGATGAGCGCGCGCCCGTGTTCCCCGGCGGGCTGGCGATCCTCGCCGAGGTGTTCGCGCGCTGGAGATCGAGCAGATGCGCGTGGCGGACGGCGCGATGCGCGAGGGACTGCTGTACGACATGATCGGCCGCTACACGGCCGAGGATGCGCGCGACCGCACCGTGCGGTCCATGCAGCAGCGCTACCACGTCGATGGTGCGCAGGCGGAGCGCGTGGAAGAGACGGCGCTCGACTTTCTGCGCCAGGTCGCGGGCTCGTGGAGCGTGACTGATCCGCTGGCCGAGCTGGCGCTCGGCTGGGCAGCGGCCTGCACGAAATCGGCCTCGACGTGGCGCACACAGCTACCACCGCACGGCGCCTACCTGCTCGAGAATGCCGACATGCCCGGATTTGCGCGCGAGGAGCAGCTGCTGCTGGCGCGCCTGGTGGGCGGTCACCGGCGCAAGATCGTGATGGTGGAAATCGACGAACTGATTCCGCCGTGGGACGAGCAGGCGCTGTACCTGATCCTGATGCTGCGCCTCGCCGTGCTGCTGCATCGGGGGCGCAGCTCCGAGAAACTCCCCCCCATCACCGTGCTACCGCGCGGCCAGTCGCTCACCGTGGAGTTTCCGCGCGGGTCGCTGAGCGATCATCCGCTGACGGTCGCGGATCTGCTCAACGAGGTCGAGCATTGGAAGGCCGGCTTCCGGCTGCGGGTGTTCGACTCTACGCACTGACGCCGATCTGGCCCGGCGCCGCGTAGGCTTCGAGCAGGCGTTGCTGCGCGCTGACCGGAGCCCCGTCATGGGATTGCACGCGGGATAGCTGCCATCGGCGTGCAGCACCCAGGCCTCGCGCCGTGTCGGCCAGATAGAGCGTCGAGGTCCGCGCGCAGGATGCGCTCGCGAGCGCTGGCGCTCGAGAATCGGGAAGGCGACTTCGACGCGGCGGAAGAAGTTGCGCTCCATCCAGTCGGCGCTGGCGCAGTACAGCTCTGCGTCGTGCGCCGTTCGCCGAAAACACCAGACCCGCGGGTGCTCGAGGAAGCGGCCGACGATCGAGCGCACGCGGATGTTCTCCGACACGCCCGGCACGCCGGGCCGCAGCGCGCAGATCGCCGCGCACGATCAGATCGATCTGCACGCCGGCGCGCGAGGCGTCGTACAGCGCCTCGATCACCTGCGGCTCGGTCAGCGCATTCATGCTGCGCGACGATGCGCGCCTTGCGCCCGGCCGCGCGCCTGGTCTCGCTTCCCGCGCGATCAGCTCCAGCAGCGCGGCGTGCAGCGTGAACGGCGACTGCAGCAGCTGCCGCAGCTTCGGCGTGCGCGTGAGGCTGGTGAGCTGCAGGAAGATCTCGTGCACGTCGTCGCCGATCGCTTCGTCGCAGGTGAGCAGGCCGTAGTCCGTGTAGGCGCGCGCGGTCGTGCTGGTGGTAGTTGCCGGTGCCGAGGTGGCAGTAGCGGCGGAGGCCCTCGCCTTCGCGCCGCACGACCAGGATCATCTTGGCGTGCGTCTTGTAGCCGACCACGCCGTACATCACGTGCACGCCGGCTTCCTGCAGGCGGTTGGCGAGGTCGATGTTGGCTTCCTCGTCGAAGCGCGCGCGCAGCTCGATGATGACGGTGACGTCCTTGCCGTCGTGCGCCGCGCTCACCAGCGCGTCGACGATCGGCGAATCCGCGCCGGTGCGGTACAGCGTCTGCTTGATCGCCAGCACCTGCGGATCGGCCGCGGCCTGGCGCAGGAAGTCCATCGACCGGCGCGAAGCTCTGGAAGGGTGGTGCAGCAGCATGTCGCCCGTGCGCGCAGCGGCTCGAACAGATCGGTGTGGCGCCTGCAGGCGCTCGCGGCATGCCGGCGTGAACGGCGGGTACTTCAGGTCGCGGTCGTTCGACCAGATCGTAGATCGCCGACAGCCGGTTCAGGTTCACCGGTCCGCGACCGGTACAGGTCCTGGCGTCGAGCGCGAACTGCTGCAGCAGGAACTCCGTGAGGTCCCGCGGGCAGTCGTGCGCCGGTCTCGAGGCGCACTGCGGCGCCGTAGCGGCGCTGGGCCAGTTCGCCCTCGAGCGCGCGCCGCAGGTCGTCGACTTCCTCCTCGTCGACGAACAGGTCGCTGTTGCGCGTGACGCGGAACTGGTAGCAACCGATCACCTTCATGCCGGGAAACAGCTGCGCCACGAACTCCTCGACGATGCTGACAGAGAAAGGAAGCGCGATGCCGCTGCCTTCGCCGGCACCCGCACGATGCGCGGCAGCGAACGCGGCGCCTGCACCACGGCCAGGTCGGTGTCGCGGCCGAAGGCGTCCTTGCCCTTGAGCGCACGATGAAGTTCAGGCTCTTGTTCTGGATGCGCGGGAACGGGCGCGCCGGATCGAGGCCCAGCGGGCTCAGCACCGGCTCGACTTCCTTGTGGAAGTGATTCTCCAGCCAGGCGCCTGTCCGCGGACCAGCTTCCGGGGTCATCAGGTCGACGCCATGCGCGTGCAGCGCTGGCGTCAGCTCGTCGTTGAGGAGCGCGTACTGGTCCTGGATCAGTCGCGTCGCGCGCTCGTGGATGGCGATCTGCTGCCAGGCAGTGACAGGCGTGCGGTCCGGCCCGCGGAGCCCAGCTCCAGGAGCTGCTTGAGGCCCGCGACCCGGATCTCGAAGAATTCATCGAGATTGCTCGAGGAAATGCACAGGAAACGCAGCCGCTCCAGCAGCGGCAGCGCAGAGTCCATCGCCTGCGCCAGCACCCGCTGGTTGAACTCGAGCAGCGACAGCTCGCGGTTGATATAGAACAGCGGGGACTTCAGATACGGTGCATCCATCGGCGCGGCCTGTTGTCAAGGCGAAGAATATCGGCACAGGCGAATTACGAATGTTGACGTTGCCCGCCGCGATGCAGTGCTGCCGAGCACCCGCGGGCCGCGCGCGCCGGTGACCGCAAAGATTGCCGGGCCGTCCCGCGAGGAACCGGTGGGCCAGCCACGCGCACAGCGCGGCTTCCACCTGGTCCGGGTCGGCGAATGCCGCATCGTCCGGTGACGGTAGCCCGGCATGCGCGCCGCGAGGCGGCGCAGCAGTTCGCCGTTGAGCGCGCCGCCGCCGCACACCAGCAGCCTGCGCGGCTGGCCGACCCGCTGATCGGCAGTCGCAATGGTGCCGCGGTGAATTCGCACAACGTGCCTTGCACATCCGCGAGGACGGGCCGGCTTCATGCGCCCGCTGCTTGCAGCCAGGCGGTTGAACAGTTCGCGCCCCGTGCTCTTGGGCGGCGGCAGCGCGAGGTACGGTTCCTGAAGCAATGGTCGCAGCAGCTCGGATCCACCCGCCCGCTCGCCGCCAGTTCGCCGTTCCGGTCGAACGCGTGCCGCGATGGTCGTCCCGCACCCACTCCATCAGGCAATTGCCCGGTCCGGTGTCGAAGCCGACGTGACCATCGGCATGCAGCAGCGTCACATTGCCGATGCCGCCGATGTTCACCACCGCGCGCGCTTCCCTCGCGCGCCCGAGGCGGCCGCGTGGAAGGCCGGCACCAGTGGCGCGCCCTCGCCACCCGCCGCCATGTCGCGACGGCGGAAATCCGCACACGTCGATGCCGGTGCGCTCGGCGATGCGGTCGGCATCCCCGATCTGCAGCGTGAAGGGGTGCGCGCCAGGCCGGTGCAGCACTGTCTGTCCGTGGCTGCCGATCGCGCGAACTGCGCTTCGGGTCCATGGCCTCGCGCAGCAGCCGCAGTGCCGCCGTGGCGAACACCTCGCCCACCTCGGCGTCCAGCGCGCCGAGCGCGTCGAGGTTGCACGCCGCGGGACGCGCCACCGGCGGTATACAGTCGCTGCGCGAAGTGCGGGAGCATACGTGACGGCACGCGCAGCGACCGCGCAACGCGCGGCGTCGATCTCAACCAGCGCCGCTTCGACGCCGTCCATGCTGGTGCCGGAGATCAGCCCGCGTAGAGCGGCATGGTGAGAGTGCCCGCGATCAGCGCGTTGCCGAGCGAGCGCGCCCGGGCGTCGCGAGCTGGTCGAGCTGCGCGAGCATCGCCGGCTGCGGTACGCATCATGAAGTCGGCGCGCAGATCGGCGGGTCGGCTTCGCTCGCGGCAACTGATCGTCTGCGGATCACGTACACGCCGCCTCGATCCGTACTCGAAGTGCAGGTGCGGCCGGTCGCAAGGCCGGTGCTGCCGACATAGCCGATGACCTGCCCCTGGTCGACCTTGCGCCCTGGCCAACGCCCTTCGCGAAGCGCGACAGGTGGCCATAGCGCGTGAACACCTCCGCCGTGCTCGATCCGATCGTTGCCGAAGCCGCCGTTACGTCCACGGATCTGCACGCGCCCGTCGCCGGCGGCGCGCACCGGCGTGCCGGTCGGCGCCGCGTAATCCACGCCGCGATGGGCGCGGATCGCGTTCAGCACCGGATGCGGCGTCGTGAGTTGAACACCGAGCTGATGCGCGAGAACTGCACGGGCGCACGCAGGAAGGCCTTGCGCAGGCTGGGGCCATCGGGCGTGAAATAGTCGATGCTGCCATCGGGGTTCTCGTAGCGCACCGCGCGAAATCTACGACCGTCGTTGACGAACTCGGCCGCGACGATCGGGCCATCGGCCACGAGCGTGCCGTCCTGCCAGACCTGCTCGTAGATCACGCTGAATTCGTCGCCCTCGCGGAGATCGAGAACGAAGTCGATGTCCCAGCCGAAGATGTTGGCGAGCGCGAGTGCGGTCTGATCGGAAATGCCCGCTGCGGCCGCGGCTTCGAACAATGAGGTCGAGATGCGGCCGCGCTTCGCCGACCACGCCCGATTCGATCGGGTTCTCGATGATCTCAGCCTGAAAGCCGTCGTCCTCGCGCTGCACCGAGAGCGTCTGGGTGAGGCTGATCTGGCGCGTCAGCGCCTGCAGATCGCCATTCGTGTGAGTCACGGTGATCTGATCACCGGGCCTGAGCAGGTCGAGCCCTTCGCGAATGCCGGGCAGCAGCCGGATGCTCGCGAGATCCGTCAGGCTGAGATCGAGGCGGCGGAAAATCCGATCCAGCGTATCGTTGCGCCCGACCACCACGTCGATAGTGTCGAAAGGAAATGCCGCGGCAACCGGCTTGGCCGTCATGTCGTTTACCGGGAGGGCGCCGGGAGTGCTCGTCGCGGCCGACGTTGCGGCTGGTGTCACGCTGCCGGAATCCGACACGACGTAAACCGCGCGTGAGCCGAAGCCACTCAGCGAATAGGCGGCGATGACGGCGAGAACCAGCGAAGCACAGGCGGCGAATACGCGCAGCCACCGCGGCTTGGGCGGTGTATCGCGATCACGGTAATCGACGCGCAGTAAAGGGGTGGGCGAGGTCACGAATCAAAAGCCAACCAAAACAGGCGCTTAAACTATCTGCCGCAGTGCGTGCGGTCAACCGTTTCTTGGCGCCGCATGCCATCTCGATGTTGATCCTGTGGAGTACTTCGCGTTCCGCGGGCACAGCGTTGAGAGCCAAGTCTGAATTGCGCAGCGCAACGTGTAACTCTAGAGTGCCGAGTCCAAAAGCGCAGGAGACCGCATGCGTTCTGTCGAGGAGCAGCTCAGCGAATTGCGCCGCGGTGCGCAGGAGATCCTGCTCGAAGATGACCTGAAGAGAAAGCTCGCGCGTGGCAGGCCGCTGCGCGTCAAAGCGGGCTTCGACCCGACGGCACCCGACCTGCATCTCGGGCACACCGTCCTCATCAACAAGCTGCGCCAGTTCCAGGACTTCGGTCACGAGGTGATTTTCCTGATCGGCGACTTCACCAGTCTCATCGGCGATCCCAGCGGCCGCAACGCCACCCGTCCAAGACTGTCGCCCGAGGAAGTGAAGGACAACGCGCGCACCTACGAGCGGCAGATCTTCAAGATCCTCGATCGCGAGAAGACGCGCATCGATTTCAATTCGCGCTGGATGAGTGCCATGAGCGCGGCCGGGCTGGTGGAAATCGCGGCGAAACACACCGTCGCGCGCATGCTCGAGCGCGATGATTTCGCGAAACGTTATCGTGCCGGGCAACCCATCGCAGTCCACGAGTTCCTGTACCCGCTGGTGCAGGGTTACGACTCGGTAGCGCTCGAAGGCTGATGTCGAGCTCGGCGGCACTGATCAGAAGTTCAATCTCCTGGTCGGCCGGCAGTTGCAGGAAGCAGTATGGCCAGGAGCCACAGGTGGTGCTGACCATGCCGCTGCTCGAGGGACTGGACGGCGTGCAGAAGATGTCGAAATCCCTGGGCAACTACGTGGGCATCGATGAGCAGCCGAACGACATGTTCGGCAAGCTGATGTCGATTTCCGATGAGCTCATGTGGCGCTACTACGAGCTGCTGAGTTTTCGTTCCGGCGCCGAGATCGCTGAGCTGCGCCGCGAGGTTTCCGCAGGCCGCAATCCGCGCGATGTGAAATTCGAGCTGGCGAAAGAGATCGTCGAGAGATTTCATGACCGGCGCGCGGCCGAAGCCGCACACGCCGATTTCATCGCCCGCTTTCAGAAGGGTCAGCTGCCCACCGACATGCGCAAGGTGACGATCGAAGTTGGATCGTCGAAGATCAAGATTGCGAACCTCCTCAAGGAAGCTGGACTCGCCCAGAGCACCACCTCGGCATACCGCTTGATTGATCAGGGCGCGGTGCGTGTGGGGGGCGAGAAACTCAGCGATCGCGACAGAGTGATTGGTGAGGGTACATATATCGTTCAGGTCGGCAAACGAGACTTCGCAGAGGTGACCGTGAGCTACAAGGTCGCCTGAGCGGTCCTCGGGGCACCGACCGCAGGGAACGCAGACGGGTAGAAAGAAGCATGAGCCTCAGGGAGGGTCTGCAGAGGGAAGTCGCGGCGTCCATCGAGACGCTCGAGCGACGTCTCGTCTCCAGCGCAGATATACGGGAAAAGCGCACCGTCGCCGCAGCACTGATTGTCCTGAGCGATGAACAACTTCGACTGAAGCAGACTGACCTGCTGGTCACACTACAATCCCTCGCTGCTGCTCGAGATGAGCTCGAGCGCGTGGTGGGCGCTGCACGCTTCGGCCCCTTCGACGGTTATCTCTGCGCGCTGGAGCGTCATCTCGCGCGACTCGATCGCATCTCCGGCAGGCTCCACGCACAACTTGCGCTGCCGAAAGCTGTCTCGACCCGGCCTCGAGCTGGCGCGCCGAAGCGCCCCCCCGCACGGCGCACGATCTCGCGCGATGTTCCGGCTCTCAGGCACCCGATCGCCAGCACGAAGTTCCCGGACCTGCGTGCAGAATACGAACGCTGCTATGCGAAATGCAGCGTCCGCCCCGAATGCCGCGCGACGGTTGGCTACTACGTCAGGAGGCTGCGCGCAGGGCAACAGAACTACGAGCTCGTACAGTCAGCGCTCGGAGTGCCGTGGGGCTTCGTCGGCGTGATCCATGCGATGGAGTGCGGTTTCAACTTTTCCTGCCATTTGCACAATGGCGACCCGCTGACCGCCCGGACCTCTCATGTGCCAAAGGGTCGACCGGCCGGAACGGAGCCGCCTTTTACCTGGCTGCAGAGCGCGGTCGATGCTCTGCAGCTGCGCAAGCTCAACGAAGTGACCGACTGGTCAGTGGCTCATCTTCTCTACCTATTGGAGGGCTACAACGGCTTCGGTTATCGCCAGCACGGCGTACCGACACCTTATCTATGGAGTTTTTCCAGTCTCTACTCGCAAGGTAAGTTCACGCAGGACGGGAAGTTCGATCCGAACGCGGTCAGCCGACAATGTGGTGCCGCGCTCATGTTGAAGGAAGTCCTCAACGCGTAGTCGCCGCTCAGGGAGGTCAGGTATGGCTCGACGTGCACTTCTCATCGGCATCAATCGATATCTCATCCCCGGGGCGGATCTCCGGGGCTGTGTCAACGACGTGAAGAACATCCGTGCCGCGTTGATGAAGTATTTCGCCTTCCGCAGCAGCGACATCAAGATGCTGACCGATCTGCGTGCCACCAAGAAAGCAATGCAGTCGGGGATCAAGACGTTGGTGGGTAGCGGCAGGAAGGGCGATGTGCTTTACCTGCACTATTCAGGGCACGGCTCCAACGTTCCGGACAAGAACGGCGATGAGGCCGATCATCGCGACGAGATTCTCTGTCCCAGCGATCTCGACTGGAAGGATCCGCTCACCGACGACTGGCTGCGCACCGCGTTCAACAAGCTGAAGTCCCGCGTCAACCTCACGGTGGTCATGGACTGCTGCCATTCGGGCACCAACACGCGCGCGATTCTCCCCGCCGATGCACCTGTAATCCCGCGCTATCTCCCCAATCCTTGGGATCTGATGGCCGAGGAGTCGCGTCGCAACTTGCGCGGCAAACTTCGCGACGCTAGGTCGCGCGCGGCTCGCAAGCGCACTGATGTCGTTGCAGCTGAAATCGGTGAGATCCTGATTACCGGCTGCCGCGCCACGCAAACATCGGCGGATGCCTATATCGGGCGAGCCTATAACGGCGCGCTCACATACTCGCTGGTGGCTGGCGTTGCAGTCGGCTCGCGGCAAGCTGACCAATCGGGAGCTGCATACGGCAACGCTCACGCGACTCAAGGCCGGGGACTTCGATCAGGTCCCGCAGCTGGAGGCCCGGCGGTCTGCGCTCGATCGGCCATTCCTCGCTTCATTGGAGTAGCGCCGACTCCCTTCATTAGCGCCCACCAGGAGTTCCCGTGCCGAAATCTCGCAAGCGCCAACGTCCAGGCTCGAAACGCGCACGAAGTCGTCCACCGGCCGCCGCCGCGAAATCCGGCACCGCCTCGCCTTTCAAACTGCGTGGCCCGATTGCCGATGCCGCGCAGGAATCAGCACTCCAGCGCGCAACGCCAGCCGGTGAGCGGCCACTCGTCGACATCAAGGTCAAGGCGGAGTTTCGGCCAGCGAGTCGCGGAATCGCTGCAGAGCAGAGTGTCGATGTTGCCTGGGACGATGTGCTCGAGATCGAATTTGCCGATGGCACGCGCGTCTGGCTTCGAGGTGATGAGTACCGTGCTCGCTTCGGGGGCGCCACGGCACGTGATGCCGGTTCCGTCGACCTGGACGTGCCGGCGAACCTCGCCTTCAGTCCGGCCGGTGCTTCGAGCCGCGGCACGATCGGATGGGTGTTGAAGTCGCTCAAGGTTCTTGGCGTGGACGTGCAGGCGCGCACTGCGCTGGCGCTTGCAGCGAGCGTCGAGAAGCGAAAGGGCTTGCGACGGCCGGGATTCGGGCTCTATCGCTGCGTACTCGAAACGGGCCGGTTCCAGCTCGCGCCGTGCTCACTGCCCGCCAAGGCCGCTGACGAACGGCCATACCTGGTCCTTCTTCACGGCACACTGTCGAGCACCTGGGGAAGTTTCGGCGAGTTCTGGTCGACTGAGCGCGAGCGCGAGCTCGCGCTGCTCCAGAGCATCTACGGCGATCGTGTCCTTGGTTTTGAGCACGCGACGCTCGCGGTGAGCCCGCTGCAGAATGCATTGGACCTTGCCAGCGCGCTACCGGTCGGCGCGACGGTTCACCTCATTTCGCATTCCCGTGGCGGCTTGGTCGGCGAGCTCCTGTGCCGCTCGCAGTCCCGCACCGGCGGCAACGCGCGTAGCAACCACCAGTGGCGTTCGACGGATCCCTTCAGTGCGGACGAGCTCCGGATTGCTCGCCTCACAAGGCCGGCTCCTCGGACAACTCAATCAGGCACTGAAACGTCGTTCGTTGCGCATCGCACGGTTCGCACGCGTCGCTTGTCCCGCGCTCGGTACAACCCTGGCGTCCGATCGGCTCGATCGCTGGTTTTCGCTGATCGGCAGTGTAGCGAGCAAAGCGCTGCCGCAATCACCGCTCGCCGATATCGCCGGCGACATCGGTGATTTCATCGCGGCGGTGATCAAGGAACGGACGGATCCGAAGACCTTGCCGGGCGTCGAGGCGATGATGCCGGAATCGCCGTTCATCAAGCTCGTGAATTGGCCCACCGCAGTCGTGGCAGGCGAGCTCTACGTGATCGCCGGCGATCTCGATCCGGATGCATGGTGGGCAAAACTCCTCGTGTGGGTGACCGACCGTTTCTACAGCGGCGCACACGATCTCGTGGTGAACACGGCATCCATGTACGGCGGCGCGAAGCGCCACCGACCTCGCCAAAGGGAGTTTCTTCGAGGGGCCGGCTGTCAATCACTTCAACTATTTTCGCAATTCGGACAGCGCGGCGCGCCTGGTCGCGGGGCTAGTGCGGGGTGAAAGTGCCGGTTTCGAAGAGTTCGAGCCCAGGGTCGTCGACATAGCACGCGCGATCGAGGCGCGCGATGCCACACCGCGTCCGACCGTGTTCATGCTTCCCGGCATCATGGGGAGCGAACTGGGCGTGAAGCAGGATCGGATCTGGTTTGACATCGGCGATCTGCTCCTGGGGGGCATGGAGAAGCTCGCGATCGGTGCCAGGAATGTGCAACCGCTACAGCCATTCGCGCGCTACTACGGCGACTTGCTGCAGTTCCTGGCGACGAGCCATCGCGTCATCCCTTTCGCGTATGACTGGCGTCTGGACCCGCGCACCGAAGCGGATCGACTGGCGGCACGCATCAAGGAAGAGCTTCCAGGCGCGCGCGAACAGCGCCAGCCAATTCGAATCCTGGCGCACTCGATGGGCGGACTCCTCGCGCGCACCATGATCGCGCGGCACCCGGATGTGTGGGCGCAGATGCTCGCGATACCGGGCTCGCGCTTCGTGATGCTTGGCACGCCGAACGGCGGGTCCCGCATTCCCATCACCGAAGCTGCTGGTCGCACGCTCCAAGACGTTGCGTCAGCTCGCACTGCTGGATGCGCCACAACGGCATGCGCGGCCTGCTGAGGTGATCGCGCGCTTCCCGGCGTGCTCGCAATGCTGCCGGCCGACGCACGCGAGGACTATTTCGATCCT
>CAVOLM010000018.1:0-171667 GCA_963696675.1 uncultured Gammaproteobacteria bacterium | reverse complement strand
GCTTCGCTCGCCAGGCTTTACCGAGCTCGGCGACGACGCCCGGGCGGCTCGAATGATTCATATGCGGGCCAGAAACTCTGGCCCGACGACGCGTCTGTGCTCATGCAGTCCGCTTACGCGCGCCAGATCCACGAGGCGAACCGGAGGCCGCGCTACAGGGACGCGCGCGCGGGTCTCTGGCGCTCGAGCCGCGTAACGGAGATGCGCTGCTCTTGGTTAGCAATGCCGCCATGAAGAGAGGGGACTACGCGGCGGCGCGTGCGCGCTACGCCAAAGGGACCCGAGTTTTTCGCGACAGAGCCTCCACTCAGCAGTTCGAACTTTTGGTTCGCATGGACCTTGTGCCCGTATTGCAGAAGACGGGAGAACGCGCGCGCGCCAGTGTCCTGCTCGATCGATTTGAGGAGTTCATCCGAACGATCCCCCGCATGGGCGATTCGGGTTACTGGATCACCGATGTGCAGATCTATGCTCTGCGCGGTCAGAAGGCCAAGGCACTCGTAGCATTGCGCGCAGCGGAGAAAGCGGGGTGGCGAGGCCGCTGGCGGTACTTCCGTGACTTCGACCCCAACCTCGCCTCAATCCGCAACGAACCTGAATTCATGGCCGTCTTCGCCGACATCGAACGCGACATGGCGCGACAGCGTGCCGAACTCGCTGCCCGCCCCAAGGACGCGCCGCTCGACCTCAACACAGCGTCGAATTGACGATCAACCGCCTAGCGCCGTCGAGCGGCGCAACTAAGGCGCGCGGTTGGTCATCGGCTGTCTTTGTACTGATTAACAGCAATCGGTGCTGCAACTATCTGAGCCACCATCCAGCTTCGAATGGGCGGCCCAAGAGTACCGTCATCTGCCAGCGCTTCCAGCCCGGCACGAACCGGTCTGAGATAAGATGTTGGCGGTCCGTCACGAAGGCCGATCGATAAAGCCGGCAAGGCGGAGCACACTCAAGAAGAACTCGTTACGTAATCCATTGGGGGAGAAACTATATGAAGCAGATAATTGCACTTCTGGCTGCGACTCTGATGTTCGTGCTCACATCGCTTGCGGTGGCAGACGACCTTCAGTCCGAGCTCACAGCTATGGAGAAGTCCCTGTGGACGGCGGCGACTAAGAAGGACCCCGAGCCATTTCGCAAACTCGTGTCAGAGGACGCGGTACAAATCACAGCCGGTGGTGTGTTGACCGGGCGGGAAGCTATCGTCAAGGACAACACCTCATGCGACGTGCGCAGCTTCACCTTGCACGATGTCAAAATGCACCAGCTCAGCCCGGACGTGGTGGCGTTGCATTACACGGCGACACAGGACGCAACCTGCAACGGCGAGCAAGCACCGTCCAAGGTTGCATCGACGTCAATCTGGCAGAAGCAGAATGGCAAATGGGTCAATCCGTTCTATCAATCAACGCCCATCAAATGATGTGGGCCAGGCGGTTTGACTCCTGAGCGTCTGACAGAAACATCATTGCTCACGAGAGCGCCGCCTTCGGGCGGCGTTTTCGTTTTGTGCTCGCCCAATTCTTGCTGCTTCAAATCTTTTCTTGTTCCCGATCCTGCAATACCACCCTGGAAAGAGATCCGGCTAACCGCCGGGATCTCTGAATCGCCCAAAGCGAAATGCAAATTAATCCCTCGCGGACGCTGTGCGGACGCCTCATTCTGTCCGGCGTGGCTCGACGCCCTAGCAAGTTGACCCGCTCGACACCTTCGACGTTCTCCTCGCGCTTCACTGCGGTCATGCTGAGGAGGAACTGCAGTCGCGCCTAGGGACAAGCCCTACACGCGCTGCGAGTAGAATGCGAGCCCATGCCAAACCTCAAGAAGGCACTCGCCGCACTGACCTCGGACGACGTAACTCAAGTCCTCGTCGAGGAGTGGCCCGAAGACGAACAACTTGAGTTCAAGCGGGAGTTGCCTACTAGTGGCGACGGGCCGGACCGTTGGGTCACTCACGGTGACCGCGTTGGTGAGCCGGCGCAGCGCGGAGTCTTCAAGGAAGTGGTCGCCTTCGCGAACAGCTACGGCGGCGACCTCATCATCGGCATCACGGAGAGTGAGGACAATCCGAAGCGTGCAGTGAGCCCGTCGCCAGTCCCCGATGCCAAGACCTCGCTGAGCGCCTTGCGATGGCGGCACGCAATCTCATCGAACCACAGATACCCCGCCTCGAAGTTCGAGGCATCCCGGTCGATGACACGGGTAACGGCTATGTTGTCCTGCGCGTTCCGCGTTCGCGTCTGGCCCCGCACCGTCTCACGCTGACCAAGGAGTGCTACCGCCGCAGACGCGAGAGCACAGAGGCCATGACCATGCGTGAGATTCAAGATATGACGTTCAACGTCGCCCGTGGTCTAGAAGCCGTCGACCACCACCTCGATGACCTTCGCCGCGAGTTCCGCGAGTGGGCGACGCTCGACCGGAAAGCGATACCTGGAGTGTGCACCGTTGCTCTGGGCGTGAGAGGCGTGCCAGCGTCGTCCGATCTGCACATCGAGCGCGTCCACGAGGTCAGAGAGATCACACCTGCGGTGCGAACCTATCGCTGCGCCTTGAACGGCGCTCAGACATACGAGTTGACGCCTGTGTGCAGTACCACTCAGAACTGGCGACCGATCTTGAGAGGAACTCAAGCGAGCGACGGTCAGATCGGTCGCGATGGTAGGCGGAGTCTCCTGCAACTGCACTGCGACGGTACCGTTGTGTATCAGCTTGCGGTCGTGGCGACAGCCGATGACGCGCAGCAGGCCGCGACGTTGCGCTACATGGTGTACCCCGGCTGGCTGTTCGGACTGGTGTTGAACGCAATGGACGCGGCGGACAGGTTCCGTGCTTATGCTGGCGCGCACAGCGTCGAGTACGTGTTCGAGCTTGAGATCATGGCGGACATTGCCGTGCCCGTTTTCAGGATGACCAACGGTGACGGTTACGAAGTGGCGGGAACACTGCCCGCAGGTCCATCCCTCCTGCCTCGCTACCCTGTCGGAGGCGCGGAGTCGCGTGATTCCACGCTCAACCTGATGTGGCACGACTTCTGGAACTCCATCGGCATAGAGACGAAGCCCGATGAGTTCAAGCTCGTGTAGCCTGACCCGATGCCAGTCTGCGACGCAGCCCGCAAGATCGTTGACGAGTACGTCGCAGAGACGTCTTCGCAATGCTTGCAAATGCTGGAGCGCTGTCACAGTCCTGTCGAGCAGATACTTATGGCGGGGTTGATCAACTACCGCAGAGCGCTTATCAACACTCGCTACTGGAGAATTCAGTGGCCGATGGACGGTGGCATGGGGCCAACGGACATGTTCACCGCCGTCTGTGAGCCTCAGGTGGAGCTTGAGGTAGACGACTACGACTCGGAATCTGGCGAACTGCATTGTCGCGTCGACTTCTTGCTGTACGCGACGCGTTGGGGTTACGCCGACGAGAAGCACGGAATGCCCGTCTTCTGCCCAATTGTCATCGAGGTAGACGGCCACGAGTTCCACGAGCGCACGAAGGAACAGGCGCAGCGAGACAAGTCGAGGGACCGCGCGCTCACAGGCGCGGGCTACCGAGTGCTCAGGTTTACGGGCTCAGAGGTCTTCCGCGACCCTATCGCGCGGGCCGAGAGCATCATGTTCCAACTGGAGGAGATGGCCAGTGACCTGCTGGCGCGTCTTCGCGACGCCAACGAACTGCAGGCATTCGCGCTTGGCGACTACGGGGCAATTCGATCCATAGCGGTGAAGTGGCGACCGAAGCCAGCGTAGTGCCGCTCAGAACAAGAACAGGGGGGCACACGACATGCAGATGACTGCTACTGAGAAGACCGCATTCATTGGGGCTTGGATTGCCGTGATTCCCTATGTGCTCATTGCATGGGCCTACACGCAGTTCGACGAGACCGTGTCTTTCTGGAAGGTCCTCGGCGTACTCGTCGCAGTTCGCGCCGTGTTCGGGATCATCGAGATGCTAGGCGGCATCAACGGCACGGGCACCGCTCTGGCCCTCACGCGCGCGCGAGGACGCGTCCAGTATGGCTCGCGTACAATTGCCGCGGTTTGCGTGGAGAGCGAGTCTTGGCGGCGGCATTCAGGCGTAGCCGGCTTGTCACGTTGGTGTCACGTTGGAACGTGTAAGTATTTGTTCTTTCGCGTCCGATCTGTCACGTTGTGTCAGCTTAAGTGTCTGAATCGTCCGGGGACGTCGATCTTGCCAAGGTTGAGGTCGCGAGTTCGAGCCTCGTTTCCCGCTCCATCTCCCGTTACATCCCGGCAATCGTGCCGATAATGCTGCGCGGGCGTTAGTCACCCGGGAGCCGAGTGATCTTCATTGGTCGCGGGCCACGTGCGGCTAAGGAGCGAGCGCGCGTTTGACCAGGATGCGCGCTTGCAAGTACGAAGAGATTCACAGTTCGAGCGCGCGCTCGGTATGCTTCGCTCGAGTTCACATTCAAGGGAGGACGTAATGAGGCTGGTAGCTATGGTTGTTGGCATGGGGATGGTTGTCGGTTGCGCCTCCCAGCCTGCTGCAGACAAGAGCACCGCGGCGCCGCAAGCGCAGATGTCCGTCGCGGAGAACGACACACCCGCGACCGCGCCTGCAGCAAAGCAGACGGGGTCGGGTCCGGCCACGGAGCCCGCGAGCGCTGCGAAGGCGGCTGCCTCTGAGCCGCTCCCCAAAAGGGCTGGCTACCGAGTCGTCACCAAGGATGGCAGGCAGGTGTATTGCACAAAGGATGTGGCGACAGGCTCGCGAATCACGACAGTGACCGAATGTTTTACTGCAGAAGAGCTGGATCGAAGGAGCGACGCGGCGCGTGAAGCTGTGGATGCCGTCAGGCGGGGTACGGTGTCTGGTCCGCCGCCTGGAACCTAGCATCGGGTTGGGATGCTCGAGCGCGATCCATTTCCGGCTCGAGATTGATAGACTGAAACCCCGGGTTCATCCCGGGGTTTCTTGCTTCAGGCGCCCTGGCGTGGTGGCAGAGTGGTCATGCAGCGGCCTGCAAAGCCGTGTACGCCGGTTCGATTCCGACCCACGCCTCCAGATGCCGCACGGACTAGAGCGCGAAGCGAACGCTCCGACGCTCACCTGTCGATTCGCAAGCCGAACACTCTCAGCTGCCCCGTTCTTGTGTGGCAGTCCGCAACATTGCGCCAACCCGCAGCGCCAGCATGACCGCGCCGAACGCAGCCACGACGATGATGGGCACCCAGGGCACCCCGAGGGAGTTACAGACGTTGATGAGCAGCAGCACGAGACCGGTGTCCACGAAAAGGCACGCGGTCATGACGATCGTGAAAAACGTATCCGGACTCATCGATCCGGCAGGGATGCCGGCTGGCCGGGATATGAAGAGCGGCTCGGACTGTTGAAGCATGCTCACGTCGGGTCCTTCTCGTCCCTCTGAACGCGCGCGAATACTAGGACGTTGCGGGTTATGTTGTCAGTTAAAAAGACGTAAATATGCGGTGAAATACGCAAAAAAAGCATTGTGCAGTGCTCGCTGGCACTGAGTCTTATCGAATGCGTGACACAGTCCACGTTCGTCAGCGGCGGGTAATTCGGATCCTCACCAGAGCACGGCAATTGCGATCGCCGCAGTACGTGCCCGGGGCCGGAGTCGAACCGGCATGGAGTTTCCTCCAGGGGGTTTTAAGCCCCCAGCGTCTACCAGTTTCGCCACCCGGGCAGCGCGATCGCGCGAGAGCTTACACGTGGAAACAAGTACTGCACGCATCGAGGCCGGCAGATGACCTCATCAGCCTTTCGCAGCGCCCGCTACACTGCGCGTCGCCCGTGCCGTGACCCAGAGATAATCCTCGAGTTAAATAGTGGCCTTAAGCGCCTGACTAGACGAAACTTAAAGGATGATCCGCGAACCGTTCTGTGACTGCTGACGCCTCCTTCTTGAGGGCCCGCAACCTGCACCTCTGGCGCGGTGAGCGTCACGTGCTGCGCGGTGTCTCGTGCTCGCTGGATGCCGGCGAAGCGCTGCATGTTTACGGCCCCAACGGTTCCGGGAAAACGAGCCTGCTGCGCGTGATCTGTGGCTTGCTGCAGGCGGAGGAGGGCGAGGTGCTGTGGCAGGGTGTCTCGATTCACGACGCCAATAGCGCTTATCACGCTTCGATCGCGTATCTCGCGCATGACACTGCACTCAAGGGCGATCTCACACCGGTGGAAAACCTGCAGTTCAGCGTCGGCGTACGACGGGAACTCACGGAGCAGGAGATTCGCGCCATGCTCGGCGATCTCGGCGTCGCTGATTGTGCAGACTTGCCGTCGCGCGTGTTGTCAGCCGGGCAACGCCGCCGCGTCGCGCTCTGCCGCGTGCTGCTTTCGCGTGCGCGCCTCTGGGTACTCGATGAGCCCTTCACGAATCTAGATGGCATCAGCAGCGAGCAAATATCGATGGCGCTGGCATCACACCTCGATACGGGTGGGCTGGCGTTGATCGCAGCTCACCAGGGGCTGCAGCTGCGTTCAGGCACGAGTGCGGCAATTGGGCTTGTAATGCAGCCGACACACGCGCTGACAGCCGGTCGATTGATCTTCGAGCGTGACCTGCGTCTCGCGATGCGTCGCTGGGGGCAGGTCGCAGATCCGCTGGTGTTCTTCCTGATCGTCACGACGCTGTTTCCGCTCGGATTAAGTCCCGAGCTGTCGCGCCTGAGAGACGTCGCGCCCGGTGTGTTGTGGGTGGCGGCGCTGCTATCCTCGCTCCTCGCTGCGGATTCACTGCTGAAGTCCGATGCGCAAGACGGATCGCTCGAGCAGTACGTGTTGTCCGGACAGCCTCTGACATGGTTACTGTTGGCCAAGATCGCCGCGCATTGGGTACTGAGTGGACTGCCACTCGTGCTGATCTCGCCGCTCGTGGCGATCGCGCTCGGCGTTCCGGGCACGCTCTCGGATGTCGTGGTGATCAGTCTGCTGTTCGGCACGCTGACGCTGAGCCTGCTCGGCGGCATCGGAGCTGCCCTGACCGTCGGACTGCGGCGCGGGAGCCTGCTGCTGTCGCTGCTGGTGCTGCCGCTGGCGATGCCGCTGCTGATCTTCGGATCGCGCGCGATCGAGCTCGCGATCGCGGCCGAGCCGGTCGCCGGGCCGCTGTACCTGCTCGGCGCGATGTTCGTGCTCGCATTTACGCTCGCACCTTTGACCGCCGCGGCGGCGGTCAGGATCAGCATCGATTGAGCTGAATCAGGATTTCGCAGGAACGAACAGATGTGGACCTGGCTGCACAAATTCGCATCGCCGCCGCACTTCTACCGGCTCGCGGGACAAGCTCGTGCCGTGGTTCGGCTGGAGCGCGTTCGTGCTGATCGTGGCTGCACTCTATGGTGGGCTCGTGCTCGCACCGCCCGACTATCAGCAGGGCGACGCATTTCGCATCATCTATGTGCATGCGCCGAGCGCATGGATGTCGCTGTTCGTTTATGTCGTGATGGCGCTTGCGTCGGCGATCGGACTGATCTGGCGAATCAAGCTCGCGCACGCGGTCGCCGCAAGCTGCGCGCCCATCGGCGCGTCCTTCACCTTTGCAGCGCTGGCCACAGGTGCCCTGTGGGGCCAGCCCATGTGGGGCACCTGGTGGGTGTGGGATGCGCGACTGACCTCAGAGCTGATTCTTCTGTTCCTGTACCTCGGGTACATCGCGTTGCGGGCCTCGATCGATGACCTGCAACGGGCCGACCGCGCGAGCGCCGTGCTCGCGCTCGTGGGCGTCGTGAATGTCCCGATCATTCACTATTCGGTAGTGTGGTGGAACACACTTCACCAGCCCGCGACCGTGACCAAGATGGCCGCGCCATCGATCTCGACCTCGATGCTGATCCCGCTACTGATGATGATCGTGGGATTCACGCTGTTCTTCGTGGCGCTGCTGCTGGTGCGCGTGCGCGGCGAGGTCCTGCGGCGCGAACGCAGCGCCGGCTGGATTCGCGAGGTGATGGCGTGAGTCTCAGCCACTTTCTGTCGATGGGCGGCTACGCTGCCTTCGTGTGGCCCGCCTATGCGGTCACGCTCGTGGTGCTCATGTCGCCAATGTGTTCGCGGCGCGGGCGAGTTATCGGCGCGCGCTGGCAAGAGGCACGCCGCAGACTGCAAATGAGTGAGCTCGCAGGATGACTCCAAGACGCAAGCGACTGCTGGTCGTGCTCGGTGTACTCGCCGGCATCGGCATCGCGAGCGCACTCGTGTTTCGGGCGCTGAGCGAGAACATGATGCTGTTCTACGATCCGAGCCAGGTCGTCGCCGGCGAAGCTCCGCACGAGCGGCCATTTCGCATCGGCGGCATGGTGACCAAGGGCAGCGTCGCGCGGGACACCGGGAGCCTCGAGATCCGCTTCGTCGTGACCGATTTCAAGCACAGCGTTCCGGTGACCTACACCGGCGTGCTGCCCGATCTGTTCGGCGAAGGGAAGGGAGTGGTCGCGCACGGGCGCCTGACTGCGCGACGGTGTGTTCGCCGCCGATGAAGTCCTCGCCAAGCACGACGAGAAGTACATGCCGCCGGAAGTCGCTGAATCACTTAAAGGTGCGCCACAGAGCACAACATGATCCCGGAACTCGGACATCTCGCACTGATCCTGGCGCTGTGCCTGGCCGTTGCACAGAGTGTGTTCGGCCTCGCCGGCGCCTACTGGCGGCGTGCCGACTGGATGGGCGTCGCGCGCCCGGCGGTCGCCGGCCAGTTCGTATTCGTGGCCCTGGCGTTCGGTTGCCTGGCGGCGTCGTTCCTCGCCAACGACTTTTCCGTCAACTACGTCGCGCTCAACTCCAATTCGGCGCTCCCGGCGTTCTACCGGATCGCCGCGGTGTGGGGTGCTCACGAGGGATCGCTGCTGCTGTGGATCCTGGTGCTGGCGACCTGGTCGCTCGCCGTCGCGGCGTTGAGCCGCTCCTTGCCGGACACGTTCATCGCGCGCGTGCTTGGCGTGCTCGGCCTCATCAGCGCTGGGTTCATGACCTTCACCCTCGCGACATCCAACCCTTTACGCGCCTGCTGCCGCCGGCGATGGATGGCAACGACCTCAACCCGTTGCTGCAGGATTTCGCGCTCACGATTCATCCGCCGATTCTCTACACGGGCTACGTCGGCTTCGCGGTCGCGTTCGCGTTCGCCGTGCGCGGCGATGCTCGAAGGCCGGCTCGATCAGAGCTGGGCGCGCTGGACGCGGCCCTGGACGATCGTCGCCTGGATGTTCCTGACCATCGGCATCGCGCTCGGTAGCTGGTGGGCGTACTACGAGCTGGGCTGGGGCGGCTGGTGGTTCTGGGATCCGGTCGAGAATGCCTCGTTCATGCCGTGGCTCGTGGGCACCGCGCTCATTCATTCGCTCGCCGTGACCGAAAAGCGCGGCCTGTTCCACAGCTGGACGCTGCTGCTCGCGATCATCGCGTTCTCGTTGAGCCTGCTCGGCACGTTCCTGGTGCGCTCGGGCGTGCTCATCTCGGTGCATGCGTTTGCGACCGACCCGGCACGCGGCGTCTTCGTCCTGACGTTCCTGACCCTGTGCATCGGCGGCGCGCTGACCTTGTACGCGTGGCGCGCGCCGAAGCTGGGCTCCTCCGCCGGGTTCGAGCTCTGGTCGCGCGAGTCGTTCCTGCTGTTCAACAACGTCCTGCTCGTGATCGCCGCGGCGCTGATCCTGCTCGGCACGCTGTATCCGCTGTTCATGGACGGGCTGAACCTCGGCAAGATCTCCGTGGGGCCGCCGTATTTCCGCGCCGTGTTCCTCGTGCCGATGCTGCCGCTGCTGGCCCTGCTGGGTGTCGGGATGCACGCATCGTGGAAGCGAGCCCGACTCGGCGATCTCAAGCGGCCCTTGCTCTTGGCCCTGCTTGTGGCGTTTGTCGTTGCGCTCGGCGCTTCGCTCTGGGCGTTCGGTCGCACAACCACGCTGGCAGTGGTCGGGGTCACCGCGGGCCTGTGGATCATCTATTCAGCACTCCGTGAACCGATCTCGCGCCTGCGCAAGCACCAGAGCCTGTCGGCCGCGGTGCTCGGCATGTCGATCGCTCATTTCGGCGTGGGCGTTTTCACAATCGGTGTCGCAGGCGTAGAGGCCTACAAGATCGAGAAGGACGTGGCGCTCAAACCGGGGCAGTCGGCCAGCGTCGGCGGGTATGACTTCGCGTTTCGCGGCTTGCGCAATGTCGAGGGCCCGAACTACAGCGCCATCGAAGGCGAGTTCAACGTCACGCGCAATGGCAAGGCAGTGCGCGTGCTGCGTCCGCAGAAACGCATCTATCGCGTACAGACCAGCCCGATGACGGAGGCGGCCATCACGGTGGGATGGACGCGGGACCTGTTCGTGGCCCTCGGCGACCAATTGGGCGGGGATGCCTGGAGCGTGCGCATTCAATACAAGCCGCTGATCCGCTACGTCTGGCTGGGTGCATTGCTGATGGCACTCGGCGGCTTCCTCGCCGCATCGGATCGACGCTATCGCAGCGTGCGCGCGACGGAGGCAGTGCCTGCCGGTTCGACCGCGAGAGACACCGCCTGATGTGGCGCTACCTGCTGCCCCTCGGCGGCCTTGCGATCCTGGTGGTGTTCTTTTTTGTCGGGCTGCATCGCCAGCCATCGGCGATTCCTTCTCCGCTGATCGGCAAGTCCGCGCCGTCCTTCTCCCTGCCGAGCGTCGAGGAGCCCGGGCGCCAGGTCACGAACGCGGACTATCGTGGCCAGATGTACGTGTTGAATGTGTGGGGAACGTGGTGTGTCGGCTGCCGCGACGAACATTCCGCGCTGCTGGCGATCGCGCACTCCAACGTCGTACCGATTCTCGGCCTCAACTGGAAAGACGACCGCCCGCTTGCAATCCGGTGGTTCAAGGAGCTGGGCAACCCCTACAAGGAGTGCGCCTTCGACAGCGACGGACGCGTCGCCATCGACTGGGGTGTCTATGGCGCCCCCGAGACCTTCCTGGTGGATGCCAACGGCGTGGTGATTCACAAGCACATCGCACCACTCACAGCGCAGATCTGGGAGCGTGACTTCATCCCCCTGATCCGCGCACGCCAGGGAGCGCCGCCGTGAAACATGCGCTTGCCGGGCTGCTGCTCATGCTGGCGTGCACGGCCACATACGCTGTGGACTCCGGCGAGGAGTTCGCGGATCCCATCCTGCAGGCGCGTTATGAGCACCTCATTCACGATCTGCGCTGCCTCGTGTGCCAGAATGAGAGCATCGCGGATTCGAATGCACCGCTCGCGGCGGATCTGCGCCGTGAAGTTCGCGAGATGCTGCAGGCCGGAAAGCAGGACGCGGAAATCCTGCGCTTCATGACCGATCGCTACGGCGATTTCGTGCTGTTCCGGCCGCCGTTCGTGGCCCGTACGTGGTTGCTGTGGCTCGCCCCGATCCTGTTGCTGGCCACCGGTGCGTGGATCGCAGCGCGCATCATCCGCCAGCGCGAGCGGCTGGCGCGCGCCGACAGTGACGATACGGATCTGGATACAGGATCCACGTGATCGCATTCGTGAGCGTTGCGGGCGCGATGGTCCTGGCGAGCGATCGCTGTCCTGTTGTGGCCGTTGTTACGAGCGCGCGCCGCGACTGGCCCTCGCTGGCCCGCGGCGGTGCGGTGGGTCTCCTATTGCCGGTAATCGCATTTGCCCTGTATCGCACGTGGAGCAATTGGTCGTGGTCAGGCACGCCGCAGATGGCCGGCGTTGCGCCGGCTGTCGCACAGATGGTCGCGAGTCTCGAAGCCAGGCTCAAAGCGAACCCGAACGACCTCGACGGCTGGTTGCTGCTCGGCCGGTCCCATTTTCAGCTCGGCAACTACTTCAAATCTGCCGATGCATACCAGCACGCGTACGCTCAGAGCGGCGGCGAAAACGTCGAAGCCATTCTTGGGCTTGCCGAGGCGCTCGTGTTCGCGGACGATCGGGCGGTCACGCCTCGGTCTGCGCAGCTGTTCGAACGCGCTTACGAGCGCGCGCCACATCACCCCAAAGCCCTCTGGTACTCGGGCCTTGCCGCCTATCAAAGCGGGCGCCTCGAGGTGGCACGTGAGCGCTGGATGGGGCTGGTGGCGCTCGACCCGCCGCCTGAAATCAAGCGGGTACTGCAGACCAAGATCGCTGAGCTCGACGCGCAGCTGAACTCCTCCGTGCCGACTCCGGCCGACACGTCGGCCGAAGCGCCAGTCGTGAACGTGCGCGTTCGAATCGATCCCAAGCTTGCCGATCGGATCCCGCCCGATGCGCCCCTCTTCGTGATGGTGCGAGGGGAGGGCGGTGGTCCTCCAATTGCCGTCACACGCAGGAGCAGCGCGCAGTTACCGCTCCTGGTGCAGCTCACCAATCGCGACGCCATGATCGCCGGTCGTGGCCTCGGGGATGTGCCTCGTTTGACCGTCGTGGCGCGTATTGCCCGATCCGGCGATCCGCGCGCGCAGAGCGGCGATCTCGAGGGCAAGGTGGGCTATGATGCCAAAAAACGCGAACCCGTCGACCTGCTGATCGACTCGATCGTCCCATAGCAATCCGTTATGAGCGAAAGCGTATCGATGAATTTTGCGGCGCCACCATCGGTGTGGTGCGCAATGCCGAAGATGCTGCTGGCGCGTCGTCCGACGCATGTCCCCAAGGGTCGAACCCTGCCACTCATCGAGGCGCGCACGGAGGCCCTCGTGGCGCGCAGCGGCAACCTCGAGGCCTATAGACGAGTGTGCGGATTCACGGACGATGGGAAGTTGCCCATCACGTATCCGCACGTCATGACGATGCCGCTGCACCTGGCGATGCTGACTTCGGATGCCTTTCCGGTTCGACTCCTCGGGCTGGTGCACGTGCGCAACGAAATCACCAGCCGGCGCCCGATCGCCGAAGATGAAGCGCTCGACGTGCACTGCTCGCTTCCAGCGCATCGCGAGACCGACCGCGGCCAGGAGTTCGATCTCACCACGACTGCAAGCGTCCAGGGCACCGAGATCTGGTCCGAGACCAGCACGTTTCTGGCCCGACGTCGGGCGAAAAGCGGCAACGGAACGAAGGGCCCGGCAAAGGCCCCGAACGATGAAACGCCCGCTGCTGTGCAGAGCACGAGCTGGCGAGCGGATGCCGACATCGGTCGGCGCTACGCCGCGGTCTCAGGGGACTACAACCTGATCCATATCAGTGACCTCACGGCCCGGCTGTTCGGCTTCAACCGCGCGATCGCCCATGGGCTGTGGTCCCTGGCGCGCACGGCGGCTGAATTGCGCCCGCGCCTCGCGACAGATGGCGTCGTGCTTTCGGCCAATTTCAAGTTGCCGATCCTGTTGCCGGCCTGGGTCACGCTGCAGAGCTGGGAAAGTACCTCGGGCCTCGCCTTCAACCTCAAGGACGCGCAAGGCGAGAAGCCTCACATGGCCGGCACGTTCGATCGTCTCTAGCGCGCCTCCAGGCGCGGTGCATTACAAGGGTGCAGCGGCTTCTCGCCGCGTAACACCCGCACGACGTCCTCACTGCTTCGTTGACGCAGTTCTGCAAGCGACGCATCCGAAAGAAAGGCGATGTGTGGTGTCGCGATCACGTCGGACCGCCCGATGAGGTTTGCCGGCGGCGCGGGCTCGCCTTCCACGACATCGAGCGCCGCGCCAGATAGCAGTCCGCTGTCGAGCGCTTGCACCAGGGCCTCGTTGTCTACGAGACCTCCGCGACTGACGTTGACCAGCAGCGGCTTGCGGGCGCACTCAGCCAGAAACCTTGCATTGACGAAGTGGCGGGTCGCGAGGGTCAGAGGCAGATGCAGGACGATGGCGTCCGCATCGCGCTGTACTTGTACGAGCGTCGCGACAACGATTCCGGGCGCAATCTCATGTCCTGGCCCGGGGTCCGCCATCAGTCTCGGGCTGTAGACCAGGACGCGGCACTCGAACCCGCGGGCGAGCTTGCGAGCCGTGGCGCTGCCGATGCGACCGTAGCCAGCGATACCGATCGTCATGTTGCGCACGCGCCGGGCGGAGGCGGTAGCCGGCTCCCACCGCCCCTGCTTGGATGCGCGATCAAGTACAGCGATGCCGCGCCAATGATCGAGCAGCAGGGCGACGGCGTGATCTGAGACCTCCTCGACGCAGTAGTCGGGCACGTTGACCACCCAGGCGCCACGCGCGGTCGCTGCTGCAACGGCGATATTGTCGAGTCCCACGCCCATTCGGGCCACGACGCGAAGCCTTGCGGGGATCGAGACGGCTTCAGCGGATACTTCTGCCCAGCAGGTCATGATTGCGACCGGATCATGTGCCGCGACCAGGGCCTCGATCTCTCTGGTACTGCCGGCGCGACCCGGCCCGGCATGAAGGTCCAAGCCAGCGGCACTCAGGATGCTGCGCTCGATCTCAACATCCGGCCAGGGATGATCTGTAAGGACAACCCTCGGTGAGCCTGAGCGATGTGGTGGTGGCGTGGACACTGGATCGATTGATAGCCTCGGTGCCTTGGATTCTACGAACCAGGAGCGAGAATGGAACCGAAGATCGAGAGCCTGCTGGCGGAGTATGAGCAACGTGCCGACGCCGAGCGCGAGATGGTCGAGGCGCTCAGCACCGAAGCGGGAGCCCGGCGTCGCGATGAGCTGTTGCTCTCGGTAGGCCGCAGCACTGGCACGCTGCTGAACCTGCTCGCCAAGGGCCTGCAGGCGCGCTCGATACTCGAGCTCGGCACTTCCTATGGCTATTCGGCGTGTCTGGCTGGCCGAAGCTGCCCGTGAAACCGGGGGCCGGGTGATCACGACGGATCTCATCGCCGAGAAGTCAGCCTACGCGAGGAAGAAGCTCGAAAGCGTGGGACTCGCCCGATTCGTCGATTTCAGAGTCGGAGATGTACTGCAGATCCTGCGTGAGCTCAGCGGACCCTTCGACTTCGTGTTGCTGGACGTCTGGAAAGACCTGTACGTGCCGTGTTTCGATCTGTTCCAGTCGAAGCTGAGTCCGGGTGCGATCGTGGTCGCCGACAACATGACGTATCCCGAGTCCACGCGCGAGAACGCCGAAGCGTATCGTCGACGGGTGCGCGAAAGCCGCCGCTTCGACTCGGTGCTGCTGCCCGTCGGCAGTGGCATCGAAGTGAGCCGCGTTATCGGCTGACAGGAGAGGAGGGTAGACATGCTCGATCCCATTGAGCACGCGTGCCAGCGGCTGGTGATCGAGTTCGCCGACGCTGTCGATGCGCAGGATTACGAGCGCCTGCGCGAGATTTTCGCTCCCGACGCCACCTTTGCTCGTCCAACCGAGCCCGACACCGTCATCCGCGGCATCGATAGCATCATTGCCGCGTACACTGCCAGGCCACGGAACCGGCTGACTCAGCATCTGTGCTCGAACATCCGCGTTACAGCCGATTCGAAGGACTCCGCCAATGGCACCTGCCGCGTGTTGCTGTTCCTGGCAGAGGCCTCAGAACCGGAAACGCCGGGTAAGGGACGCAAGGCGACTCCTGGTCAGCTTCTCGGCGAATTCACCGATCGCTTTCGTCGCACCGAGGCCGGCTGGCGAATCGTCGAGCGTCGCGGTCGACTCCTGATGCACACCTGAAGTGAGCAGTATGTCCGAGCTCAAGCGTATCGCCGTCGTCGGCTTCGGGGAGGCGGGTGGCATCCTGGCCGAAGACCTGGCACGTGCCGGGCTCGACGTCGCTGCATACGACATCCTGTTCGATTCGCCCGCTGCCCGGGACGCCATGTTCGCAAAGGCGCGGGCTGCCCACGTGCGCGCCGCCACCACCCTGCGCGACGCGCTTGCCGCAGCGGACCTCGTCATCTCATCGGCAACTGCAGCGTCATCGACGCAGGTCGCGACGGATGCGAGCGTGAGCCTGACGAAAGGACAGATCTTTCTCGACATCAATTCGGTATCGCCTGCCACCAAGCGCGAGAACGCGCGCATCGTCGCGTCCAGCGGCGCCGAGTACGTCGAGGCCGCAGTGATGGCACCGGTGCCGGCAAAGCGACTCATGGTGCCGATGCTGCTTGGCGGGCCGTACGCCGAGACCGCCGTACGCACGCTGAGCGCCCTCGGAATGAATGTGACCCCGGTAGCGGGCGAGCTGGGCGTCGCGTCGGCAATCAAGATGTGCCGCAGCATCATGATCAAGGGACTCGAAGCCCTCACCGTCGAGTGCGTCATGGCCGCGCGCGAGTTCGAAGCCGCCGAGCAGGTGTTCGCGTCTCTCGACCGCACCTTTCCACACATGGGCTGGACTTCCGAGCTTCCGGACTATCTTGTCGGACGAGTCGCCGAGCACGGCCGCAGACGCGCAGCGGAAATGCGCGAAGTCGAGCACACACTGGCAAGCGTGGGCGTGATGCCGGTGATGTCGCGCGCCACGGCCGAGCGGCAACAGAGGCTGGTCGACGCGATGGCCACGAAGGGCGTCGCCTATGCGGCCGGAGCTGCTTTCTCATGGCGCGCCCTGCTCGAGGCCCTCGATGACTGACCAGCAGCAGGCCACACCGCCGCACTGATTCAGGCGCCACGTAACCTCGGACTCATCCTCGTCACAGTCGAACCCTCAGCGGCGCTTGCCCTTCTTGCGGCTCGGTGCGCGGCGCGCACTGGAACGTTTGCGCTTCGGAATCGGGCGGCGGGCGCGCGGCGCCTTCCGTGGCGGATCGTCGGAGGAATGAACCGCCGGGGGATCGCTCGCGGGAAAGCTCTCCGACAACGCCTCGTCCAGCCGCTCGTCGATGTGTGTTCGCGGACCGGGTCGTTCCATGATCTTGCTCCAGGTCTTGTCTCTGACTTGGCAGATGCGCAGTTTCTCACACGGCGAGCGCGTCTTGGCTTGTTCCTGGCGGCGCGCTACTGTGCGTCGCGCCGCGCAGCCCACGCGCGGAACGGCGTCACGTCACTACAGGAGCACGAACTAAGTGAATACCGATCCGCGCGACACGATTGCGAACTCGCCGATGAGCTGGCTGCAGATCATCGTCGTGGCGATCACCGTCGGTCTCAACGCGCTCGATGGGTTCGACGTGCTGTCCATCAGCTTCGCATCTCCTGGCATCGCGGCGGAGTGGGGCATCGACCGGGCCGCGCTCGGCATCGTGCTGTCGATGGAACTCATCGGCATGGCGCTCGGCTCGATATTCCTCGGCGGCCTGGCCGACAAGATCGGACGTCGACCGACGATGCTTGGCTGCCTGGTCGTGATGGCGGTCGGCATGTTCATGGTCACCAACGTGAAGGGACTCATCGACCTTTCCGTCTGGCGGATCCTCACCGGTGTCGGCATCGGTGGCATGCTGGCAGCGATCAACGCAGTGGCCGCCGAGTTTTCGAACCTAAAGCGCCGCGACCTGAGTGTGTCCATCATGTCCATCGGCTATCCGATCGGCGCGGTGATCGGCGGCATCATCGTCGCGCGGCTCCTGCAGAGCCACGATTGGCGCTCCGTGTTCTATTTCGGCGCTGGCATTACCGCGGCGTTCATTCCCGCTCGTGTACTTGCTGGTCCCGGAGTCCGTGCACTGGCTCGCGCGCAAGCAGCCGCCCGGCGCGCTCGAGAAGATCAATCGCACGCTCCGGCGCCTGGGTCACGCGGCGGTCAGCAGCGCTGCCGGCCATTTCGGCGGAGGTGCGCAAGCGCTCGGTCGGCCGACATCTTCACGCCCGGGGCTCGTGGCGATCACGGTGCTCGTGACCGCTGCGTATTTCTTCCACATCATCACGTTCTACTTCATCGTGAAGTGGGTGCCGAAGATCGTCGTCGACATGGGCTTTGCGCCAGCCAACGCCGCTGGCGTCCTGGTGTGGACGAACGTCGGCGGCGCGACTGGCGGGGCCGTGCTGGGGCTGCTCACGCAGCGATTCGGCGTCAAGCGACTCACGATCGCCGTGATGGTCCTGTCGACCGTCATGGTGATCGCTGTTCGGGCGGACCGCGCCGGACCTGCATCGGCTGGCGATGATCTGCGCGGCCGCCGGTTTCTGCACGAACGCCGCGATCGTTGGCATGTATGCGATCTTCGCGCAGGCGTTTCCGACGCATGTACGCGCTTCGGGCACCGGGTTCGCGGTCGGCGTCGGACGCGGCGGCTCGGTGCTCGCGCCGATCATCGCGGGCTTCCTGTTCAAGGGCGGCTACGCGCTGCCCAACGTCGCGATTGCGATGTCGCTGGGCTCGGTACTCGCCGCAGTACTCTTGTTCCTCCTGCCGCTCAAGACGGCAGACGAGGGCACCATGGAAGCGCGCGCTGGGGTCCCGACGCGGGCCTGACGGCCGCGATCCAAAAGTTGCTCAGCCCCGCGTTCAGCGTTGCAGGGATCATCTCCCAGCGACAGTTGTCGGATTCAGCCTGTCCTGATCGTCGTACACATGGACGCCTCGCAACCTGACACACAGGAGATGACAAGCATGTCGACAAACACTATCCGCCTTCATCGTGTGCTTCACGCCACCCCCGAGAGGGTCTACCGGGCGTTTCTGGACGCGGACGCCATGGCCAAGTGGCTGCCGCCCAACGGATTCACCGGGAAGGTGCACCAGATGGATGCCAGGGTCGGCGGCACTTACAAGATGTCGTTCACCAACTTCACCACCGGCAAGAGTCACTCTTTCGGCGGCAAGTACCTCGAGCTGACAACGCAAGAGCGTATCCGCTACACGGACAGCTTCGACGATCCGAACCTGCCCGGAGAGATGCAGACAACCATCACGCTGAGGAAGGTCTCGGTCGGAACTGAATTGAATGTCCTGCAGGAAGGGGTGCCCGGCGCAATCCCAGCCGAAGCCTGCTACCTGGGCTGGCAGCAGTCGCTGATCCTTCTTGCCAAGCTTGTCGAGGCTGAAATACGCGACTAGGGTGTATTTGTCATAATATACATTATACGAAGTATCATTAGGCCCGGCCTCCGGCTTGCTGAGGCATCTGGTCGCCTGCCCGCGGCTATTCCAAGCCCCCCTTTCCTGCTGAAGCTTCCCGCCCGCCACCTTCAGCAGATGTGAAATTCCGTTCGCGGCGTCGGCGCCGAGCGACCTCGTAGCTATTCATGTCCGGCACGCCAATGTCGAGAAGCGAGTGGCGCGGCTCACACCGGTGAGCAATACGAAGCGGCCCTGAGTCCGGCGGAGCCAGGCGTAGCGATCGGCGTGTCCCGCCCGACTACGCTCCCCTTTGAGGCTTTTTTGGCGTTGCCTTTGCGAGTAGTTGGTATATATTTCGCCGGCAGCTCATTGATGTGGAACGAATCCTTCAAGAACAATAACTCAAGCATCACCTGAGGTTGTCGCCCTATGTGGAACGTGCAGCGGTGCGCGCCCAGGTCATTGCGGGGGATTTCGACATGCTGATTGCCTGGGAAAAACTACACTCCGCCACTGTCGAACTAGCGGGCGTGGGCCCGATCAAGCAGCGGCTGTTCAACGCGTACGTGAATCACCTCGCCTCATTCCCCACCGACCAGGTACCCCGGGAGGTTCGGGACGATTTCGGCGGGCTCGCTCGCGCCATGCACGCCGTGCCGCCGCTGCCGGGCGAAGACTCGGTGCGCGCCACGATTCGCAAGATGTCCGATGGCGAGGCGAACCGGCACGCGGTGCAGATCGTGAACATGTTCGGCGCACTCGCCCGCTCGCAGATAGGTCCGCGCCTGGGTGCATCCGGTCCGGTGGTGCAGCTATACGCCGCGGAAGGGTGAGGTCGTATCGACTGCACTAAATGTGCAGTCGATGCGGCCGAACGCCCGTACGTGGATGTACGGGCCGGGCCGCGTCACAAGGACGCAATCGGCACCTTCCCTCTTTAGTTTTCCTCTCTAATCCAGCTTGAACTCGATCGTGTCCCAGCGGTGCGTCTCCTCGTGACGCGCGTGGCGGCGGATCGCATCCACCAGCGTACGCTTGTCCCAGTCGACGACCTCGTCCGCCAGGTCGCGGACCGCCTTCGGTATCTGCTCCTTCACGCCATATGACTCGAGCAGCAGCACGGGCTTTTCGCTGGCCTTGGCGAAGTTCATCTGGAACAGGATCAGGTCACCGTGCTTGCGGCACAGGCTGCTCGGCACGATCACGATCTCGGCCGGTGCGATCTGCTTGCGTAGCGCTTCGCGCAGCGCTTCCTTGTCCCCCGTGGGACGAGTCTCGGGCGCGCTGAAATTCTGGTAGTAGAAATTGCTGTCGCTTTCGAGGAACTCGAAGACGCGAAAATAGTCGTCGTTCTCTTCCCAGACGTGGCTGACGAACAGCTTGATCGGATTGCGCTGTGACACGTGCCGCTCTCCCGCCTCTGGATTCGGGAGTAGTGTAGCATTGCGCGGTTTTTTGCAATCCCGCGCCTGCCACGCAACACCACGATGCGCCTCCTGATCTACAACATCCGCTACGCCACCGGGACCGGGCCGGCGTTTCATTTGCCGGTCCCTGGCGCCGGCTATTTGCGCAGCAGCCGCCAAGTGCTCGGCCGCATCACGGAATTCATCAAGTCGCGCGATCCGGACATCGTCGGGCTGCTCGAGATCGATACCGGGTCGATTCGCACCGGGATGGTAAACCAGGCGGAATTCGTGGCGCGCTCGCTGGGTCACTACTCGACCTATCAGTGCAAGTATGGAGCGACCTCCATCAACCAGCTCGTGCCGATCGTGCGCAAGCAGGGCAACGCGTTTCTGGCCGCGCCGCGCGTGCACGGCGAGCGCTTTCACTATTTCGACACCGGCATCAAGCGCCTGATCATCGAACTCGAACTGGAGCAGGTCGCGGTATTCCTGGTGCACCTGTCGTTGAAATTCCGCCATCGCCAGTACCAGCTCCGTTACCTGCATGAGCTGGTTGAGAAGTCCGCCAAGCCGGTGATCGTCGCTGGAGACTTCAATACCTTCTGGGGCGAGCATGAGATCTATCTCTTCATGCGAGCGTCGGGTCTGCGCAGCGCCAACGCCAACAGCAGCCCGTCCTTCCCGAGCCGCAGCCCGCGCAAGGAACTGGATTTCATCCTCTATAGCGACGGCATCCGGGTGACTCACTTCGAGGTCGCCGATGTACGCTTGTCGGACCACCGACCCCTGATCTGCGATTTCGAAGTAACCGGGCTGGCGGGCGCGAGCGACCGATTGAAAGTAGGATGAGGTCTCCGCCCCGCGGCACTCCCGGGAGACGCCGATGAGTCAAGCGAATCATTGGAGGATCGAGACGGACTCCGATCGCGTCGCGTTCCTCATCCTCGACCGCGCCGGCAGCTCGACCAACTCCCTGTCATCGGATGTGATTCGCGAGCTGGGTGACCGCCTTGCGGAACTCGAGCGCGCCAGGCCGGCGGCCGTCGTGGTGTGCTCGGGCAAGGCCAATGGATTTGTCGCCGGGGCCGACATCAAGGAGTTCACCGGACTCACCACCCCCGAGCAGGCCTACGAGTTGATCCACGCGGGCCAACACATGTTCGACCGGTTGGCTGCTCTGCCCTGCTCCACGGTCGCGGCCATCAACGGCTTCGCCCTCGGCGGCGGTCTCGAACTCGCCCTCGCCTGTCGCTATCGGGTGGCGAGCAACGACGGGCGCGTGAGTCTTGGCTTGCCCGAGGTGCAACTCGGCATTCATCCAGGCTTTGGCGGCACCGTCCGCAGCGTGCAGATCATCGGTGTGCGTGAAGCCATGAGGCTGATGTTGACGGGTCGGCCGGTGAAGGCAGATGAGGGATATCGACTCGGCCTCGTCGATCAACTCGTGCCGGTCGATGAGTTGCGCGCTCGCGCGAAGGCTTTGGCACTGGCCCGCCCTTCGCCACGCAGTGCGGGCTGGCTCGATGTTCTGCTCAACCTCGGGCCGGTACGACCGACTGCTCGCCAGGCAGTTGCTGAAGCAAGTGAGAGGGCGCGCACGCCGCGATCACTATCCGGCGCCTTACGCGATCATCGAGCTCTGGGAACGCTACGGTGCCCACGGCAGGGAAGCTTACGAAGCCGAGGCGCGCTCGATCGCGGCCCTGATGCTCACGCCGACCGCGCGCAACCTGGTGCGCGTCTTCATGCTGCAGGATCGTCTCAAGTCCCTGGGCGGCAAACCGGTCACCGAGTTCAAGCATGTACATGTCGTGGGCGCGGGCGTGATGGGCGGCGATATCGCCGCATGGTGTGTCTCACGCGGCATGAGCGTGACGCTGCAGGATCGCGCGGAGGAATACGTACGGCCTGCGCTGGAACGGGCACGCGAATTCTTCGGCAAGAAATTGCCTGATGCGAACGCAGCACAGGCCGCCGCCGCGCGGTTGCAAATGGATCTCGCCGGGGATGGTGCCGCCCGCGCTGACGTCGTGATCGAGGCTATCTTTGAGAATGCAGATGCCAAGCGCGAGCTTTATGCGAGGCTTGAACCGAAACTCAAGGCTGGTGCGATTCTCGCCACCAATACCTCGAGCATCATGCTCGAGCAGTTGAACGCGGATCTGCGCGATCCCGGGCGACTGGTGGGCCTGCATTTCTTCAACCCGGTCGCCAAGATGCCCTTGGTGGAGATCATCGCTTCCCGGCAGACGCGTCCTGAGGTTGCTCAAGCGGGCGCAAGCTTCGCGCGCAAGCTGGACAAGCTTCCCTTGCCTTGTCGGAGTGCACCGGGCTTCGTGGTGAACCGGGTCCTGATGCCGTATCTCAACGAAGCCATGTTCCTCGCGGAAGAAGGCGTGGCCCTGCGACACATCGACGACGCAGCAGTGGACTTTGGCATGCCGATGGGCCCGATCGAACTAGCCGACACGGTGGGCCTCGACGTGTGCCTGCATGTCGGCAAGATCCTTGCGCAAGCGTTCAATCGCAAGGCGCCTGCACACCTGGAGCAGCTGGTTGCCGCGAAACATTTCGGGCGTAAAACCGGGCGCGGCTTCTACGAATGGCGCGATGGCAAGCCGATCAAACCAGTGAGCGAGGGACGCCCGGCGCAGTCGGACATCACGGATCGCCTGATCCTACCGATGCTGAATGAATCGGTTGCCTGCCTGCGCGAGCGCGTCGTAGAGGAGGCTGATCTGCTCGATGCCGGAGTGATTTTCGGGACCGGATTCGCGCCATTTCGCGGCGGGCCGCTGAACTACGCGCGCGCCCGTGGCCTCGATGCGATCGTACGACGCTTGGCCGAGCTCGAACGCCAGCATGGAGAGCGCTTCCATCCTGATTCCGGTTGGCAGACCATTTGCTGTAAGTGTGTGATCGTTAACGCTTCAGGACCCGGCTTCGGCGGGGTCCTGTGCTAACATCCCGCGACATCGGCACACTTTGAGCACCTACGAAAGCGCAGGTACCCGACCGTCGAATGGACGAAAAGCCTCTAGATCTCGCCCTCCTCAAGCAGTTTTCACCCCTGGACGGTCTGAAGGCTGAGAACCTGCACGCACTCGCCAAGAAAACTTCGCTGCGTGAGCTCCCGGAGGGAAAACTCCTCTTCAAGGAAGGTGACACGGACAAGCGCACCTACTTCCTGGTGCAGGGAACCATCGAGGTCTTCGACAACGACGGAGTTCTTTCTACGCTACGCGGCGGGACCCCCGCCGCGCGCAATCCGATCACGCCGTCCCTGCCCCGCCGCTTCAATGCTCGCGCCGCGGAACCCGTGCGCTACATCTCCATCGACAGTGATCTGCTCGATGTGATGCTGACCTGGGACCAGACCGGCTCTTACGAAGTGAACGAGCTCGATGGCACGCCGGCTGGCAGCAGCGATGACTGGATGACCACGCTCCTGCAGACCAAGGCCTTCCATCGCATACCGCCGGCGAACATCCAGGCGATCTTCATGCGCATGCAGCGGATCAATTGCCGCGCCGGCGATGTCGTCATCAAGCAAGGTGATGAGGGGGACTACTTCTACGCGATCGTGAGTGGTCGTTGCACCGTGACCCGCGAGACACCCCTCAACAAGGAGGGGATCAAGCTTGCTGAGCTGGGAATGGGCGACACGTTCGGCGAGGAGGCGCTCATCTCGGAAGCCAAGCGCAACGCCACCGTGACGATGCTCTCCGAAGGCACGCTGATGCGTCTGGGCAAGCAGGATTTCACCACGCTGCTGAATGAGCCGATGCTGCAATGGGTCGACTATGAGCAGGCCAAGCAGATCGTGGCGAAAGGCGGCAAGTGGCTGGACGTGCGCCTGCCGAGCGAATTTCAGAACATGCACATCGAAGAAGCGATCAACATCCCGCTGTACTTCATCCGCCTCAAGCTCAACGCCATCGACAAGGCGGTGAGTTACGTCGTGTGCTGCGACACCGGCCGTCGCAGTTCTGCCGGCGCCTACATCCTGAGCGAGCGGGGCTTCGATGCGCACGTGCTCAAGGGCGGCCTGGGCGCAACGGACGTCGCAAAGCCGCGCAGGGGTTGAGGCCTCATCGTTCCGCCGGCAGCGTCCAGCGCAGCCACAGGTATCCCGCGACTGCGGACAGCAACGATCCGGTAATGATGCCGAGTCGATCATCCACCGTCGGGCCCGGCGCGAGCGCGTCGAAGGCCAGTGAGCCGATGAAGAGGCTCATCGTGAATCCCACCCCGCAGAGGAGTGCGACCCCGTAGAGGTGAGACCACCGGATTTTCTCGGGCAGGCGCGCAGCGCCGACTGCTATTACCAGCCCGATGAAGGCGATCACGCCCAGTTGCTTGCCAACAAAGAGTCCGGCCGCAATTCCCAGCGGTACCGGTTCGAGCACGGTTGCGAGGTTCATGCCGCCAAGGTTCACTCCAGCGTTAGCGAAGGCAAAGAGCGGCAGAATTCCGAACGCTACCCATGGGTGCAGCGCGTGTTCGAGCTTGCGCAGGGGCGATTCACATTGAGAGTCCTCGACCCGCAGCGGGATCGCGAAAGCAGTCGCGACCCCGGCGAGTGTCGCGTGTACACCCGATTTCAACACGCAGATCCAGAGCAGCACACCGAACAGCAGGTAGGCCGCGAGCGCGTCACGCCGGCGACGTTGAGCAGCACGAGCGCAGCCAACGCGATGCCCGCGCAGGTCAACGCCAGCAGCGATAACTTGCTCGTATAGAAGACCGCGATCAGCACGATGGCACCGAGGTCATCGAGCGTTGCGAGTGTCATCAGCAGCACTTTCAACGCCAGGGGCACACGCGAGCCTAGCAGGGCCAGGATGCCGAGCGCGAACGCGATATCGGTTGCGGATGGAATCGCCCAGCCGCGCATCGCAACGCTGTCACCGAGATTGAACGCGCTGTAGATCAGCGCAGGAACGAGCATTCCGCCAATCGCGCCGGCCACGGGAAGCACGATCTGCGAGCGATCGGAGAGTTCTCCCTCGAGGACCTCACGCTTGAGCTCGAGCCCGACGAGCAGGAAGAACACCGCCATCAGCCCGTCGTTGACCCACAGAAGAAGCGGCTTCGCCAGCGCGAATGAACCCAAGCTCAGCGTCAGCGGGACCTGCCAGGAGCTGACGTAGATGCTCGCCAGTGGCGAATTGGCCGCCAGCACTGCCAGTGCGCCCGCGACCATGAGCAGGATTCCGCTGGCGGATTCGAGCTTGAGGAACTCGCGAATTGCATCGAGCGGTGCGCCCATGGGACGCGAAGATAACAAATGGCAAACGTGAGCGGCTGCGCCGGTGCAGGCGCGACAGGCTCACATCGTATGAGTAGGCTTGTCTCCGCCGAGGGCACCGGCGAGATAGTTTTCGATCTTCTTCTGTGTCTGGCCGCGGTCTTGATCGCTGAACTGCACACCGATACCCGAAGTGCGCTTGCCCTGCGCCCCTTTGGGCGTCATCCAGATCACGCGCCCTGCCACGGGGAGCTTCTCGTCCTCGCCCATCAGGTTGAGCAGCATGAAAACCTCATCGCCGAGCCGGTAGTTGCTGTTGGTGGGGATGAACAGTCCACCATTGCGCACGAACGGCATGTAGGCGAGGTACAGCGCGCTCTTATCCTTGATGGTGAGCGTCAGCAGTCCTGGCTTGTTGAGAGGTTGGCGCACTTCGTGTGGTTCGATACTTGGCTGTTCAGCTGGTCAATGCGAACTGGGTACACAACAACAGTTCCTCGGCGGCCAGCTGCACGTTGAGCGACGTGCTGAGTTCGAGCTTGAACGCCCGAACGCGATCGAGCAAGCCGTAGAGGGCGCGAATCTTGCGAATTCCCGGTAATGATTGCAAGTCCGCGGGCCGCAGGAACGCTTCACGTAGCGACTTTGTGATCCAGGTCTCGATCCAGCCCAGCCTGGCGTCGATCGAGTCGCGCCACCAACGCTCCGCGGTTGCCGGTATGTCGAGCGATCGGTTACGGAGCCCCGTGACTGCTGCTGTCATTTCCTGGTGCAGCTTCTGGAACCCGCTTGCGTTCAACTCCAACGCCCGCAATGGCGCACCGGCGGCGAAATCGAGCAATTCGTTCCAGTCCGCGACGGATGAATCTGCCTCTGTAAGCCATTCGAGCGCGACCTTACGGGACGGCGCCGCCACGGTAATCCGCTGACAGCGACTCACTATCGTCGCCGGCAAGCGCGACGGGCGTTCCGCGATCAGGATCAGTAACCCTTCGGGCGGCGGTTCCTCGAGCGTTTTCAACAGTGCGTTCGCGGCATTGGCGTTCATGAGGTCTGCTGGCGCGATCACGCCGACCTTGCGCCCACCGCGGTAGCTCTTGAGCGCAAACACTTCGCAGAGCTCGCGAATCTGGTCGACCTGCAGTTGCTTCGCATCCTCGGCGCGCGTGACCCAATGCAGGTCAGGGTGGTTGCCGGCGACTGAACAGCCGACAAGAGACACAGTCGCCACAGGGCGCATCACCCGATGCTGCACAGAGGACTAGTTGTGAGATCCAGCCCGCGAGCAATTCAGCGCCGACTCCCTGGGGCGCATGGATCAGCAACGCATGTGGGAGTCGCCCCTGCTGTAGCGATGCGCGGATGCGCTGCTTCGCCGCGGCCAGCCATGGCAGCGGAAGGGTCGACTTCTTATCTAGTATTATCATTAGCTTATATATATAACATGAAGTTATTCTGAGGTCACCAGGCGCCCCACGTGCCGTTGTATCGCCACGGCGACGTTTTCGATCGGCTGGTTTCCATCCACGACTTTGATGCGTTGTGGCTCGGCGCGAGCGCGGGCCAGGAAGCACTCACGTACCCGCGTAAAGAATTCCTCCTGCTCGCGCTCAAAGCGATCACGTACTGCTTCGCCGCGCCGCGCCTGCGCTCGCCGCAGACCAAGGGCCACCGGCACATCGATGAGCAGCGTCAGGTCAGGCTGCAGTTCACCTTGCACCTGCGATTGGAGGTGACGAATATGCGCTTCCTCGATGCCGCGCCCTGCTCCCTGGTACGCAAAGCTCGCGTCCGTGAACCGATCGCATACGACCCACTGGCCGCGCTCGAGTGCGGGACGGATGAGGTTCGCAAGATGGGTGGCGCGCGCTGCGAACATCAGCAGCAGTTCGCACTCCGCCGGGACCGCCTCGGTCGACGCGCTCAGCACCAGCTCGCGGATGCGCTCCGCGAGGGGCGTGCCGCCCGGCTCGCGCGTCGCCGTGACAGCGATCCCGCGCGCTTCGAGCCACACCTTGAGCAAGGGAATCTGCGTGGACTTGCCACAGCCCTCGATCCCTTCCAGCGTAATGAACCTGCCTCGCATGATTTGCCTATGGTGTGCGGGCGCGGCTGCGGGTGCGCGCCAGATAGCGTTTCACCGCCGCGTCGTGCTCCGCGAGCGTCGCGGAGAAATAGTGGCTCCCGTCTGGCTCACCGGTCGCCACAAAGAATAGCGCACCTGTGTCATCCGGTTGGGTTGCGGCCTGCAGTGATCCCGCGCCGGGCAGCGCGATCGGTGTCGGTGGCAGTCCCGCCCTCGTATAGGTGTTGTATGGCGTATCGGCGTGCAGATCGCGCGTGCGGATGTCGCCCGCGTACGCCTCGCCGAGACCGTAAATGACGGTGGGATCGGACTGCAGGCGCATCCCGAGACGCAATCGCCTTACGAATACGCCCGCAATCCGTCGCCGCTCGCTCGGGAGCGCCGACTCCTTTTCGACGATCGATGCCAGGATCAGCGCCTGGTAAGCGTCGGAGAACGGCAGACCGGATGAGCGTCCCTGCCAGGCTGCTTCGAGGCGCGTGCGCATCGCTTCATTGGCCAGGCGTAGCACCTCGATATCAGTCGTGCCTCGGGCAAAGCGATAGGTATCGGGAAAAAACTGCCCCTCGGGATGAGAGCCGGACACGCCGAGCCGCGTCATGAGGTCGGTTGCGGGCACGCCTTCCAGCGTGTGCTTGAGGTACGGATTGCTCCCGAGGGCGCGCAGCATGTCGCGAACCGTCCACCCTTCCACGATCGTCAGCTCGCGCAGCAGCACCTCGCCCCGCACCAGCTGATCGAGCAGCTGGGCGGGCGTCGTACCCGGTCGAATCTCGTACTCACCGGCGTGAATCCTGCGCGCCTCGCCTCGCAGGCGAACATATGCCGACGCGACGCGCGGGTGCTTGAGAACGCCCTTGCGGGCCAGCTCGCGTGCGACAGCAGAAAATGAAGCCCCGGAGCGGACGCTGAAGACGACTGGCTGCTCCAGTCGCAATGGCGCATGCAGGTAGCGGTCAGCCCAGCGATATGCCGCGAGCGCAGCCGACGACAAAACCAGGAGGACAAAGAGCGCGGCGCTGAGGGCCCGATTCACGGCTCACTGCAATGCGCGCCCGCCCGCATCACGTGAACCTGCGGAACACGAGCGTGCCGTTGGTACCACCGAAACCGAAGGAGTTCGAGAGTGCCACGTCGATGCGCATGCGACGTGCGCTGTTCGGGACGTAATCAAGATCGCAGTCGGGATCGGGGTTTTCGTAGTTGATCGTCGGGGGCGCAACCTGATCGCGGATCGCGAGCACGGAGAAGATCGCCTCGACCGCGCCCGCGGCGCCGAGCAGATGCCCGGTCATGGACTTGGTCGAGCTCACGGCGAGCTTGTAGGCATGATCGCCGAAAGCGCGCTTGAGCGCGACCGTCTCCGCCTTATCCCCGAGCGGAGTCGAGGTGGCATGCGCATTGACGTAGTCGATCTGCTCCGGCTTCAGGCCGGCATCGCGGACCGCATTGATCATCGACAGGCGCGCGCCTTCACCCGATTCCTGCGGAGCCGTCATGTGGTATGCGTCGCCACTCATGCCAAAGCCCGCGAGCTCCGCGTAGATGCGCGCGCCGCGCTTCTGCGCATGCTCGAGCTCTTCGACGATCAGGACCCCCGCGCCATCACCGAGCACGAAGCCATCGCGATCCCGGTCCCACGGGCGACTGGCGCGCTGTGGCTCGTCATTGCGCTCCGACAGCGCCTTCACCGAGCAGAAACCACCGAGCCCCAATGCGTGGTCGCCATCTCAGCGCCGCCGGCGATCATCACGTCTGCATCGCCATATTGAATCGCCCGCGCCGCCAGGCCGATCGCGTGCGTCGACGTCGTGCACGCAGTAACGACCGCGAGGTTCGGGCCCTGCAATCCATACCGGATCGAGATGTGCCCGGAAACCATGTTGATGATGGTGCCGGGAATGAAGAACGGCGAAATCTTGCGCGGGCTGCGCGTCTCGAGGTACTTCGCACCAGTTTCCTCGATCGTATCGAGGCCGCCGATTCCGGCCCCCATGATGACGCCGACGCGCGCGGCATTGGCCTCGGTGATCGTCAGGCCGGAATCGTTCATCGCCTGGACTGCAGACCCGAACCCGTAGTGCATGAAGGGGTCCATCTTCCGCGCTTCTTTCGGTGTCAGGTATTCCTCGACATTGAATCCCTGTACTGCCCCGCCGAAGCGCGTGGCAAACGCACTGGCATCGAAGCGAGTAATGGGACCGATGCCACTATGGCCGGCGAGAACGCTTTCCCACGCACCCGCAACCGTGCTGCCGAGTGGCGAAGCGATGCCGAGTCCAGTCACTACAACCCGACGTCGTGTCACAGGGGCACCTTATGGAAGAAGTCCATTTGGGAAGCGATTCGCTTGATCGGCCACTCCTTGGCCGAGGTGGAGGCCGCGGAAATCAGGCCTTGCTGCGATGCTCGTTGATGTAGTCGATCGCCTGCTGAACGGTCGTGATCTTTTCCGCATCCTCATCCGGAATCTCGGTCTCGAATTCTTCCTCGAGAGCCATCACCAGCTCTACCGTGTCCAGCGAGTCCGCCCCGAGGTCGTCGACAAAAGAGGCGTCGTTGGTCACTTCTTCTTCCTTCACGCCCAGCTGTTCGGCGACGATCGCTTTAACCTGCTGTTCGACGGTGCTCATCGCAGTGGTGTCCTCTTTTGATCGTGGCGGCCCCTTCGACCGCATGGGCGCGGTATTCTAGGGGAAGCCCCACTACCCCGCCACCCAAATCCTGCCCTAGTAGTTGTTTTTCTTGACCTATCGGTGAGTTCTGTGCTTTGCCGAAGGTAAAGAATGCGTCAAATCCAAGCGCTAAGCGCAGGCCTTAGCAGCGCCCTCACGCCATATACATTCCGCCATTTACGTGCAGTGTCTGACCTGTGATGTAGCCAGCTGCGGGGGATGCCAGAAACACAACCGCCGCGGCTACATCGTCGACGGAGCCGAGACGGCCGAGGGCGATCGGCGCCAGCAACGCAGCGCGCTGCTCTTCACTCAGCGCGCGTGTCATGTCGGTATCGATGAATCCCGGAGCGACCACGTTGACGGTGATGCCACGCGACCCGACCTCGCGTGCCAGCGATTTGCTGAAGCCAATGATGCCGGCCTTGGCGGCCGCGTAGTTCGCCTGGCCGGCGTTGCCGATCAACCCGACGACCGATGCAATGCTGATGATGCGACCACGCCGCTGCTTCATCATGCCGCGCAGACAGGCTTTCGACAGCCTGAATACCGAGGACAGGTTCGTGTCCATGATCGCCTGCCAGTCGTCGGGTTTCATTCTGAGCAACAGGCCATCGCGCGTGATCCCCGCGTTATTCACCAGGATCGTCGCCGCGCCTTCGTGAGCTTCGATGTCGGCGATCGCCGCGTCGATGCCGGCCATATCGGTGACGTTGAGAACGACTCCCCTGCCCTTGCACCCGGCCGCGCTCAACGCTACGCCAATTGCCTCTGCACCCTGGGGCGTCGTCGCCGTACCGATCACGGTCGCGCCCTGCCTGCCCAGTGCCAGCGCGATCGCGCGACCGATGCCACGAGAAGCGCCAGTCACGATTGCAGTCTGTCCTTCAAGCATTCGAACTCTCCCGACAGCTCGCGACGGCCTCATCGATGGCCGCACTGTCTTCGAGCGCGAACATGCCAATCTCCTTGCGACGCTCGATGCGGCGGTTGAGCCCGGTCAGCACTTTTCCGGGACCGCATTCGACAATGTGGGTGACGCCGCCGGCGATCATTTCCCGCACGGTGTCTGCCCAGCGCACTGGGCTGAACAACTGGCGCACCAACGCCTCGCGAATCTCGTCCGGCTCCCCATGCTTGCGCACATCGACTGTATAGATCTCGGGTACCAAGGGCCGACGCACTTCGATGTGTTCGAGCCGCTCACGCAGTTTCTCGGCCGCTGGCCGCATCAATGAACTATGCGACGGCACGCTCACCGGCAAGTCGAGCGCCCGCTTGGCGCCCTTTTCCTTGCAGAGTTCGATCGCGCGGCGCACAGCGCTTGCGTGACCCGCGATGACGACCTGCCCTGGCGAGTTGAAATTCACTGCCTCGACCACTTCGCCTTGTGCCGCGACGGCGCATGCGGCAACCACCTCGCTGTCATCCAGCCCGAGCACGGCTGCCATTGCGCCCAGCCCTGCCGGTACAGCTTCCTGCATGGCACGGCCGCGAAAACTCACGAGCTCGACTGCCGCGCGAAAATCGAGCGACTCTGCGCAGACCAGGGCCGTGAACTCACCGAGGCTATGTCCCGACATGACCGACGGCGAGGATCCGCCACGCTGTTTCCAGACGCGCCACACGGCAACTCCGGCTGCCAGCATGGCGGGTTGCGTGCGTTCGGTCGCATTGAGATCAGCTTCAGGCCCCGATTGGCACAGCTTCCACAAGTCATAGCCGAGTGCCTCGGAAGCTTGTGCAAAGGTTTCGGCCACGATCGGTTCTGCCGCAGCGAGCGAACTCAACATGCCGACTGACTGTGAGCCTTGCCCGGGAAAAACGAATGCGAGTGCCATGGGTCGCCTGGTCGATTGCAGGGCGGCGAATTATAGCGGCTTGCGCAGCCAGGCCAGTGGTGCGATGACAAGGAGCGCGCCGATCGCACCGTAAAGATGTGCATCGACCACCACCGGGCCGCCCGCGGACTTCAGGCTGTAGGGCATGACGCCGATCACCTGCTCGTACACCAGCTTCCCGACCAGAAACACCGCGAGAATCCAGCCATCGGGCTCGCGCCGGCGCAGGTGCGCCAGCGTTCCCGCCGCCATTACGCCATGCAAGGCTCCCGAGAGCCCGACATACCAGGTCAATTCTGGACTGAGCAGCAGGAAACCAGCATCGATGGCAGCAATGGAGCCAGCCACAATGATCAGCCACTGACGGGGCGTGTAATCAGAGACGAACAGCGCCCACATGAGCGTAAGGCCCATGACGTTCAACCCGAGGTGCGCCCATCCGAGGTGAACAAAGTGGCCGGTGACGAGCCGCCACCATTCGCCAACGAAAATCGCATCGCGCTGGTAACGCAGAAGCAGGCGCCCAGCGTCACCGGTGCTCTCGAGTGTCGCCAACAGTAGACAGATCGATAGAAATACCCACAGCCGGCGCCCCTTTAGGTGCAGGAACGTCCGCCATGCCGTGATCTGCTCGGTAATCGGTCTAACCCCTTTATGCTATCGTGACGTTAGACCGTTCATAGCTCAACTTGGGCAATCGAGATTCCTGCAATGCACGTCATCGTTTCCGGCGTCGCGTCACGTCGCGCCGCGGGCTTCACCCTGATCGAGATCCTGGTGGTGGTGGTCATCATCGGCATCCTCGCGGCCATCGTTGCGCCGCGGATCATGAGTCGCATCGATGACGCGCAGATCGCCAAGGCGCGACAGGACATACGCGTCTACGAAACCGCGCTGAACCTGTTCCGGATGGACAACTACAAGTACCCCACCACCGACCAGGGCCTGACGGCACTCGTGCAGCAACCGGCCGACCCGGGAATTCGCAACTGGAAACAGGGTGGCTATGTCGACAGTCTGAAGAAGGATCCCTGGGGCTACGACTATCAATATGTGTATCCGGGCACACATGGAACCGAGTACGACCTTTTCACGCTCGGTGCCGACAATCAGCCTGGCGGCGAAGGGATCAACGCTGACATCGGCAACTGGAGCCTGAACTAGGCTCTCAAGGCTGGGCAGCTTCGCTGCAGGCCGAAATCCCACGGTCGAGCCCATGCGCACCACTCGGACAGGCTCCTCGGGCTTCACGCTCATCGAGGTGCTGGTGGTCGTCTTCATCATCGGCATCCTGGTTTCCGTATCTCTCATCTCGGTGCACGCGCTGGGTCGTGACACGGAGATTCGCGACGAGACGCGGCGCCTCGTCGGGATCATCACTGCCGTGCAGGAGCAGGCGCAGATGGAGGGGCGCGATTTTGGACTGCGGCTCGTGGAGCAGCAGTACGAGTTTCTGACGTATGACCCGCGCCGTGATCTGTGGCAGCCGGTCGAAGGTGATGACCTGCTGCGGCCACGGCGGCTTGCGCCGGGCCTCAACTTTCGATTGCGGCTTGAGGGACGCGAGGCTTCGCTGCGCCCGCCGACCGATCCCAAGAAACCCTCGCCCCCGCAGATCGACATTCTTGGCAGCGGCGATCTCACGGCGTTCGAACTCAAGCTGCAGCGTGAAGATAGCGATCACGAGGCCACGATCACCGGCAACGCGAACGGCGAGCTCGAGGTCAAGAACGTGGACGATTCGACGTGATGCGGCTGCGAGGCTTCACGCTGATCGAAGTGCTGGTCGCGCTGGCGATCGTCGCCTTCGGCTTATCGGCTCTTTTCAGCGTCACGACTCAGACCGCGCGTGCCTCGACTTACCTGCGCGAGAAGACGTTCGCGCAGTGGATCGCCCTCAACCGGATCACCGAAGCACGGCTCGCCGGTCAGCCGCCAGCGGACGACAAGACGGAAGGTGAAACGAAGTTTGCTGGTCAGAACTGGCGCTGGGAGTTGAAGACACTCAAGACGCCGGTCTCCGGGATCGTTCGGCTGGAGGCTCGTGTGCGTCTCGATGAGGGAGCTGAGAACAGCTGGCCCGGCTTCGCAGTCGGTTTCATGGGCGATTCGATTGCGCAACCCGGCACTCCGGCGCCGAACTGGCTCGGTGAGCCCGGCGCGCATGGCGGAAACCGCCCGCAACGCAACCCGCACCAGCGCCGTCGCCCGGCGCGACACCCCCCGGCGGAACGCCGCCGCCCGGGGGCACGCCCGAACAGGACAACACGCGATGAAGGCACTTCGATCAATCGGAGGCGGTTTCACCCTGATCGAGTTGCTGGTCGCGATGTCGATCTTCGTGGTGCTCGGCGTGCTCGCGTACGGCGGCTACAACAATTCCGTCAAGCAGACCGAGATCGCGCGCGCGTCGATGAAACGCCTGGAGCAGGTGCAGAATACGGTGCGCCTGATCACGCAGGACTTCGAACAGCTCGCGCCACGCCCGGTCCGCGATGTTGTCGGCGATGCGCGCCTGCCCTCATTGATGAGCATGAGCAAGGGACAACAGCTGCTTTCGCTGACACGGGCGGGCTGGACCAATCCGGGAGGATTGCCGCGTGCCACCCTGCAGCGGGTCAGCTATGTGCTCGAGGACGACAAGCTGAGGCGCGAGCACTTCACAGTGCTCGATGCGACGCTCTCGAATGAGCCCGTGAAACGCGAGCTGATTGATCACGTCAAATCGGTGCGCGTGCGCTTCATGGACAACCAGAAGCAGTGGCAGGAACAATGGCCGCCCCTGAACGCAGCGCCCGCTACGGTCACGCGCCTGCGCCCGCTGGCGGTCGAGGTCACGCTCGAGCTCGAGGATCTTGGTGAGATCACGCGCCTGATCGAGGTGGACGGATGAGGTCGGCACCTGCTTCGCGTCGACGAGGACAGCGCGGCGTGGCGCTCATGACCGCGATCCTGATCGTCGCGCTCGCCACGATTCTCGCCACCCAGATCGGCTTCGACAGCGCGCTGGAGCAGCGGCGCACCGGCGCCATTCTTTCCCTCGACCAGGCGTATCTCATCGGCCTTGGCGCGGAAGCGTGGGCCGCTTCCTACCTCAAGAAGGATCTCGACGACGGCTCCAAGCAGGACTATCCGGCGGAGCGCTGGGCGACACCGATTCCCCCGATTCCGGTCGAGGGCGGCCAGGTCGAAGGGTTCGTGGAAGACCTGCAGGGGCGCTTCAATCTCAACAACCTGGTCACGCCCGAGGGCGCACAGAATCCCGAGGCCATGCGCCAATTCCGTAACCTCCTCAGCATGCTTGATCTGGAAGCAAAGTGGGCGGATGTGCTTGCCGACTGGCTCGATCCCGACACGCAGCCCACTCCGGATGGGGCGGAAGACAACGTCTACACCTCGCAGACTCCGCCCTATCGCGCAGCGAACGGCCCGATCACCAGTGTCAGCGAGCTGCTGGCGCTGCCTGATTTCGGCGTCGAGCGCTACCAGAAGCTCAGGCCCTACGTCACCGCGCTGCCGATCGGAACCAAGATCAATCTCTGCACTGCCCCCGGCATCGTGATCGATTCTCTCAGCAACGGCACACGCGAATTCGGACTCGATGAGCAAAGCCTCGCGAAGGGGCGCACCGATCATTGTTTTCCGACTCCCGACGATCTTCGCAACTCATTTCACGGTCAGGACTTCGACACCATTGCAAACTACATCGATGACAAAACGTCGTACTTTCGCGTCACGGCGCTGGTCACTATTGGCACCTCGCAGATGACTCTGTACAGTCTGTTGCATCGCGATGAGACGACGCACCTGGTGCGGCCGGTGATGCGCACTTTCGGCACTGACTGAGCGAAGCAACTCTCTTCACATGGCAGACACATTCGTCATCCGCCTTTCCGACCAACCGGATGCGCCGGCGAGCTGGATGCTGGTCGATGCGGCTGGCGGCCGGCTGAGCGCTGCCCAATCCGGACCGTTGTCGCAGGCCACATCTCTCGCACTCGGGCGACGCGTCGTCCTGCTCGTTCCCGGCATCGACATTCTGCTCGCTCAGCCCGAGTTGCCGGTGCGCGGTGGTGCGCGTCAATTGCAGGTCGTTCCTTTTGCGCTCGAGGAACACATTGCCGACGACATCGAGGGCATGCACTTCGCGCTCGGTAAGGCGGATCCGTCGCGTCCCGGGACCCCCGTCGCAGGCGTGCGGCGCCATCGACTCGAGGAATGGCGCGCGGCTCTGCGCGGCGCGCAGATTGTCGCGGATGCCGTCTACGCAGACAGCGCAGTCGTGCCTACCAACCCGGCGCAGATCGTGCTGATGATCGATGCCGGTCGCCTGTACGTGCGCCGTCCGGGCGAGCCGCCGCTGGTACTCGATGTGCAGCCTTTGAGTGAGGCGCTCGAGTTCGCAACGCTCGCAGCCGACAGTCACGTGCTGCTCTATGTCACGCAGCAGGATTGGCACATTCACCAGGCGGCGATCGATGCCTCTGCGCCAGCGACTTGCGGGGCTCAAGGTACAGCTCCTTCCGGATGGACCGCTGCCGCTGCTCGCTCACCAGGCAGTCGCGAATCCGCCATTCAATCTAATGCAAGGCGAGTTCGCATCCCATTCCAGGGCCTCCGATCAATGGCGCGTATGGCGCCTGGCCGCGATCCTTGGAGGATGCTTCATCGCGCTGAATCTGCTCGGCAAGGGCGTCGAGATCTGGCGTCTCAAGGGCACGGAGAAAGCGCTGGATGCCTCGATCGAGCAGGTGTTCCGCGAGGCAATGCCCGGCGAGCAGAACGCCGTCGATGCCCGCCGTCGCATGGAAGCCCGTCTGAAGCAGTTGCACGGCTCGAGCACCGGCCAGGTCGCAAACCTCCTCAACATCATCGGCGTCATCGCCGGCGCGATTGCCCAGGTACCGCAGACCACGGTCGAAGCCTTCAGCTTTCGCGGTACGGTGCTGGACATGAGAGTCGCCGCGCGTGATGTCGACAGCCTCGACAAGCTGCGGCGCCTCGTCACCGACCGCGGCCTGCAGGCAGAGCTGCAATCCTCGAACGCACGCGACTCGGGCGTCGAAGGACGCATCCAGGTCAAGGGACCCGGCGCCTCATGAACGAATTGACGGTAAGGATCAGTACTTGGCTCGCCACTCTTTCTGAGCGCGAGCGTCGCCTCGTAACCTGGGGCGGCAGCGCCGCGGTCGTAGTGCTGATCCTCGCCCTCCTCGTCCTGCCGCTCTATTCCGCCGCCAATGGCGCCGAAAAGCGCGTCGAGCGCAAGCGCAATGACCTCGCCTGGATGCAGAGCGTCGCCGGGGAGCTGCGTGCAGCGGGACCTGCGGATGCCTCCGCACAATCACTGGTCCTCATCGTGGATCAAACCGCGCGGGCCGTCGGGCTCGCCGGCGCACTTCGCGATACGCAGCCGAGCGGCACGGGTGGCATCCGGATACGGCTCGAGTCTGCGCCGTTCGACGTGATCGTGGGGTGGGTGGCCGATCTCGCCCAGCGCCACGGCCTCATCGTCGAGTCGGCGACCGTGGATCGAACCTCGCGCGTCGGTGTGGTAAACGCCAGCCTCATCATGCGCAAAGGCGCGTAAACGTGCGCCGGCAGTCAAGCCGACACTGCCGCGGTCGCGGGCATGCCGGATAGCCCGCCCCGACCGAGGACGGCGCGCCTCATCGCGGCAGGCGTAGCCGCCTTTCTCGTCACGCTGCTGGCGACCATCCCGGCGAGCGTCATTGCCCTCGCACTGCCGCCGCATATCAAACTCGGCATGACCAGCGGAACGATCTGGCGCGGCAGCACGGACTCGCTCACCGTGAACGGGCGTCCTTACGGTGCGTTTCGCTGGAAACTTCGCCCACTACAGTCGTTCCTCGGCCGCCTCGTTTTCGATGGCGAGTTGCTGCGTAATGACGGGCGCGCGCAAGGTCGAATCGGTTTCGGCCTGGGCAACCGGGTCAAGGCCCGCAACCTCGAAATCAATCTGCCGCTCGCCACGTTCGCTTCAGGCATCGGTCCGCCCGGCTGGAGCGGCACGGTCCGCGCACAGTTGCAAAGTGTCGAGCTCTCACCACAGGCTGTGCCGCGCGTCGTCGGGACGATCGAACTGCGCGGCTTGCAGGCACCTCCGCCCGGCGGCGCCGCCATCGGCAGCTACGCGATCACTTTCGATGCGGCCTCGGCGCACGAGGGGAAACTCATCGGTCAGCTCAAGGACCTGGAAGGCCCGATGCAGGTGACGGGCACGGCGACGCTCGCACCCGATCGCAGCTACGTCGTCGAAGGCCTGGTCGCACCGCGGCCCGGCGCGCCGCAGGCGGTGCTCGATACGTTGCGATTTCTCGGTGCGCCCGACGCACAAGGCCGCCGTCCCTTCTCCGTCGCCGGCACGTATTGATCGCTCAGCCCACACCCCATTCTCGCCAGCCGCCGATCAACGGGAAATACAGGCCAGCACGTACCTCGCAAGGTGCGCCGGACTGCAGCAAGCGCACGTAACGCGCGAGCTGCGGCCGATAGCGCTCCACTTCGCGATCGAGGAATGCCTCGCGATCCGCGCCCTCGTGACTACTGGTCTTGAAGTCGACGATCCAGCGCTCACCGCTCTCGGCCACGAAGGTGCGATCGATCACGATCCGTACCAGCTCGCCGTCGACATCGCCCGTCAAGGCCACCTCGCTGCGCGCTTCGCGATGAGCCGGCGAGAAGATCCAGATGCCGCGCGCATCGGTGCGCGTGCGCACCAGCGCATCGATCACACGTTCAACGGCTGCTTGCAGCCGGTCTGAAGGAACACCGCTCGCTGCGAGGTGACGCGTGAAATTGGCGCGGCGCGCACCGATCGCCTCCGGTGTCGGCAACGCGCCGCGGCGTGACCAGGATTCAAGCTCCTGGTGCACCAGCGTCCCGACGCGCCGGCTCGTTTCGCTCGCCCAGTCGAATTCCGGCCGCGTGACGCTGGCCGCTTCGATCGATACCGTGCGGTGTACAACGATCCCCTCGGGCGGCGGCGGCAAAGACCAGTCGGCGGTGAGTCTTCGAATAACGGCAGGAGCTCGCCCAGCCTCATCGATGTAGCCTGGAGGCGTAACTGGCCGCTCCTCGAACGCGCGCGCAAAGTGATTGCCCAGCACTGGCCACAGAAGTGCGAGAAAGGAATTCGCCTCCGGATCGCCCGGTTCATCGTCGCGATCCTTCCGCAACCTCACATGTCCGAAGAGATGGAGTTCATCTGCCGCGCGTGTCACGGCAACATAAAGAAGCCGCGCGCGCTCGAACGATTCGCGTTCCCGTTCCCGGCGTTTGAGGTATTCGAACAGGGGATCTTCCTCAGAGCCTTTCTCGCCGATGGGCGCGAGGAGCAACCCGGGCTCCCCGGTGGCACGCGGAATCTCCAGCCAGCGCAGCAATGGCTCGTCCGGTGCGCTCTTGCCGTCTCCAAGGCGCGGAATCACGACGATGTCGAATTGCAGTCCTTTGGCCTGGTGGATCGTCATGATCTGAATCTCGGGCCCCGCGGTCGGATCAGGTCGTGCGTACAGATCGGCAAAACCGACCTCGAACGCCACTCCCGACTCGAGGGCGTTGCGCACCGCCAATTCCTCCAATCGCTCGAGAAACGCATGGGCGTCTTCGAGGGCGCGCGGTTCACGGAGCGTTGCGGGCCCGCCGAGGCTCAGCCAGGTCCGCTCGACACAGGCGCGCAACGGCTCGCGTCGCACTCGGTCAAGCGCGTGCTCCATCACCGCAATCAATGCCCGCGCGCGGCGCAGCCCATCCGCAGACAACGACTCGAGGCGCGCGCGCTGATTGAGTAACTCCCAGCACGTGGATTGCTCGTCATCGTGTGTCAGAACGGTGAGATCTGTGAGTGTGAGTCCGCAGAGCGGCGATCGCAGCACTGCCAGCCAGGCAGCGCGATCGCCCAGGTGCAGGAGCGCACGGCTGAGCGCCATCAGGTCACGCACCACCGGTTGGCTTTCGAGCGTCTCGAGCTCGATTGCCTGGAACGGGAGCTTGCGCTCCCGCAACGCTGCAGCGACCTCGAGCGCATGGCGTCGGTAGCGCACCAGGATGCCAATGGTCCTTCGCATGCCGGGCGCGTAGCGACTCGCGACCAGGTCAGTGATTCGCTGCGCTTCGTCGCGCCAATCGGCCGTGAAGGCGCTATGCACATGGACTGCCGCAGCACCCGGTTCATCACGACCGGCCGCACTCGCCACGTGGCGCACTGCCCCGCGTGTCAGGTCGTCCGCGTCCGGCAACACTTGTGCGAACACCTCGTTGAACCACTCGACCAGATTGCGGTGCGAGCGGAAATTCCGGATGAGCTGCAGCACGCCAGGGCGGATGCTCTGCAAACCGTGATCGCGAGTGCGCAGGAACAGTCCGACCTCCGCCTGCCGGAAGCGGTAAACCGACTGCATCGGATCGCCGACGCAGAACAGTGTCCGCCCATCACCCTCCACCCAGCCGGCGGTGAGCGCCTCGAGCAACTCGATCTGCTTGAACGAGGTATCCTGGAATTCATCGATCAGCAGGTGTCGAATGCGGTAGTCGAGCGCCAGCGCCAGTTCGCCCGGCTCTTCCGGTCTGCCGAGCGCATTGACCGCTGCCTGTACCAGGGCTGGGAAATCCACTTCTCCGGTCTCACGAAACACGACCTCGAGCTGCCCCGCGGCCGTGCGCAACACTTCAAGCAGTGCCTGCACTACTTCCCACTGCGGTTCGCTGAACCGCGGTGGCGGCAGCCGCCGGACTTCCTTGAGTTGCTCGCGCAGCGACGCCACCGGCCTGCAGTTGCGCAATCAGTTGCCGACCGAGTTCGCCTGCGGCCGCGGTCGCATATCCGCCCTTCGCATCGAGCCGCTTGCGCCAGTCGTTCTGCTTGGTGAGCAGCAACCCGGCAAGCTCCTGCCAGACAGGCAGATCGCGAAATGTCGTGCCGAGGCGCGCCGTTTCGTGCGGCCGACTGGCCTTGGGGTCCATCGACACCACCGAGGACATCAGTTTCAGCGTCGCCGCCCAGGCCGCCTCGGGCCAAAGGGCGGCTAGGCTCTGCAAGTGACCCTGGATCTCGAGCTGCAGCGTCCGCTCCAGCTGCGCGCGTAGCTCTGCGCCGCGCCGCGCGACCACGAAAGGCAACCACTGCTCGCGCCGCTCGAGCATCCTGATCAGGAGCTGCTCGGTCTGCAGCAACTGGTTGTCGCGATGCGCGAGCAGCGTGAGCAGCAATGCAGCGATCGGTTCGCGTTCCTCGATCAGGGCGAGCGTTCGGCGCGCGGCGCTCGCATACAGCGGTTGCGGCTCGTCATTGACGATCAACTCCGCACCCGCCCTGGCCAGCAGCGGCAGCCGCGCCGCGAGCGAATGGCAGAACGCATCGATGGTCTGAATGCGCAGGCGACTGGGGTGAAATGCCAGGTTCCACCCCAACGCGTCGGAACGCTGACGGGCGTGGCGCGCAAGCTCGAGAGTCTGACGGTTGAATTCATTGCCGTCGGCAGCGAATTCGTCCGTCTCACGCAGCGCCTGCAGCACCCGACCGCGCATTTCGGCGGCAGCCTTGAGCGTGAACGTGAGCGCGACGATCTGCTCGGGTACTTCCACCGTGCTCAGCAGGCGCAGGAACCGCTGCACCAGTAGCCCCGTCTTCCCGGAACCCGCCGGAGCCTGGACGATGAAGGATCGCACCGGGTCCAGCGCCGCGATCCGGGCTTGTGCATCGGGCGCATGCTCAGTCATTGGACGCCGCGCTCCTTTGCTGCGTGCGAACTTCATCGATCCTGCACAGCGCGTGCAGATGACAGCGATCACAGATCGTTCGATTCAGGGGATCGACGCGTGCATCACCGGCCGCAAACGCGATGGCAAGGCGTTCCAGCACCCTGCGCCAACTCACAAGTTGCGCGTGCCAATCCGGGACAGGCTGGAGCCCTGCCAGTGCCGGCGGCAGCGAGCTGAGCCCATCGAAGCTGCACCCTTCGGCGTTCAAGAGGGCAAAGCTCACTGCGTCGGGAGCGCGCTCGAGCGCAGTTGCATACAGCAGCATCTGCGTCTCTTCCGGACGATCTCCGTACCAATGATTGGCCTTCGCCTCGCCGCTCTTGTAATCGAGAAGCAGCGTACGACCATCCTCCAGCTGGTCTATGCGATCGATGCGCAAGGTGAACGTCAACCCAACCTGGCTCCATTGCAGTCGCTGCTCAACGCCGAGCACACGAAAGGGCGGGCGGTTGCTCTCGACCTCGAGCCAGTTGCGCAGCAACGCTTCGAGACGCGCGCCTTCGAGGTCGACGAGCGGCACGGGCCAGCGCCCGGACCGGCCGAAGACTTCGGCACGGGCCGAAGCGACGACAGTGTGAACGAGTCCGTGGCGTTCCTCGGCCGACAGACGCAGCAGCGCATCACGATCCTTCAATCCGGACCAAAGACTGTCGAGCGCGCGATGCAGGAAACTGCCGCGCGTGCGTGGATCGATGCCCGGCAGCGGTCGCTCTAGAGGCTCCGCGCGCAGGCGATGTTGTGCGAAGGCGCGAAACGGACAGTGGGATTGCCGTTGCAGTGCACTGGTTCCGCCGCGCAGCTGCGCAGGCGTCGGAATTGGTGGCGCCTGTTCGTCGTGCAGTATCTCCAGCGAGCGCGACTGGTAGATCTCCTGCGCGTAGCTGAGCGCACGGGAGGGTGCGAGCTCCGCAGCATCGATTGCAGGGAGCGCCGCGAGCAAAGGGCTGGGTTCCGCATCCGCATCGGCGAGGTGTCGGGGCCAGCTCACGATCACGCGTGGCGCCCCGCAGAGAATATTGCGGGTGATGGTCTGGGCGAGTCCGAGCGTTCCGGCTGCACTCGCCTCGGGCATGCCGGCAGCAAGCTGCAGGTGCTGAGGGAGGAACGGATCGGGTCGCGACGGCCCGGGCCACGCAGCAGCCTGCAGGCCGGTGACCCAGATGCCGTCATAGCGTACACAAGGGTCCGCCAGGCGGCCGCTGATCGTCACACCGCGTCCCGGTGCCGGCTCCTGAAAGCGACTGCGAGAGGCGAGAGTCGACAGGCTCCTTACGGCAGTATCGATGGCTACGGCGCCAGCGATGGCGTCGAGCGTTGCCAGCTCTGCCAACGCGTCGTTGAAGGCCTGCAACATGAGGAGCTCGGTTTCGTCGAGCGTCTGAGTGCCCGGCCATCCCAGCTCGCGCAGTGCGCGTGCAAACGTCCCACTCCAATGCGAGAGCGTCGCACGGGGCTGCCGGAGGGCATCCGCAAAGCGCCCGAGCGCCTTAACAAGATCTGGATCCACATCGTCGGCACCGGGCGATCCATTCAGTGCCTGGATGAGATGCTGCAACGTGACTTCCGGTGGGGCGACCTTGCGCCATCGCGCATCGACGCGTGCACGACGCGCAATCGCATCGAGGTCTCCGCCGAGAAACGGTGAGCGCAGCCAATCGCTCGCGATCTCGAAAGGCAACGCGCCCCGCGCGAGTTCGAATGCCGTGAGCGCAGCCGCGACCAGGGGACAGTCGCTGAGCGGGATGCCGCCTTCCACTCCGAAGGGCGCTGGGCTCGATGACGTCGCGATCAGGGTCGAGGCCGGAGTCAGAGTCCTGGAGAAAACCCGCCCGACCTCGGCGCGGCGTTGCTCGAGATCCGGAACGATAATGAGAAGCTCGCACTCGGGCCGTGAGCGCAGCTGCGCGTGTGCCCACTGAGCTGCGGACTCGAGCTCCGTCTGCGCATCAGGCAACGCGACTCGCACTGCGCCGGAGCTTTGCGCCGCGGCGAGCCAGCTGACTCGCGTGCCCTGCCCTTCGAGTCGTTCACCCAGATAACGATACACTGGTGCGCGCGCGTCAAAGCCGGCAAAAACAACCTCCCGCGGGCGCTCCACTGCATCAAGTTGATCCAGTCGCCAGGCGGCACGCGCGGTGTCGAGCCAGCCATGTCGATCCAGTTCCCGCAAGTAGTCCCTGCACCAGCGAACGAAAGTCGCAGACTCATCCGTGGCGCTCTCACGCTCATCGGGCAAGCGAATATTCCAGTCGTGCACGCGCTGCCAGGCTCGGCGGGCGGCGCGCACCGCACCGAATGGCTGCAGAAGGCTCATCGTGTCGGCCTCTGCAAGCACGACGCGTTCCCAGAGCGCAAAGTCCTGCGTGGCGGAGAGAATCTGCGGAAGTGCGCCGGCGTCATCGAACGCAAGCGCTTGCGACCAGCAGCGCATGACCCAGGCCTGAACGCGACAGGACCTCAGGCGTCGGCCAGCTCAGGCGACCCTGGCGGCGCTGCGTAACGCCCCAGGCCGTGTGGATGGCTCGCGCCTGCTCGGCGCTCGCCGTAAGAACGGTCGCCCCACGCTCGAGAGCGTGCTTCAGAGTTGCCGGTAGCCGTTCTGACAAATCAAGATATTACAATGAGATATATAACTATTCTAAAGTGCTTTATTTGAGCTTGTTATCCTTTACTACCTTCAGGTCCGGTCGCTTCGCGGCCGCTGCATTCTCCGCATAGACATCGAGCAGTGCCTCGATGCGCTCGAACACCGTGGCGAGCACGCGCGGTTCGGGCAGATTCGTGATCCGGAAATGATTGCGATACGGGACGTTGAAACTGACGCCCGGAGCGATCAGCACGTGCTTCTGCTCGAGCAAGTCCATGCGCAAATGCCTGGTCATCGAAATCCGGCAACACATCCGGGCGCACGCCGATGAACGCGTACATCGCGCCACTCGGTGTCGCGAGCTCCAGATACTTGCTGCGTGCCACCGCCTCGAGGATTTCGCGACGCGATTCGAACAGCCTGCCACCCGGCGCCGTGAGCTCACGGATGCTCTGATGGCCGCCCAGCGCGGTCTGTACTGACCATTGAGCCGGAACGTTACTGCACAGCCGCAGCGATGCCAGCAGCTCGAGCGCCCCCAGATAATCACCGGCGTGTTCCAGGTCGCCCGAAAACACTGCCCAACCGACGCGGTAACCGCAGGCGCGATAGATCTTCGACAGGCCGCTTAACGTCGCGCACAGCGTGTGCTGCACGAGCGTGGCCATCGGCACGAACTTCGTGTCGTCATAGATCATCTGGTCGTAGATCTCATCGCTGAATACGACCAGGTGATGCTGCTCAGCGAGCCGCGCAATCGCTTCGAGCACCGCGCGCGGATAGACCGCGCCGGTGGGATTGTTGGGGTTGATGACGACGATGGCGCGCGTGCGTCGCGTGATCAGACGCTCGATCTGTGCGGGATCGGGCACGAAGCCGCGTTGCGGGCTGCACTCGTAATGCACGGCTTTGCCGCGATTGAGAGTGACCGCCGCGGTCCACAGCGGATAGTCGGGACTCGGCACCAGGATCTCGTCGCCGGGGTTGAGGAGCGCCCGCAGCGTCAGGTCGATGAGCTCGCTGACGCCGTTGCCGATGAAGACCTCTTCCGCGCTGACGCCGCTCACGCCGCGCTCCTGCTGCTGCATCACCACGGCTTCGCGCGCCGGGAAAATGCCCTTCTGGTGAACAGTAGCCTTCGCTGGCCTTCAGGTTCTCGATCATGGCGAGGCGCATCGTCTCCGGCGTACGAAAGCCGAACGCGCCCGGGATTGCCGATGTTGAGCGAAATGATCTCGTAACCCGAGGCGCTCCATTTCGATGAGCGCGCCGCGCCAGCCGGCCACGAATCTCGTAGCGGACGGTGCTCAAACCTTCGCTGGGAGTGACGCTGCGACGCTGGGACATGACATGCCAATCCGGGTGATGAATCGAGGGACACAGTGTACCGTCATTTGAGCACGCCGCGATCGCGTAGAGCGCGCAGCTCCTGCGGTCCCAGCCCGAGCCTCTCGGCCAGCACTTCGTCGGTGTGCTCGCCGAGCAGGGGCGCCGCGCGGCCATACTCGACCGCTGTGCGTGAATAGCGGATCGGATTCCTCACGCCCGGTGCGGATCCGGTCGCGTGCGGCAGGCTCATCCTGAGCTCGCGGTGCACGACCTGCGGCTCGGCAAATACCTGGGCGAGATCGTTGATCGGTCCGCAGGGAATATTGGCCGACGCCAGGATGTCCACCCATTCGCGGGTGCCGCGCGAGCTCAAGATGGCGCTCAGCAACGGGACCAGCCGTTGTCGATTCTCCAGCCGCCGGGCGTTGGTCGCGTAGCGTGGATCTGCGGCGAGCTCGCGGCATCCGGCCACTTCACAAAAGCGTGCGAATTGGCGATCGTTACCGATCGCGAGCATCAGGTGGCCGTCCGCGGTTGCGAATGCCTGGTAAGGCACGATGTTCGGGTGCGCCGTTCCGTGCCGGTGCGGAACCTCGCCGGAGACCAGGAAGTTGAGACTCTGGTTGGCGAGCGCAGCGACCTGCGTATCGAGCAACGCAAGATCGATGAACTGGCCGCGTCCGGATCGCTCACGTTCGTACAGAGCCGCCAGAATCGCCGTCGCTGCGTACATGCCAGCCAACAGGTCCGCCACTGCCACGCCGACCTTCTGCGGCCCTCCTCCCGCCTCCTCGTCCGGCAATCCGGTCACGCTCATCAGACCACCCATCGCCTGGATCATCGCGTCGTAGCCGGGCTTCGCTGCTGCAGGACCGCTCTGACCGAACGCGGAGATCGAGCAGATAGATGAGGCCAGGATGGAGCGGGGCGAGATCCTTCCAGGCCAGGCGGTATTTCTCGAGGCCGCCCACCTTGTAGTTCTCGATCAGCACATCGGACTGCAGGGCAAGCTCGCGCACCAGCCTGCTTCCATCATCGGTAGCGAAGTCGATGGCTACCGAGCGCTTGCCACGATTGGCGCTGAGGAAGTAGGCCGACTCGCTGGTCATGCGGCCGTCGCGATCCTTGAGATATGGCGGACCCCAGCTGCGCGTGTCATCGCCACCTTCGGGCCGCTCGACTTTGATCACCTCCGCACCCAGATCCGCGAGCAGCTGCGTCGCCCAGGGACCTGCGAGAATGCGGCTCAGGTCGAGAACCTTGATTCCAGCCAGCGGGCCCATGCGAGTTACGCCACAGGATCGCGGGCGCGCGCGATCTCACGCCACCGCCAGCACGCCACCTGGTGATCCCTTGCGATCTGCTCGAGCGCCTGCACTTCGGCGCCACACCTCGCCTGTGACCACGTGCAACGCGTGCGGAACACGCAACCCGATGGGGGGTGCAGCGGCGACGGCACCTCGCCCAACGGCGCGCTCGTTTGTTCAACGCGCGCCCGCTAGTGGGTCGGGGACCGGAATCGATCCGAGCAACATCTGTGTGTAGGGATGGCGTGCGCTGCGAAACAACTCTTCGCGGCCCGCGAATTCCATGACCCGGCCGAGATAGAGCACGAGCACACGCTGGCTGATATGACGCACGACCGCGAGGTTGTGACTGATGAAGATCATGCTCAGATCGAACTCGCGCTGCAGGCGCTTCAGCAGGTTGACGATCTGCGCCTGGACCGATACATCAAGTGAGCTCACCGGCTCATCGCACACCAGCAAGCGTGGCCCGAGAATCAACGCGCGCGCAATGCCGATCCGCTGGCATTGGCCGCCGCTGAACTCATGCGGGTAGCGCCGCAGTACTTCCGAGGACAAGCCCACGCGTTCGAGCATTGCCTGCGCGGCCTGCGCCCGCGCCTGCGCTGAGAGCTCCGGACGAAATTCGCGCAACGGCTCGGAGAGGATCTCGAGCACCGTCATGCGGGGATCGAGGCTTGCGAGTGGGTCCTGGAACACGATCTGCACGCCCGGACGCAACGCGCGCAACTCAGCGCGCGAGCGCCCGTCCAGTGCCTGGCCCAACCAGCTGATGCGGCCCGCGCGCGGTACTGCGAGTTGTACCAGGGCTCGTGCCAGCGTGGACTTGCCGCAGCCCGACTCACCCACAACGCCCAACGTTTCTCCTGCCGCCAGCTCGAAGCTCACATCCTGGAGCGCGATGAGATCCGTCGCCGGGCGCAGCCAGCCCTGGTGCACCGGATAGCTGACGCACAGCCGTTCGACCCGCAACAGGGCGGCGCTGCCCGGATTGTGGTCGGGCAAGCTCATGTGGCAGATGCTGCCGGGCGCGGGTTGTAACAGGCGACTGAGCTGCGGCTGTTCGATGTGAGCGCCAGTTTCGGGTCCTCGCTCTTGCAGCGGCCAACAGCTGAATCGCAGCGGCTCACAAAAGCGCACCCGGGCGAGCCACTCCGATGCAGCGGAGGTTGGCCGGGAATGCCGGGCAGCTCGCGATCCAAGGGTGTATCCAACCGCGGTATGGCCTGCAGCAGGCCATCCGTGTACGGATGGCGTGGCTGCGCAAACAGGTCTTCAACTCCGGCCTCTTCCACGATGCGACCCGCGTACATCACGGCCACCCGGTCGGCGAGTCCGGCCACCGCGCCCAGGTCGTGCGTAATGAGCACGAGCGCCAGGTTGATCGCACGACGCAGCTCGCAGAACAGTTCGAGCAACTGCGCCTGGATCGTGACATCGAGCGCCGTCGTCGGTTCATCTGCGATCAGCACCTGCGGCTCGCAAGCGAGCGCCATCGCAATCATCGCGCGCTGTCGCATGCCGCCCGAGAGTTCGTGGGGATACTGGGCCAGGCGCTGGGCCGCGGCGCCGACATGCACCCGCTCCAGCAGCTCGAGCGCTCGTTGACGTGCCGCGGACGTACCGAGGCTGCGGTGTTGAATCAGAACTTCGCCAATCTGCGTGCCGATAGTGAGATGCGGCGTCAACGACGTCATCGGGTCCTGGAAAATCATTGCGATCCGTGCGCCCCGAACCTGATTGAGCTCGCGCGCCGGACGACCCAGGAGCTCGGCATCTTGCAGCCGTGCGCTTCCCGTGGCGCGGCCACTGTCCGGTAATACGCCCATCACAGCGTGGAAGAGCTGGCTCTTGCCGCTGCCGGACTCCCCGACGATACCGACGCATTCCCCCGCACGCACGTCGAGGTCGACGCCATCTACCGCGCGCACGACCCCATGCTGCGATTCGAACTGCACACGCAGATCCCGGATCTGGAGCAATGCGCTCATGCGTGCCCCCGCGGGTCGAGCGCATCTCGCAACCCCTCGCCGATGAAATTCAGGCATGCCAGCAGCAACACGAGCACGGTCGCGGGCACGAGCAACATCCAGGGCGCCGACTCCATCTCCGCGGCACCTTCGGCGATGAGACTGCCGAGGCTCGCCAACGGCTCCTGCACGCCGAGGCCGAGGAAGCTCAGGAAGCTCTCGAACAGGATCATCTGCGGGATCAGTGAGCGTCGCGTACACGATCACCGCTCCGAGCAACGTTCGGCACGATGTGGCGCGTGATGATGCGCCGTGATGGCACGCCCAGTGCCTGCGCGGCCTCGACGAACTCGCGCCGCTTGCAGGCTCAGCGTCTGCCCGCGCACGATGCGCGCCATCGTGAGCCAGCCCACCGCGCCGATGGCGATGAAGAGCAGAAAGATATTCCGCCCGAACACGACCGTCAGAATGATCACGAAGAAGATGTAGGGGAGCGAGTACAGGATGTCGACGAAACGCATCATGGCCGCATCGATGCGGCCGCCTGCATAGCCGGCAATCGTACCCCACGTCACTCCGACGAGTAGACTCACAGCGCTCGAGAGCAAGCCGATCAACAGTGAAGTGCGTGTGCCGTACAACGTGCGCACCAGCAGGTCCCGCCCGAGACGATCGGTGCCGAGCCAATGGGCGTTCTCGAGAGTCGGCCCGCTCGCCAATGCGCCCCAGTCGAGCTCGTCATACGGGTGAGGACTCAACCACGGCCCAATCACTGCGGCCACGGCGATCACGAGGAGCACAATCGCGCTCGCCAGTACGAGGCGATTACCGCGCATGCGCAGTTCCGTGTCGCGCCAGAACCCCGGTTCACTCATGGCGAATGCGCGGGTCCAGAACACCGTAGATCAAATCCACCAGCAAGTTCATCGCAAGCGTCAGCGTCGCATAGACGATGACGACCCCCATTACCAGCGTGTAGTCGCGATTCAGTGCGCCCTGGACCAGGTACCTGCCCATGCCGGGAATGTTGAACAGCGTTTCCACCACCAGCGATCCGGTCAGCACCGCCGCCGTCGCCGGACCCAGATAACTCACGACCGGCAGCAGCGCGGGCCGCAAGGCGTGCCGTGCGAGGACTGTGCGTTCCGGCAGGCCCTTGGCACGCGCCGTGCGAATGAATCCGCTGGTCAGGATCTCGAGCATGCTCGCCCGCGTCAGGCGCGAAACGAACGCAACCAGGGGAAAGGCCAGGGCCAGTGCCGGAAGAATGAGTGTGCGCACTGAGCCGGATTCCCAGCCGCCGACGGGCAACCAGCGCAGCTTGACGCCGAACACAAGGGCGAGGAGCGGTGCGACCACGAGGCTCGGCAACGCGATCCCCAGGATCGCGGCCACTCTCAACGCGTGATCGACGGGGCGATCGTGGCGCACGGCGGCCCACACTCCCAGCGGCACGCCGAGACCAATCGCGAGTGCAAGCGCCGTCAGGCCGAGCGTCAGGCTCACCGGGAGGCCTTGCCGGATGAGCTCAGTTACTGTGAAGTCGCGATAGCGGAACGACGGGCCGAAGTCACCACGGGCGAGACCTTGGAGGTAACGCAAGTACTGGACATGCACCGGCTGATCGAGACCGTAGGCCGCTTCCAGGTTGGCGCGGATCTGCGGCGGCGGGGATTGCTCGCTGTCGAACGGCCCGCCGGGGGCAATGCGCATGATGAAGAAGGCCAGCGTGACGATGATGAAGAGCGTCGGGATGGCACCCAGGAGGCGACGAATCGAGTAGCTCCACATCGCCCTCAGGATACCCCGCGCAAGATGGCATTAGGCAACTTGGCATCATCCCAGTCGGAGCGGCGTGTTCCGGTGCGAACGATGATCAGCTCACGCGAGGGAACGATGTAGACACGTTGTCCACCCGCGCCGGCAAGAAACACGACATCGCGTACCACGAAAGGCTCCGACTGTAGCGCCCGCACGCGCTTTGCGTCGTCCTCGGGGCGCTTGCCCTCGGTGACATCGCCGAGCCAGATCTGCAAGCCGAAATTGGGATTGGTCCTGGACGGCTTCAGCATCTCGAGGACCCAGGGTGCCGGAACGACCTGCTCGGCACCCGCCCGCCCCAGATCAAGAATCGTGAGGCCAACCGCGAGCCAGCCGCGCGCGGTGGTCTGCAGGCAGCAAAACGTGCGTGCCATGCCACCATCCCGATCCAGCCACACGGCGGCTTCGCCCACACCCAGCCGATTCCAGATGTCGCTCTGACAAGTAGCGCGCATAGCGCATGCCCGAGGCGCGCTGCAGAATGATGCCGAGAATCTGAGCATCGAGACTGTTGTACTCGAACCGCATGCCAGGCTCGGCGCTCGTCGGCGCACGCAGCGCCAGCGCCGTAATGTCGCTGCCCAGAAACAGGCGCAGCCCTCGATTCCAGGGATTGCGTGACACGGTCGGTATTCGAGCCCGCTCGACATCTGCAGCAGATCGCGAATCCGGATCTTCGCGTGCGCATCGGCGCGCCATTCCGGCAGATAGGTTGCGGCAGGCTCATCGAGCGAGCGGATGACGCCCTCTTCGATCGCCGCACCGTACGCGAGTGCCAGCACTGTCGCGTGCATCGCACCGCTGTCGGTGCGCGAGTGCCGGTCATAGCCTGGCCAATAGTGCTCGAGTTGCAGCGAACCTCGATGCCAGACCAGCAGCGCCACGGAACGCGTCTGTGTACCGTACTCAACCGCGGCATCGAGCGCTTCCTGCGAGACACTGCGCTGATCCGCATCCTGCAGCGTGAGGTCGTCGCGCTCCGAGCCCGCGACCGGTTCGCTGGGCTGGTACCACTCAACCGCAGTGACCGTGCCTGGGCCCGGGAAACTCAGCAGGCGCTTCCAGAACAGGGGATCCGACAGGTAGATGACCAGGCACAGGGCGCCGAGGACGATGCCGCTCCCGATCAGAACACGCACAAAACGGCTCATCGCGCTCCCCGATGCATTTCCGGCAGGTCCGCTCCGTGCCACACGCCCTCAGGCGCAGACTGACTGACCTTCAGTCTGCTGCGCAAGGCTGCGTTTCATCGCGCTCTCGACTACGATTGCATCCCCCCTTTTTACGGACCTGAGTTCGATGAGCAAGATCCTCGTGTGCATCAAGCGCGTCGTGGACTACAACGTGCGCATTCGCGTCAAGCCCGACGGGAGCGGCGTGGTCACCGACGGCGTGAAGATGAGCATCAATCCTTTCGATGAGATCGCGCTCGAGGAAGCGCTGCGCATCAAGGAGCGAGGCGCTGCGCAGGAGGTCATCGTGGTCAGCATCGGCCCAAGCGATGCCCAGCAGCAGCTGCGCACGGCCCTCGCCATGGGTGCAGACCGGGCCGTGCACGTGCAGGCAGATGCCGTCGAGCCGCTGACTGCGGCGCGGATTTTGCTCGCGCTCGTGCAGCGCGAGCAACCTCGACTGGCGATTCTCGGCAAGCAGGCCATCGACGATGACAACAACCAGACGGGCCAGATGCTCGCCGCCCTGTGGGGCCGGCCACAGGCTACGTTTGCGTCACGTATCGAGCTTGCGGATGGGCACGCCACGGTTACGCGGGAAGTCGATGCGGGGCTAGAAACCATCGAAGTCGAGCTGCCCGCAGTGCTCACCACCGACCTCAGACTGAATGAACCTCGTTACGTGAAGCTGCCGGACATCATGAAGGCCAAGAAGAAACCGCTCGAAACGCTGACCGCCGCCGCATTGGGCGTTACGCCGGAGGAGAAGATCAGTGTCCTGAAGTGCGAGCCCCCGCCGCAGCGACAGCGCGGCGTGATGGTCAAGGATCCGCAGGAACTGGTGGCAGCCCTCAAGAAAAGAGGACTGCTCTGATGGCCAAGGTGTTGATCGTTGCCGAACACGATGGCGGCCGTCTCAATCCGAGCACGGCCAAGTGTGTGACCTGCGCACGTGCCCTGCCTGCTCCTGAGATTGCTGTCGCCGTCCTGGCGGCAGACGGCGGCCCGGTGAGCGAGCAGGCCGCCGCACTCACCGGCGTCGATCACGTACTGCGCGTCGACAATCCCGTCAATGCACACGCCGCTGGCCGCGACCTGGGCGCCGCAGGTAGCGGCACTCGCGAAGGGATTCACGCACGTGTTCGGTCCATCGACGACGTTCGGCAAGGACCTCATGCCGAGAGTCGCCGCATTGCTCGGTGCGCCCCAATTGAGCGACATCATGGCGGTCGAGAGCGCACAGCGCTTCCGGCGTCCCGTGTATGCCGGCAATGCGATTCTGACGGTCGAGGTCCCAGCGGACGTGCAGATCGTGGCCACAGTGCGCGTGGCCTCATTCGAAGCGTCGCCCGGGGGCGGCTCCGCTGCGATCGAATCGATCCCGCTTTCGATCGAGCTGCCCACGCACACGCGATTTGTTTCGGTCTCCTGCGGCTCGGCAGATCGTCCGGACCTGCAAACTGCGCGGCGCGTGATCTCGGGCGGGCGCGCGTTTGGGAGCGCCGAGAAGTTCGGCCTGCTCTACTCGCTCGCAGACAAGCTCGGCGCCGCGGTCGGTGCCTCGCGTGCGGCCGTCGATGCAGGCTATGCTCCCAACGACCTGCAGGTAGGTCAGACCGGCAAGATCATCGCGCCCGAGCTCTACATCGCCATCGGAATCTCTGGTGCCATCCAGCACCTGACCGGGATCAAGGATGCCCGCACGATCGTCGCGATCAACAAGGACGCGGAGGCGCCGATCTTCGAGATCGCCGATATCGGGCTGGTCGGAGACCTGTTCACGATACTTCCTGAGCTCGAAAAGCTGATCGGCTCGTAGGAGTTCTTCGAGATGGCCATGCCGGCGCCCCGACGCATTCGCCGGGGATACCTCGGAACAGGCAGCGGCCAGCTGCACTATCGGATCGCGGGACAGGGGCCGAGCGTGCTGCTGTTGCCGGAGCCGCCCCGCTCCTCGTCCATTTACGCCGACCTGATGGAAAAGCTGAGCGATGAATTCACGCTCATCGCCCTCGACTTGCCGGGTTACGGCAATTCCTCTGCGCTTTCGGTCCTGACACCACCTTCTGCGGCGCACTTCGCCGCTTCGGTAGCCGAGGCGCTGAACGCGCTCGGAGTCGAGCGCTGCCCGCTATACGGCTATCACGGCAGCTCGAAGATTGCCCTGCAGCTTGCGATCGCCCACCCGGACAAGGTGAGCGTCGCCGTGCTCAACGGGCTGTCATTGCCGCTCGAGCTGCCCGACGCACAGTTCCTGCAACGCTATCTGCCGCCCTTCGAGCTCAGTGATGATGGCAGCCATCTGGTCCGCGAATGGTCGCGCATGCTCGATGCGCAGCGTTTCTATCCGTGGTTCGCGCGTCACGAGCGCGCCCGTCTGAACGCAGACCTTCCCGATGAAGCGACGCTGCACGCGTATGCGCTCGATCTGTTCAATGCCGGCGCTCACTACGCCAGCGCCACGAACGCCATCCAGCGCTGTGATGCCCTGCAACTCATACAACAAGTGGACGCGCGAACCATCGTGATGGCGCGCGAGGATGATTTTCTATATCGCGCCCTCGATGCACTGCCCGAGAAGCTGCCGCCAAATGTGACGATGGAGCGATTACGCGCCGACGATGAGGAGTGGCGCGCGCGCCTGCGCCTGATCTTTCGCGAGCACAGCGACCGTAGCGCGCGATCCATCGCCCCCAGGGCGCGTTCGGCAGGCCCGTCAGAGCTGAGCAGTTACGTTGACCTGAGTCACGGTCAGCTGCATGTGCGACGCCGCGGCAATGGAGCCGGGCGGACGATCCTGCTGCTGCACGAAACACCCGGGTCGAGTGCGCAGCTGCGCCCTTTGATGCAGGAGCTCGCCGTCGAACGGCCGGTGATCGCCATTGATCTGCCGGGCTCGGGCGACTCGGATCCGGTCCCAAACCCGGAGATCGCCAATTACAAGCTCGTGCTGCTCGAGTTGCTCGACGCGCTGCAGTTGCAGGACGTCGACATCATCGCCGAGTTCACCGCGACGCCCCTCGCCATCGAGTTCGCACGCACGGCGCCCGAACGGATGCACCGCCTGGTGCTCGACGGAGTCTTTTTTCTGACCGCTACCGAGCGGCGTGCGCTGCATAAGCAGTACTGCCCGGACATCACGCCGACGCGCGACGGTACTCACCTCGTTTCACTCTGGCGTCGCCTGCACGATCAGGAGCTGAACTGGCCCTGGTATGAGCGCGATCGAGCCTCGGTGCGCCGGCGCACGCCGGAAATCAGCGCCAGCCGCCTGCATCCGATGCTGGTCGACATCATGAAACAGCCGCGTCACTACGGTGAGCTGTGCATGGCTGCGTTCGATTACCCGGTAAAAGAGATGCTCGAAGAGATCCGTCACCCGGTGCTGCTGGCACAAGCACCCGGCGATATCCGCTATCAGTGGGTCAGCAAGGCGGCGCGTCGGCTCGCGGAACGCTCGGTAGTCGCGCTGCCGCCGACACTCGCAGAGCGCGCACGCCAGTGGATCGGTTTCCTGAGCGCAGGATAGACGAGGGCGAGCTTGAGGCACCGATGGACCTTCCATCTGGTGTGCCGAGCGTCAGGGAGAGTGGGTCTTGAGGCTGCGCACTCTGGTGATCGGTGCCGGGCTCGCGGGAGCGCTGTCACTCGGATACTGGCTGGGTGCGCATCGCGGCGAGCGGCTGTCGGCGCCGAACAGCAATGGACCTGTTGCCGCTGCCCCCACTGCATCGGCAGGCGCAGACCGTGCCCTCCAGTCGAACCCCGCGGCAGCCAAGCTCGTCGAGGAAGCTCGCGCGAAGCACTTCACGGAATTTCACACCGTGCAGGAAATCCTCACACTGCCTTCCGCGTTTGCACGCCGCGAGGCGCTTTATGCCATCGCGGGCAGGGCCGACTCAACTGAACTCGGTGCGCTCATCACGGAAGCGAAAAAGCTTTCGAACGCGGCGGAGCGAGACGCTGCACTGGACGTCCTGTATCTGCGCTATGTCGAGCACGATCCCCTAACGGCGCTGCAGTCCGCACTCGCACTCCCCGATTCCGAAGCCCGCAACGACAGCCTCCGGCGTGTCGGTGCGGCGTGGGCGCGCATTGCGCCTCAAGCTGCATTTCAGCAGGCAGGATTGGAAGCCGATCCAGCGACGCGCACGATACTGCGGGATGCGATCGTTCGAGCGTGGGCTTCGCAGGATGCCGCAGCGGCGTTTGTGAATGTCGCTGCCTTGCCAGCGGGCGTGCAACGCGAGCAATTGCTTCAGTCCACGACGAAGGAGTTGGCCCGCCAGGATCCGCAGCGCGCGGTCGATCTGGTTGGGAAGCTCAAGGCATCTGATAGCGACAGGCTACTACCAGTACTGGCGTCCGAATGGGCGCACAACGACCTGAGGGCTGCGGCGCAATGGATTGAGTCGCAGCCGCGCCAGCGCATCGGCATGCTCGGTTATTACATTGCGCCCGCTTACGTGGCGCAGTTTCCAGCCGAAGCGCTCGAATGGGCCACCCGCGTCGACCGTAGTCGCATTGGGGAGTCTGGTCCGTCGCCTTGGGGGGATTGGCGAACCAGGATCCCGGACACCGCGCTGCAACTGGCCTACTGGGGTCGAAGGACTCCCGGCGCAGTGATATAGCAATCTTTAGCCGTCCTCGCGGCATCGTAGCCCGCGATCCTGCTCTGGCAAGGCGTCATCTGGAAAAGCTTCCTGCGGGCCAAGCACGTTCGCAACTCGCCGCGCAGATCGCGACCAGCATGGCGCAGACCGATCCTGCTGCTGCGATCGCGTGGATCGTGGGGCTCGGCGATGCCAACGCGCGCATGAACGGCCTCAGCCAGATCGGAGATGAACTTGCGCAACGAGACGTCTCGCTCGCCATAGATCTCACGGATCAGGTTCCTGCTGAATCTCGCGCCCGTTGGATTGCTTCCATTGGTAACGCATATGCCCAGGACGACGTCGATACCGCCGTACAGTGGATGAGGAAGAACGAAGCTGTACCGGGCTACTCCGGAGTATTGCCGGAGTTCTTGGCGAATCTTGCGTCTCAGGATGCCGATGCGGCCTTCGAGTTCGCGGCTGGGATTACCGACGACGGACAGCGCGATAACGCCATTCAGACCGTGGTGAACACAGTGGCCCAGATATCGCCGTCGGAAGCCGCCAGGTGGATCGGGCGCATTCGAGATGACGAAGCGCAGCGCTCCGCTGTCAGTCAGATCGCCGCCGGGTGGGTCAGGTTTGACTCCGATGCGGCGCGCAAGTGGGTCCTGTCCCTTGATTCTTCAGCCCTGCGCGACCCTGGTCTCGTGCAACTGATCAGCGTCGGCTCCTTGGATGACATAGAGCCACTGCTGGGGCAAATTCAGTCGCCCGATCTCAGGATGGATGCGGTACTCGGGGCGGCTTTTCGTCTTGCCGGCGAGGATATGCAAGCGGCGCGAACGCTATTGCGGCGCCATCCGCTCGACCCGCCACGCCAGCAACGGTTCGAAGCCGCGCTTCGGCAAAACTACGGGAAGGGTTGGTAGCTACCCTACGCGTGACGCCTACGCCCCACGCGATCCAGCAAACGCCCCAATGGCGACTTCCGATGGACGACGGAGACTGACAGGTGGCGAACACCCGTATCACTCAGTTCATCGCGCCCGACGATTTCGAGATCGAGGTCGAGCGAGCTCGCGCCAAGCTCCTCGAGGAGCTGTGCAGTCGTCTTGGAGACGCGCTTCGGAGCCTTGTGTGGATCGGGTACGACCTGCCGGGACTTCCCATTGCCGGCGGACCGGCTGGCTGGTGTCCCCTTGGTCGCAGCCGGCTGACGCAACCGGAGCACTCTGGGTAATCGGGGCCAGCAACGATTCCTGTAGTGGTGCAGAGCGCGTGCGTGGCGTGTCGTCTTGCTTGAGCTCGATCGTGTCTGCATCCCTCCGCGCCTGCAGCACGGGTTGAGGTGGCCGCTGGGCCTGGGCCGCGGCGACCTCACTCGCTTTCGCGCATTCGCGGTCGCTCACCGGAACGACTGCCGCGGCGGAGAAATCGGATCGCGCGTAGAGCGAGACCTGCCGGGCAGACACCGGGTCCGTGAAGAAGCCGAGTCTCAGGCCATGCCACCGACGCCCGGCGCGCTCCACGTGAACCGTGTAGAGCGTATAAGCGTCGAAAATTGCAAGTTGGGGAACGCGGGCAGCATCGACGGGATCGGTGGACCAGACGAGCTGGACCGCGAACTTCTGCGGCGTTGTCGCCGGAGCCGGTGTCATGACGGGCGCAGCGGGCTTGACGAGTTGCCGCAATGGCCCTTTGCGCGCAGCCCGTGGCGCGCTCTCTAGAAGCTGCAAGACATCCGCGGGCGAAAGCGGCGCGTGCGTCGATCGCGAAGGCGGCACCTGACGCGAGGGCGGTGCATTCGACGGGATTGCGAAGGAGCCACGAGGGTTGCTTTGACGGGCGCAGCCTTCGGAGCCGATGTGATTGGCGTCGGGCGATGCGGTGCTGCGACTGCAGCCGCGGGCTTGGAGGCCGCCGCGGCTGCGCGGCCGCTGCGGACGAGCTTGAACTGGGCGACGCTCGTGTCGTCCAGCGATCCCATGCTGTCGGTCGGTGCCAGTGCTACCCATGCAGCCGGATAGCGAGCGCGGACCACGGTCAGCACGCGCTGGGCTTCCTGTGGCGACTCGAAATAGCCGAGGTGCAATCGAAACCGGTCACGTCCATCTTCGACGCGACGCGAACGAAACACCGCAAACCCTTCCAACTCGGGTGCGTATGGCACCTCGAGCGTCATGGGCGTGGTTGAAGACAACAGATTGATGATGTAGAGCGTTGCGCTGCCCTGGCCGGTCTCGGCCGGAGCGCTCTCCGCAACGCGTGCGTGTGCCCCCACTCGCTCGCTCATCTGGACACCCCCGTACTTCAGCCCTGATGCTCTTCGGTTCGCGGTCTGGAGGGTGTTCCTATGAAACCGGATGTGCTGTGAACTCGGTCGCAACCGAATCAGCATTCATCCGTGCGGGGAGGTGCCTTGATGCGATTCGAATCGAGCCGGAATGGCGCTGAAGATCGAATCGCTGCTGTGGCAACCCCGCTGTCATTGGGAAACTCCCTGAAGACCGGTGGCTTTGCGTCCCCGCCTTTCGGCGGGTTTGCCTTTGTCACGCAATGGAATATGCATGAGAGTTCAAGCGAACTCAACAGTCATGGGGTAAATAAGTAATGTGATGTCGCGGTGCACGGAGGCTCACGGCGGGTTTCCCCTACCGTGAGCCGATGGCGAATCGGACGGCGACCTCGCGGGTACCGGATCATCCGCCGCCGCAGACCGCGCGGGCTACAGCTGGCTCAGCACGTGCTCCGCACTCGAGACCTTGAACTCACCCGGGGCCTCGACAAAGAGGTGCGTGACCACACCGTCCTTGGCGATCACTGCGAAGCGCTTGCCGCGCATCCCCATGCCATAGCCGCTGGCATCCATCTCGAGGCCCAGGGCTTTCGCGTACTCGCCATTGCCGTCGGCCAGCATCAGGACGCGATCGCTGACATTGCCCTGCTTGCCCCAGGCATTCATCACGAAGACGTCATTGACCGCCATGCAGGCGATCGTGTCCACGTTCTTGCCTTTGATCTTTGCCGCTTGCTCGACGAATCCGGGCAGGTGCTTGGCATCGCAGGTCGGGGTGAAAGCACCCGGCACCGAAAACAGCACCACCCGCTTGCCGCTGAAGAGCTGGTCAGTAGTGAGATTCTGCGGGCCATCCTTGGTCATCGTCTTGAAGGTGCCGGAGGGCATCTTGTCGCCAACCTTGATCGTCATGTGCGTCGCTCCTCGCCGTGCTGAATCAGAATGCCCGCTCCCGGGCGGGCTCCTTGGGGGCGGCCATTATGCCGAATCGCGAGCCTTCGGGCTGCAGCCCTTGGCAGAGGCTCAGGGTGGTACGTTGCATTCGGCGACTGCAGCGGCCGGCTGACCGCGGCGTTCGCGGTGAATGAGGTACAGGCCGCTCGCGATGATGATCGCGGCGCCAGTCAGCATCTGCGTGTTCGGTGGGTGAGCCCAGACGATCCAGTCGATCCCCGCCGCCCAGAGCAGCGCGGTGTATTCGAAAGGTGCAACCGCAGAGGCAGGTGCGTAGCGAAACGCCTCCGTCACGAAGTGTTGTCCCAGCGCCCCGAGGATTCCCACACCGATCAGCAGCGGCCAGTGCTCGGGCCGCACGGGCACCCAGGATGGCGCAGCGAGCGCGCCCGCGAACACCGTCACCATGGCCATGAACCAGAAGACCATGCTCGCTGTCGTGTCGGTGCGTGTCAGGACGCGAATCGTGAGTGCGCTCAGGGCATAGCAGATGGCCGCAGCGGCCGCCGCCAGCGCCCCGAGGCTGGCGAGGTTGGCGGTAGTAGGCCTGAGGAGTATCAGAGTTCCGGCCAGCCCCACGACAATGGCCACCCAACGGCGCCATTCAACGTGCTCGCCCAACAACGGCACCGACAGCGCCGTGACGATCAGGGGTGCCGCCAGGAACAACGCGTAGGCATCCGCCATCGGCAGCAAGCGCAGCGCGTAGATGAACGAGCCGAGCATGATGATCGCCAGCACGCCGCGCACGAGATGCAGGGACCAGCGCACCGGTCGCAGGTCCTGAACTTTGCCGCGCAGCAGCGTGGCCGCGAAAACAATCGGCAGCGAGGCTGCCCCGCGCAGAGCGCCAATCTCGAGCGCCGGGTAGTGCTGCGATAAGACCTTGAGAATGGTGTCCATGCCGGCGAAAAAGCCCACCGACAGGAGCATGGCGGTGATCCCGCGCAAACGCGGAGTCACGGTCGCCGACTATGGGCTCTGCGTGGGGTCGCGGTACCGTCCCAGCGCGCGCTGCGCCGGGCACGCTGCAGGGGCCGCCTGATCTGATCTCCGGCCAGCGTTTCACGCACGGTGCGAAGCTGCGCGATGAAGCGTTCCTGCTCCGACCCATCCAGCGCCCGTAGCGCGTGGGCCTGGACGTGGTCGCTCAACGCGCGCAGCTGTGGGCGCAGCCGGTGCGCACGCTCGGTGAGGTACAGGCGATAGGCGCGCCGGTCCGCGGGCTCACCGCGCCGCTCGACCCAGCCAGCTTTCTCCATCCGGTCGACCAGCCGCCCGAGCGAGATCGGCGTGATATCGAGATGCTCGGCGAGCGCCACCTGGCTGGAGCCTTCGCGGCGAAACAGTGCGGCAACCAGCGCCCATTGCGCCCGCGTGAGGCCGAGCCGGCGTGCGCGTTCGTCCACGTGCTGTGCCATGAGCCGGGCGAGATCCTGGATCAGCCCTCCGAGCGTGCCGTTGCGTTCGGGATCAGTCACGCCGCGCAAGATAGTAGCCGGGAAGACACTAAGCAAGCTTACTAAATCACTAAGCCGGCTTATCAATCCACCAGAGCCCTCAGAACGCCGGACCGGATACTCGCGCTGGGCCCGGTTTCGGCACGCAACCCCTGCCCCCACGGGGCCGGTTCAATAGGCGTTGTCATCCCGAATGACGATCAGTGCCGTCCTCAGCAGGATCATGAAATCGAACGCCAGCGACCAGTGCCGCAGATAGTCAAGGTCGAACTGCACGCGCTGATGCATCCGCTCGAGATTCGCCGTTTCTCCGCGCAGGCCGTTGACCTGCGCCCATCCGGTGATCCCGGGCCGCACTTTGTGCCGCAACATGTATCCGCTCACGAGCCGGCGGTAGTGTTCGTTATGCGCCACCGCGTGGGGGCGCGGACCGACCAGGCTCATCGTGCCCTTCAGTACGTTGAAGAGTTGTGGCAGCTCATCGAGCGAGGTGCGACGCAGGAAGCGCCCGACCGGCGTTACGCGCGGATCGTCAGGTCGCGCTTGGCGGATCTGCGCACCGTTCTCGCACACCGTCATGGTGCGGAACTTATAGACGTCGAATTCCTCGCCTTCCAGGCCGTAGCGACGCTGACGAAACAGAATTGGGCCTGGCGAGGAGCGCTGCACAGCGATCGCGATGGCGATCATGATGGGCGCCGTGAGCAACAACGCCACGCTTGCGAGCACGATGTCGCTCATGCGCTTGATCACACCATTCAGTCCGCAGAACGGCGTTTCGCAGATCGCCAGCAGCGGCAGGCCCTTGATCTGGCCGAAGCGCGCCTGGATCAGATCGAAAGCGAACAGGTCCGGAACGAAATAGATCGATGCGGTCGTGTCGCGCAGCTCCTCGAGCAACGCGCGAATTCGCGGCTGTGCACTGAGGGGCAGGCAGATGTAGATGACGTGGATGCCGTGGCTGCGGACGTAGTCGGCCAGGTCGCCAAAGCGGCCCAAGAGGCGCTCAGCGCTGACGCCCGGAAGCCGTTCTACACCACGATCGTCGAAAAACCCTTGTACCACGCCCTGCGACGGATCCTCAGCCAGCCGAGCGGCGAGCTCGCAACCGCGCTCGTTGGCGCCCACCACTACCTGCCGGCGCGTAATCGTTCCCTGGCGGGCGAGCCACCCCATGGCACGTCGCGCCACCAACTGTGCGCTGAGCAGTGCCACCGGCGTGACCATAAACCAGGTGAGGAGGATCTTGCGTGAGAAGACGTCGGAAACCTTGAGGAGGAACCCGACCAACAGGAGCAGAGCGACGGCGCATGACCATTGCCACACGAGCCGACGCATGTCGGGCAGCAGCCACGGGGCGCTATCGAGAGGCTCCAGCCGTGGCCGCCCCATGACTTCGATCGCGACGATGAACGCAAGTACCGCCAGAACGCGATACGGGCCAGTGAATGGTTGGTCGTGCAGCAGCGTGCTCAACAACAGAGCCAGCACGACGATGGTGGGGTTGAGCAGCTCCTTGAGCAGGGCGAGGGCCGGCAGCTCACCCGCGCTGGCGCGCACCCAGTTGCGAACGTGCACATCACGCGTCAGCCGGCCCGAAATACTGGCGTGCAGCGAGCTTCGATTTACCCCGAGTGTAGGACTCTCTCTCGCTGGCACCACATTCCTCCTTGCTGCTGCCGTTCCATATTGAACTCTCGCGACCGCCGAAAGTTCCGGCGTCTCTTTCATGATCGCTTTGGTGAAAACAGCAAGTCGTGTGCCACAACGGAATCGCAAGAGATTTCTTCACCTTTGTGCTCGCGGCGGAAGAAATGCGTGACGGCAGGGACGTCGCGAATCAGGGACAGAGTCGCAAGCGACGCAAGAGATCGCGTACTGCATTGCAGGTGGGACGTCGGCGCGCGGCGACAGGCCTACAGCTGCGTTCAGCAAGCGACGTGGGCGAGAAGCGAGTGGTGCAAGCTGTGTTGCAAGCGTTACACCACCCGCGAAACGACTGGCGGCCGCGGGAAATCAGCCGCCGACGGACTTCAGAGTTTGCCGCCCTGATAGTCGACGAACGCCTGGCGAATCTCCTCCGGCGTATTCATGACGAACGGACCATAGCGAGCCACCGGCTCGTTGAGCGGATGCCCCGCGATCGCGAGGAAGCGAGCACCTTCGTCCTGCGCCGTGGCGGCCAGAATCAGGCCGTGACTGAGCACAGCGAGTTCGCCCCGCTTCATGGTGCGCGTGCCTTCGCCCTGCCCGATCGAGAGCGTGCCCTCGTACACGTAGACAAAGGCGTTGTGCGATTCGGGGACCAGCGTGTTGAAGGAGTCGTGCGCCGCGAGCCTCACGTCCAGATACAACGGCTGCGTAGCGATCGCCTGCACTGGGCCTCTCGTGCCGTTGAATTCCCCGGCGATGACGCGCACGGTGCTGCCTGTCTGCAGCGAGACCTCCGGAATTCGCTCGGGCGCGATGTCCTGGTAGCGCGGCGTCGTCAGTTTCTCGCGCGCGGGCAGGTTGACCCACAACTGGAAGCCCCACATCAGGCCGTCTTCCTGTTCCGGCATTTCCGAATGAACGATGCCGCGACCCGCCGTCATCCACTGCACGCTGCCTGGCCCCAGCAGGCCGGTGTTGCCCTGGTTATCCCCGTGGCGCATGCGCCCAGCCAGCATGTAGGTGACGGTCTCGAAGCCGCGGTGCGGGTGCTCGCGGAAATCCAGCGATGTAGTCGCCCGCATCGTCGGAACGGAATTCATCCAGCAGCAGGAATGGATCGAGGTCGGGCAGTCCTTGCGAACCGATGACTCGAAACAGCTTGACGCCCGCGCCATCGCTCGCGGGCTGGCCCTTCACGATGCGCTCAACCGTGCGCACCGAGGAGGCCGGATTCGACTTCGTCGTCGCTGAAGAGCTCATGCAGACTCCCAGGCTTGAAGAGTGGATCGCCGCGACATGGGGGCGCGGTGCCGGATTACTAGCCTGAGGTGCCGGGGTGGCGACCTGCTTGCGCTCTCGGAAAAGGTCCCGCCTTTACGAGCAGCCCCGGGACCGGGCGTCCGAGTTGCTGCTGCAGCCATTTGCCCGTATCGATCAGGCGCTCGAGCGTCACGCCAGTCTCGAATCCAGATCGATGCAGCATATAGAGCAGGTCCTCGGTCGGAACATTCCCCGTCGCACCTGGCGCGAACGGGCAGCCGCCGATTCCCCCCACGCTCGCATCGAGAATCTCGACACCCGCCTGGGCGGCTGCGTAGGCATTCGCCAGTCCGGTGTTGCGCGTATTGTGAAAATGGCAGCGCAGCTTGAGGCCAGGGAGAGCCGTGCGTACGCGGGCGACGAGATCGGTGACCTGTGCCGGAACACCAGCTCCAATCGTGTCAGCCAGTGCCAGCTCTGTCGGTCTGCCGGCAGCCACACGTCGAGCGACTTCGACCACCCGTTCCGGCGCCACCTCGCCTTCGAACGGGCAACCGAAGGAAGTCGAGAGCGTGATGTGGGCGGCGATGCCAGCATCACGCGCGGCCTTCGCGATGTCGATCCACTCCTCGATCGACTCGTCAGTGCCGATACGCTGATTACGGCGATTGAAGGTATCGCTGACCGCGAGCGCCATGCCGATCTCGCGGCACCCGGCGGCCTGCGCCCGATCGAAGCCCTTGCGATTGAGCACCAGACCGATGTATCGCGTAACACCCCCCTTGGGCAGCGCCGCAAGTACCTGCTCCGCGTCCGCCATCTGCGGAACCTTCGCGGGATTGACGAAGCTGGCGACCTCGATCCGCTTCAGTCCAGAAGCTGCCAGCCGATTGATGAGTTCGATCTTGACCGGCGTGGGTAGAACGCCCGGCTCGTTCTGCAGTCCGTCGCGCGGCCCGACTTCCACGATTTCAATCGATTTCCTCATGTGCACTCAGGCCGCAATGTGATGGACGACGGGAATTGTATCGGGCGACGCCGAGGCGGACCAATCAATGGTGTACTTGCCTCATGTCCCGTCGCAGAATCCCTGCAGCACTTGAACGCACTGACCTCGTCATTATGGAAAGCACCGACCCTGCTGCCGGCTCGAGCCTCCACATTCTCATTCTTGCGGCCGGAGCATCGACACGCCTCGGTCAGCCAAAGCAACTCGTGCGCCTGGACGGCCGTCCCCTGTTGCACACGATGGTCAGTCACGCAGTTGCCGTGGCTGGTCATGCAGTGACCGTGGTCGTGGGTGCGCACGCGCAGGAGCTGGCCATGTTGCTCAAGCATTCGCCCGCTTCCGTGATCCTGAATCGATATTGGCGGGAAGGCATCGGGGCCTCGATTCGATGTGGCGTCGCGGCACTTCCACCGGCTTGTGATGCGGTCCTCGTGATGCTCGCCGACCAGGTGGGGGTATCAAGTGACGATCTCAAGCGCCTGGTGTCGGCCTGGAAGAGACAGGACAATTCGATCGTCGCGGGCCTCTACTCGGGAACGGTGGGCGTACCGGCAATTTTCCCTCGCTGGTGCTTCTCCGATCTTTCCAGCTTGCGCGGGGACATGGGAGCGAAGCGCGTGCTGCAGAGGTATAGCGACCGGCTGGTCCGTGTCCCGATGCCGAATGCGGCGACCGACCTCGATACCCCAGCGCAGCTCGAAGAGTTGCGTCGCGTGCGCCAGCCGCGCGTAGTCGGTGAGATTCGACTGCCGCGAATCAATGCCGACGGCGCTCAAGAGCCGGACGGTGGCTTGAGCTTCAACAACTGAGCGCCTTCACTCACACGCTCTCCGGCACCGAAACAGACCTGCTCCACGACTCCATCCATCGGCGCCAGGATGGTGTGTTCCATTTTCATCGCTTCCACGATCACGAGCGGCTGGCCGCGGCGCACCGTCGCACCGGCCGTGACCATGACCTGCAGGATCTGGCCCGGCATGGGCGAAATCAGCCCGCCAGCGTGTCCCTCGCGCTCGCCAGCTTCGGCCGGATCGTGCAGGACAAGTTGCAGCACGCGGCCTTCACCGAGGACATGGATCCGCCTGCCGTCCGTCACGAGCTGCGCGCTGAGCGCGACGCCGTCCACCTGGCCTCTTGCCATCCCCTCTGAATCGATATGCGCCTCCACCAGGAAGCGTCGCGAACCGATTATTACCTGCCACGCGTCTGCAGCTGGCTCCAGCTCTGCGACGATCGGGGCGCCCTCGCCTTCGAACTGCAGCGTGGCGCGCGAGGTGAGGTTGAGTTGCCAGCCATCGCCCTGATCCCACGGCCCTCGCGTCGCTCGCGAGGCACGGATCAGCCACGCAACCGCGCCGAGCGCACGTAATCGAGCTGCGCCATCCGCGTCCGCTGCACTGAACAGATCAGCCGCGTGTTCACCGACGAAGCCGGTGTGGACCTCGCCTGCGGCGAAATCGGCTTGGGAAAGAATCGCACGCAGCAGCGCTGCATTGGTTGTGACTCCTGCGATCTGGCACTCGCTCAGAGCATGGGAGAGACGCCGGATCGCATCGCCGCGCTCTTCACCCCAGGTAATGATCTTGGCGAGCATGGGATCGTAGTGCACACCGACCGCATCGCCTTCCTGCACACCGGTATCGACGCGAACAGCAGCGCTCGTCAACGGCCAGCGCAAGCGCACCAGACGCCCGGTTGAAGGCAGGAACTCGCGCGCTGGATCCTCGGCATAGAGCCGTGCCTCGATTGCATGCCCCTTGAGCGGAACCTGTGACTGCTCGAGCGGCAATTTTTCGCCAGCCGCCACGCGGATCTGCCACTCGACCAAGTCGAGTCCCGTGATCATTTCCGTCACCGGGTGCTCGACCTGCAGGCGCGTATTCATCTCCATGAAATAGAACGCGCCGTCCTCAACGATGAATTCCACCGTCCCCGCGCCCTGGTAGCCGACAGCCTTCGCAGCCTTGACCGCCGCAGTACCCATACCCCGGCGTCGGGCTGCAGTCATTCCCGGTGCCGGCGCTTCTTCAATCACCTTCTGATGCCGCCGCTGGATCGAGCAGTCCCGTTCGTAGAGATGAATGCAGTTGCCATGGGTGTCAGCGAACACCTGGATCTCGATGTGTCGCGGGTGGGACAGAAATTTCTCCAGTAGCACGCGATCATCGCCGAACGCGGCTTTCGCCTCGCGACGCGCTCCTTCGAGTGCCGGAGCGAAGGCGTCCTTCGACTCCACGACCCGCATTCCCTTACCGCCGCCGCCCGCGGATGCCTTGATCAGGATCGGAAAGCCGAGCGTCGCGGCCGCGGCTTCGAGCCGTTCGAGACTCTGCTCATCCTCCTGGTAGCCCGGCACGATGGGCACGCCTGAACGCGCCATCAGCCGCTTCGCCTCGATCTTTGAGCCCATGGCGCGGATCGCCGACTCCGGCGGGCCGATGAACACGAGACCCGCCACCTGGCAGGCCGCCGCAAAGCGAGCGTTCTCGGAAAGAAAACCGTACCCGGGGTGAATCGCGCGTGCCTTCGCCCTGAGCGCAGCGTCGATGATCGCGTCGACGTTGAGGTAACTTTCGCGTGCCGGTGCGGGTCCGATGCGGATTGCCGCGTCGGCGCGCCTGACATGCAAAGCCTCCACGTCCGCATCCGAATACACCGCAATGGTCCGGATGCCCAGTCGCTGCGCGGTCCGGATGACGCGGCAGGCGATCTCGCCGCGATTGGCGATGAGAATCGAGTCGAACATCGGAAGCTACATGCGAAACACGCCGTAGGGACGTTCGCCGGGATCCGGCGCGTTTCGCGCTGCCGCCAGCGCAAGAGCCAGTACCCGGCGCGTATCGATCGGGTCGATGATGCCGTCATCCCAGAGCCGCGCCGATGCGTAGTAGGGATGACCCTGCTTTTCGTATTGTTCGCGGATTTCCTGCCTGAAGGCGCTCTCTTCGGCTTCCGGCCAGGTCTTACCGCGCGCTTCCTGGCCGTCCCGGCGAACGATGGCGAGAACGGTGGCCGCCTGTTCGCCTCCCATCACCGAGATGCGCGCATTTGGCCACATCCAGAGAAGGCGTGCGCCGTAGGCGCGCCCACACATCGCATAGTTTCCGGCACCGAAGGAGCCGCCGATGATGACGGTGAACTTCGGCACCGTGACCCCCGCAACAGCTGTCACCATCTTGGCACCGTCCTTGGCGATGCCAGCGTTCTCGTACTTGCGACCCACCATGAAGCCGGTGATGTTCTGCAGAAACACGAGCGGCACACGGCGTCGATTGCACAGCTCGATGAAATGTGCACCTTTGAGTGCCGATTCAGAGAACAGGATGCCGTTATTGGCAATGATGCCCGACCGGCATGCCTGCGAGGCGTGCAAATCCGCACACCAGGGTGCGTCCGTAGAGGCGCCTTGAACTCGTCGAGATCAGAATCGTCGACGATTCGGGCGATGACCTCACGCACGTCGTAGGGGATGCGTGTGTCGTGCGGTACGACACCATAAAGCTCTTCGGCAGAGTAGCGCGGTTCGCGCGAGCCGTCCTCAGTCGGCGGCGCAGGCGCCCGATTGAGATTCGCAACCAGCCGCCGCGCAAGCCCCAAAGCATGCTCATCGTTCTCAGCGAGATGATCCGTGACTCCGGAAACGCGACTGTGTACGTCACCGCCTCCCAGCGCTTCCGCGTCGACGACTTCCCCCGTCGCTGCCTTCACGAGCGGAGGCCCGCCGAGAAAGATCGTTCCCTGGTTGCGGACGATGATGCTTTCATCACACATCGCCGGCACATAGGCGCCTCCGGCGGTGCACGATCCCATCACGATCGCGAGCTGCGGAATGCCGCGCGCCGAAAGGGTCGCCTGGTTGAAGAAAATCCTCCCGAAGTGCTCACGGTCCGGAAACACCTCATCCTGCATCGGCAGGAATGCGCCGCCAGAGTCGACCAGGTAGATGCACGGCAGCGCATTCTCCAGGGCGATTTCCTGGGCGCGCAGATGCTTCTTAACTGTGATTGGATAGTACGTGCCGCCCTTCACGGTTGCATCATTGGCGACGATCACGCACTCGCGCCCGCTCACGCGACCGATGCCCGCCACCAGTCCGCCAGCCGGGATCGCGTCCTCGTACAGCCCGTGTCCGGCAAGCTGGCCAATCTCGAGGAATGGTGAACCCGGATCGAGCAGATGGCGCACGCGATCGCGAACCAGGAGCTTGCCGCGGCTTTGATGCTTGGCGCGTGCCTCCGCACTGCCGCCCTCGGCTACACGAGCGATGAGTGCGCGCAATTCAGTCGCGAGCTTGCGATTCGTTTCGGCATTGCGCCGGAATTCATCGCTGTGGAGACTGAGCGCACTGTGGATGGCCGGCATGTGTTGCGGCCTCAGGCGGTGGCGTCGAACAACTCTCGGCCGATCAGCATGCGGCGGATCTCGCTGGTCCCCGCGCCGATCTCATATAATTTAGCATCTCGCAGCAGTCGACCCGCGGGATAGTCGTTGATGTAGCCGTTCCCGCCCAGCGCCTGAATCGTGTCGAGCGCACACGCAGTCGCGCGCTCTGCCGCGAACAGGATGCATCCGGCAGCATCGAAGCGTGTCGTCTGCCCGCGATCGCAGGCTCGCGCCACCGAGTACACGTACGCGCGCGACGCGTTGAGGGTCGTGTACAGGTCAGCAATCTTCGCCTGCATGAGCTGGAACGTGCCGATGGGCTGTCCGAACTGCCGCCGCTCGTGAACGTACGGCAGCACGGTGTCGAGACACGACTGCATGATCCCGAGCGGTCCCCCTGCCAGCACCACGCGCTCGTAATCGAGTCCGCTCATCAAGACGCGCGCGCCCTTGCCCACCTCGTGCAGCACGTTGGCGAGCGGTACCTGGCAGTCACGAAACACCAGCTCGCTCGTATCCGAACCCCGCATACCGAGCTTGTCGAGTTTCTGGGCGCTCCAGAATCCGGGCATGCCCTTCTCGACGATGAAAGTCGTGATGCCTTTCGCGCCGAGTGCCGCGTCGAGCGTTGCGTACACGACGACAACGTCCGCTTCCGGGCCGTTCGTGATCCACATCTTGTTGCCATTCAGGACGTAGTGATCGCCACGTCGTTCCGCACGCGTGCGCATGCCGATAACATCCGATCCTGAACCCGGTTCGCTCATGGCAAGCGCACCGACATGCTCACCGCTCAGCAGCTTGGGCAGGTAGTGGCGTTTCTGTTCAGGGGTGCCCCAGCGGCTGAGTTGGTTGACGCACAGGTTGGAGTGCGCGCCATATGACAGGCCAATCGAACCGGACTCGCGGCTGATTTCCTCCATCGCCACCACATGTTCCAGGTAGCCCATGCCCGCACCGCCAAACTCCTCCGCCACCGTCGGTCCGAGCAGGCCGAGTGCTCCGAGCTCCGGCCACAGGTCGCGGGGGAACTGGTTGCTGCGATCGATCTCCGCGGCCCGCGGCTGGATCTTCTCCAGCGCAAATGCACGCACCGTGCTGCGTAACAAATCAACGCTTTCACCGAGACCGAAATCGAACTCGACCATAGGTGCTCCGGCCGGCGCCGTGGCAAGGGCGCGCAAGGGTGTCTTGGGTAGGCTGGACATGGGGCGCTATATTGTCGGACAATCCGACAATCTGTCAACGGTCGCCAATGCTGCATCGCAGCCCTTATCCTGCGCATACATATATATATGGCAACCCTGTTCGAACCCCTGAATCTGGAGCCCGCGTATCGCCGGGTAGCGGTCACGATCGAAACCAAGATCATGGCCCGCGACCTCAACGACGGCGATGCGTTGCCCGCCGAGCTCGATCTCGCACGGCAGTTCGGCGTCAATCGCTCGACCGTTCGTGAAGCATTACGTGAGTTGCAGAGCAAGGGACTAGTCACCCGCAAGGAAGGTGGCAAGCGGCTCTACGTAACCTATCCGCAGGCCGCCAATGTGGCGTCCGATGTCAGCCGCGCGCTCAAGCTTCATGGCGTCACATTTCTGGAAGTCTGGGAAGCGATGATGATCATCGAGCCCCAGGCTGCCGCCCTCGCGGCGCGCAAGCGCGAACCGGCGCAGATCGAAGAGCTCGAAACGCTGCATCGCCTGTTCGAGACCCTGGCTGCGGATCGCGAACGTGCGGTGGCGGTCGTCGTCGAGTTCTTCCGCACCCTCGCCCGCTGCACGCAGAACCACGTCCTGGTGCTCGCGCAGGCGCCCCTTACGCGCCTTCTCTCCCCTACTCTCGGTCGCATGATCGACCAGGTACCGCAAGCCCGCTCCCGCATCATTGCCGCGCAACAGCGCCTGATCGATGCTATCCGCAGCCGCAATGCCGAGGAAGCGCGCAGCTGGATGGAGAAGCACATCCGCGACTTCAAGCGCGGTTACGAGGTCGCGGGGATCGAACTTGACTACCGGGTGATGGATCGCGTAACGGTCTAGACCCGTTTCGTGTCCAGGCTCCCGAACCTGCGGCCACTCCCCGCCAGCTCTAGCAACAACGGTGCCGGTGCCCAGCGCGCACCATGAGTGGGCGCGAGCGACTGCATCGTCGCCACGACCTGTTCGAGCCCGACTGTGTCCGCCCAGAACATGGGCCCGCCCCGATACGCGGGAAAGCCGTAACCATTGACGTAGACGAGATCGATGTCGCTCGCTCGGCTGGCAATCTTCTCTGTCAGGATCCTGGCGCCCTCGTTCACCAGTGGATGCAGCAGGCGCGCGAGAATCTCCTCATCCGCGATATGACGCCGCTCGATTCCACGCTCGCGCGAGATCTCTTCAATGAGTGCGTAGACCTCCGGATCTGGGCAGCGCGTGCGACCTTCGTAGCGGTAGTAACCCTTGCCGGCCTTCTGTCCGAGGCGCCCCTGCTCGACAAGTCTTGCCAGCAAGGGTGAGGTCCTTTCATCCGGTGGGAGCTGCCGGCGCTTGCGAATCGCGAGGCCGACGTCATTGCCAGCAAGATCACGGACCGCGAGTGGTCCCATCGCAAAGCCGAATGCCTCCATGACTGCATCAATCTGCTCCGGCGTCGCCCCCTCTTCCAGCAGGAATTCGGCTTCCGCAGGTGTAGAACTGCCACATCCGGTTGCCGATGAAGCCATCGCAGTTTCCCGCCAGCACTGCCACCTTCCCGACGCGCCGCGCCAGTGCCATTGCCGTAGCGAGTGCCTGGGCGGCGCTACGCTTGCCACGCACGACCTCGAGCAGTTTCATGACCTGCGCGGGGCTGAAGAAGTGCAGGCCAATGACTCGTTCGGGATGTGCCGCCGCGGCGGCAATTGCGTCTACATCGAGGGCTGAGGTGTTGGTCGCGAGAATTGCCTTGGCCGCGGCGACCTCGCTCAGGCGCGCAAAGACCTGCTTCTTGACCTCCAGATCCTCGAACACCGCCTCGATGATGAGGTCGCGATCTGCAAGCGCGGCATAATCCGTAATGCCTGCGATCAGTGATTGCGACTCCTGCGCCGACTTGTGCGTCACGCTGCCACGCTCGACGGACGCGGCGTAGTTCCTGCGAATCAACTCCATCCCACGCTCGAGCGCATCCTTGGAAAGCTCGAGGAGCGCAACCGGGATGCGCGCATTCGCAAACACCATCGCGATGCCGCTGCCCATGGTGCCCGCACCGATGATGCCCACGCTACGTACCGGCAATGGCTCAATATTCCCCGCCAGGCCGGGAATCCGACGCGCTTCGCGCTCCGCGAAGAACAGATGCACCAGGGCCTTGTGCTGCGGGCTCTGGTGGCACTCCATGAAACTCGCACGCTCGAACCGAAATGCCTCTTCGCGCGGCAGTGTGCACGCCGCCTCAATACAGTCGGCGATCTTCCAGGGCGCAAGTTGACCGCGCCATTTGCGCTCCATCCGGCGGCGAAACGCACTGAACAGTTCGAGACTTACGTCATTGATCCGGTCACTCAGCGCACTCACCACTCGCAGTTGTCGGCCCTCACGCCAGACTCTCTGCGCGAGCGTGGTCGCGGCCGCGACTGCATCCTCTGCAGTCTCATCCAAGAGACCGAGCTCGAGCGCCCTCGCCGCGGGAATGTGCTCGCCGGAGGTGATGTATTGGAGCGCCGCCTGCGGCCCCGCAAGGCGCGGAAAGCGTTGTGTCCCGCCAGATCCCGGGATCAAGCCGAGCTTGACCTCAGGCAAGCCCACGCGCGAAGTGCGTGAGGCGATTCGCCAGTGGCACGCCATGGCCAGCTCGAGCCCGCCGCCGAGCGCGGCGCCATTGATCGCGGCGACGACAGGCTTTTCGGAGTCCTCCAACTGTCGTTGCAGATCGCGGATCGTCGGCGCCTCGAGGTACGCACCGGTCTCGAATTCGTGGATATCCGCGCCGGCAATAAAACGCCCTTCACTCCCTGTGAGGACGATCCCGCCGACCTGCAGATCCGAGGCGAGCCGATGCAGGTGCGCCTGCAACTCGCGACGCACTGAGTGGCTCAGGGCATTGACCGGAGGGTGCCGGATCTCGAGGACAGCGACTCCATCCGCAACGCGACAGGTGACTTCAGCCATCTAGCCCCGCCCGCGTCCGATCAGATGACGTGGCGTGCCTGCAGCTCATCGATCACGAGCTGCGCGGCTTGCTCGGCAGAGTGCTCGTCAGTGCGGACCACCACTTCAGCCGCTTCCGGCGGCTCGTAGGGCGAATCGATCCCGGTGAAGTTCGTGATCTTGCCGGCCCGCGCGCGCGCGTACAGGCCCTTCGGGTCGCGCCGGATGCACTCATCGAGCGTCGTGTCGACGAACACCTCGACGAATTCACTCTCCCCCACCAGCTCGCGCACCATGCGCCGCTCTGCGCGGAAGGGTGAAATGAACGAGCACAGAACGATCATGCCCGCATCGACGAAGAGTTTCGCGACCTCGCCAACTCGGCGAATATTCTCGACCCGGTCTACATCGGTGAACCCGAGGTCGCGGCTCAGGCCATGGCGCACGTTGTCGCCATCCAGGAGATAAGTGTGGACGCCACGGGCGTGGAGTTCGCGCTCGACGATGTTAGCGATGGTGCTCTTGCCTGATCCCGGGAGGCCTGTGAACCAGAGAATCGTCGCTCCGTGTCCGTGCAGGCGGGTGCGTGCGCTCTTGTCGATCAGCAGGTTCTGCCGATGGATATTGGTCGCCCGGCGCAGCCCAAAGGTGATCATTCCCGCGCCCGCCGTGGCATTCGTGTAGCGGTCGATCAGGATGAAGGCACCCGTTTCCCGATTCTCCGTATAAGGATCGAGTGCCACAGGAGTCGAAGTCGAGATGTTGCATAACCCGATCTCGTTCAGCACCAGCGTGCGGGCGGCAATGTGCTCAAGATTGTTTACATCGATCTTGTGCTTGAGTGTCGTCACTCGCGCCGGGACATACTTGGAACCGATCCGCAAAAGGTAGGAACGGCCCGGAAACATCGGTTCCTCGGCCATCCATAGGACGTGCGCAGCAAACTGGTCAACGACTTCGGGCCGTGACTCGGGTCGCGCCAGGACATCGCCACGCGCGATGTCGACCTCATCGCTCAGAGTCAGCGTCACTGCGTCGCCCGGGTGTGCGGCCGGGACGTCGCCATCCGCCGTAACGATGCGCCTGACACTCGTTTCGCGACCGGATTGCGCGACGACGATGCGGTCGCCCGGGCGTATGCAGCCAGAGGCAACCGTGCCGCAGAAACCGCGAAAGTCCTGGTTGGCCCGATTCACCCACTGCACCGGAAAGCGGAACGGCTTGTCGTCCAGCGCATGATCCACTTCGACCGCCTCGAGATACTCGAGGAGCGTCGGGCCCTCGTACCAGCCCATGTGTTCCGAGCGCCGCGTGACGTTGTCGCCGTAGCGGGCCGAAACCGGGATTGCAGTGATCGAGCCGAAGGTGAGTGACTGCGCGAATCCCAGGTAATCGCCGACGATGTGATGAAACCGCTCCCCGGAATGCTCCACCAAATCGATCTTGTTGACCGCGACGCAGATGTGGCGGATTCCCAGTAGTGAGCAGATGTATGTATGGCGGCGCGTCTGCGTCAGGACTCCCTTGCGCGCATCGATCAGAATGACCGCAACGTCCGAGCCCGAGGCACCCGTCGCCATGTTGCGTGTGTACTGCTCGTGGCCCGGCGCGTCCGCCACGATGAAGGAACGCCGTGGTGTGGAGAAGAAACGGTAGGCGACATCGATCGTGATGCCCTGTTCGCGCTCCGCTTCCAGACCGTCCACCAGCAGTGCGAAGTCGAGATCGCTTCCGGCCGTGCCGTGCCTGGCGCTGTCGCGCGCCAGCGCCGCGAGCTGATCGTCCAGGATGAGCTGGCTGTCGTAGAGCAAGCGGCCGATGAGTGTCGACTTGCCGTCATCCACGGAGCCGCAGGTCAGGAAACGCAGCAAGTCATGACGCGCCGCCGATGCAGGGGCTTGCGGAAACGCTTGCTGGGTGGGTGCTGCCATCAGAAATATCCCTCGCGCTTCTTTCGTTCCATCGAGGCGGCTTCGTCGCTATCGATGAGACGCCCGGACCGCTCCGACGTGCGCGCGCCGAGCATCTCGGCAACGATGTCATCGAGCGTCGCGGCAGAACTCTCGATCGCCGCGGACAGCGGATAGCAGCCGAGCGAGCGAAAGCGCACCATCTTGATTTCCTCCACCTCACCAGGCCGTAACGGCATGCGTGAGTCGTCCCGCATAATCAACAGACCGTCGCGCCTCACGACCGGGCGAGCGGCGGCAAAATACAGTGGCACCACCGGTATCTGCTGGGCGCGCGTGTACTGCCAGATATCGAGCTCAGTCCAGTTCGAAAGCGGGAAGACACGAATCGTCTCGCCCTTGTTGATACGGGTGTTGTACAGACGCCAGAGTTCGGGCCGCTGGTTGCGTGGATCCCAGCTATGGCCAGCTGAGCGAAACGAGAAAATACGCTCCTTGGCGCGGCTCTTTTCCTCGTCGCGGCGCGCACCACCGAAGGCCGCGTCGAAGTCGTACAGATCGAGTGCCTGCTTGAGCGCCTCGGTCTTCATGACTTGTGTGTGTACTTGTGAGCCGGAGATGATGGGGTTGATGCCGCGCGCGATGCCATCCGGGTTCGTGTACACGAGCAGCTTCACACCGTAGCGCTGCGCAATGGCATCGCGATGCGTGATCATGTCGCGAAACTTCCAGCCGGTATCGACGTGCAGCAGCGGGAATGGCGGGGCCGCGGGATAAAAGGCTTTCATCGCCAGATGCAGTAGCACGCCCGAGTCCTTGCCGATCGAATAGAGCAGCACCGGGCGACGGAACTCCGCCACAACCTCGCGCAGGATGCCGATCGATTCGGCCTCGAGGCGCTGGAGGTGTCTCGAGACAGATTGCGCGTGGGTGGTCATGATCAGAGGCTCTGGAGCGGTAACACGTCCACCGATCCGGTCGCGATGAACCACGGATTGCGATATTCCGGTTTGCCATATTCAAGCGTCGCGCGCTCGCCCGTCAGCACGCGCCCACCCGCAGCGCAGAGGATCGCCTGGCCGGCGGCCGTGTCCCATTCCATCGTGGTTCCGAGACGCGGATACAGGTCCGCCTCGCCCGCCGCGACTTTACAGAATTTCAACGATGAGCCGACCGAAACCATTTGTGCCACCCGGTATCCTGCCAGATACGCATCGGTCTCGGGACTCCGATGCGAGCGGGACGCCACAACGGTGATTCCTCCGGCAGGGATGGCGCGGACCTTGATCGGTTCGCGAGCCGCTCCCCGGGCGCCCGGCTCCTGGCGGCTGCGCCAGGCCTCACCCGTAAGCGCATTGCCTGCAAACAACGTGGAGATCGCCGGGGCGTAGACGACGCCCAGCACCGCCGATCGGTCCCGCACCAGCGCGATGTTCACCGTGAACTCGCCATTGCGTTTGATGAATTCGCGCGTCCCGTCGAGCGGATCGACGAGCAGGAATTCCCTTCCATGCCTGGGCACGCGACCGAGAGCGACCTGCTCCTCGGCGACGATCGGCAGCCCGGGTGCGTCCTGGCCCAGATGCTCGAGAATGAGCCGCTCCGCGGCGTGATCCGCCGCCGTCACGGGTGAATCGTCCGCTTTCATTTCGATCTCGAAATGCCCCTGGTACACCTCGAAAGCGGCGCGGCCGGCGACCACCGCAGCTCGGATCATCTGTTCCAGCAGGGCGTCCTCTGACATTGGCGTTCAGTGTACATCGAGCTTCCGTAGACGTACGTTAGTGCGCCCGCGAGCGCCAGATCCTATGGCAATGAGCATATTCCGCGACGCTTTCAGCCTTCGACAGGGACGCTGCCTGGCGCGCAGCGCGTTGCTGGTCGCGAGCGGCATGTGTGCAACAGCTCAAGCGGCCCTCGGTGATCTGCAGTCTCTCGACGCCAATGATTCCAGCGCCTGGGCGAACTACGCGCTCAACGAAGCGCGGACCGCAGCACAGAGGATCTCCGACGCGTACTTCCGAGCCGAAGCGCTGGTCCGGATTGCCGGAGTGCACACGAGTTTCGGAAACCTAGATGCCGCACGCGCCTCGCTGCGCGACGCCCGCGAGATCGCCAACGAAGTCAAGGCCTCTCCCGGACAAGACCTGGCCCTGCGCTCGATTGGCCTCGAGTGGGCGCGAATTCGCAACCTGGACGCAGCGGTCGAGGCCGCAGGCGCCATTGACATGGATGAAATGCGCGATCCGGTGCTCGTCGCGGTCATCAACCTGCAGATCGGTTCAGGAGACATCGCCGCCGCGCTGACGAATGCGCGACGCCTTTCCACTTCTATCGCCCGGGAACAAATGCTGCGACGGATCGCGCAAGGTCAGGCTCGCCTCGGCAAGCTCAGCGACGCGCGCGCGACGGTAGCTGCCATCGGGGATGAAGGTATCCGCGCCATCGCGAGTGCAGATGTCGCCGGCGCCCTTGCGGACATCGGCAATTCCGACAGCATCGTCATCGCGATCGACATGGCCAGCCGCATTCACAGTAAGTCCGAGCGTGACTCCGCCTACGTGTACATCGCACTGGTCCAGGCAGCATCGGGAAGTTTCAATGGCGCAGTGAGTACGCTCGATCGTGTCAAGGACCCTGCATCCCGGGCGCTGGGCTTTGCGCGCCTGGCGACGTTGCGCGCGCACGCCGAGGACTCCGTCAACGCCGAGGCGTTACTGAAACGTGCCATTACAGACCTGCCACGCAAGCGCACCGCGCCCGGCAAGTCGCTGGCACTGAGCGAGATCGCAGTCGCCCAGATTGCAACCGGACAAAAGCCTGCGGCGCGCGTCACCCTGCAGCAGGCTTTGCAGGCTGATGGCCGCGGGCCGGGCTCTGAAGCAATTGCACGCCTGCAAGCACGCGCGGGTGACATCGCGAGCGCGTTGAATACGGCAATGCAGGTCAGCGATGACGCTACGCGAGCTCTGCTGATTCACGACATCACCACGGCGCAGGCGGAGGCCGGCGATGTGAGCGGCGCGAGGGCCACGGCCCAGGCGTTGACCGACGCACGTCTTCAGGTACCAGCATGGTTCGGCATCATCGGCGTGCAGGTGGCTGCGGGTGATACGGCCGGGGCCAGGGAGTCCGTGCAGATCGCGCAGCAGAGCGCACGCGCCATTGAGGAAGCGGACTATCGGGCGCAAGCCCTGGCGGCGGTGGCCGCAACACACGTCAAACTGGTCGATGTACCTTCCGGATGGTCGAGCTTCCAGGAGGCCATCGCCGCGGCTCAGTCCCTCGATCAGGATGCGGCACGCTCGGCGGCTTTTGCGAATGTCGCCGAACCGTTCCACGATCCATGATAGCTGGCAGATCCAGTAGATCGAACATTAAATATATCCTTTAATATTCTGATAACACTGGGGATCTAACCGTGGATCACAAGCCCACAGCGTGGCGCGTAGCCTTGCGGCGCAAGATCGCCTGGCTGCTCGCGTTCAAATTGGTCGCGCTGCTGATCCTCTGGAGCCTGTTCTTCTCTCCCTCGCAGCGCATTGATGTGACACCGGAGCGCAGCGCTGAACGTCTCGCTCTCGATCAGGAAAAGCACCACGCCATGATCGACATGAATGTCGTCGACCTTTCCCGCTTGCAGTTCGCGCTGACCGCGCTCTATCACTTCCTCTTCGTTCCGCTCACGCTCGGTCTGTCCATGATCCTCGTGATCATGGAAGCCGTCTACGTGATGACCGGCCGCGAAATCTGGAAGCAGATGACGCAGTTCTGGGGCGTGCTCTTCGGCATCAATTTCGCCATGGGTGTCGCCACTGGCATCACGATGGAATTCCAGTTCGGTACGAACTGGGCCTACTTCTCCCACTACGTCGGCGACATCTTCGGTGCGCCCCTTGCCATCGAGGGGTTGATGGCGTTCTTCCTGGAGTCGACTTTCGTCGGCCTGTTCTTTTTCGGCTGGAAGCGGCTCTCGCGACGCGCCCATCTGCTGGTCACTTTCCTGGTTGCGATCGGTTCGAACTTTTCCGCGCTGTGGATCCTGATCGCCAACGGCTGGATGCAGCGCCCCGCCGGGGCGCGCTTCAACTTCGAAACGATGCGTATGGAGCTGACCTCATTCGGCGAAGTGGTCTTCAACCCGGTTGCGCAGGCCAAGTTCGTGCACACCGTCGCCGCGGGCTATGTGACCGGGGCAATATTCGTGCTCGCAGTCTCGGCGTGGTACCTGCTCAATAAGCGTAACCGTGGATTTGCCCGCCGTTCGATGGCCGTGGCAGCGAGCTTCGGTCTCGCCTCTGCCCTCTCCGTCGTCGTGCTCGGCGATGAGTCGGGATACGCGGCGACCGAGCACCAGAAGATGAAGATCGCGGCCATAGAGGCCGCCTGGCAGACGGAGAAACCTCCCGCGTCGTTCACAGCCTTCGGGTTTCCGGATGTCGAGGAACGCAAAACTCACGCGGCCGTGCATATCCCCTGGCTGCTGGGCCTGATTGCAACCCGCTCCCTCGACACGGAGGTGCCCGGTGTCTACGAGCTCGTGGAGCACGCGCGTCAACGCATCGTGAGCGGCGCCCAGGCCCATCGGGCCCTGCAGCGCCTGCGGGTCGACCGCAATGATGCCGAGGCGAGGGAGCTGTTCGAAGCACACCAGGCCGATCTTGGCTACGGACTACTGCTGTTGCGCTTCTCCAAGGATCCCGCCCTCGCCACTCCGGCTGACATCGAACAGGCTGCGTGGTTGACGGTGCCCGATGTCCCGGTGCTGTTCTGGTCATTCCGACTGATGGTCGGCCTGGGGATTTTCCTTATTCTCCTTTTTGCCACTGCCTTCTGGTACTCGGCACGCCATAGCTTCGAGTGGCATCCCACTTACCTGCGCGTTGCTTTCTGGAGCCTGCCGCTGCCGTGGATTGCCGCGGAGCTTGGCTGGATCGTCGCGGAGTATGGCCGCCAGCCCTGGGCGATAGAGGGCGTGTTGCCGACATTTCTCGCCGTGTCGACCGTGACGGCAAACAACGTGCTGCTGTCGCTGTTCGGGTTCGTACTGTTCTACAGCGCGCTCGCGGTGGTCGATGCGTACCTGATGGTGCGAATGATCCGGCGGGGCCCAGAAGGGCTCGGTTTCCTGGCGGCAGACCCGATTCCAGTTTGAAGGAGACCCCACCATGCCCGAATACGAAGTTCTGCGGCTCACCTGGTGGCTGCTCCTCGGCATCCTGCTGATCGGCTTTGCAATCACCGATGGATTCGATCTCGGCGTCGCCGCCATCTTTCGTTTCGTCGGCCGCTCGAACGAGGAGCGGATCGCGTTGCTTGAATCCGTGGAGCCGGTCTGGGAAGGAAACCAGGTCTGGCTCATCCTCGGCGGCGGTGCCGTGTTTGCTGCGTGGCCGATGCTCTATGCGGCGGCCTTCTCGAGTTTCTATCTCGCCATGTTGTTGTTGCTCGCGGTGCTGATCATCCGGCCGGTCGGCTTCACCTTCCGCGGCAAGATCGACGATCCGCGCTGGCGTAACGTCTGGGATTGGGCTTTGTGCGTGAGCGGACTGGCAGCTTCGCTCCTGTTTGGTGTCGCCTTCGGGAATCTCTTCATTGGCGTACCGTTTCATCTCGATGAACTGTCGCGTCCGGTCTATGCCGGCAGCTTCATCTCGCTGTTGCACCCGTTTGCGCTGTTGTCCGGAATCGTGAGCCTGGCCATGCTGATCATGCAGGGCGCAACCTGGGCCGCTTTCAAGGTCGAAGCGCCCATGAGCGATCGCGCGGCGGGCGTTGCGCGCATCGCGGCCCTCGTCCTGCTCGTCGCGTTCACGCTTGCGGGCATCTGGCTGGCGAGCGGGCTCGACGGATTACGAATCACGAGCCAGATCGATGGCAACGGGCCCAGCAATCCGCTGCTCAAGGAAGTGCAATCGGCACCGGGCGCGTGGCTCGACAATTTAAACAGCCACCCGCTGCTTTGGTTCGCGCCCCTGTTGGCCTACGTTTCCGCCATCACCGTGTGGCTCGCCGTGCGACGCCGCGCTGCGGCGCTGGCCTTTGTCGCCAGTTCGCTCACCCAGGCTGGCGTCATCCTTACGGCCGGGTTCAGCCTGTTTCCATTCCTGCTGCCCTCCTCGACGCACCCGGCGTCGAGCCTTACGGTGTGGGACGCATCGAGCAGCCGGCTCACGCTCTTCATCATGCTGATCTGCGTGATCGTGTTCCTGCCGATCGTCCTCGCCTACACGGCCTGGGTGTTCCGGGTCCTGCGCGGTCAGGTCACGCTCGCACACGTGCGCGAGCAAGGTCAGCGTTACTGAGGGAATTTGCGATGTGGTATTTCACCTGGATTCTGGGTCTCGGTTTCGCGCTGGCCTTCGGCGTGCTCAACGCCATCTGGTTCGAGATCCTCGAACCCGACCAGTCGGGCTCCGAGCCAGGCGACAAGGCGACGCGGAAACCGTGAGGCCGGGAGGCGCGTGACTACTTCGCCGAATTAGCCCCTGATGAAGCCAGGTACACGGCGAGCGCGTCGAGGTCCGCATCGCTGACCTCAGTCTTTCTGAAGAACGGCATCACCGACACCCCGGTGCGCACGAAGTGCCTGACCAGCTCAGGCGTCAGATCGGTGCGCTCTTCGAGCATGCCGGGCTTCGTTCCCTTGTAGAGCGCGGTGAGCGCGACCGTACCCGGCTTGTCTGGCCCGCGCCCGTGACATGGCGCGCACCATTTCTGAAACACGTCATAACCGTGCTGCGATTTTTCGCGATCTGCGCCCTGCACGTTCAGTCCCATCGCCAGCAGGCATGCCGACCCGATCACCCCGAGCGCGAAACGAGCGCTCATTTGTGCCCGTCCCGCAGGTGCTTCGGCCAGATGCCGTAGCGTCCCGCCGAGAGAATGCCGTTCGGATCGATGGCATCCTTCAACCGCTCGTGGAACCGGCGCAGCGCATGGTTGTTGAACGAGTAGGTATTCATGATCAGCTCCTGGTAGGCCGGAGCCGTACGGTATTCGCCGAAGCCGTGTTCCGCCGCGATCTGCACGAGTTGTTGGAAGGCTGCACGGGTTTTCTTGTTCTTTTCGACGTCATGGGTGACGGGGAAGCCGAATAGAAACAGGAACGAGCGCTCCCAGAAAAAGAACGGAATCGAGAACGGCGGGACCGGCAGACCGAACTCCCGGCCCGCTTGTGCGAATACGCGGTTCGCTTCGAACACGGCCTCGCCCGAACGCGCGATGATGGGCGAGAACCACTGGTGACCGTTGGTCGGCGTCGGATTATTGGCATTGCGCGCTCCAATCGAGAAAGCGGTGAGGGCCGGGATTCCGAATTCCGGCTTGTGAACCTTGTCCTTCTGCTCCGCGTTGAGCGGTAGCTTCAGCACCTCGCCATCCTGGAATCGGGTGCCGGGAATCTTCGAGAAGCGTTCCTTGGCGTATTCCCAGTGTGCCGGCAGTGCCTTGGCGGCACCGTAGAACTTGATCGTGCAACTCCATGCGCCCAGGCCCTTTGATGCCGCGTACTGGTCCAGCTCAGCGGGCTTGCCATCGACCGCCCTGACGATCATCGCCGCGAGGGCTGGACTCGTCGGCGGCGCATCGTCCGCGCCGGGCAGTCCCATGACCGGGCTCGAGAGCTCGGTGAATCCATTGCAGATGCGGCTGTTCTCGAGATAGTTGAGCGTGTCGATCAGCGGCACCAGGTCATTGTGCCGCGGCACGATCACCGCGCCAGACAGAAACGCATCCGGTTCGGGCATCAGCCAGAAGCCCATCTTGGTGATCACGCCGAAATTCGATTGCGAAAATATGCCATCGATCCACGGCCCGAAGCCCGGCTTGTACTGCTGCCAGGTCTTCGCGCCGGGCAACGCGCCCATGCCGGTGCGCAACAACTCCCCGTCCGCGAGCACCACTTCCATGCCGCAGTGAGAATCGAAGTGAAAGCGATACTCCGGCATCGTGTAGCCGCCGCCACGATCGAGTGAGTTACCGACTGGGCTTCCCCAGCCAGGATCCGGAACGTCGAGCCACACCTTGAGATTTCGCTCCTGGATGTAGCGATACAGATCGAAGTAGCTGACGCCGGGCTCGACGAGCGCGTACGCCATGTTTTCGTTGACCTCGAGCACGCGATTCATGCGCTTCAGGTCGAGCACTACGCTCCCGGAATAATTCGGCGCGGAGCCGCCGTAGCCGAGGTTGCGCCCGGTCGAAATCGGGTAGATGGGAATCCTGAAACGGTTGGCGATGCGCATGACCGCCTGCACCTGCTCCACCGAAGTCGGCGCGAGCGCCGCAGACGCAGCCCGTTCCTCGGGCTCGCCCCAGAACGGCGAATATGCATCGCGATAGAGGTCGAGGTCCTCCTCGCTCGTGAACACCCATTCCTTGCCGATGGCAGTCTCGAACTGCGACAAGGCCTGCGCAAAATCGCCCTGCTTGACGCCCGGCGGGAGCCTCACGCTGCGCGCCCCTGCGCGCGCGGCGCGATGACCCACGAAATCAGTGGATCGTCGTGATCCGCGAGGAGCGCAGCAGACCCGAGCCGCTGCGTCGCAAGTGCGCAGGAGTCGTGCTGACAGCTCATGATGATGTGCGCCGCCCTGAGCGCCCAGTCCTCGCCGTCGCTCGTGGGCCGGTGCTCGGCGCGATACACGAGGCGCATCCCGACATCCCAGGCAAGACGCTCGAGGCAAAACAGCGGTCCGTGACGCGTCATACCTGCCACCGCGACCGGTTCCTGGCGCCAGTGCACATCGAGTTCTTCGTACCAGAGATTCGTCACGTCGCCGGCAAAGCCTCGCGCTGCGCCTCCCAGGCGCACGACTTCGGCGCCGAACCGACGCGACTCGGCAAACCGGTCATCGAAGAGGACTCGATATGGCGCATGCGGCCGACTGACGCGTGCATCAGAAGCACGCCACGCGGCATGGCCGATCAGGGGAAGGCCTGTCAGAGCAATCCCGCTCCGCAGGACATCTCGGCGGTTCGGCATCAGATACCCCCGCTGTTTTCAGTGATGCTACGCCGTAGCATAAGGGCCGAATCGACCGTCAGTGAAGCGGACACTCAACTATCAGCGTCGGCTGGGCGTTGGTCGGCCGTTGCGCCGGCGAATGCACGCCAGACCCACCGAGCCTCGGGAGTCAGTGCAAGGCCGCACCCAACTCCGCGATCGCCGCCACGATGTGATAGAAGCTGCTCGCCGGCGCCGGCTCGGTGACGAACTCGCCAGTCGGCAATCGCTTGTCGAGCCATAAACCCGGCATCGTCATCTGCAGATAGCGCTCCAGCCGTTCGGCCGCCTCGGCCGCCGCCTTCCAGTACTCGCGGTCCCCGGTGATCTGGGCTGCGAGGACATTCGCCTTCAACCGCTCGGTTTGCGGCCACAGGCGTGCGCCGCCGTCATGAACGGAAAAATCATCCAGCAGCGAGTTGATGCCAAAGCCGTCCTGCACGCCGTGTTGCTCGGCCGTATGGATCAGCGTGAGCGCCGCCTGACGTGCCCGCGCCGCATCCGCTCCCTTCCACCGCAAGAGCAACCACGCCCACTCGAAATGATGTCCGGGTTCCAGGATTCGGCCCTCAGGCCGTGGGTCACCACCGCTCCCTTCACCGAGGTGCGGCCGCGAGCGCCCGCGGGGAGGTGTTGAGTAGCGATGCTCCTCGAGCAGCACGCAGCGACCGCAGTGCTCGCAGGTAACGTGGGCGACGGTTCGGCCGAGTGACATCCAGTTGCGCAAAGCCGAAACCAAATACGGCAAGTACCTATTGGAGACCTCCAACTACGCGCGCACGCTTAAAAGAGGGAAGGTGCATCTAGAAAGAAGGCGACTCACATCCGGCGAGGTATAAGCCATGACGTATCTCAACAAGACCCCCGCAATCTTGCTTGGCGCGCTAGTCACCCTTTCATGGCCAGCTTCCGGCGGTCCGCCCAACGTCGTCGTCAGCGATGCGGGCGATAACACCGCGATGGGGACAGACGCACTGGCTCAACTGGACCTCAATCTGGCTCAAGAAAACACTGCCGCAGGCTTCCATGCGCTATCTTCTAACGGCGGTGCCAGCGGAAACAGCGCATTCGGAGCCTTCGCACTGGCTTTTAACACAGGGGGCGAAGGTAATTCTGCCTTTGGCCAAGGTGCGCTCTACTCCAACCAGACGGGCTACTTTAACTCAGCCTTCGGAGATCTAGCGCTGGGGAATGGGAATGTCCGCGGCAGTAACAATACTGCCGTGGGCGGATACGCCCTTAGATTCAACGATGCTGACAACAACACAGCCACCGGCTTCAGTGCGCTCAACTCGAACACGACTGGTAGCATGAATACCGCCATCGGGGTCCAAACGCTCCAACTCAACACAGTCGGCAAGTTCAACACCGCCGCCGGAGCCGATGCGCTTGGAAAGAACACGACCGGAATCAGCAACACCGGCGTCGGGCTGAACGCGCTCTGGTCCAACACCACGGGAAACTACAACATTGCGCTGGGATACCGTGCGGGCTACGCAATGAAAGGTACCGGCCAATTTAATATCGAGATTGGGAACCAAGGTAAGTATTCGGACTATAGAACGATACGCATAGGCGATATTCAATACGCGACTTACATCGCTGGAATTAGCGGCACGCGCGTGACCGGCAGCGCCGTCTATGTGACGACCGACGGTAAGCTCGGGGTGCTGGCCTCGTCGGAACGTTACAAGACCGATGTCGCGCCGATGGGCTCGAACTCCGCAAAGTTAGAGCGGTTGCGACCCGTCACCTTCCACCTGAAGACGGATCCCCAGGGTCCGCTTCAGTACGGTCTTATTGCTGAGGAAGTTAGCAAGGTGTATCCGGAACTCGTCATCCGAGATGGCGCGGGAAGCATTGAAGGTGTTCGCTACGAGGAACTCACCCCATTGCTGCTAAATGAGGTGCAGCAGCAGCAAAGAGAGATTGACTCTCAGAGAGTGCAGCTCCGCGAAATGCAACACCAGGTCGCCGAAATGATGGATCTCAACCGGTCGATGCAGGCGGCGCTTCTGGAGCTACAGACCAGGAGGGAACGCGTCGCCCAGCGGTGATTCAACCGCGTGCGATCGCGACGACAGGGGTTTAGCGGAGCTTCAACCGGAAAGGTGGAAAAGCGGCCCCCCGCTGCCAACCTTTCACGGCAGTCGTCGAGCACGGCGGGCGAGTGTAGCGCTGTCGGTGACTCAGTGGTGACTCAATAGCCGTGGCCTTAGCGATTCTTGCATAAGGCTTTGTTATTGAATTGGGCCGTGCGCGAATCGAACGCGCGACCAACAGATTAAAAGTCTGCTGCTCTACCGACTGAGCTAACGGCCCATTGGTGGGATGCCGGGGGGCCGAGATGATAGCGGAAATGCCCTGCAAAGGTGAGCTTCAGCGGCGCCTGCAGGCTCTACGCGTTAGCCGGATACAGGACCGTGTGTCCGCTGGGCGTCCGGCGTGACGAACACGAGGCACCGCGCCGTGGCCGCGCCGGCGGCGTCCGGGTCTCAGCTCACTTGAAGATGACGGTCCGGTGCCCGTTGAGCAGGATCCGGTGTTCGACGTGCCAGCTGACAGCCCGCGCCAGCACCAGGCTCTCGATGTCGCGACCGGCGGCGGCGCAGGCCTCTACGCTCGTGGCGTGATCCACGCGTGTGACGTCCTGCTCGATGATCGGACCCTCGTCGAGATCCTCGGTCACGTAGTGAGCCGTGGCGCCGATCAGCTTGACGCCGCGATCGTGCGCCTGCTGGTAGGGCCGTGCGCCCTGGAAGCTCGGCAGGAAGGAATGGTGAATGTTGATGGCTCGCTCACTCAGGCGCGCACACAGCGAGCTCGACAGAATTTGCATGTAGCGCGCGAGCACCACGAGATCGCAGTGCTCGCCCTCGATCAGTTCCAGCAGCCTCTCCTCCTGCTTTGCCTTGTTGGTCGGATCGACCGGCAAGTGATGAAACGGAATGTCGTGGGACGCCGCGAGCTGATAGAAGTCGCGATGATTGGAAACGATCGCCGGGATGACGATCGGCAGTGCGCCGGTGCGATAGCGGTACAGCAGGTCGTTCAGGCAGTGACCGAACTTCGACACCATGATGAGCACGCGCGGCTTCACGGCCGCATCGTGCAGGTGCCATTGCATGCCGAACTGCTCGCCGACCGGCGCGAACGCGTGCTGCAGTTCCTGCAGGCCCCGGCCTGCCGGAACTGCGAAGTAGACCCGCATGAAGAAACGTTGATTCTGCGCATCGCCGAACTGTGCGCTGTCGATGATGTTGCATTCGTTGGCGAGCAGCAGGTTCGCCACCGCAGCGACGATGCCGATGCGATCCGGACAGGACAGCGTAAGTATCAGGCGGCGCCCTTCGGCGCCTTCCCTGGTCGTCGGTGACATTGAAGGGACTCTATCAGTTCGCAGACGTGAGGCTGAAGCCCCCGTCGTCATCGAGCTCGAAACGGCCATCCGCGACAGCATTGAACCAGCGACAGGTGCGCAGCAGGCCGCCGAAGGAGTACAGGTGCAGGCCGTCGATAACCAGCTCGCCCGACAGGTACGCGCGCGCGAGTTCGCGCACGATCCTCTCCGGCCCGCGTTCCCCGATCAGTTTGGTCAGCGCACTGCCGCGAGTGCCGATGGCCCGAATCGAGGGACCGACCCCGCAACGCATGGCGAAGTTAAGGAGCGTGGTGAGCTTTGCGGGCCCCGCGAGTCCGATGGTGATCATTCCGGGCACGCCGCGCGTGCGCAGCTGCTGACACCAATCGATGATCGGTGCACTTTCGAACAGGAACTGGGTGACAAACGTGATCTCGATGCCGAGCTGCTGTGCCAGTTGCGCCTTGGCCGCTTCGGCGGCACGCACTTCGCTTTCCGCCACCGAAGGGTGACCCTCCGGATGGCCCGCAATGCTCAGCGAATTGATGCCGTAGCGTCCAAGGAGGCCGGTGTTCATGACTTCGATGGTCGCCGCAAAAGGTCCCTGCGGCTCCTTCACATCACCAGCGATGAGCAGCACCTGCTTCACCGAGGCCACACCCGAGAGCCCCTCGAGGACTTGCTGCAGCTCGCCCTTGCTCGCGAGCTTTCTCACCGGCAGGTGCGGAACCGGTTCGAACCCCTGGGCGCGAACCTGCGCGGCAGTCTCGATCGTCTGCTTCCAGGTCTGTCCTGGCAGATGGCTGATGTAGAGCTGCAGGCCGCCGGGCAACAGGGCCCGGCACTCCGGCAATTTCGACAGGTCGTGCACGGACATCTCGATGGATGACCTGCGACACAGGTGGACGATGGCGCTGCGCTCGTCATTGGGCATCGCGGACACAGGTCGAGCGCGGGCGGCTTGTAGAGTCATTCGTGAGTTGTGATGGGCTGAAACGGGGGTTCTTAATGCGGTCGCTGGGCCGAAGTTTGCCGCGCTTCTGAACCACGAACTCGACTTGTAGCGAAACGTCCAGCAGGCTTCCGGCGCACTGTCAGTATGGCTGCGTGAGGCGGGATTTGAAACAATCCATCGCCCGCAACCACCCGGAAAACCACCGAGGAACGCTTGACCGCCACAATCATTGACGGAAAGACCATCGCCGCAGATTTGCGCGTCCGTGTAGGCCAACGCGCCGCCGAGTTTCGCAAAGCGAAAAGCATTGAGCCGGGATTGGCCGTGGTTCTCGCGGGCGACGATCCGGCGAGCCGCCTCTACGTCGACAGCAAGAGCAAGCAGGCCGCCGCCGTCGGCATACGAAGCTTCGACTACCGCATGCCGGCGACCGTGACGACGGCGGAGCTCCATCGCCTGATCGATGAGCTCAATGCCAGGGCCGATGTCCACGGCATCCTGGTGCAGCTGCCGTTGCCGAAGCAGGTCGATGAAACCGGTGTGCTGCTCAGGATCGACCCGCGCAAGGATGTCGACGGTTTTCATCCGATCAACGTCGGACGACTTGCGACCGGGCTCGATGCGGTAGTCCCCTGCACGCCGCTCGGCAGCCTGATCCTGATCCGCAGCGTCCGGCCTGATCTCGCCGGCGCACGCGCGTTGATCGTCGGGCGCTCGAACATCGTCGGCAAGCCTGCCGCTCAACTTCTGCTGCGCGAGCACTGCACGGTGACGATCGCCCATTCACGCACGCGCGACCTGCCGGCGTTGTGCCGCGAGGCGGAAGTGCTGGTCGCGGCCATTGGACGCCCGAAGGCGATTCGCGGCGACTGGATCCGGGAGGGCGCCATCGTCATCGATGTCGGGATCAACCGGGTCACCGATGAGGCGGGTCGCAATCGAGTTGTGGGCGATGTCGAGTTCGACTCCGCGGTGAATCGAGCGGGGGCCATTACACCAGTCCCAGGCGGTGTCGGCCCGATGACGATCGCCTGCCTGCTGCTCAATACGCTGAATGCGGCCATCCGCTCGACGCCCGGCGCGGGCGAAGCCCTATCACCATTCGAGCATTGAACTACTGGTAGCGGGTCGGATCCGCGATGTCTGCCGCCTCGAAGCCCGCACGCCGCAGACGACACGAATCGCAGCGCCCGCAGGCACGGCCCTGTTCGTCGGCCCGGTAACACGAGACGGTCATCGAGAAATCGACCCCGAGCTCGAGGCCACGTTTCACGATCTCAGCCTTCGACATCCGGATGAGAGGCGCGTGAACGCGCAGCGGCTTGCCCTCGACCCCGGCGCGTGTCGCCAGTGCTGCCAGTTTCTCGAACGCCGCAATGAACTCCGGGCGACAGTCCGGATATCCAGAATAGTCGACCGCGTTCACACCCATGAAGATGTCGCGCGCCTCGAGTACCTCCGCCCAGCCCAGCGCCAGCGCCAGCAGCATCGTGTTGCGCGCCGGAACATACGTGATCGGGATTCCGTCCGAAGGCCCCTCGGGCACCGCGAGACTCTTGTCAGTCAGGGCCGAGCCACCGATGCCCGCAAGGTCGACACTCATGACCCGATGCTCGACCGCGCCCAACTGCCGGGCCACGTTCTGCAGCAGCCTCGAGCTCGGCGCCATGGCGCTGACCATAAAAACAGCTCAGCGCGTGACACAGGAATCCCTCCCGGCTTGCGATGGCGAGCGTCGTCGCAGAATCGAGTCCTCCCGATAGCAGTACTACGGCGTGCACGTCATTTACCCGGAACATTGCCCCACAAGTACTTGTGAAGCTGGACCTGGAATCGCACCGGCAGGTGATCGGCGAGGATCCAGTCAGCGAGCTCAGCGCCCGCGAGTTGTTCGTGGCTCGGTGAGAACAGGATCGGGCAGCGTTCCCCGAGGGCGTACTCGCGGATGAATCCTTTGCTCCACTCGTAGTCGGCGCGATCGCAGATCACGAACTTGACCTGATCGGTGCGGCGCAGGTCGGCGAAGTTCTCCAGGCGATTGCGGTGACATTCGCCCGAGCCGGGTGTTTTTACATCGACGACGCGCACGACCCGCTCATCGACTGCCGACACGTCGAGCGCACCACTCGTTTCAAGCGACACACGGTAGCCGGCGTCGCAAAGCCCTGTCGAGAAGCGGCAAACAAGCGCGTTGAGCGAGCGGTTCACCACCCGTAACGCACACGTAGCGTGTACCCGTGGCGTGCGACCTCACTCAGCACATCTTCGAGAGCCCACCATTCCCCGCCATGAAATGCATAGGCGGTGTCGCAATACTGGCAGCGCAACGGGCAGCCGGTAAGGCGCACGAATACGGTCGGGATTCCGACGCTGTCCGCTTCGCCCTGCAGGGAATAGAAGATCTCGGTGATCTTCAGTCGGATGGGATCGCTCGACACATCACTTCTGCCCAGGAGCGCGGCGCGATCAGTGCCCTTCGCCCTTCATCCTCTCCAATCGGTTCGCCGCCTCGGGCGCTGCGCTGGAGTCCGGGAAGTCACGGGTCACACGCGTCAGTGCGTCGCGCGCTGCACTCCAGTTCTTGAGCTCGTATTGGCAGTAGCCGATCTTGAGCCACGCATCCGGCAGCTTGCGCGATTCCTTGTAACGGTCGACCACCACGCGGAATGTCTTCAGCGCCTCATCGTAGCGCCGCGTCACGTAGTAGCTCTCGCCGAGCCAGTATTGGGCGTTGTCTGACAGCGAGCTGGCCGGGAATGCCACCAGGAATTGCTGGAAGGCCGCGGTCGCTTTCTCGTACTGCCCCGACTTGAGCAGATCGAACGCGGCCTGGTAGTTGGCCCGGTCTGATCCTGCGGGAACCGGCAACGCCGTGCCGTTGCCGTCGGGGGTGACGGCCTGTGTGCCACTTTCGATCGCTTTCACTCGCCGGTCGAGATCTGAGTACAGATCCCGCTGCTGGCCCTTGCCCTTCTCGTTCTGAAACTGCAACTCATCGAGCGAACCGCGCAGTGAACGCACCTCGGTCTGCAGTGCCTGCAACTGTTGCGACAGCTCCAGGAGGCTTTGATTCGAGATCACGCGCTCGATGCGTTCGAGCCGCCGATCGAGATCGTTCAACTTGATGGTGACCGGATCGTCTGGCCCAGGTGTGCTGGCGCAGCCGGCCATCAAAAGGAAGCAGACGATCCCTGCCGCTCTGCCGATCACGCTGCGTAGCACCATGGCGTGATGTCAGTTGACGAAGGCGATTTCGACCCGGCGATTCTTGGCCCAGGCTGCCTCGTCGCTGCCTTCCACCGCCGGCCGTTCCTCGCCATAACTGACCGTCGCGATCTGCCCCTCGCCGACCCCGAGCAGCATGAGTGCGCGCCGGACGGCCTGTGCACGCCGCTCCCCGAGACCGATGTTGTATTCGCGCGAGCCGCGCTCGTCCGCATGCCCTTCCAGCCGTACCTTGAGCGCGGCGCTGGTGGCGAGCCGTCGCGCATGAGCAGCAATGATGTCGCGATATTCGGGGCGGATGTCTGCATTGTCGAAATCGAAATAGATGATTCGCACGGCGAGACCCGCCTGCTGACCCGCCGCACCAGCCCCAGTCGCGCTCCCCTGGCCGACAGGGTTTGTTTCCAGGCCGGGCGTCGTTGCCCCTTCTTCCGAGGTCGCAGGAGGCGCTTCCTTCACCGCGTCGCGTTTCGGGCAACCCATCAGCAGCAGCGTCGCCGAGAGCATCGTCAGTAGGAGCGCGTTTCGCATTTCCCGTATCTCCAGTGCGCGGACATTTTGAGTCGCCGATTTCTACCACAGACGCCTGATCTGGGACACCCCTCGGCAGGCGCCACGCCAATCATGATGCAGGGAGCGGTGACCAAATCGGCTCTCGAATGTCGCCCTGCTCCGCCGCGATGCGCTGATGAACGTTGCCGTCGACGGAAACGGTCGCGAGCACCCCGCGGCCCTTATCCTGAGTCCCATAAATGAGCACCGCGCCGTTCGGCGCAAAGCTCGGTGATTCGTCGAGACTTCCCTGCGTGAGTACGCGGGTTGCAGCGTTCCCCAGGCTCATGACTGCGATCCGATACGCGCCGCGATCGAGCGTGACCATCGCGAGCTGTGTGCCATCCGGCGAAACGCGTGGTCGCGCGTTGTAACTGCCCTCGAACGTGACCCGCTGGGCACGATCGCCGCCACTGGCGCTCACGCGATAGATCTGCGGCGCGCCGGAACGGTCGGAGGTAAAGTAGATACTCTTACCATCCGGCGACCAGGCCGGCTCGGTGTCGATCGCATTGTCATCCGTCAGCCGCGTCAGCACCTGGTCATTGAGCCCGAGTACATAGACGTCGAGATTGCCATCCTTGTGCGAGAGTGTGAGTGCTATGCGACGTCCATCCGGTGACCACGCAGGCGCACCGTTGATACCCGCGCGTGCAGACACCCGGCGTCGCTCACCCGTGCGCAGCACCTGCACGAATATGGCCGCGACCCGGCCTTCGAATGACACATAGGCAAGATTCTGACCGTCGGGCGACCACGCGGGCGACATGATCGGTTCTGTCGATTGCGCCACCACGCGGGGATTGACGCCATCGGCATCCGCCACGATGAGTTGATAGTGCGCATTGGGCGCCTTACCCGCAACCGAGACATACGCGATGCGGGTCGAGAACGCCCCGGGAATGCCGGTCAGCTTCTCGAAGATCTTGTCGCTCACCCGGTGGCTCGCAGCACGCAGCGTAGCGCTCGATGCAGGCTGTGCGTACTCGAGCAGTTTCTGGCCGTTGAGCACGTTCACCAGCGCATAGCGGATCAGGTATTGGCCGGAAGATTGCTGCGGCTGCAGCTCGCCGACCACGACGAAATCGTTGCGCAGCATCCGCCAGTCATCCGGCACTACGTCGGTCGCCTTGGTCGGCAGGTCGACCATGTCGCCGCGCGCCATGGGTCGGAACCGACCGCTGCCCTGCAGGTCTCCTGCCACGATATTGGCAACATCGACCGGCGCCTGATCCACGCCCGACCAGCCGAAGGGCACGATCGCGATGGGGATTGGATCGCTCACGCCCTCGGTAATCTCGATCGTGAGCTCGGCACTCACCGGGGTTGAACCCGCCAATGCAAGAACTGCGAGCGCAGTCGCTGCCATGTATTGCTTCAACTCTTCCCTGTTTAGATTCACCCGTCACCTCGCTGTGGTCTTTGCATCGATCATATGTCGCCGGGCTTGAACTCGAGCTTCAGATTCCTTTCGAACAGTGCCGGGTCCGACGGTTCCGGCAGCGGTGAAGCGCGGTAGACCGCAGCCTCGATGGATTGTCTTACGGCGTCATCGCCGTTGCATTCCCCGATCTTGACGCCCACCACCTCCCCGCCCGGAACTTGCGTCACATTGACGATGCACCGCAAGCCCTCGCGCGCGCTCGGTGGGCGGATCCAGGCGCGCTGAATCCGCGCCTGGATCTGCGCGACGTACTGCGCCAGTTGGCCGGAATCCTCCGCCGCACTGCGCCGTTCCTCCTCCGCGAGCCGTCGCTTGAGCTCCGCTTCGCTCTCCTTGCGCTGCGTCGCTTCCAGCTCCTTGCGCTTCTTGTCGGCGGCGGCCTTGGCTTGCTGCTGGCGCTTGGTCTCGTCGGCTTTGCGCTTCGCCTCCTGCTCTTCCTTTTGACGCTGCTGTTCACGTTCCTGGGCGAGCTTCTCTTCCGATTCGCGCTGCTGCTTGAGATCTTCGAGCCGCTGCTGCTCTTCTTCGCGCTCGCGTTTGGCTTGTTCCGCCTGCTCGCGCTCTTCCTGCGCCTGGCGCGCCCGCTCCTTCTCTTCCTGCTCCAGTCGCTGGGCCTCCGCCTCGATGCGCCGCTCGTCGACTACGGTCGCTTCGATGGCCGGTTGCGGCCGTGGCGTCGGCCGCGAACGCAGCGTCACGAATCCATATGCCAGCAGGCCGATGACGATCGCGTGCAGCAGTATCGAGAGCGTGAGCGAGACAGCATGTTCGCGGGCGAATCCTGCCATGGTAGGAGTCTGTCTGACTATTCCGTATGGCCGCGAGCGCGGCGGTGTTGGCCTGCAGCTAGGCGCAGGCGACGCTGTGTGGTCACTCCACATGAGGAGACTGCAACGACGCTGCAGGCCAACACCGCCGGTCCCGTCGGGTTGCGATGATCAGGCGCGTCTGCGGCGTTGCGAAGTTTGGCCATGGAATCGACCATGGCCTGCACTTCGCGCCTTGCATCCATCGCCTGCTAATCGCAACGCGGCTCATACGGAATAGTCAGACAGACTCCTAACGATTGCTCTGCCGCTCCTCCTCGGGAAGCTTCTGCGGATCGGTGATGAAGCCGACTTTTTGCGCACCCGCCTTCTGCAGCAGCACCATCGCGGTCACGACCCGCCCATAGGGCACCGACTCGTCTGCCTTCACCAGTACCGGCGTCTGCTTGTCGCGCCGCAGGACCGCGGCCGCCCGCGCCATCACGGTCCTCTCGTCAATGGCCCGATCCTTATCGCGGCCGATGTTGAGATAGAGCCGGCCTTTGGCATCCACGCTCAGGACCAGGGGCTGGTGCTGCTTGAGCATATCGGGATCGAGGGGCTCGGCACCTGCATCCGGCAGATCCACCTTGATTCCCTGCGTGAGGAGCGGGGCCGTGATCATGAAGATGATGAGCAGCACCAGCATCACGTCGATGTACGGGACGACATTGATCTCGCCCATGAGCTTGCGGCTGCGGCTGCGTGTCGACTTCGGCATCTCAGACCGTCCTTGCCGCCGCGTGCCGCTGCAGGATCGTGGCGAACTCTTCCATGAAGGTGTCGTAGCGCAGCTCGAGGCGACCGACCTGATCGGCATAACGGTTATAGGCGATCACCGCGGGAATGGCGGCAAACAGCCCCATGGCGGTCGCGATCAGCGCCTCGGCGATCCCGGGCGCGACCATCGCCAGGGTGGCCTGCTGCACGTTACCGAGCGAGTGAAATGAATTCATGATGCCCCACACCGTACCGAACAAGCCGACGTAGGGACTGGTCGAGCCGACGGTCGCCAGCATGGCGAGATTCTGTTCGAGCCGATCGACCTCGCGCATCTGCGCGACGCGCATCGCGCGTTGTGCACCCTCGAGCAGCTGCGACGGAGGCCACTCCGCTCTGCTGGCGCAGCCGGCCGAACTCCCGGAATCCCGATTCGAAAATGCTCTCCATACCGGCGGTGCTGCCTTCGCGGGCTTCGATGGAACGAAACAGCATCGACAGGTCGCCGCCAGACCAGAAATTACCCTCGAACGAATCAGCTTCCGTGCGAGCCCGGCGGATCAGCGAGCGCTTGCGCAGAATAACCGCCCAGGACGCGATGGAGGCGCCCATCAGCAGCGCGAGCACGAGCTGCACGACGAAGCTCGCGTCGAGAACCAGCCTGATGACCGAAAGATCCGACGACATTTCCGGCTCACTCCTCGTTCTTGGTCATGGCCGCGAGCAAACTGTCCGGCAGACGGCGCGGCCGCAGGGTCTTGCAATCCAGGCAGGCTGCGCGTGTGCGCGCGCGCGTCAGCAGCTCGCCGCCGACTCGCCCGCGATACACTTCCTGCGAAAAGGCGAAGCTCGCGCGGCCCTCGGCGAGGAGGTTGCAGGTCACGATCAGCTCATCGTCGAGCCGCGCGGGCAGCAGGTAATCGATGTTCACCGAGACGATCGCGAACATCACGCCGTGCTCTTCAGCCAGCTGGTTCTGGTGGATCCCGAAGCTGCGCAACAGTTCCGTGCGCGCCCGCTCCATGAACTTGAGGTAGTTGGCGTAGTAGACGATGCCACCGGCGTCGGTGTCTTCCCAGTAGACCCGGATCGGAAAGGTGAAGGTGATCATGGGAGCTGCCGCCCGAGGGCTTGCGTCATTGTTTGCCCTCGCCGAACAGCGGCAGACTTCCGGGCCGATCGGCATTGGGCATCTTGAGGCCGAAGTGCAGGTAGGCGGCGCGTGTCGCCATTCGCCCGCGCGCAGTGCGCATCAGAAATCCCTGCTGGATCAGGAACGGTTCGATCACGTCTTCGATCGTGTCGCGCTCCTCGCCGACCGCGGCGGCCAGACTGTCGGCGCCGACCGGCCCGCCATCGAACTTCTCGATGATCGTGAGCAAGAGCTTGCGATCGAGCGTGTCGAAACCCTGCGGATCCACCTCGAGCAGGTCGAGGGCGGCCGTCGCCACCTGGTCGGTGATGTGGCCGTCAGCTTTCACCTCCGCGAAATCGCGCACCCGGCGCAACAAGCGGTTTGCGATCCGTGGCGTACCGCGCGAACGTGTGGCGATCCGGTGCGCGCCGGAGGCATCGATTGGCAGCTCGAGGATGCGTGCCGAGCGCGTCACGATGCGCTCGATGTCCGCGACCGAGTAGAACTCCAGCCGTTGCACGATGCCGAACCGGTCGCGCAGCGGCGAAGTCAGAAGCCCGGCTCGGGTCGTCGCGCCGACCAGCGTGAAGGGCGGCAGGTTGAGCTTGATCGAGCGCGCTGCAGGGCCCTCGCCGATCATGATGTCGAGCTGAAAATCCTCCATGGCCGGATAGAGGATTTCCTCGACCACCGGGCTCAGGCGATGGATTTCGTCGACGAACAGCACATCGCGCGGCTGCAGGTTGGTTAGCAGCGCTGCAAGATCACCGGCGCGCTCCAGGACCGGGCCCGAGGTCTGGCGCAGGTTCACGCCGAGCTCGTTCGCGACAATATGCGCCAGCGTCGTCTTTCCCAGGCCGGGCGGCCCGAAGATCAGGACGTGATCGAGCGCTTCGCCGCGATTGCGGGCAGCGGTGATGAAGATCTCCATCTGCGCCTTGACGGCGCTCTGCCCGACGTAGTCGGCGAGCACACGCGGTCGCACCGCGCGCTCTGCCGCTTCGTCTTCGCCGGTCTCCTGCGGCCCGATGATGCGTTCTTCGCTCAAAGCTAGCCCCTCACCGCTGCCTGCAGGGCGCGCCGGATCAGATCCTCCGTCGAGCCGTCGCCGCCTTCCGACGCCTTGAGCAGGCGCGCGACTTCGGCGGGCTTGTATCCGAGCGACACCAGCGCAGTGAAGGCCTCCGCATGTGCAGCCGTTGGCCCACCCTCGGGCCGCGCCACCTCGCCCACGACCGCGAGATTCTTCAGGCGGTCCCGCATTTCGATCAGGAGACGCTCGGCGGTCTTGCGCCCGACGCCCGGAATACGCTGCAGACTCGCGGCATCCTGGGCTTCGACGCAACGCGCGAACCCTTCCACGCTGATGCCAGAGAGAATGCCGAGTGCGATTTTCGGCCCGACGCCCGACACTTTCAGCAAGGTCCTGAAGAGCCGCCGCTCCCCATCGGTGCCGAACCCGTAGAGCACCTGTGCGTCCTCGCGCACCACGAGGTGAGTGAAGAGCTGCACCTCCTGACCCGCCGCGGGGAGATCGTAAAAGGTCGACATCGGCGCTTCGAGCTCGTAGCCGACGCCGTTGACGTCGATCGTCAAAGCAGGGGGGTGCTTGGCGATGAGTCGGCCACGCAGGGATCCGATCATGGAGCGCGGAGCATGCTGCGAAGCTGACGGCCGTGGGCGTGGCAGAGCGCCACGGCGAGGGCATCGGCGGCATCCGCGCTCAACCGTCCCTGGACCTGCAGCAATGCCTTCACCATGTGCTGGACCTGGGTCTTCTCCGCGCCCCCGGTGCCCACCACTGCCATCTTGATTTCACGTGCCGAGTATTCGAACACCTTCACCGTCCCGCTGAAGACGCCGCACAGTGCCGCGCCTCGTGCCTGCCCGAGCTTGAGTGCGCTGTCCGCATTCTTGTTCACGAACACGCGCTCCACGGCCACTTCGACCGGCTGATACTCCGTGATCAGCGCCCGCACGCGCGCAAAGATCTCCTGCAGGCGCTCCGGAAACGACTCCGCGGAAATATTGATTGCACCGCTCGCGACGTAGGCGGCATCCCCGCCGTTCCAGTCGATGATGCCAAAGCCCGTGCACCGCGAGCCCGGATCAAGCCCGAGCACGCGCACCGACGCCACCGTCGCCAGCACTTCATGCTGCACCCCGACCGGCGTCGCCGCCGGTTTATACGCGCGCCAGGATGTCATCCGGGATATCGGCATTCGAGTAAACGTGCTGAACGTCGTCCAGGTCTTCGAGCGCCTCGAGCAGGCGCACCATGGACTCAGCCTGCTCACCTGCGAGTGGCGTCGAGTTTGCGGCACGCATCGTGACCTCGGCACCCCCTGGCGAATGGCCCGCCTGACTCATCGCATCGCGCACCCGCTCGTATTCGGAAGGATCGGTCAGCACGTCGATCGAGCCATCGTCGTTGGTCACGATGTCTTCCGCACCGGCATCGAGCGCCGCGGCCATGACCGAATCCTCATCGCTCCCCGGCGGGTAGCAGAGCATGCCGACCTCATTGAAGAGATACCCAACCGACCCTTCGGCGCCCAGGTTGCCACCGTAGCGGGTGAAGGCATGGCGGACGTCCGCAACCGTGCGATTGCGATTGTCGGTGAGGCACTGGACCATCACCGCAACGCCCCCGGGACCATAGCCCTCGTAACGAACTTCCTGGAAGTTTTCCGTACCGAGCTCGCCGGTGCCGCGCTTAACCGCCCGCTCGATGTTATCGCGTGGCATGCTGGCAGCGCGTGCCTTATCCATCGCGATACGCAGCCGCGGGTTGGAATTCGGATCGCCTCCGCCCACCCGTGCTGCAGTGGTGATTTCCCGGATGAGCTTGGTAAAAACTTTGCCGCGCTTCTTGTCCTGGGCTCCCTTGCGATACTGGATATTGGCCCACTTGCTATGACCTGCCATGTGCTTGAAGCCTGCGCGAAAAGTGCGGGTATCATAGCCGGAAACCTTTCACCCGGACACCGCCGAGGCGCCTGATTCAATCGTGGAAACAACGACTTCCACCCTGCGTCCAGCTTCCACCGCGGTGCTCGCCGCCGAGGCGCAACTCGCCTCGCTCGCGACCGAGGATGGCGCCGATGCGGCCCGTGCCCGCGCCCTGGCGCTGTCGCGAACCGTTGCATCGCTCGCGATCGACGATGACGTGGTGCTCGCCGGGCTGGCCGTTCCCCTGCTCGATGCACGCCTGATCGATGAGGATGCCGCCGCGAGCCGCTTCGGCGTCGAAGCAGTGCGCCTGGCTCGTGGGCTGCGTCAGCTCGGCAATATCGGGCTCCCGGCGCAGTGGCGTCCCGAGCAGAAGCTTTCGGCGACACAGGCTGAAACGCTGCGCAAGATGCTGCTCGCGATCGTCACCGATCCGCGCCTCATCATCCTGCGCCTTGCCGAGCAGCTGCTGCGTCTGCGCGAGGCCAAGGAATTCGACCCGGACGCGCAGCGGCAGCTCGCCCTCGAGGCGCGCGAAATCCACGCGCCACTCGCCAATCGACTTGGTGTGTGGCAACTGAAGTGGGAACTCGAAGATCTCTCGTTTCGCTATCTCGACCCGGAGAACTATCGGCGCATCGCTGCAGCCCTCAAGTCTCGCCGCGCTGATCGAGAGCGCTACATCGAGTCGGTGATCGGGCACTTGCAGTTCGAGCTTGGCAAGGCGGGTATCCACGCGGAAATCGTTGGGCGGCCCAAGCATATCTTCAGCATCTGGAAAAAGATGCAGCTCAAGCAGCTCTCCTTCGAACAGGTGCTCGACGTGCGCGCGTTGCGTGTGCTGGTCGACAGCATCGCCGATTGCTATGGAGCGCTGGGCGTCGTCCATGGCCTCTGGCCCTATATTCCCGGCGCGTTCGACGATTACATCGCGACACCCAAGGACAACTTCTACCGTTCACTGCACACCGCCGTGTTCGGGCCGGGGCACGAGCCGCTCGAAGTGCAGATTCGTACGCGCGAGATGCACGAGCACGCCGAACTCGGTGTCGCCGCCCACTGGAAGTACAAGGAGGGCGGCCAACGTGATGCGGCTTACGAGTCCAAGATCCGCTGGGTGCGCCGGCTCCTCGAACCGGAGGACGGGGCCGAATCGGATCGCGACTTCCTGGACCGCGTCCGCTCCGAAATCTTCGAAGACCGGGTGTACGTGCTCACGCCCAAAGGCCAGGTGATCGATCTGCCCAAGCAGGCGACACCCCTCGACTTCGCTTATCACGTGCACACTGATCTCGGACATCGCTGCCGTGGCGCGAAGGTCAACGGCCGCATGGTGCCGCTCGACTACAAGCTGCAGAACGGGGAGATCGTCGAGATCATTGCCGCAAAGCAGCTGCAGCCCAGCCGCGACTGGCTCAACCCCCACAACGGCTTTCTCGCCTCCCCGCGCAGCCGTGCCAAGGTGCGCAGCTTCTTTCGCAAGCGCGATGAGGCGCAGAACCGCACCGAGGGCCGCGAGATTCTCGAACGCGAGCTCGAGCGCCTCGGTGCTCGCAACCTCGCCCTGCCCGATCTGATCAATGAGCTCGGCCTGCGCAATGCCGAGGCGCTGTATGCTGCGATTGGCGCCGGCGACATCCACAGCGCACAGATCGCCGCCGCGATTCAGCGACGCACGCATTCGGAGCCACAGGAGCCGCGGGTAGTTCCGCGCCGCGCTCCCACCCCGGCGGGGCCGAGTGGCGTCATCGTCGAGCAGGTTGGCAATCTTCTGTCGAACGTGGCGCGCTGCTGCCGACCGGTACCACCCGAGCCGATCGCGGGGTACATCACGCTCGGCCGTGGAGTCAGCATTCACCGCGACACCTGTGCGAGCCTGTTGCGGCTCAAGGCCCGTCAGCCCGAGCGTATCATCCAGGTGGCCTGGGGAGAAAAGCGTGATCAGCTCTTCGCGGTCGACATCGCCGTCGATGCGCTCGACCGGCGCGGCCTGGTGCGCGATGTGAGCGCCGTACTCGCCGATGAGAAGATCAGCATCCAGAACATGTCGACAGTCACTAATGCGCGCGAGGGAACAGCACACATCGTCTTTGCGGGTCGGTGTACACGGAATCGAAGAGCTGAGCCGGGTGCTGAGTCGTCTCAGCGCGCTGCCCAACGTGGTGCGTGTGAGGCGCACCGTCTAGCCGGCGGCCGTAATGAGCACCCGAGCGCCCGATGTCGTCATGGTCGATCACGACCTGGAAGCGCTCAGGTCGCTCGTCGCGCCATTACGCAAGGAGTTCGAGTTCTATCTCACGGTGAGTCCCAACGATGCGCTCGCGGCCCTGGCGCGATTCCCGATACGGGCGCTGGTCGCAGGGCAGACGTTGTTCACCGGTTCGGGACTCGAGGTCCTGAATGAAGCGCACAAGCACTCTCCCGCCACCGCGCGAGTCTTGCTCGTCAATGCCGGAGAACGCCGTGCCATCGAGGGGCAGCTCGCCGCCGCCGAGCTGTTTTACGTGCTGAAACGACCCTGCACCGCTGATCAGCTCAAGGAAGTGCTCGAGGCCGCCGGCCGAAGCGCCCAGGTGCAGGGGACGGGCGCGCAGGTCGAGCACGTCGTCCTCGAATCGACGCACGATGCCCACGGGACGGGCGGATCCATCACGGATGACCCGATTACCGTACTCACTACCGATGTGGATCTGTACGAGGCGATTCGGGCTGCCATGCACGGCCGGCACGAAGTGCATCTCGCCGCCAAGCTCGAAGATGCCGCACGGCTCGCAGCTTCAGGTCAATGTGCAGTGCTGGTTACGGATCTCGCGTTGACCGAGTCTGCCCTGCGACGCATCACCAATCATCTGCGCGCACGCGAAGAGGCACTGGTCACCGTTGCGGTTGGCAACCGCGAGCAAGGCAACGCGCTCATGGGCCTGCTGTCTGCGGGGACCATCCACCGCTTCCTGCTGAAGCCGGTGACACCCGGTCTCGCCCGCCTCGCGCTCGAATCGGCGACCCGGCACCACGCCTCGCTCAAGGCCCATCGGCGTAGTGAGGCCCACTTCGAGCTGCGCCCGACATCCGCCGCCCCTGTGCAGCCCGAGCCCGCCGCGCAGGTCCCTGTCGAGGCGCCAGTGCGTCGACGGATGCGGATGCGGACCGGCCTACTCGCTGCGATCGCGGGCGGCGCGCTGATCCTGCTCGCCGGCGCAGGCGCCGGAGTGTGGTACTGGACTCATCGCGAGCCGCCACCCGATCGACGCGCGCTCGCCATCGCCTCCACTCTCGCATCGGCGCAAGCCGCCGTCCGCGCTGGACACCTGCTCGACCCGGCCGCAGGGAGTGCTTTCGCCCTGTACGCCGAAGTGCTGCGGCTCGATCCGCAGAACGCCGCGGCCCAGACCGGGCTCGATCAGCTCGCGACACATTTCATCGAGCAAGCCGAGAGCCAGCTGGTCGAAGGGAATCTCGACGGCAGCGGCCGGTGCTCTCGCTTCAGCACGCCAGGTTCGTCCCGATCACCGGCGCCTGACATTCCTCGAGGCGCAACTCGCCAAGGATCGCCAGGAACAGCTCGTGCTGCAGGCGCGGCAGTCGGCGACGGCGGGTAACCTGCAGGAGGCACAGGACCTGCTGCAGCAGGCACAGCAGGTCGAGAGCAAGTCCTCGGAAATCACTTCGGCACAGCAGGCGATCGATTCACGCGCACGCGCGCAACAGGTTGCCCAATTGCTCGAGCTTGCACGCCAGCGAGTGGCACAGAATCGCCTCGTCGCCCCGCCGCAGGACAGCGCCAGGTTCTACCTGCGCAATGCGCAGCGACTTGAACCCGGCAACGTTGCGGTTCAGCAGGGCCTGCGCGACCTTGGCGATCGCGTGGTGAGCTCCGCGGATGCCGCGATCGATGCGCAGCGCTTCGACACGGCCCGCAACTGGATCGTGCAAGCGCAGGATCTGGGCGTCGAGCAAGCGGAAATCGATCGTCTCAGCTCGCGCATCACCACTGGTGTCGACACCAAGACCAAGAGCGACCTGTTGGCGCTCGCGGTCAAACGGACCGAGGAAAACCGGCTCCTCGAGCCGCCGCAAGACAGTGCGCGCTACTACCTCGACCGACTCAGGCAGAACGATCCGCAGTTCCCGGGCGCGGACAAGGCGGCACAGGCGCTCGGCGCGAAGCTCGTGGCGCGCGCCCAGGGTGCTACTGCGACAGGCCAGTACGACAACGCAGGGCGAATGCTGAGTGAAGCACGAGCAGTGGGCTACACCGGAGCGGATCTCGCCGCCGCAGAAGCCGCCCTGCGCACCGCTCAGGCACCGGCAATCGCGGCAGCTGCGCCGCCCAAGCAGCTCAAGTATGTGGCTCCACAGTATCCGCAGGAGGCGATCTCCAGGGGCATCGAGGGATGGGTTGACGTCAGCTTTGGCGTCGCCGCTTCGGGAGTCGTGACGGATGCGCGCGTCGATGACGCCAAGCCACGCAATCAATTCGACCGTGCGGCGCTCGCGGCGGTACGGCAGTGGAGATACGAGCCGAGCGTCGATGGGCTGGACCGCGAGCAGCGCCTGAAAACACGCGTGCAGTTCAAGTTGGAGGACTAGCAGCGAGGTACAGCATGAGTAAGGTCGTGCGAGTGCATGAACACGGCGGACCGGACGTCCTGCGCATCGAAGAGCTCGAAGTGGGCCGGCCCGGCCCGGGTGAAGTTCGGCTGCGGATCGAGGCGATCGGTCTCAACCGCTCCGAGGCCGCCTTTCGCGCCGGGCTTTATCCGGTCAAGCCGAAGCTTCCAACACTCATCGGCTATGAGGCGGCGGGAATCATCGAAGCGCTGGGCGAAGGCGTGCAGGATTTCGCAGTCGGTGATCGGGTGTGTGTGCTGCCGACGTTTCGCCTGGGCGAGTACGGTGTCTACGCAGAACGATGCCATCGTGCCGGCGCGCAGCATTCTTGCGGCGCCGCGCGCCCTCAGCCCGATCCAGGCCGCATCGATCTGGATGCAATATCTCACCGCGCTCGCGATCATCGAGGTTGCACACGCAACCGTAGGAGATCACGTCATCATCCGCGCGGCATCGAGCAGCGTCGGACTTGCCGCGATACAACTCGCGAACTGGGCGGGCGCGGTGCCGATTGCGGCGACCCGTCGCGGCGCGAAGGCGCAGGCCTTGCTCGAGCAGGGCGCGAAGCATGTGATCGCAACTGAAGAGAGCGACCTCGTCGCCGAAGTGATGAAGATCACCGGCGGCAAGGGCGCCCGGATTGTCTTTGATCCGGTAGGCGGGCCCTACGTCGACACGCTCGCGCAGGCCATGGCGCAGGACGGTGTGCTCTTCATCTATGGCGGGCTGAGCGGCCAGCCGACAACGCATCCGCACTGGCCGGCAGCCTTCAAGAACCTCAGCATCCGCGGTTGGGTTGCCTCAACGATCTGGAATCGACCGGACCGTTTCGCACACGCGAAGGACCTGATCCTGCGCGGGCTCGCTGACTGGGCACCTCAAGCCAGTGATCGCGAAGACATTTCCTCTGCAGGACATCGCCGAGGCGCATCGCTATCTCGAGTCGAATCAGCAGGTCGGCAAGATCGTCGTCACTGCGTGAGCGTGCCGTGTCACCCGGCGTGGCGCATTTCCTGCCAATCCCACCGAAATGGTCAGATCGCGACTCAGCGATTCGGAAAGTCGATGGCGCGCTTGTCGACGGCGAGTGCCGCCTCGTGCACGGCTTCGCTCAACGTCGGATGCGCATGGATCGTGCGCTGCAGGTCCTCGGTGCTCGCCGAATATTCCATTGCCAGTACCGCTTCGGCAATCAGCTCACCCGCCATCGGGCCGATGATGTGTACGCCCAGGATCTCGTCACTGTCCGTCGCCGATACGATCTTGGCGAACCCGGCGGTGGCTTCCATCGCGCGTGCGCGGCCGCTCGCCATGAAGGGAAAGGTCCCGGTCTTGTACGCGCGCCCGCTCTGCTTCACCTGCTCTTCCGTCTGCCCGACCCAGGCGATCTCCGGAGCGGTGTAGATCACTGACGGAATCGCCTTGTAGTTCACCTCGGAGAATTTGCCGGCGATCAGGTCCGCAACCATCACGCCCTCCTCCTTGCCCTTGTGCGCAAGCATCGGTCCGCGCACCGCATCGCCGATCGCCCAGACACCTTCGACGCTGGTACGGCACTCGTGGTCGACCTTGATGAAGCCTCGCTCATCGAGCTCCACGCCCGTCTGTGGGTCGAGCAGGTCAACGGTGTAGGGGCGCCGGCCGATCGCGACGACGAGCCGGTCGACTTCAATCGACTGCTCACCCTTCGCATCGGAGAAGCGCACTGTGACAGTGCCATTCGCGACAGTCGCGCCCGACACCTTGGCGCCCAGGCGAATGTCGAGCCCCAGCTTCTTGAAGTGACGCAGCGCTTCCTTGGCGAGCTGCTGATCGGCAATGGGCAGAAAATCTGGCAGTGCCTCGAGCACCACGACCTCGCTCCCGAGTCGACGCCAGACGCTGCCGAGCTCCAGGCCAATCACACCCGCGCCGATCACGCCGAGGCGCTTCGGCACGGAAGTGAATTCGAGCGCGCCCCACGAATCGACGATCTCCTCGCCGCTGAAAGGCGCGCTCTTCAGTTCAGTCGGAATCGATCCCGAAGCGAGCACGACGTGCTTCGCTTCGAGTTCCTTCTGCGAGCCGTCCGGTGCCGTGTATTGCACGCGGCGATTCGCGAGGAGCCTGCCGTGACCCTGCAGGCCGGTCACGCCCGCCGACTTGAACAGCGCCGCGATCCCGGAGGTGCTGACCTTGACGATCGCCGCCTTGCGCTTCTGCATGGCCGCGACATCGAAGCTCACATTGCCAACGCGAATGCCGTGCGCGGCGAATTCGGTCTGCGCGCGGTGATAAAGCTCGGTCGATTCGAGCAGCGCCTTGGACGGAATGCACCCGGCATTCAGGCACGTGCCGCCAAAGGCATAGCTGCCATCGCGATTCTTCCATTCGTCGATGCAGGCCACCTTGAGCTTGTTCTGGCCGGCGCGGATCGCAGCGGGATAACCCGCGGGTCCGGCGCCGATCACGATCACATCGAATGCGTCCGCCATGACACGTCCTGTTTCAGATTCCCACCAGCATGCGCGCCGGATCCTCGAGACATTCCTTGACGGTGACGAGAAACTGCACCGCCTCGCGTCCGTCGATGATGCGGTGATCGTAGGTGAGCGCGAGATACATCATCGGCCGCACCACGACCTGGCCATCGACGACCATGGGGCGTTCCTGGATCTTGTGCATGCCGAGAATCGCGCTTTGCGGAGAGTTGACGATCGGCGTCGACATCAGCGAACCGAACACGCCGCCGTTGGTGATGCTGAAGGTGCCACCGGTCAATTCCTCGAGCCTGATCGTGCCGTCGCGCGCCTTGCCGGCGTATTCGCCGATCGTTTTTTCGATCTGCGCAAAACTCATCTGGTCAGCATCGCGCAGGATCGGCACCATCAGGCCGCGGTCGGTCGAGACGGCAACGCCGATGTCGTAGTACTCGTGATAGACGATATCGCTGCCTTCGACTGATGCATTGACGACCGGGAAGCGCTTCAGCGCCTCGATCGAGGCCTTGACGAAGAACGACATGAAGCCGAGCCGCACGCCCTGCTCCTTCTCGAAGCGTTCCTTGTAACGGGCGCGCAGGTCCTGCACGGCCTTCAGGTCCACCTCGTTGAACGAGGTGAGCAGCGCCTGTGTCGACTGCGCCTGCACCATGCGTTCGGCGATGCGGGCCCGGAGGCGCGTCATCGGCACGCGCTGCTCCGCGCGGCCGGACGCTGAGCTCGCCGGGCGAGTCGCCGCGGGCGCCGGCTGACGCGCTTCCGGTGCCGCCGGCTTCTGTCCCATGTAATTCACGACGTCCGACTTGGTGATGCGCCCATCTCTGCCGGAACCTGCGATCTGTGTCGGATTGAGCCGGTTCTCTTCGACCATGCGCCGCACCGACGGGCTCAGTTTCGCTGCCGAGCCATCGTCTTTCGGCCTGGCCGTCTCCGCGGCAGCGCGCGGCGACGGGCGGTGCGGCAGCAGCACTCTTGGCCGCGGGCGCTCCCGCTTTCGGCGCGGAGGGTTTGGAGGGCGCAGCGACGGCGCCTTCCTCGAGAATCGCGAGCACCTGACCGCTGGTGACGGTCGCGCCGTTATCGACCTTCAGCTCCTTGACGATACCAGCCATAGGCGCAGGCACCTCCAGCACGACCTTGTCGGTCTCGAGATCGACGAGGTTCTCGTCGCGCTGCACGGCATCGCCCGGTTTCTTGTGCCAGGCCACCAGCGTCGCGTCTGCCACGGATTCCGGCAGTTGAGGCACTCGGACTTCGATGCTCATGAGCTCTTCCTGATCGCGATGGTCTTGAGGCGCGCCGTTTCCTGGGCGGTGTCTTCAGTGGCAGTGGCTCGCAACGCGGCCTCGACGAGCGCGAGCTGCTGCTCTTCATGCAGCTGGTGAATGCCCGTCGCGGGCGCAGCGGCCGGCGCGCGACCCGCATACAGACAGCGTGTGACCTGCGCTCAGCGGGCCTTGCAGCCGATGGCGGATCTGGTACCACGCGCCCTGGTTCTGCGGCTCTTCCTGGCACCACACGATCTCGTGCGCATTCGGATAGCGCCTGAGAACCGCCGCGTATTCCTCGGTCGGGAACGGATAGAGCTGCTCGATGCGGACCAGCGGAATGTCGCGCAGCTGGTGCTTGGTGCGTTGCTCGAGCAGGTCGAAATACACCTTGCCGCTGCAGAACACGACCCGCTGCACCTGGCCGGCGGCGCGCTCCGCCGCATCGTCGATGATCGTGCTGAACCGGCCCTCGGTGAGCTCGGCGAGCTCGGACACCGACTGCTTGTGACGCAGCAGGCTCTTCGGCGTCATCACGATCAGCGGCTTGCGGAACGAACGCACCATCTGCCGGCGCAGCATGTGGAACATCTGCGCCGGCGTCGACGGCACGCACACCTGCATGTTGTTCTCGGCGCACAGTTGCAGAAAGCGTTCGAGGCGTGCGGATGAATGCTCCGGCCCCTGCCCTTCATAGCCGTGCGGCAGGAACAGCGTCAGGCCGCAGAGCCGGCCCCACTTCGCTTCGCCCGAGCTGATGAACTGATCGATGATCACCTGCGCGCCATTGGCGAAATCGCCGAACTGGCCTTCCCACACATCGAGCGTCGCCGGATCGGTGGTCGAAAAGCCATACTCGAAGCCCATGACCGCTTCCTCGGAAAGTACCGAGTCGATCACGGCGAAGCGGGTCTTGCGCTCCCCGATAGTCTGCAGCGGAATGAACGTGTCGCCGCTGCGCTGATCGTGCAGCACGGCGTGTCGATGAAAGAACGTGCCGCGCGCGCTGTCCTGGCCGACGAGCCGCACCGCAGATCCTTCCTTGAGCAGCGTGGCGTAGGCCAGCGTCTCCGCGCAGCCCCAGTCGAGCGGCAGCTCGCCCGCCAGCATCTTTTCACGATTGGAGATCACCTGCGCGACGCGCGGATGAAGCGTAAAGCCCTCAGGAACCGTCGTCAGGCGTTTGCCGACTGTCCGCAGCGTCGACAGATCGACCGCCGTGCGCACGCTCTCGTGCCAGTCGGCGTTGAGATAGCGCGTCCAGTCGACCGTGTACTTGTTGCCGATGAGGCCGAGCGATGCGCGCGCCTGCGGCTTGCCCTCATCGAGCCCGCGACGATATTGCTCGACGATTCCGTTCGCTTCGTCATCGCTCAGCAGCCCTTCTGCAACGAGACGGTCCGCGTAGATCTTGCGCGTGCTCGGATGCTTGCGAATCGCCTGGTACATCATCGGCTGCGTAGCTGCCGGCTCGTCCGCCTCGTTGTGACCGTGGCGCCGGTAGCAGACCAGATCGATCACGATGTCCTTGTGAAAGCGCATGCGGTATTCGAGCGCGAGCCGCGTGACGAAGACGACCGCCTCCGGATCATCGCCGTTTACGTGGAAGATCGGCGCTTCGATCATCTTGGCGACATCGCTCGAGTAGTGCGTCGAGCGGCAGTCGCGTGGATCGCTGGTCGTGAAGCCGATCTGGTTGTTGATGAGGATGTGCACCGTGCCGCCGGTGTAGAAACCGCGCGCCTGCGAGAGCTGCAGGGTCTCCATCACCACGCCCTGGCCGGCAAACGCCGCGTCGCCGTGCATCAGCACCGGCAGGATCTTGTCGCCATCAGTGTCGCCGCGCCGCTCCTGCCGCGCACGCACCGAGCCCTCGACCACCGGATTCACGACTTCGAGATGTGACGGGTTGAACGCGAGTGCGACGTGCACGTTGCCGCCCGGCGTCTTGAGGTCCGCGGAGAATCCCTTGTGGTACTTGACGTCGTCCGAGCCCTTGCTTGGATCGCCCTCGTATTTGCCCTCGAACTCCGAGAACAGGCTCGCCGGCGATTTGCCGAGCAGGTTCACGAGCACATTGAGCCGGCCGCGATGTGCCATGCCGAGCACGCTCTCTTCCACGCCGCTCACGCCGCCCTGCTGGATCAGGTCATCGAGCAGCGGGATGAGACTGTCGCCGCCTTCGAGCGAAAAACGCTTCTGACCGACGTACTTGGTGTGCAGGTAGCGTTCCAGGCCTTCGGCAGCCGTCAGTTGCCACAGGATGCCGCGCTTCTCCTCGGCGCTGAACTGATGCAGCACGCGTCCATCCTGGTAGCGATCCTGCAGCCACAGGCGCTCCTCGGAATCGGACACGTGCGCGAACTCGGCGCCGATCGTGCTCGCAGTAGATGTGCCTCAGCTGCGCCAGGATGTCGCGCAGCTTCATGAAGCGCGGGATGGCCGCGGTGCGGCTGCCCGTAAAGAACTCCGAATCGAGGTCGGCGCTCGAGAGACCGAAATATTCGAGCTCGAGCACGCGCGGCACCGGACGCTGCACCAGGCCGAGCGGGTCGAGGTTGGCGATCAGGTGCCCACGATTCGCATAGACCTGGATGAGGCGCGAAACGGCGCCCTGCTTGGCGCTCGCCTCGTGGCTGTCCGTGGAGGCCACCGGCCGTGGCTCCTTCGCCCGCTCCAGGAGCTCGGCGATGATCGGGCCGTGCGGAATCTCGCTGCCCGCGCCTGCTCTCAGGCGCGTGAAGTATTCGCGCCATTCCGGCGCCACGGACTGCGGGTCGAGCAGAAAACTCTCATAGAGCGCTTCGACGAACGGAGCGTTACCGCCATACAGCGGTGAGCTCGCGTACTGGTCGCGCAGGGAGTCTGTCATTGCTTGAAAATCAATGGCCTGGGAAGCATTCGGGGCGCGGTAGTGTAGCTGAAGCCGGTGCGCTTGAGAAACGCGCCGCGGCTCAAGACTTGGAGTTCAGGGGCGGAAAAGCAAGAGGGCTCAAGAGAGCCCCGGGCATCAGGTCAGCGTCGCGAACATCGAGAGTTCGTAGAGCACCAGGATCACGTAGATGACCAGCGTCGCATAGAGACCTTGCACCACCTTGATGCGCCCGAAGAGCTTCAGGCGCGACAGCGCGACGAGCAGGATCACACCGCCGCCGGTCAATGCCATCTTCACGACCGCAAACATCGCCACGTCACGATAGAAGAGCGCAGCCATCAACGGGTTCGCTTCCTCGGCGCCGAGGAGCAGGAGGTTGATCGTGAGGAAGGCATCGGCGAACGAGAGCAGCAGGATTGCGATCGCAATGGCGAGCAGATGCGATTCATGCCAGTCGACCACCGGCAGTGCGTGATCTTCCATCCTTCGCTGGGAGCGCCGACGCGGCCGAAAGCCGCCATAGAGAACCGACCGGAAAGTGAGCTGGCGCCGGTCCGACGTGGAGCGACGATCGGTCGGCACACCGGGGCCCACGAGTCGTTGACCCAGCAGTTGACTTAACACAAGCTGAGACATCGGTGAGCCCTCATCGGCTCCCGACTTCCTTCCCTTCATTCTCGCTCCTGACCTGACACCCAATCTGCTCGGAGAAATGCGATGCAAGCCCGGGGCCAGAAAGCGCACGGGCTCCACGTTCAAGGGCTTGTGAAGACCGGGCCTGGCGCCATCTCCGGGGACTGTAAAACCCACCGACGAATATCTCCGCACGATCCGGATGGAACCGCCCGGAACCCTGCCGTACCTTAGCCCGCCATGAATACAGAACTTTCACGAATCGACACTGCGGACGCGCTCTGGCGCGCGTGCCTCGAGCGGGACACGGAGTACGACGGGCGCTTCGTATTCGCCGTGCGTACCACGGGCATTTATTGCCGACCGTCCTGTCCAGCCCGCAAACCGCATCGCAAGAACGTGCAGTTCTTCTCTGCGCCCGAGCTGGCGCGCCAGGCCGGATTTCGTGCCTGCAAGCGCTGCCAGCCCGATCGCAGCCACCTGCGCGATCCCACCGCGGAGCGTGTGCTGAGTGTTTGTCATTACATTCGTAGCGCGCACGATGAGACGCTCACGCTCGCCCGGCTCGGCAAGCGTTTTTCGTTTTCTCCGGCGCATCTGCAGCGCGTCTTCAAGCAATACGTCGGTGTCTCTCCCCTCGCCTATGCGGAGGCAGTGCGAATGAATCAGCTCAAGCTCGCCCTTCAGGACGGTGCCTCGGTCACGGACGCGATCTATGCGTCAGGATTCAGTTCATCGAGCCGGGTTTACGAGCGCGCGGCTCGTGCCATCGGCATGACGCCGCGGCGCTACAAGGACCGCGGTCGTGGCGAGCAGATCCGCTTTTCCATCGTGCCGAGTGCCCTCGGTCGCCTGCTGGTCGCATCCACCACAAAAGGCATCTGTGCCGTCCAGCTCGGCGATGACGACGTCGCACTCGAAGGATTGCTGCGCGGGGAATTCAGCGGCGCCTCGATCGATCGCAACGATCGTGAGCACGCGGACTGGGTACGAGGCGTGGTTCGGCTTGCGGAAGGTCGCGCGCCGCACTTGAGCCTCCCGCTCGACATCCGCGGCACCGCGTTCCAGCAGCAGGTGTGGCGCGCATTGCAGAAGATTCCCGCGGGTCGCACTCGCAGCTATGCCGAAGTGGCGCGAAGCATCGGACGCCCCGAGGCGATCCGGGCGGTTGGCAGCGCTTGCGGCGCAAATCCCGTAGCGCTCATCGTGCCGTGCCACCGTGTCGTGCAGACCGGTGGTGGAATCGGCGGCTATCGCTGGGGAATCGAACGCAAGCGCGAGCTGCTCAAAGCGGAACGCGAGGCGCGCCGGGGACGCACCACCGCGGACGACTCGGCTGTCGCAGGTCTGGTGGCCCGCGGCGAGTAAGTCCGATCAGGTGCGCAATGCGCTCGCGCTCAGGATTGCGGGGATGTGATCTTCCCAGCCGAGGCCCATGACATGAACGCCCGCGCACAGCGGGCGCACGTCGCGAATCACCTGCGCTGCAATCTCGACGCCATTCTCGACCTCACTCGAGGTGTCAGCGGCGCGGTCCATCTGCCCGATCAGTGCATCGGGCACGCGAATACCCGGGACCTTGTCGTTCAACCAGTGGGCCATCTTCGCTGACTTGAGCGGGATGATACCCGCGAGGATCGCAACGCCATCGGGTTTCAATGCGTCGAGAAATCGTTCCAGCGACGAGGCCTCGTAAAGGGCCTGTGTCTGCAGGAACTGTGCGCCAGCGTCGATCTTGCGACGCGTGTTTTCCACTTCGCGCGCAAACTCGGTCGCACCTGGGTTGGTTACGGCACCGAGGAACAGCTGCGGCGCACCCTTCAGTGCGTTTCCCGCCATGTCGTGGCCGCCAACCAGCGCGCGCGCCATGTTCAGCATTTCGGTGGCAAACAAATCGAACACCGGCTTTGCCTCCGGATGATCGCCCCCGCCTAGAGAATCGCCGCTCATGAAGACCACGTTCTCGATGCCAAGCACCGCCGCACCCAGCAGGTCCGCCTGCAGCGCGATGCGATTGCGGTCGCGCGCCGTCACTTGCAGGATCGGCTCGACGCCATGATCCAGCAGAAGATGAGCGACCGCTTTTGGCTCGATCGCCATGCGCGCCCGCGGCGATTCCGTGACATTGAGCGCATCCACCCAGGGCTTGAGGAGCTGCGCCTTGGAGATGACCTCAGAGAGATCGGTGCCCTTCGGGGGCGTGAGCTCGCTGGTGACGACGAAACCGCCGGACCGGATCTTGTCTTCGAGTTTGCTCATGGGCTAAAAACTGCAAGCCTGTTGGCGAAATACTAACCGAATCACCTGCGCCGATGATCCAAAGAGGGATCGATCGCGGTAAGTGTGCGGTATGCTCGGCGCGAGCGCGTGGCGGTTTGAAGGGGATTTCACTTGATTGACGCTTATATCTGGCCGACGGGCAACGGGAAGAAGATCACGATCATGCTCGAGGAATGCGGACTCGAGTATCGGGCCATTCCCGTGAACATCAACAAGGGCGATCAGTTCAAGCCGGAGTTCGAGGCACTGAGTCCCAACAACAAGATGCCCGCGATCGTGGATCACGATGCGCAGGGCGGGCCCCTCGCCATGTTCGAGTCCGGCGCCATCCTTCAATACCTGGGCGAGAAGACCGGCAAGTTCCTGCCGACCGACCTGCACGGCAAGTACTACGTGCTGCAGTGGGTGTACTGGCAGATTGGCGGCCTGGGTCCCATGGCCGGACAGGCGCATCACTTCCTGCGCTACGCACCGGACAAGATCGAATACCCGATGCACCGCTTCCGGACCGAAGTCGCACGCCTGTACACGGTGATGGACAAGCAGCTCGGGAGATACGAATACCTTGCGCGTGAGTACTCGATCGCCGATATCGCGGCCTGGCCCTGGGTGTTTCGCTACGACTGGCAAGGACAGGACCTCAATGACTTCCCCAATGTGAAGCGCTGGTTCGAAACCGTTGGAGCGCGTCCAGCGGTGAAGAAGGGAGCGAACGTCGGTCAGGACTGGGTAAGCTCGGCACAGCAGATGACGGACGAAGATCGCAAGCGACTCTTCAACCTGCGCGACGAGGATCTCAAGAGAAAATAAGAAGGTGAGCCGGTGAGCGGCCAGAACTTTGACCCGTTCGAGTTCAAGTTCCTCACAAAGCTGAAGCAACGCAACGTCTTCCGCGTCACGGCCGCGTACCTCGGCCTTGCATGGCTCATCGTGCAATTGGCGGCGGTGGTCGGGGAAACATTCGAGTCGGTGCACCGCCTCGTGCCATGGCTGATCTACGTGCTCGCGGCTGGCCTCCCCCTGGTGTTGATCTGGTCATGGGTTTCCGAGCGCCGCCCCTCCCGGGAGCTGCTCATGGATCGAGCAAAAGGGGGCCTGTCCTCGCTGGGACGCAAACTCGACCTCATCCTCCTCGTCGTCATCGCGCTCGCAGTACTTGCCTTGCTCGCGGACCGGTGGGTGCTTCACCGTCCGACGGACGAATCGATGCTGATATTGCTCGCAGTCATGATCGTCGCGCTGCTCCTCGACCGTCTGATTGGCGCGCGTGCCGCGCGGCCGCGCACCGCAGGCACCGCAGCGCCCGCGCAACCTCGGGTTGCGATCCTTCCCTTCGTCGATATGAGTGCGGAGAAGGATCAGGACTACTTCTGCGAGGGCATCGCCGAGGAAATCATCAATGCGCTCTGCGGGGTGAACGGCCTGCGTGTCGCCTCGCGCTCCGCGTCCTTTCAACTCAAGAACAAGCCCGTGGGCAGCCGTGACGTCGGGAGGCTCCTCAACGTCCAGTCGTTTCTCGAAGGCAGCGTACGCAAGGCCGGCGATCAGATGCGCATCACGGCGCAACTCATCAAGGTGTCAGATGGGTTTCATCTGTGGTCGCAGACGTTTGATCGCAAGGTGGCGGATATCTTCGCGGTCCAGGAGCAGATCGCACGCCACATCGTCGACGCGCTCAGCGTTCAGTTGCTGGCCGAGGATGCGTCGCGCCTCAACCGTCAGGGGACGCGCAACCTCGCCGCCTATGACTTCTACCTGCGCGGCCGGCAGCTCCTGAACAAGGAAAAGGAGACGGAACAGCGGGCAGCGGTCGAGCTCTTTCGCCAGGCGATTCGCCTCGACCCTGCCTTCGCGCATGCCCATGCCGGACTCGCTGACGTGCTCACACAATTGTTGCGCCTACGGCAGGATGTCGGCGGCGCTACTCCTGCCGATGCAGTCGCGGCGAGCCAGCGAGCCATCGAGCTTGCACCTGGGCTCTGCGATGCGTTCGTTGCGCGTGGCAACGCCCTGCAGCTCGTGGACGACGCGGCGGAAGCCGAGCGAGCCTTTGAACGCGCCATCGAACTCGATCCCTCGCGACTTCAACGCGCACTACTGGTTTGGAAAATACCGGGCCGGCCGCGGCGAACACGCTGAGGCGGCGAAACAATACGAACGGGCCTTTGAGATCCGGCCCGATGACTATCGGCCCATCACGCTCGCAATCCAGGAATACCAGGCGCTGAAGGATCGCGAAGGGGAAAAGAGTGCGGTGCACCGCTCATGGCAAGCCATCGAACGGCACCTGGCGCTCGAGCCGGATGACGCCTACGCCTACGATCACGCCGCGGGTGTGCTCATGCTGCTCGGACGTCGCGAGGAAGCGAATCGCATCCTGGACCGAGCACTCTCGCTGCGCCCGAACGACTATCGGACGTTGTATACCGCGGCCTGCACGGCAGCGTTGGGCGGTGAGTACGAGCGTGCGCTGGATTTTCTCGATCGCGCCGTGGGTACCGGCCGCGGCAATCGCGACTGGATCCTCAATGACAATGACCTCGCGCCCCTGCACGAGAATCCGCGCTTCCAGGAGATTCTCTCGCGGCTCACCTAGTCGTCACTGCAAGGCTCCGCCCGAGCCTGTGAAAACGATCAAAGGCGAGGAACGATGACCAAGCGGGCCTGGCTCATTGCCGGTTTCACCCTGCTCTGCCTGGCGGCCGCGTTGCTATTGCCGCCGATGCCGCAACCCCCTGCGTATCACGACTTCGCCGATCGGCGCACGCTGTTCGGAATTCCCAACTTCTTCGACGTGGCTTCCAACTTCGCATTCCTGATTGCCGGCCTGATCGGCCTGATCGTGACTCTTCACCCACGTGCGCGATTCGAGTCCACGCGCGAGCGCTGGCCGTATGCGATTTTCTTTGTTGGCGTGACGCTGACGGCGCTCGGGTCGAGCTACTACCATCTTGCGCCTGACAACGAGCGGCTCTTCTGGGATCGCCTGCCGATGACGATCGCGTTCATGTCGCTCATCGCGGCCCAGGTCGGCGATCGCATCAGTGTGCGCGCCGCCCTCGCCTTACTTGTGCCGATGCTGCTCGTCGGCGCGGCCTCGGTGATCTACTGGCACATCACCGAAAGGGCCGGAGTGGGCAACGTACTGCCGTACGCAATACTGCAGGGCTATTCCGTCGTGATCCTGCTGCTCCTCGCGGCCCTGTTTCCTTCGCGCTACACGCGCGCCGCGACGATCTACGCGGTATTCGCCGCGTACGCCGCCGCCAAGCTCCTGGAGACATTCGATCGCCAAGTCCTCGCGCTCGGCGGGTTCGTCAGCGGACACACGCTCAAGCACCTCGTCGCAGGGCTCGCGGGGTTGATGGTGTGCCGCATGCTTTGGCTACGCGCGCCAATCGCGATGGCAGCGGACCCATCCGCCGCCACTGGCACGCCCACCTCAAACTGAGCCCAGTGGGACCTGGCCTAGAGCGCAGGCTCGATGTGCCAGCCGTTGGAGGGCCGCCAGCTGCCGAGCTCGCGCAGACGCTGGATGCGCCTGGCTTCGAGTGCCTCGACTTCTTCCTTCGAAACCGTCCTGGCCGAAGGCGGCAGAAACAGAACGTCATCGGTCCGCAACAACCTTGAACCCAGCTCTCGCCAACTCACGTTTCGCTCCTTAAATGAACGAATCGCACTTCACGATCTGTCGCGGAGGAGCATGCCTTCGCACCGGCGGCCGATAAATCCGGGTCGCGCGCAATTGTCTGATGACTCCAGATCATGAATCGGGCCGTGAGCGCTGCGGCCTAAGACGGCCTCGCCTATTTACGCAGCTTGAGAGTCGCGTGCACAGCGTTAAGGTCCCGGCTGAACAGTCGCCGCGCCGATTCTTTATCCGCGTTCCCGTATTCGAGTATTGCGCGCGTGACCTTGTCGTTGGATGGGAATCGACCATTTGCGTTGATCCATGCGCGCATTCGGTCCTGTCTTCTTTTGCTTCTTCTTCCCTGGCCTGCCGCGCCGTCCGAGTTCGGTCTTCGCTATCAATGCTCCGGCGCTGACCAATTGTTGGTGTGCCTCTTCAACACGCATGCAATCCGCCGCCAATATCCATGGATTGATCGTCGGCTGCGCGATTGTGACTTTGAGCATGTTGACTCTGAGCAAGACGCGTGCGGCACCGTACACGAATTCCGAAATGGCGCTTCGATGCAGTGGCTCGGGTGACGCCCTCGGGTGTCATCCCAGAGGCGCCGGCTGCATCCGATACACTGTCGTCCCTACATCCTCGCGCTCGCTGACAATTTGCGCACAGCGCACTGCAATCGGGTCAGGACTCATTTCTCGGAAGTAAAATGCCGCGCGCCAGCTCTTCGATCCTGCCGATGTACTCGCGCAGCGATTCCCCGCTGCTCGCCCGCTCGAGGCTTCGATTGGCCTCCTCGAACAGTTCCTGCAGGCGCTTCTCCTCCTTGTCCGAAAGGGAGTCCGGAACTTCCCGTGGCACTCTTAGCGGCCTGAAACGGCCCTTGAGCGACTTGGTGTTCATCGTTCCCGATATATCACAGTGTTAATGGGTGCTGCGCCGGCTTTCTCGCCACCAGACTCCCCAATGATGGCGCCCCCGGCCGGAGTTGAATTAACGGCGTAGGGCCCTGAATCAGATGTCGTTCTCAGCCGTACTAACGAGCCATACCCCACCGGCCTACCCCTCTCCCAAGTCCTCCAGTTTGGCCGTATGGCGACAGTAGGTCGCGCACTTTCTTGAAGGTTCAAATCACGGGCGCGAGTTGTACTGTTCATAGCGTTCACCAGAGCGCGCGCTTGAAGTAGATCCAAATCGGCGCCCCTGCGGTGCCCCCCCCAGCAACCACGTAATCCTGAAGCCAGAACCACATCCACGGCTGCCCGTCCATTGACTCTAAAGTCAACACCACATACTGTGTGATTGATGTACAAGTCAACAAGCCTCCAGGAACTCGCCGCGGCGTTGTCGCAGCAGGCCCGCCGTCTGGGCCTGACGGACACCGCTTGGGCTGCTCGCGCTGGCGTGCGCAAGGAGACGCTCTCGCGGCTCAGGCACCGCGAGACCTGCGATTTCGCGACGCTCGCAGCGCTGGCGCGGGCGGTAGGCCGCGAGATTGGCCTGGGTGTGACGCCGGATCCCGATCGCACTGCCGACGGTCACTTCCCTGCCGCCGTCAACCGGGACTACGAGGAGCGGCTCGCGGATCTCGGTGCCTCCGGCGATCTCAACGTGAAGCGCTGGTTCGAACTGGGTCCGTCTTTCTTCATGGCAGGCCTGGCCGTGATGCTCGCGGGCGTACGAGGTTACGACCGTCCGGGTTTGCTCGCGCTGGCCGAGCAGCTGCATCCCGGCGCCTCCGAGGTGGCCGTGTTCGAGCGCTGGCTGGCGCGCAGTCCGGTGCGCCCGACGCGCTTTCTGCCGCTGGTGAAAGCCCGCGAGCGCGCGCTGCGGTGGCGCAATGCGGGCTGACCGCCATGCGCGGCCGCAGTACCTCGCAGCGTTTCGCGAGATCGCCCAGCGCATTGCGGCGTCGCTGGCGCCGCTTCCCAAGCGGACGTTGCCGATCCGCATGTACGTGGCGGGCGGTGCCGCGTTGCACTTCTATCTCGGGGAACGGATTTCGCACGACATCGATGCGGCCTTTTCCAGGCGCATCGCGCTGCCGGACAACCTCGAGGTGGCATATCGGGACGTCGATGGCGCGACGCAGCTGCTGTTCTTTGATCGGCAGTACAGCGACACACTCGGGCTGCTGCACGAGGACGCGTATGACGACTCGGAACCGCTCACAATGTCCGGCATCGACCCGAAGGTGCTCGGGATCCGCCTGCTGACGCCGCTCGATCTTGCGGTGAGCAAGCTCAGTCGTTTCTCGAGCCAGGATCGCGACGACATCGCCGCCCTCGCCCGCCACCAGCTGATCCGCTCGAAGGGCCTGCGCAAGCGCGCCGAAGCGGCGCTGCACGGCTACGTGGGGGACCTCGAGCGCCTCAGGGGCAACATCAAAGTCGCCTCGAACATCGTCGAGGATATCGAGCGGCGCGCGCGGGCGTAGCGGTCCCTGTAGGTGAGACCGTTGGGTCACTACGTGATCTGAAATTCACCACAGCCATGTGGTGAGGGCATTCTGTCAGAACTTCGCCCTCGACCGGAACACCAGCCAACCGTGCGTCGATGCCGAAGGCTTCTCTACCTGGCCGATCGAGATCGCGGCAACCATCCTCTTTCTGGCATCGCCGGACAGAACAGGGTGACGCGCGGCGCGCACGCCTCGCTCCGCGGGTGGCCTCCGATTGACAATTTCGCTGCGCCGACGTCGTCGGCCTGGGAATACGACGACATGGCCCGTTCCTGAGTTCAGGTAGTTCATCCGCTCGTGAATCGCGCCACGTTCTGGCCCTGCGCCGATCGCACGAACCGATTTGACCACGCGCGCCAGCGGCACGATAAGGAACTTCCGCCATGTCCGCTAGCCGATTCTTGGGCAGTGGCTTCACGGCGGCGAGACGTGAGGGCTGCTGTGCAATCTCCCACAGGTCCAGCGCTGCCTGCATGCGCAGCCAACTCTCGGGCGTCGTTCCGAGCAGCGTGCCAATCCGGACTGCCATCTCCGCCGATAGCGAGCGCTTTTCGTTCAACAGTTCGGACACCGTAAGACGGCTGACTCCAAGTCGCTCAGCGAACTCGGTCTGAGTCATGTTGAGCGCCGGCAGCACATCCTCCCGCAACACTGCCCCCGGGTGCGTCGGCCGCCGGTTTGGGTTTCGCCTGGTGCTCGTGTTCATCAGTGATAGTCCTCCAAATCAACTTCAACGGCATCTTTGCCCTCGAATGCAAACGTCAGTCGCCAGTTGCCCGAGACATCACACGCGAACCGGCCTCTTTCCTTACCCTTTAGCGGGTGCCAGCGATACCCCGGCAGATTCATGTCCTGTGGGCGTTCCGATGCGTCCAGTCGATCCAACATGCGCTCGATCCGGGCCGCCCGATCAGCGGGAATCTCGCGTCGTTCACCCTTGGTGAAAAGCAGTTCCAGCCCTCGGTGTCGGAAGTTGCGGATCATAGCCTGTCATGCGAGGCATTACAGTGTAATGTGTGGCATTACAGTGTCAACGGGGTGCAGAAGTGCCTGTCTAGATGACCGTTCCGCGTGCTCTGGATGGCGTGAATCGGCGCGTTGACCTTACGCCAAAAAGCTGCCATAAAAGAGGAGAATAAAACTGTAACTTATTGATTTGACTGGCGTCCACGGCCGGAGTTGAACCGACGACCTACCGCTTAGGAGTTGAATTCGACCCTTGCTGAGTCTGACTGGGTATGACTGGACGCGACTGAAAACAGCAACTTGCTTGCAGCTCGGTCACGCTCAGCCATGCTCGGTAATGCCGGGACACTAGACGGACGTTAGACGCTTCTCGCTTCTCGAACCGCGTCGGCGCGGCGCTGGGGAACACTTACTCGGCCTCGCCGCCCTCGGCGCAGGGCCTTGATTCGGACATAGTCACTCCCTGTGCGATCGAGCCTATGCGCAGCGGATCCTGGTGCTGAGCGATCTCTGGCTGTGGGAGCTACGCAGCGCGAAGTCGCGGATGATGTCAGCTCCGCATTTTCGTGCAGTTTGCTTTAAGCCAGGCCGAAAACGCTGCCTCGTCGACGGATCCATCGGCAACTCCGACCATTGTCAGCACCTCACTCTCTTCCGTTGGTTCGAGGACTTGGCTGTTTACGAACAGGAACGCGCGTGTAGCCAGCAGCGCAGTGCGCTTGTTACCGTCATTGAACGCATGATTCTTGGCAAGGCCCACGCCGAGCGACGCCGCGAGATCGAAGAGCGTCGCCTTTGGCCGGTAGCCGAACACATTGCGCGGTCGAGCAACGGCGCTCTCAAGCAAGCCTGGGGCGCGAATGCCGGCAAGGCCTCCGAATTCGTAAATGACCTCATCATGTATCGCGGCGACCATAGCGACGCTGAGCCATCGAGGCTCCTTCATTTCTTGGAAAGCTCGTGGAGCGAATTCCGGTGCCGGCGCATGTAGTCTCGCGTCGAATCGATCACTTTGGCGAACTCCGGATCGTAGGGCGTCAGCCGGATGCCATCCGGAGTGCGAACCGCGAAAAGGTCGTCACCCTCGGCAACGCCGAGTGATTCGACGACATCCTTGGTCAGGATGACACCAAGAGAGTTACCGATCCGTCGAATCTTGACCGTGGCTGCCATGTGCCGCTCCGCCAGACTTCAAGGGATAATGTTATAACAGACGTTATATCCTCGGACAAGGACTCGTCTCGTCCATCTTGGATCTCACAGGTGGCGCCCCCGGCCGGAGTTGAACCGACGACCTACCGCTTAGGAGGCGGTCGCTCTATCCACTGAGCTACGGGGGCGTTGATTCGAGAATGTACCAGCAACCGCGCCTGGAAGGCCTTCTGCCAGTAGGATCCACTCCAGGCGGGGTGCGACGAGTTGGTTGACCGCCGGTCAGTGACGATAATCCTTGCCGAAGGCCACACACCATCCCATGGCACAGAGCTATCTCTACCGCCGCCACAGCCTGCTGGTGCGCATCACGCACTGGATCAACGTCATCGCCCTGACGGCTCTGCTGATGAGCGGGCTGCAGATTTTCAACGAACATCCGGCGCTCTACTGGGGCAAGTCTTCCTACACCGGCGAGCCCGCCCTTTTCGAGGTCGCGAACGGGTTCCCCTGGGGCAAGCCCTCCTACACCGGCAAGCCCGCCATCTTCGAAGCCGCGAACAAGTTCCCGTCCTGGATCACGGTTCCCAGCGGGCAGTGGCTCGCCATGGGGCGCCGCTGGCATTTCTTCTTCGCGTGGCTGTTCGTGATCAATGGCATCGTGTATCTCGCCCACAGCCTTGCGAGCCGCCACGTCCAGCGTGATCTGAAACCGACACGCGAGGACTGGCGCGGCATCTGGCGTTCCTTCAAGGATCACCTGCGCATGCGTCATCCACACGGCGAAGCGGCCAGGCGCTACAACGTGCTCCAGAAGCTTGCCTATCTGCTCCTGCTCTTCGGACTCTTTCCACTGGTCCTCCTGACCGGCTGGGCGATGTCACCGTGGCTCAATTCGGTCCTGCCTGGGTGGGTGGACTTCCTGGGTGGCCGCCAGTCCGCGCGCACCCTGCATTTCATCGCTGCCTTTACCCTGGTGTTGTTCGTCCTGATCCATGTGTTCCAGGTCGTCGTCACGGGGTCCTGGAACAACCTGCGCTCGATGATCACGGGCCGCTACAGGATCAGCTCCGAGAAGCAGTCATGAGGTGGCGTATGCGCTCCCGTCGATACTTCCTGCGACAAGCGCTCACCAGTGCGGGTGCCGCGCTGCTGACGGGCTGCGATGCACTCTCGAACAGCTCCTGGTTTCCGAAGGCTCTCGGCATCGGCGAGCAGCTGAGCAGTGCCGCACAGCATCTCGTGACGCCGAGACGCTCGATGGCGCAGGAATTCACCGAAGCCGATCTCTCGCCGGAGTTCCGCAGCAATGGAACTGCAAACCCCGAGAACGCCGAATACCAGGCGCTGGCCGCGCGCGGTTTCCAGGACTGGAAGCTTCTGGTCGACGGACTCGTGCAGGATCCCGCAGAGTTCACGTTGGCGCAGCTGCGCGCGATGCCGAGTCGCACACAGATCACGCGCCACGATTGCGTCGAGGGATGGAGTGCGATTGGCAAATGGACCGGCGTGCAGCTCAGTCACGTACTGGCGCTCGTTCGGTTGCAGCCTGAAGCCCGCTATGTCGTCTTTCATTGTGCCGACCCAATGTGGGGGACTCCGGAGAAGTACTACGAGAGCGTCGACCTGGAAGACGCTCTGCATCCGCAGACGATCCTGGCGTACGAGCTGAACGACGAGTTGTTGCCGATCAAGAACGGCGCCCCGCTGCGCGTGCGCATCGAACGCCAACTCGGCTACAAGATGGCGAAGTACATCATGCGCATCGAGGCGGTGAAGAGCTTCGCGGGAATCCGCGGCGGCAAGGGCGGCTACTGGGAAGACCGCGGCTACGAGTGGTTTGCCGGCATCTGATTGACGTTCTCTCTGGCAACCCATCTATAGCTGGCGTTGCCGAAGCGGATGTCCTGGGTGACACAAATGAATAGGGGCCGCTTTCGCGACCCCCAGCTTCTGCCACCTTATCCATCTACAAGAGATAGTAGTGTGGCGTCTGCGATTAGAGCGTGCGCGCATTGCCCTCGTGCGCCGATGGCAGTCTGCCGCGTGCAGCGGTCAGTCGCGTCCTACTGCCTTGCCTGGATGTCCGAATCCGACCCAGTTTCGGTGGCCGTACACACCAGGTCGATGAGCAGCGGTGCGTCTGTGTGTTCGCCGGTCGTGGCCGGGCCGTCTCCCGGGACTACGACCCAACACATGGGGCGTCGGGGATCGGGCGGATGAACGAGCATCAGAGCGAAGGCAAGGAGACTGATCGCGCACTTCATGGGCTGATCGTGCCACCGAGTGGCGGCAGCGCGCTGTGCGCTACTTCCGCCGTGCGTGTGCGCTGATTCGCAGTTTTTTGTAGGCGGCTGGGCGCGGAAAGCCTCAATTCACGGGCACACAGCGAGCGATCTTTTCCTGCGGGTCAGTGCACTGACAAAGCGGCGCTGACCCGGCCGGACACTCTACCGATCCTTGCAGGGATGGGTGGGCACTGTCGACGGGACACCTGATACTGCATGAATTCGCTTTCTGCTCAACGTGCAGCTCCGGGCCTGGGGGAACGTACCAGCTGCCGATAAAGGCGCCCGCTCCGAGCAACAACACTGCAAGCGCAGCTACGAGCCAAGGCTTCAGGGTCATGTGGCGCGCAATTGATGGGTGAAGTTGGTGGAACAGAAGGGGATCGAACCCTCGACCTCCGCATTGCGAACGCGCTGGGTGCTCACAACAGCGTCTATGCGGCCCGAGGCCCGCCAAGGAATGCGAACAGCTCCTGCTTGAAGCGAGCGGAAACCGGATCGCGCTCCAGCAGCATGTGATTCTGTCCCTCGATCAGGACGAAGCGGGCGCCGGGGATCGATGCTGCCACGCTCCTGCCGGCCTCGACCGGAACGGCCGCGTCACCGCGCACGTGGATCACCAGCGTTGGCACGCGGATCTGCCCTATCACCTCACTCACGTCCATGTAATGAATGGCCTGCAGGATGCGGACCGCGTTGTCGGGAGAAGCAGTGATGCGCTGTTGCTCGTTGAACCATTCCTGTTCCTCGAGCGTGGAGTTCGGTAAGGCGGCGGTCGTGAACACCTGGCGAAATGCCGGGTTGCTGCGCCCCCAGTGCTCCTTCATCAGCGTGGCCAGCGCATGCAACTCCTCGTCACTGTGCGACGGACGATGAAAGCTGCCATAGAGTACGAGATGAGTAAGCCGCTCAGGATGCTTGGCGGCGTAGGCGATCGCGACCGGACTGCCCGCCGACATTGCCAGCAACGCGAACCGCTCCACGCGCACCGCGTCCACCACCGTCTCGAGATCTCGGAGCAGGCTTTCGAGGCAGATATCGCCCACGTCCCAGTCGGAGAGGCCGTTGCCGCGGTGGTCGTAGCGCACGAGCAAATACTGCGCCGAGAGATCCCACAGGAGATGTTTGTAGACGGGACTCTCCCAGTCATGCTCGACATGCGAAAGCCAATGACCAGCCCGCACCAGTGGCGGACCTTCGCCTGTGATCGCGTAGGCGAGCCGCACACCGTCCGAGGTCTTGCAGAACTGGACCGCCGGGCGCGGTTGCGAGTGTCGGACGCCCAGCGCGCTTTCGGCAGCAGCCGCGCGATCAGAGCCAGGATGGGTCAACTGCACGACGCCGACGTCCGCCACAAACCGGTAACCCCGCCCCGGCACCGTCACGATGAAACGATGCTGGCTGGCCGATTCGCCCAACACCCGACGCAAAGTCGATATGTTCTGGCTGAGGTTGTTCTCCTCGACGATGACGTTCGGCCAGATCGCTTTCATGAGCGCGGCCTTGTCGATCAGTTCACCGCGATGCTCGATGAGGTAGAGGAGCGTGTCGAACGCTCTCGAGGTCAGCCGAATCGGTTCGCTATGACCGCGTGATCGCAGCAGTCGCTGGGAAGCATCGACCTCAAACTCGCCGAACTGGTAGACAAGATGTGTTCCGGACGGGTTCATGACGAGCTTTCAGCGCATTCCAGGCGCTCTGGAATGGATTGGTGGAGCAGAAGGGGATCGAACCCTCGACCTCCGCATTGCGAACGCGGCGCTCTCCCAGCTGAGCTACTGCCCCACCCGAAAAATGGGCGCGGGATTCTAGCATCGGCACCCCGGGGGGCAAAGCGAAAGCGCCGTACGCATCAGGGACACCCGTTACTACAGCACTTGGGGCTATCATGCCCTCGGGGATTTCGAGGACGACCGCATGAGCGTCGCAATTCGCAGCGCGCGTATCGCGGATCTCGACTTCATCGTCGACTGCAACGCCCGCCTCGCCCAGGAGACCGAAAGCAAGCAGCTCAATGTGCAGGTGCTGCGGGCGGGTGTGCAAAGCGCGCTCGAGTCCGAGCATAGGGGTCGCTACTTCATCGCTGAACTCGATAGTCGGCCTTCGGGTCAACTGTTACTGACCCACGAATGGAGCGACTGGCGCAATGGCTTCTTCTGGTGGTTTCAATCGGTCTACGTGATGCGCGAGGCGCGCCGCCATGGCGTGTTCGCGGCCCTGTATCGTCATGTCGAGGACCTGGCCAGAAACAGCTCCGATGTCTGCGGTCTGCGTCTTTATGTCGAGCAGCACAATCACAACGCTCAGCAGATCTATCAGCGGCTGGGACTCACGCGCACCGCCTACGAGATCATGGAGCTCGAGTTTCACCGCCCGCAGGGAGGTGCCTGATGCTTACGCCCGGTAGCCGCGCGCCCGAATTCACGCTTCCCGATCAGAACGGGCGCGATCGCTCGCTGACTTCACTACTGAGCGATGGATCGCTGATCCTCTATTTCTACCCAGCGGACTTCACGCCGGGCTGCACGGCGGAGGCCTGTTCGCTTCGCGATCTGCACACCGACATCCAGCGTGCCGGTTTGCGAGTTGTTGGTGTGAGTCCGCAGAGCGTCGAGAGCCACAAGCGGTTCGCGCAGAAATATGGCCTCAAGTTCACGTTGCTCGCGGATCCCGGCAAGACGGTCATCAAGATGTACGATGTCGACGGCCCACTCGGGATCGCGGTGCGGCGCGCTACGTTCCTCATCGATCAAGGCCGCATCGTGCAGGACGCTGTGATGGCAGACTTTCGGATCGGCCGCCACGAGGAATTCGTGCGCAAGGCGGTGGAGCTGCGAAGGGCGGCGACCTAGCGATAAGTCACCTGAGATTGCAGCTGTATCGTGCTGTTCTAATGTAGAATAATCGCCAGGAATCAGTACGTCATTCTGAGGACGGATGGCCGCCCGAGTGTAGGCACGGTCACCACATAGATCGTGCCGTATTCTTCCTCCCCCATCGGCGGAATGCGTCCATCACGGCTCAGTCGGCGCACGATTTCGGGCACGGTGTTGCTGTGCCCGACCACGAGGACGTTGCGACCCCGGTACTGAGAACGGATCTGTCGCAACAGCCCATTTACATCTGCGCCGGGGACTGTCTTCACCTCGAGTCCCAGGCGGGCAGCGAGCGGTTCCGCGGTGCGTTGAGCGCGGCGCGTATCGCTTGCGAACACGGCTGAGAGACGGCCGCTCCCTTCCCTGCTTCCGAACAGCCGGGCGAGCAGCTCGGCACGCTGCTCGCCGACCTGGCTGAGGGGCGGGTCGCTGATGGTGCTGAATTCTTTCTCCGCATGACGCACAACCACCACCGTGGTCGTGGTCATCGACAGTGCGAACCAGGCGGCGAGTCCTACGGCCAACAACCCTGCCAGCGCGGCGAGCCACAGGGGCGTCAGGAGCGGACGGCGGCGGAGCTCGGCGTACTCCTTTTTCATCAGCGGCTATTAGCCTTTAGCGAATCGGGCCGGGGGCCGCATTCTGACACCCTGGCCCCGGAAAGGGCAGCCGTGGCGGATTGCAATCCGGTGTCGAATTCATATACTAAGCATTGCTTATTATCAGTGGAGCGTACTACTTTGCAGCCCCGCCCCCGCCTTGGCTACCTGGTGCACGACGTGGCGCGCCTGATTCGCGCCGAATTCGCGGTTCGTGCGCTCAAGCACCGCATGACGCAGACGCACATGCGCACCATCGCCTATCTCGGTCGCATGGAAGGTTGCAGCCAGCGCGAGCTGGCGGAAGTGATCGAAGTGCGGCCCATCACGCTCGGTCGCCAGGTCGATCTGCTGGTGGCCTCGGGCCTGATCGAACGGCGACCCGACCCGGTCGATCGGCGCGCCGTGTGCCTGTACCTGACGGCGCGCTCGCGCGCTCGTCTCGAACAGCTGCACGAAATCGGCGATGGGATTTACGACCGCGCGACGCGCAACCTTTCGAAAGCCGAGCGCGAAACGCTGCTGCGCCTGCTCGAAACGGTCCGTGACACGCTTGCGCAGGACCGTGCCCAGCATCGCGATGAAGGCACGCATTCCGGGGCGGTGTCCCATCATGGCCACTGAGACCGGCACCGCCGAGCCCGGCCGCCGTCCCTGGCGCATCCTGCTCCTCTGGGTCGCGCCCGCAGTGCTGATCACCATCGCCGGGAGCTTCTGGTACTTCGGCCGCGGCTTTGCCAGCACTGACAACGCCTACGTCAAGGCCGACAGGACGACTGTGGCGGCTGAAGTCGACGGCACCGTCAAGAGCGTCCCCGTCAAGGAGAACACGCACGTCGCCGCCGGTGACGTGCTGATCGAGCTCGACGATGAGCAGCTGCGCTATGCCGTTCAGAGCGCGAAAGCGCGCGTCGCTGCCGTGAAGGCCCAGATCGCCGGTCTCAAGGCCCAGTACGCCGAGAAGGACACAGAACTCGCGGTTGCCCGACGCTCGGCCGATTTCGCCAGGCGCGAACAAACGCGGCAGCAGGAGCTCGCCGCGAAGCATCTCGTCGCCCTGTCGAAGCTCGACGATGCCGACCAGGCGACCCAGGTCGCTGTCGGCCAGGTCCAGGTCACAGAGCGCGATCTCGCGGCCATCGCAGCCCGGCTCGGTGGCGATCCGAAGCGCTCTGTAGACTCGCATCCGGATGTTGAAGCCGCAGTGGCGGAATTGCAGCATGCCGAGCTCAATCTGCGCCGCGCTCGAGTCCTCGCGCCGCGTGCCGGCATCGTGAGTCACTTGCCCCAGGTCGGTGACCATCTCACGGCCGGGGGTCCTGCACTCGCCATCGTTTCCGACCAGGGCATGTGGATCGAAGCGAACTTCAAGGAGACCGATCTTGCGCATGTCCGCAAGGGTCAGCCGGTGCGCATCGAGATCGATACGTACGGCCGGCGCAAGTGGTCGGGCCGCGTGGAAAGCATTGCGCAGGCGACCGGCGCCGAATTCGCGCTCCTTCCGCCGCAGAACGCGAGCGGCAACTGGGTCAAGGTCGTGCAGCGCATTCCCGTCCGGATCGCCGTGCTGACCACGGCTGAGGATCCGCCGCTGCGAGCTGGGATGAGCGCGACGGTGCGCGTCGACACCAGGGCCGAGCCCGATCAGGCCGTAGCGCGAACCGCACTGGCTGCGCCATGACCCAGGAGGGTCGCGTCAACCGCGGCCTCGTCGTCGCCTCGACCATGTTGGCGACGATGCTGTATGCGATCGACACCACGATCGCAAACGTGGCGCTGCCCCACATCCAGGGGAGCTTACAGGCATCCCCTGACCAGGTCCTCTGGGTCCTGACCTCGTACATCGTCACGAGCGCGATCGCGACACCGCTCGTGGGTTTCATCGCATTGCGAATCGGTGAACGACCGGTGCTCCTGATGAGCGTCGCGGGATTCACCATCGCCTCGATGCTGTGTGGCATCGCCACTTCGCTTCCGGAGCTGGTGATCTTTCGCGCAATCCAGGGTGCGTGCGGCGCGGCTCTCATCCCGCTGTCGCAATCCTCATTGCTGAGCGTGTTCCCGCGCGAGAAGCACGGCACCGCACTTGCCATCTGGGGCGTCGGTGTCATGGTCGGGCCTGTGATCGGACCGACGCTCGGTGGCTGGCTCACCGAGGCGCTCAATTGGCGCTGGGTGTTCTACATCAATGTGCCGGTCGGTGCGCTGGCATGGCTCGGCCTGACTGCCTCGTTGCCGCGTGGCGCGAAGTCCAAGGATCGCGTGTTCGATCTGAAAGGGTTCGTGATGCTCGCGCTCGCCATCGGCCTGGCGCAGCTCGCTCTCGACCGCGGCAACAGTCTCGGCTGGCTCGACTCGACGGAGATCGCCGCCGAGATGGTCCTCGCCGGCGTTCTCTTCTACATGTTCCTGGTGCACACCCTGACCACCGCTCATCCCTTCTTTGAGCGTGGGCTGTTCCGGGATCGCAACCTGGTCGCGGGCCTGATTACGCCCTTCGTGGTATTTCCGCTCATTATGGTCCCCGGAGCGCTGCTGCCGGTCTTCATGCAGCAGCTGCAGGATCACACCGCCTCCACCGCCGGGCTCGTCATGGCGCCGCGCGGTATCGGTATGGCGATCGCGATGCTGAGCGGCGGTCGTCTCATTTCACGGGTCGATTCGCGCCTGCTCGCAGCCATCGGGCTCGCGATCGTTCTGGGGTCGTGCATTCCGCTGGTGCACATCACCACCGATACGACTTCCGCCACCATTGCGGCGGTGACGTTCTTCCAGGGCGTGGGCATGGGGCTCACGTTCCTGTGCATCAACGCGGCCGCTTACGCCACGCTGCCGGCGGAGCTGCGCACCGAAGGCGCGGTGCTCGTGACGTTGGGGCGAACGCTGAGTGGCGCGATCGGTATTTCCATCGCCGGAACCCTGCTCACACACTCCACCGCCGCGAATCAATCGCGATTGGTCGAGTATTTCTCCGCGTTCGATACCGAGCGCTGGGCCAGCGCGGTGCAAGTGGTCGGGGACCGGGCCAACGCGCTGCTCGCGATGCAGATCCAGCAGCAGGCAACCGTCATCGGCTACGAAAATGTATTTGCCGTGATCAGCGGCCTGGCTCTCTTTGCACTGCCGCTATTGCTGCTCTTCAAGTTACCGAAACGCGCCAAGGCGCCTGGCGAGACCGCCGCAGCGGAGGCCATTCACTGACCCGTTCGTTATCCCGTCGCTTGGGTTAGGCTAGCTTGCGCTTCAAGTATCAACAAACACCCGGCATGCACCTCACCCGCCGCGTAACGATCGTCCCCCTGCTGGTCCTCTCTCTTTGGCTCGTTCTCGCGCAGCTCTGCGCGGCACAGCAGCTACTCCTTACGCCCTTCAAACCCAGCGGCATCTACGCCCTGGGCGAGAGGGCCGGCTGGTCGGTCGCGTTGCCAGCCGCCGCCGCGGATGCTCCCTCGTACTCCTACACGATCAGGAAAAACAATTTCGACCTGATCAAGACTGGCAAGCTCGACCTCTCACAGCCCGCGACCATTGAGGTCAGTCTCAACGAGCCCGCGATGCTCTACGTCGAGGTGCGATCCAGCGATCCCGCAGCCAAGGTGCACGTCCTCGGAGCAGCGATCGCACCCGAGAAGCTGCAGCCCGTGGTGCCCCGCCCGCGCGACTTCGATCGGTTCTGGGAGGACAAGATCCGAATGCTGGAAAAGGTCCCGACGAACCCCGTGCTCACGCCCGGTACCAGCGACAAGCCGGAGGTCGACTACTTCACGCTGCAGATGGATCACATCAACGGCAAGCACATCTATGGACAGATCGCAAAGCCGGGCAAGCCCGGAAAGTTTCCCGGGCTGGTGATTTTTCAGTGGGCGAGCCCGCCCTACCCTTTGCAAAAGGAATGGGTGACCGATCGCGCGGCAGAAGGATGGCTGGCGGTGAACATCGAACCGCACGACGTGCTGCCGGATCAGCCGAAAGCCTACTACGACGCGCTACCCCAGGAGCTGAAGCAGTACCAGGCGATCGGGCGCGACGATCGCGAGCAGAACTACTTCCTGCAGATGTATCTCGCCGACTATCGAGCGGTCGAGTATCTTGCCAGCCGCCCCGATTGGGACGGCAAGACGCTCATCGCCACCGGGATCAGCATGGGTGGCCAGCAAAGCCTGTGCGTCGCAGCGCTCCACTCCAAGGTGACCGGCGTCATCGTCCACGTGCCCGCCGGCGCCGATTCCAACGGCCCGTTGCACGGTCGCGCATCCGGATTCCCGAACTGGCCCGCCGATGATCCGAAGGCGATGCGCACCGGGCTCTACTTCGACACCGTGAATTGCGCACCGCGCATTCGCGTTCCGACGCTCGTGTCGATGGGTTTTCTCGACACCGTGACGCCACCCGTCGGCATCTGGACCGCGTTCAATCAGATCCCCGGTCCGAAAGAAGCAGTGCCCCTGGTCGAGGCTGCGCACAACCATCAATCGACGCCCGAGCAACAGGCCCCATACCTCATGCGCTCGGCGGAGTGGATGAGGACGTTGCTCGCCGGCGGCAACGTGATCGAGCCCGCCGATGTACCCAGCCCCCGCATCGACCAGAACTCGCGGCTCGCGCACGAGCTGCTGATAAAAAAGAAGGGGCAAGGAAGGATCGAAGTCTACTTTCTCGGCGACTCCATCACCCGCCGCTGGGGCGCGGCGGAGGAGACATACCAGGAGCTCCTCGCCAACTGGAATCGGAATTTCTTCGGCTGGAACGCCGCCAACTTCGGCTGGGGCGGAGACAAGACACAGAACGTCCTGTGGCGGCTCGACCAGGGCGAGCTCGATAGCGTGAATCCCAGGATCATCGTGCTGATGGTGGGCACCAACAACGTCGGCCGGGTGACGCCGATCGGAACCGATCAGGCCCGAGTCGATGACATCACGCGCGGCGTCAAGGCGATCATCGATCGATGCCGCCAAAAGGCGCCGGGCGCGACGCTGATCCTGATGGGCATCCTGCCGCGCAACGACAACATTGCCGTGATGCCGACGATCGATCGCATCAACGCCAATCTCGCCAGGCTCGCCAATGGCAGCACCATCCGCTATCTCGATATCAACGACCAGCTCGCCGACGCGAACGGGCGGTTATTCGCCGGGATGACCGATCCTGATCAGCTTCACCTGACCGCGAAGGCTTACCAGGTGTGGGCAGATGCGTTGAAACCGCTCTTCACCGAGCTGCTTGGGCCACCTGCGAACGTCGATCATGCGCCGCCGCCGACGGGCGATCCGAGCGCGATGGCGCTGGCGCACTGAGGCCAGTTTCTGCCAGAACCACATCGCGCGTTGCAGCCGCCGTGCCTTCGAGCAGCAACAATCCTGCCGCGGTGTTCGAGATCGGAATGTGGTAGTTGCTGTGCACCTTGTGTGCGAGCCCCGGCAGGGCCCCGCGAGCGGCGATCCACATCAGGATCTCAATCCCCTGTGTGCCCGCCTGTGCGACCAGCTCGCGGTTCGTGTATCCCGTCAGAGCCGTGGGATCACCGACCAGCTTGTCCATACACATCAGGTCGAACTCTTTGTTGATGAATCCTGCGCGCTGGCCGTCGAGCTGATGCGAGAGACCACCCGTGCCGACGATGAGCACACGCGCTTCGCGCGGGAATGTCTCGATCGCCCTGCCGACCGCCTGGCCGAGCGCGTAGCAACGTGATGCCGAAGGCAGTGGATGCTGCACGGTATTGATCGCGATGGGGACCGTGCGTACGCGGCGCGCAGCACCAGGCCAGAGCAATTCCATCGGAACCACAAAGGCGTGATCGACGAGCATCTTCTGGCAGGTCGTCATGTCGAAGCCTGCCCCTACGAGTTCCTCGATCAGATGCCATGAGAGTTGCGGATCGCCGGGGAATGGTTTCACCACTGGCAGACCCCAGCCTTCATCGGCGTTGGAATACTGCGGGGCGGCGCCGATCGCAAAGGTGGGCATGCTGTCGAGAAAGAAGTTCAGGCCGTGGTCGTTATAGAACATGACCACCGTGTCCGGACGTGCACAGCGAGCCATGCGTGCACCGCGTTGTAGCCCTGGAAGAAAGGTTCCCAGTAGGGTTCGCGCTGTGCATCGCGTGCAATCGCGCCGCCGATGGCCGGAACGTGGGAGGTCATGAGGCAACCGACGATCTGTGCCATGGCTATTTACCTGCGTGGGCGAGCTTCGCCTTGAAGTCTTCGAGGGTCATGCCAGTCTGCTGTGCACCGATGTCCTGCACACCGAGATGAAAGATGCCCGCGAGCTTCGCTAGGTAGTAGATGTTTCCGCCCGCTTCGAGCAGCGCGAGCACGTCGCGCCGTTGAACCGCGTCGCGTTGCGCCGGGTCGAGTCCGTAGCTGGCGCAATACGTTTCCTCGTCCTTGAGGAAAGCGTCGCGGTTCGCCTTGCTGTTGAAGGAGAAGCACATCCGATTCAGCGCGTAGCCGCGCCGCGCTTCCCGCGCGCCGAAGATCGTTGTGCCGGGAATCTCTGGAACGGGTTTCGTTGCGGCCATTTCGCACCCTCGCTGCAATTAGGAGGATGCTGCCGAAGAAATCGGCGGCCGGGAATTCGCTGCTATGCGTAGCGCACTGCGGAAAATACGTATGGAAGGCGGCGCTTGACGGGCAGATCGAGGCGCCTCAGAGGCTCAGAGCTGTGCGTCGAGGTGCAGGACTCGCGCCATCCAGGCTTCGAAGCGGCGCCAGCCCGACGCTTTGGGATCCTTGGTAAACGTCTCGCCCCCACCGTCGCTCCAACTCAGCTTGTTATCCTTGAGCGTCACCTGCCAGGAATGTTCACCCGCAGCTTGCTTGTCAAAGATCTCCCCGAGCTGCGTGGTCAGCGTGTCGTTCTCGACCAGTACTCCCTGCTCGCAGTTGAGCCAAGTCGATCGCGGGTCGAGATTGTAGCTGCCCACGAACAGCGTATGCCCATCGACAGAAAGCGCCTTGGTGTGGAGGCTGGCTCCCGATGATCCGAACATGCTTTTCTTCGTATCGGCATTCAGAGGCTTCAATTCCCAGACCTGCACGCCACCCTTCACCAGCGGCTCCCGATAGCGGGAATAACCACCGTGGACCGCAGCGACGTCGTTGGCGGCTAGAGAATTGGTCAGCACGCGCACGCGCCGGCCTTCCTGTACAGCCTTGGTAAGCCCGGCAGTCACCTCGTCACCGGGCACGAAGTACGGCGAAATGATGTTGATGTCTTTCTGCGCCCCTCGCACCATCGGCGCGAGCTCGGTTCCGACGTGGGTCCGCTTCGGATCGTTATCCTTCATGGTCGCTTTGAGCGGATCGTCGGACACGAACTTGTATTTCGCGGTCCACTCCATCGGCCAGTCGCCTGCAACCAGGCGCTTCACTGTGTCGTCCGCTTTCAGCGCGGCTGCATAGCGGCTGGCGCCGGGCTCGCCCGGGGGCTCGGCAAGCTTCGCGCGCAACGCCTCGAGCCCCTTGTCGTTGACCCGATCGGGGTCGAGCACTTCCATCGGGTAGGCGGCGGGAGAGTTCCAGTACTTGTCGAACGAGGTCGAGGCATCACGCACTATTGGCCCAATCATCGCGAACTCGAGATCGACGAAGTTCACTTCATCGCTCGCGCCAAAGTATTCGTCGCCGATGTTACGGCCGCCGGCGATCGCTACGCGGTTATCTGCGATCCAGGTCTTGTTGTGCATGCGGTGGTTGATCCGCCCGAAGCTGGTCATGCCCTCCCCGACCAGACTGAGCGTACCGCTGCGCGAGGCGAAGGGATTGAACATGCGCACATCGATGTTTGGGTGTACGGCGAGGGCCGCAAACCCGGCGTTCTTGGCGCGTGCATCCATGTCGTCTACCAGCACCCTCACCTTGATGCCACGATCCGCGGCCTCGAGCAGTTGGCTGGCAATAAAAATGCCAGTGAGGTCTGCATGCCAGATGTAGGTCTGAACGTCGAGAGTCCGCCCGGCCAGCCGCGCACTCTGCACCCGGGTAACAAAGGCTTCGGAACCTTCCTTGACGAGGCGGAACGCAGATTCCCCGGGATGCTGTGCCTCGGCCGGGGCAAGGATCTGATCAAGGCGGCTGTCCTCACCGGGTGGAACGGCGCTCTCGTCCGGCAAGGGAGGACGAGGCTTCAACTGCGCGCAAGCGGCGAGGCACGCGACGATGAGGAAGATCAGGCCGCGTCGAAATGAATGCATGGGTGCCAACTGTAGCGGAGATCGGGTTGCATCGTCCTATGATCACCGCCGCGCACGATTCGCGTTCTGACGACGCAGCGGTGAGACGCTGGCAGGCGTCGCTGGAGAATTCGCTGTGCATCCCGCGAGCGAATATGCGAGCAGCAAACAGGCCTCTGCCGGACCAAGGAGCCTTCGCATGACACCCCCTACGGGACTGATCGAAGTTGCGCCAACTGTCGAGCGCGCCTGGCTGTTCCTTCGTTCTCTTCCTTGAGCGGACCGCTTCCGGACGCCTGAAGGCTATTTGAGCTCGTCACGGCGCGCACCTTGCAAAGGGTTGCTATCAGCCGGTAAGATTATTGAGAATCATTCCTATTCGTATTAACAGTCGTCTGTTTCAGGGAGTTAGGACGCGCATGACCCGCAAGAGCCCTACCCGTCTGCCGAAGACCCTGGGGGTAGCCGCAGCGCTCGTGTCGGTGCTGGCAGTCGCGCAGAACGCGCCGGATCCCGCTTCGGCTGTCCCGACGAAGACGCTGCCCAAGGTCGTGGTTTCCGCCGACGAGCCAGAGAGCTACAAGGCAGAGGCCAGCACCTCCCTGCGCACCGATACGTTGCTGCGCGACGAGCCCACCTCGGTCACCGTGGTGACGCGCAAGCTGATCGATGACCAGAACATGCAGAACCTCGCGGACGTGGTGCGCTACGTGCCGGGGATCGGTATCGCCCAGGGCGAAGGCAATCGCGATAACCCGGTATTTCGCGGGAGCAGCACCTCTGGCGATCTCTACATCGACGGTCTGCGCGATGACGTTGAGTACTACCGCGATCTCTACAACATCGAGCAGGTCGAGGCCCTGAAGGGTCCGAACGGGATGCTTTTCGGCCGCGGCGGTGTGGGCGGTGTCATCAATCGTGTCAGCAAGCAGGCCGGGTTCGATACGTTTCGATCCGCGACGCTGCAAGGCGGCTCGTACCACAACGGACGCATTTCACTCGACGTGAATCAGCCCTTCAACGCCTTCGCCGCGCTGCGTGTCAACGCGATGTTCGAAGACAGCGATACGTATCGCGACGACGTAAGCCTCAAGCGCTATGGCGTCAACCCGACGATGACTTTCCGCGCCAGTGAGGCGACGCTCATTGCCGTCGGCGTCGAATACTTTCACGACGAGCGCACGGCAGATCGTGGCGTGTCGTCATTCGCCGGGCGCCCTCTGGAGACCGATCCCTCAGAGTTCTTCGGCGATCCGGCGCAGAGCGAGACGCACTCGACGGTGAGGGCCGCCAGCGCTTTGATTGAGCACCAGTTCAGCGATCGGTTCACGCTGCGCAATCGCACCCGTTACGGCGACTACGACAAGTTCTACCAGAACGTGTATCCGGGCGTGGTGGATGCGACGGGTTCCAACGTGCAGATCGTCGCGTACAACAATGCGATGCAGCGCGATAACTTCTTCAACCAGACCGATCTGCTTTTTTCACTGGAGTCCGGCGCCCTGAAGCATTCACTGCTCGCGGGCGTAGAGCTCGGTCGCCAGGTGACCGACAACTTCCGCAACACGGGCTTCTTCGACACGATCAGCCCGACGACGACGTTCGTCGATCGTGCCGGTAAGCGATCCACGCACCACCCTGCCCGTCAGCTTCCGACAGAGCCCAGCGGATGCGGATAACCACGGCGTCGCGAATATTGCGGCCGCCTACCTGCAGGACCAGATTGAGTTCTCGCCGCGCTGGCTTGCCACCTTCGGCCTGCGCTACGACAGTTTCGAAGTCGATTTCGATAACCACCGCTCGAACACCACGTTCAGGAGCGATGACGGCTTGATCTCCCCACGCGCCGGACTCGTGTACAAGCCGGTGGAGCCGCTCTCGCTGTACGCGAGCTATAGCCTCTCGTATCAGCCGCGCGCGGGCGCGCAGCTCTCCTCCCTGAATCTCACGAATGAGGCGCTCGACCCTGAAGAGTTCACCAACTACGAAGTGGGAGCGAAGTGGGATCTCCTGCCGGGCCTGGCCTTCACGGCCGCGGTGTATCGTCTCGAGCGGACGAACGTCGCGATCACGGATCCCCTCGATGCCACGCATTCGATCCTGGTTGACGGTCAGCGCGTGAAGGGTGTGGAGCTCGGCATTGCAGGCAACATCACGAGCTCCTGGAGCGTGATGGGTGCGTACGCGTATCAGGACGGCGAGATCGTGAGCAATCAGACCGTGACCATCTTGAAGGGCGCCCGGCTGGCGGCGCTGCCTGAGAATACCTTCTCACTGTGGAATCGGTACGACTTCACGCCAATGTGGGGGGTCGGACTCGGCATCATCAATCGGGGCAGCATGCTCGCCGCGACCGAGAACCTCGCAACGCCTGCAGCGAATGTCACACTCCCCGCGTTCACGCGAGTCGATGCCGCCGTCTTCTTTGCGCCGAGCCCGCGCTTGCGTGCGCAGCTCAACGTCGAGAATCTCTCTGGACGAGGAGTATTTCGCCTCTGCGAACAGCAATACGAACATCACGCCCGGCTCACCGCGTGCCGCGCGCGTTTCAGTCATCGCAACTTTCTAGTTCGCGGCTCGCAATTGCTCTTGTGCGCGCGCCAACCCATTGAGCGCGCCACGACGTCCTGGCGCCGCTTGTAGCGCGGCCTGAAATTCGCGCTGAGCTTCGGCCGGCTGCCCGGTATCAAGCAGGATCTCTCCCAGTTGTTCTCGCGCAGGAATGATGGGCCCGGGAGTGACCGGGAGCTTCTCGACGGCGTCTTCCTGGTCCGCGGCGGCACGCATCAGCGCAATTGCGCCCGCACGATCGCCCGTGGCGATGGCAATCCAGGCGTGTGCTTCCTGATCGAGGACGCCCACTTGCGTGGCCCAGTACTTATTGCCGGTGGCCTGCAACTTCTCCTTGCACTCCTTGAGCTTCGCAAGATCGCCCGTGGCATTCTGCGGACTGCCGTTGCGCGCCTGTCCGACGACTCGTGCCCAGTAGACAATTGCGGCATTCTGCGGGCTGGAATCGGCGAGCGGCCGCAGATTGGCGGCTGTGGACCATTGGCCTTGCTCGATAGCCAGGCGCACCGGCATTGCATTGGCCGCATAACCGATCTTGAACTCGCTGCCGGACAGTGAGCCAGTGGCGCCAGCCTGACTCACGATTCGCTCAGCATCGGCGAACCGCCCGAGCTGCAGGTACGCGTAGGTGAGATAGTCCATCGCGTGCAACTCCTCGCCGATATCACCGGCGTCGTGCGCGGCCTGGCGCGCCGCGAGATTCGATGCGACCGAGTCCTCCCATAGTCCCAGCCGCGTAAAGATGTGCGATGGCATGTGAAGCGCGTGCGGCGCAGAAGGCGCGATTTGCGAATAAGCGCGAGCTGCCTCGAGCCCGCGCGGAGCGAGCTCAGAGCTGTCGTAAGCGTGAATCAAGTAGTGAGCAAGCCCCGGGTGTTCCGGAAACTTTGCGTACAGCGGCTCGAGAATCTGCCCGGCTTGCTTCTGCTGGGCGTGCGTTCGATCAGTGGGCGGAGCCGTCGCCAGCAGCGCCAGCGCGTGGAAGATCTGCGCTTCGGTGTCCTCGCGGATAGCGCGCGGCAACGCCCGCCATCGCCCGCTCATACGCGCGGGCGCGATCTGCGGGAGCAACATGATCCGCAATCCCGGTAGTAGATCGCGGCAGCATCGATGAAAGCCCGCTCGCGCGCAGTGGCGGCAGGCGGCCGGGAAGCGGCTTCAACTTCTTGCACGCCGAGCCGCAGGTGCGCCGCATCCGGTGGCTCCCACAAGGGGTGGTAGTAGGAGAGCGCGATGCCCCAATGCGCCATGGCGCACTTCGGATCGGTGCGCGCTACGTCGCGGAACGCCTGCTCGGATGCATCAAACGTAAACGAATGCAGCAGCGCGACTGCCCTGTTGAACGCTGCTTTGACTTCGGGCGCACACGAAGTCTCGAAGACAACGCTTCCCAGTTTCTCAGGCGGTGGGTGGGAATGCTCTTCTGCGGCGGCTGCGGGTCGCGCCCAAACCGCAATCAAGGCGGTGAAGGCGATCGCGCTCGTGCGGCGTGTCCTTGCTGCTGCGTGCATGGCGGAATCCTTACATTTTTCGAGCAGGGTCAATAGGAGGCTCACTGGTTCTGGCGGTGAGAACGCTATCCTAACTAGCGCCGCGCGACGACGCGAGGAGTCGCCCGATCGCCGCGCGATCCGTGCAGCTTGTTTTGACTGCCGCGCTTCGTCCGTGGGAACTTAGGCCAGCGCTGCGTCACCGGCACGTCCAAGAAACGCCGGCCGTCATCGCCATAGGGGGCCTCCCAACCATGCCGGGCTTTCTGGCTGAACTGAAGCGCCGCGAGGTCGTGGCAGAAGGCGGACCAGGAATTCCGACGCGCCATCGAGCTCAATCCGAACTACGTCGTCGCCTACCACTGGTACGCGCTGTGTCACACGGCACTCGGACACGTCGATGAAGCGGTGCGCTCCATGCAACGCGCGATAGAGCTCGACCCGGTATCTACGCGTATCAACGCGGATCTGGGCATGGCGTATCTGGCCGCGGGTCGGTATACCGAAGCCGTCAAGCAGGAGGACCGAACGCTTGAGCTGGCGCCCGAGGCGACGACGCCGAAGTGGATCCGCGGCATGGCGCTGGAACAAATGGGACATTTCGACCGCGCCGAAGCCGACATGAAGGTCGTGTTCGATACGTGGGAAGGCGAGCCGCCCATCGCCGGTTCGCTCGGACATCTGTATGCGGTCGCTGGCAAGGAGACCCAAGGACGAAAACTGCTGGCTGACCTCATCGCCCAGGATGGAAAGGCGGAGGTCGCGTTCTTCGTTGCTTTGATCCGCGCCGGATTGAATGAAAGAGAGCAAGCGCTGGAATGGCTCGAGCGCGCCGTCAACGAGCGCTCGGGCTCGGTGCGCTATCTCAAGGTGGAGGTGCGGCTGAAGGACCTGCGGGAGGAGCCCAGGTATCGCGCATTGATGGAGCGCGTCGGACTGCCATTGTAGTTGGCGGAGAGGGGGAGATTCGAACTCCCGAAATGCAGATGAGCTACAAGCTTTATTACTGGCCCGGCGCACAAGGGCGCGGTGAATTCATCCGGCTCGCGCTGGAAGAGGCTGGCGCACGCTACGTCGACGTGGCCTTGGTGCCGGAGTCGAAAGGTGGAGGCGTGCCCGCAATATTGAAGGTGCTCGAAGCTAGGGGCGTCGATCGGGTGCCCTTTGCAGTGCCCATTCTCAAGGCCGGGCGGCAGCTCATCGCCCAGACGCCGAATATCCTGCTCTTTCTCGGCGACCGACTGAGACTCGCACCGCGCGATGAGGCGGGCCGGTTGTGGACGAACCAGTTGCAGCTCACGATCCTCGACCTCTATCTCGAGACGTTTCACACTCATCACCCGCTTGGGGATGGCTATGCCTACGAGGAGCAGAGGTCGGCGGCGAGGCGGCGCACCAAGGATTTCCTGTCGGTACGACTGCCGAAGTTCTTCGGCTACTTCGAGCGCGTACTGACACTCAACAAGGCACGCGGACCGTGGATGGTGGGTGGACGCCTCACGTACGCAGACCTCTCCACGGCGCAGGTCATCGCGGGTTTGCGATACGCCTTCCCACAGGCGACTCATCGGGCACTGCGAAATCGTCCGCATCTGCGACGACTTCACGACGCCGTATTCGGCCGGCCGCGCATTGCGCAGTACGTGACCTCAGGGCGTCGCCTCGAGTTCAACAACGAGGATCTGTTTCGCCACTACCCCGAGCTCGATCGGTAAGGGCCGCCCAACAGGAGGCACGACAATGCGAGTCGAGATCCGCCCGCTCTTCGAGGCGGCCCGCGCGTCGCCGGATTAGCGTGCCTGCCCCAAACAAGTATTCTTCTGGCGGAGAGGGCGAGATTCGAACTCGCGAGACTCGTGAGAGTCTGCCGGTTTTCAAGACCGGTGCATTCAACCGCTCTGCCACCTCTCCGGTCCGGGCGTTGTGGCGGCGCATCCTACCATCATCCCCGCGGTTAAGGATCGCCACTGCCGGGCTGCGCGTGCATCATTGGTTTCACTTCCGACCATGAGGTGGCCGCGCCACGTAAGGAGAACGGAATGAATGCGTATCTGATCTGCTCTGCCATTCTGGTGCTGCTCTATTTCGCGCTCGCTCTGAATGTGTCGCTGACGCGCCAGCGTACCAAGACGGGCATCGGCGCCGGCAGTGATCTATCCGGCCCCTTGAACAAGGCGGTCCGCGCGCATGGTAATGCCGCCGAATACGTGCCGATTTTCGTGGCGCTGTTTCTGTACTTCCTGATGTCCGGCGCAGGCGGCTGGATCACGTGGGTGGTCGTGATCGTCACGATCTGCCGCGTGTCGCATGCGATGGGCATGCTGATGACACCCAACTTCAACGCACCGCCCCATCCGCTGCGCGCACTCGGCGCGCTCGGAACCTATCTCGGCGGATTCGCCCTCGGCGTTGCTCTGTTGATGCGCGCGCTGCTCTGACCCGCTCGTGTCGCGTGGTGCTTGAGGCCTGCCGTTCTATATAGAGTGGCCCTTGTTGGGAATGATTCTCAATTGGCTCAAGTATCGAGTGCAACGTGGCGTCGGAAATGAGGATTTGCGCACTCGGACTGACACTGGCATGACACGCTCCGTGAACGCGGCTCGTAGCATGCGTCCATGGTTTTCGACCAGCTTCTCGTCGTTCACCAGCGCAAGCAGGCCAAATCTGCGACCAGCGCCTTCAATGCGTTTGGCGCCAATGACGAGCGCTTCTGCATCGAAACGTGCCTGCGCCGTCTGCTGATTTCCCACGCAGCCGATTCAACTCTTCGTCAGCGCCAGCTCCGCGGAACAGAACGCCGTCGAATTTCTTCGCGGCACCGATGCGTACGATCTGCTGTTACGTATTGCGAGTGGCCTGGAGAGCGAGGTACCCGGTGAATCCGAAGTCTTCGGTCAGTTCAAGCAGAGCTGGCAGGCGTTTCGCACCAGGCACGCAGAGAGTTCGCGCAAGCTCGATCCGCTGATGCGCAAACTGTTCGAGGACGTGAAGCATATCCGCTCACGTCACCTCACGGGCCTCGGCGCGGCGACCTACGGGAGCCTGGTGCGCGCCCTCCTTGGCGCGGATGCAGAGCAGCCAACGCTTCTCATCGGTGCCGGCGAAATGGCCGCGGCGATTCTTCCCTATCTCTCCGGCCGGCCCTTGTACATCGCGAACCGCACCCCCGAGCGCGCCGCAGCCTTGCTCTCAGGACTGCGCCGGCAGGCAGATCGTGGGGACGAGATTCAAGTTATCGGCAGTGAGCTCGATGCGGAGCTCGCCGCCTGGCGCACGGTGACCAATGTCGTGGTGTGCGTGCCGCCAAACCGCGAGCGCGATGTCGCCCGCGTGCGAGCATGGAAGGAGCGCGATTCGAAGTCAGGCCACCTCCTGCACCTCGGCAAGCTGACCCCCGGCGATTCGTCGTGGGCCCAGCTCGATCGCTTCGCGACCCTCGTCGATCTTTTCGCCCTCCAGTCCGCCAATTCGGAACGGCGGCGCGTTCAACTCCTTCACGCCCGCAATGCCTGCCGCGAGCGCGCCCAACTGCGCGGACTCGGCGGCGGAGCCGGCGTCGCGCACGGTTGGGAAGACCTCTCGCTCTTTGCCCACAGTGCGTGATGCTGCAGGGAAAGCTGCGCCTCGGTACCCGGCGATCGGCACTCGCGTGGGCGCAGAGCCTGTGGGTCGCTGAGCGCATTCAGGCGCTCAAATCCGGCACCCGCGTTGAACTGATCCCGATCGAGACTCGCGGCGATCGCATCACCGATCGGCCGTTGAGCCAGGTCGAGGGTAAGGAATTCTTCTCCGCCGAAATCGATGCCGCGCTGCTGTCAGGCGATGTCGATATCACTGTCCACTCGCTCAAAGACCTGAGTCTCGACCGCCCGCCTGGCATCGCGCTCGCCGCGATTCCGCCACGGGAAAATCCGCGGGACGTGATAGTGTTTCGTGACGACGTGCCGCAGCGCCTGCTGGCGGGTCAGTCCCTGCGCATCGGTACGTCCGCTCCACGCCGCCTGGAGAACGTGCCGCGGTTCCTCGCCCAAGCGCTTCCCGGGGATGGCACGGCACGGGTCGAATGTGTCGAGATTCGCGGCAATGTCGATACGCGCCTCGGCCGCCTGCAGGAGCCCGAGGGCAGCGCGCGTCGCCTCGATGGTGTCGTGCTCGCCTTTGCGGGTCTCATCAGGCTGTGGCGCGACGCCAGGCCAGAAGGCGGGCGGGCGCGCCTCAATCGCCTCCTGCAAAACGTTCGCTGGATGGTCCTGCCGCTCACCGATTGTCCTTCAGCTCCCGGCCAAGGTGCGCTCGCGGTGGAATGCCGCAGCGACGCCACAGACGTGCGCGCAACCCTCACGCTTCTCAATGATGATACGAGCGCTCGCCTGGTGAAGGTCGAGCGCGAAGTGCTCGCGCAGTTTGGCGGCGGTTGTCATCAGCGGTTCGGCGCGACCTGCATCGATCATCCCGCATTCGGTTCTCTGCTTTATGTGCGTGGCACCGCTGACGACGGCAAGCCACTCGATCGCGTGACCTGGCTCGGAATGCCGGATTCGCCGCAGAAGCCAGTGCGCTCGTGGGATGGCTTCACCGCGCGGGAATCGAGCGATGTTCCGGCACCCGAAGTTTCTCGAGCGGTCGAGAGTGCGTTTCGCGACAGTACCGCTCCCGTCTTCGTCGCGCACAGCCGCGCTCTGCCGAAACATGCGGCGGCACGCCTCGCGAAGCATCGCGTCTGGACCTCAGGGACTCCGAGCTGGTGGCGCCTCGCGCGCCTCGGTGTTTGGGTTGAGGGCTGCGCTGAAGGTCTTGGCTATGAGTGGATCGACTCCACGCTCGCCGAGCCGGTGCTCGGTCTGCCGCCACTGGCGCAATGGCAGATCCTGAGCCACGCGGCCGCTGCCGATCATTGGCCTGCCGGCGAAGTCATTGGCACCTATCGCTTGCCGGAGGTCAGCTCGCAGGCGATCCCTGATCCCGCGGCGATCACGCACGTGTATTGGGCGAGCGGCACGCAGTTCAGCCAGCTCTGGTCACATTTGCCCGCCTCGGTTCATCATGCCTGCGGCCCCGGCAAGACGGCGCACGTGATCCGTGCCGCCGGGATCAGCAACCTGACGGTTTTCCCTTCTGTTCACGAGTGGCGACGATGGCTACAGATCGAACCCGCGAAGCACGCTACGGACTGACCCTCAGGCGCTTGCGCCAGGACCGGCACATTCGCGAGCTGACGCGCGAAGTGCGCGTGTCGGCGTCGCAGCTCATCCAGCCGCATTTCGTGGTCGAGGGCTTGCGCGGTCGCGAAGCAGTGCCCGGACTTCCCGGCGTGCACCGTGATACTCCCGACAGCCTCCTCAAGCAGGTCGACCAGGATCTGGAAGCCGGCACCGACAAGCTGCTGCTCTTCGGTGTGCCGGGCGACAAGCGCGATACGGATATCCGCTTCGACTTCACCGCGCGCCAGATCGAAGCGCTGCGCAAGCGCTTCGGCGCGGACCTGTGGATTGCCGTTGATGTCTGCCTCTGCTCGTTCACCACCCATGGCCACTGCGGTGTTCTCAATCGCGAGCAGGATCATGTGATCAACGATGCGAGCGTCGAACAGCTGGCGCGCGCATCGCTCGAGTATGCCCAGGCCGGTGCCAATTGCGTCGCGCCCAGCGACATGATGGACGGACGCGTGGCCGCGATTCGCCAGGCACTCGATGGCGGCGGATGCGAGCGCACGCTCCTCATGAGCTACTCGGCCAAGTTTCACTCGCGCTTCTACGGCCCGTTCCGTGAAGCCGCCGATTCCGCGCCGCGTGCTGCGCTCAAGGACCGCGCGAGCTACCAGATCGATCCGGCGCGAGCGGACGATGCGTACCTCAGCTCGCAGCGCGATGCGGACGAAGGTGCGGACATCCTGATGGTCAAGCCCGGCCTCCCCTACCTCGATATTCTGAAAGACCTGTCGGCGCGCATACCGCGACCGTGGGCGGTCTACGAAGTCAGTGGCGAGTACGGCGCGTTCGAGGCTCTGGCGTCACAGCAGCTCATGGACGGCGCCCAACGCTCACATCGAATGCTGGACGGCGTTCGTGCGCGCCGGCGCCTCGATGATCATCACCTATGGCGCTCGCCACGCGCGCCGCTGGTTGTCTGGCGCATGAAGTCGGAGCGCTCTGCCGCCCTGTTCGAACGCGCGCGCCGCGTCACTCCCGGTGGCGTGCATTCCCCCGTGCGTGCCTTTCGTGGCGTGGGCGGCGTGCCGCGCTTCATCCGTGAAGCGACCGGAAGCCGCCTGATCGACGTCGACGGCAACATCTATATCGACTTCTGCATGTCCTGGGGTCCACTGATCTTCGGCCACCAGGATCCGCACGTGCGCGCCGCAGTCGAAGGCGCATTGAGCCGTGGCTGGTCGTATGGCGCCGCCGAAGCGGGCTCACTGGAGCTCGCGGAATGGATCTGCCGGCGCATTCCCTGGGTCGAGCAGATTCGTTTCGTCAACTCCGGCACCGAGGCGGTGATGTCGGCGCTGCGCCTGGCGCGCGCCGCCACCGGCCGTCCACGCATTCTGAAGTTTCATGGCTGCTATCACGGCCATGTCGACTCGATGCTCGTCAAGGCGGGCTCGGGGCTCGCGGAAGCATCGAGCCCCGACAGCGCAGGGGTGAGCGAGGAGACGGCGGCGAACACGCTCGTCGTGCCCCTCGACGATTCCAGCCGCGTTGCGCGAGGTGTTCGCGCTGCACGGCCAAAGCATTGCCGCGGTGATCATCGAGCCCCTTCCCGCGAACTATGGATTGCTGCCACAGCGCCCCGAGTTTCTGCACGAGCTGGTACAACTCGCGCACACGAATGGCGCGCTGGTGATTTTCGATGAAGTCATCAGCGGCTTTCGCGTCGCGTTGGGCGGGATGGCGGAACGACTCGGCGTGAAGCCGGACCTCGTGACCTACGGCAAGGTGATCGGTGGAGGCTTCCCCGTCGGCGCCTTCGGCGGCCGGCGCGATCTGATGGAACAGGTTGCGCCCGTGGGGCCGGTCTACCAGGCCGGGACACTGAGTGCGAATCCCGTCGCGATGGCCGCCGGCCTGGCGATGCTGAGCAAACTCGAATCCCATTCGCCCTACGCGGTACTTGAGCGCCGTGGCGCGGACCTCGCCAATGCATTGCAATCGGTGATCGCGAAAGCTGGGGAGGATCTGCAACTGCAGCGTGACGGATCGCTGTTCTGGCTCGCGGCCGGCAAGCTCAATCCACCCGGCAGTCTCGTGCGTTGTGTTGAATCCATTCCCGGCGCACAGCGCGAACGCTTCGCCACGCTGTTTCACGCGCTCCTCGAGCGCGGCATCTACCTCGCACCCAGCGGTTTCGAGGTCGGTTTCCTCTCCACGGCGCACAGTCACGCCGATCTCGATCAGTTCGTATCCGCTTTCGAAGCGGCGCTCGCCGCGCGCTCCGCTGCGTGAGGCTGCGATGAGCGCGCGAATGATCACCGCCCGGCGAGGTCTGCGCTGGCTGCTGCTGGTCGCGACGCTGTGGTTGCTGCTGCTGTGCGCGTTGATGATCTGGTGGGGCTGGGTCGTGCATCGACAGGCCGTCAAGATCGAAGAGCTGCAGCAACTCGTCGGTCAGAACAGTTCGGCCGCTCATGAACAGTGGCAAGTGACTCAGCGCATGCTGGTGTGGGAAGGTGGAACGCTGCTGGTACTCTTGACGGGCCTCTCCGTGTCGCTCGTGTGGCTCTACCTGCGCGATCAGCGTCGCACCCGTGCCTCGCAGGCGTTCTTCGCCTCGGTCACGCATGAGCTGCGTACGCCACTCACCAGCATCCGCTTGCAGGCCGAATCGCTAGCTGACGCGGGCTCGGGAAGTCCCTTGATTCACCGGCTGCTCGAGGATACGAGTCGTCTCGAGGCGCAGGTGGAGAAAACGCTCGAGCTCGCGCGCCTCGAAGGGGGCGGCGCACTCGATCTGCAGCCCCTTCCGATCCGTGCCTGGCTCGAAAGGCAGGTCGAAGGCGTGAAAGCGGAAAGCAGCGCGCTCGCTGTCGACCTGGAGGGAGCGACCGAGCCTGATGACACCCTGGTGCTCGCTGACCGCAACGCGCTCAAGGTGATCGTGCGCAACCTGGTCGAGAATACTTTGCGCCATGCCCAGGCGACGCCGGCGCGAGCGCACATCGCCATCGCGAGCGAGCCGACCACGGTGACGGTGAGTTTTGCGGACCAGGGGCGCGGATTCAGCGGCGATACGCTGCAGCTCGGCACGCTCTTTTTTCGTGGCGACCGCTCACAGGGTGCGGGCGTCGGCCTGTATCTCATCCGCATGCTGATGCGCCGCATGGGCGGGGATGCCACCTACAATTCCCGCGCGGGTGCCGGCTTCGAGACCCGGCTGACATTCCGCCGCGCAGAGGAACCGGTATGAGCAGCCCGGCTCGCATCCTGGTGGTCGAGGACGAACCGAACGTCGGCCGCACTCTGACCGAGCGGCTCACAGCCGAGGGTCACAGCATCGAGTGGGCGCATAACGCAGGTGAAGCACTCAATGCGAGCGCTGGCCCTCCCTTCGATCTGGCGCTCCTCGATGTGGGGCTCCCCGATCAGTCGGGCTTCGACCTCGCGGCGACTTTGCGCAAACGTCATCCAAGGACTGCCATCGTGTTCCTCACGGCCTTCGGCACGCCCGACGACCGCGTACGCGGCCTGGAGCTCGGCGCCGAGGACTACATCGTCAAGCCGTTTCACTACAAGGAGCTGTTGCTGCGCATCGAGAACGCGTTACGGCGCGCCAAGCTTCTTGCAAGCGCGGAAACGAAGTACGAGCAGCCGCTGCTGGTCGGGCGGGCGCGCATCGACCTGAACCGCATGGAAGCCACGGTCGGCGACGAGAAGGTGTCGCTCACTCATAAGGAGTGTGCTGTGCTCACGTTACTGCTCGAAAAGCAAGGCGCGGTGCTGGCACGCGACGAGATCCTGGATCGCGCCTGGGCCCCCGACGAATTTCCAACGCCGCGCACGGTGGATAATTTCATCGTGCGGCTGCGTCGCCTGATCGAGCCCGACCCGGCCGCGCCGCAGGTGATTCGCAGCGTCCGCGGCGTCGGCTATCAGCTTGACACCGCGGCCGTGCGCGAGGCCCCAAAGTGAAGAACCTGTTCCAGTCCGCACTCGAGCGCGGCAACACATCGCGCCCGCCGGTTTGGCTCATGCGCCAGGCCGGCCGCTACCACAATCACTACCGCCAATTGCGCGCGCGTCACTCCTTCGAAGACCTGTGCAAGGACACGACGCTCGCCACCGAGGTGACACTCGGTCCGATCAAGGACTTCGATTTCGATGCGGCAATCCTGTTCTCGGACCTGCTCTTCCCACTCGAAGCGCTCGGCATGCCCTTGAGTTATGAGCCGGGGCCGAAGCTCGGCTGGCACGTGCGCGACCGGGAAGACGTGCAGCGCCTGGCGCTCACCGAGAAGAGCATTTCGATGCTGGATTTCCAGGCGTCAGCCCTGCGAGCGATTCGCGAGCGGTTGCCGAGCACCAAGGGGTTGTTGGGATTCGTCGGCGGGCCGCTGACGCTGTTCTTCTATGCGGCCGCTGGTTCCCATCAGGGAGATCTCGGCATCGCACACGCCGGTCTCGCGGATGGGCGCTACGCCGGCTTTTGCGAGAAGCTGCTGCCCCTGCTGGCCGAGAACATTCTCCTTCAATGGCGGGCTGGAGCGGACTGCGTCGCCGTGCTCGACACCTGCGCTGGCGAGCTGGGCCCGCAGGCCTTTGACCGCTGGGTGGTCCCGCAATTGCGCGCCGTCGTGGAGGAAGTGCGGCGTCAATGCCCCGAGGTGCGCATTGTCTATTACTCCAAGGGCACTGACGCCGGGCACTGGCGCATGCTGGCCGACGTCAGGATCGATGGCCTCGGCGTCGATTGGAAAACCCCGCTGGCGAAAGTGCTGGATGAATTCGGCGACCGCTGGGCGATTCAAGGCAACCTCGATCCGCATGCCCTCCTCCTGCCCGAGGCGGACTTCCTGAGTAGCGTCGAGCGCTTCTTCGCACCGATCGCGGCCCTGCCGCCGGCGAAGCGCCGCGGCTGGATCTGCGGGCTGGGACATGGCGTGCTCCCCGAGACGCCCGAGAATCACGTGCGACTCTTCATCGATCTGCAACACGAGCTGTTCTCGTGAATCACGACTTTTCCGCGCTGCTCGCCAAGTACAACGTTCCGGGTCCGCGCTACACGAGCTATCCGACGGTCCCGTACTGGGAGCACACCCCCTCGCAGGCGCAGTGGATCGATGCGCTGCGAGCGCTCGCGCGGTCCGCAGGGTCCGGGAGCCGCCGTTTACGTGCACATCCCGTTCTGCCGCTCGCTCTGCACCTACTGCGGCTGCAACACGCGCATCACGCGCAACCGCGCCATCGCTCGACCGTACCTCGAAACAGTGTTGAGCGAATGGGCGCTGTACCTGCAGCTCCTCGGTGTCGACAAGGTCGAGATCGCCGACATTCACCTCGGCGGCGGGACGCCCACATTCCTCAATCCCGAAGAGCTGCACTTCCTCATGGATGGGCTCCTGGCGAGGAGCGTCACTGGTCGCCGATGCGGAATTCTCCGTCGAGGCGGATCCGCGCGTCACGACGCCGGAGCAGCTCGCGACGCTGCGCGCCGCGGGCTTTCGCCGTCTGAGCCTCGGCATTCAGGATTTCGATCCGCGTGTGCAGGACATCGTGAATCGGGTGCAGAGCGAGGAACAGGTCCGCCTGCTGACGGAAAGCGCGCGTGAGCTCGGCTTCACCAGCATCAACTACGATCTGATCTACGGACTGCCGCTGCAGACCCTGGCGTCGATCGAGCAGACGCTCGCCGCTGTCACGCGGCTGCGGCCCGACCGGATCGCCTTCTACGCCTATGCGCACGTGCCGTGGATCAAGCCCAGCCAGCGTCGCTTCACCGAGTCGGACCTGCCGCAGGGCAATGCCAAGCGCGCCCTGTATGAGCGTGGCCGGGAGATTCTCGAGAGCACCGGCTATCACGAGATCGGCATGGATCACTTCGCGCTCGACAGCGACTCGCTGTGCGCAGCGCCGTGCGTACCTCGACTCTGCATCGCAACTTCATGGGTTACACCTCGCGGCACGTCACGCCGCTGATCGGCCTGGGTGTTTCGGCGATCGGCGACGCGTGGACCGCATTCGTGCAGAACGAAAAGACCATCGAGCCCTACCAGGAACGGGTTCGCCGCGGCGAGCTGCCAATTCTGCGCGGTCACCTGCTCGACGCCGAAGACCTGGTGCTGCGCCGACTGATCCTGGAACTGATGACCCGCTTTCATACGCGTTGGGACGGAGTGACCGCCGCTCACGAGCATCTGCGCTCGATTCCCGAGCGCTTGCGCGAACTCGTGAGCGATGGACTCGTCACGCTCGATGAGGAAAGTTGCGCCGTGACGGAACTCGGCCGCGCATTCATCCGCAACGTGTGCATGGCGTTCGATGCGCGACTCGCGCGCAGGGCACCGGACGCGCAGCTCTTCAGCGGCACGGTGTGAGAAGCGCGCGTCCGACGTCGTGACGCGGCGACAACGCTGTCAGCCACAAATCAAAGCGTTATCCGCTCAAGGCCGAAAGGCCGTCGGAATCAAGCGACAGTCGTCCTACGACATACTTTCTGGAGCTCAATAGTGCGCGTATTGCTCCGACACGAACTCAACAACTTGGACGCGAAACTTCAATTGAAAAATTTACGGCATGTTTCTTGCTGATTTTTTCAATGTGCTCGCGCACGGTCTGAGAGCGAACGGACTTTCTCTTCATGTGCTCTCAGGTTCGGGGATGACCACGCTACCGTTCGCGCCTGCACGGGAGACGTTGTAAAGGGCAAACCCACCGCGAGGTGGGGACGCAAAGCCACCGGTCTGCAGGGATTAATTCCCAAGACAGCGGGGTTGCCAACGCGACCGATCCTATCGCTCGGGTCTCTCGGCCTGGGCGTGGGCCGCTTCTTGTGCCTCGCTGTCTGTCCCTCATTCCAGTCGGCTGCGCACGCCCGGCTGACGGCCGTTTGGCAATGCAACGGCCTTTCACGAACAGGGGGACTCAATCGTGAATAGAAGCAAGCTGCAGATCCTTGTAGCGACGAGTGCGCTCGTGTGTGCGGGCGCCTTTGCGGACGGCTCCTTCGGGCGCGATCCGAGTGTGCGCGATCCGGGTGTACGTGGAGGGGATCCGGGCGCGGGCCAGGCCCTGCCAGGATTGCGGGGGTACGAAACGGACTACTTCGACGCGGGGCTGGAAGATTTCAATGAAGCGGAAACGCTCGAGGAGGGACTTGGGCCGCGATTCAACCTGGATGGGTGCGCAGGCTGCCATGCTGCGCCAGCCGTAGGCGGCAGCTCACCCGCGGTGAATCCGCAGGTCACCGTCGCCACCGCGTTTGGCGCACGGAACACCCTGCCCTCCTTCATCAGGGCAGACGGTCCGGTGCGTGAAGCGCGCTTCAAATTCACTCCCAGCGGCCAGCGTGACGGCGGCGTTCATGCGCTGTTCGTGATCAACGGTCGCAATGACGGAACCGGCAATGCGGGCGGATGCAGAATTCAGCAGGATGACTTCGAACGCCAGCTGGCACGCAACAACGTGATCTTCCGCATTCCGACGCCGGTGTTCGGCGCCGGGTTGATCGAGATGATTCCGGACAGCGTGATCCTCGCCAACCTCAATGCCAATGCCCAGGCCAAGTCGTTTCTCGGCATTTCCGGCCGCCCGAACCGCACCGGTAACGACGGCACGATCACGCGCTTCGGCTGGAAGGCGCAGAACAAGTCGTTGATGGTGTTTTCGGGTGAGGCCTACAACGTCGAGATGGGCATCAGCAACGAGCTGTTCGGGTCCGAGCGCGAGGAGAACACCAACTGCCAGTTCGCCCAGCTGCCGAACGACATCAGCACGCTCGACGGGGCTTCGGGCGTGGAGTCGGTAAGCGATGTCGAGAAGTTCGCCTTTTTCATGCGCTTCCTGGCACCACCGACGCCCTCCACGAATACGCCGGGCGGCGCCAGCTCGATCGCGAACGGCAAGAACGTGTTCGCCAACGTCGGCTGCGCCCAGTGCCATACGCCGACGCTCTCGACGGCTGACTCGTCGGTGCCGGCGCTAGCCTCCAAGGATGCGAACCTGTTCTCGGACCTGGCCCTGCACCAGATGGGACCGCGGCTGGCCGACAACATCCTGCAGGGTTCTGCGACCGGGGATGAATTCCGGACTGCGCCACTGTGGGGCCTGGGCAAGCGCATCTTCTTCCTGCACGACGGCCGCACTCGGACCTCGTGGAGGCGATCCAGGCGCACGCGAGTGGCGGCAACTCGCAGTTCCCGGCATCGGAAGCGAACAAGGTCGTCAGCCAGTTCAACGCCCAGTCGGCGCGTAACCGGCAGGACCTGCTGAACTTCCTGCGTTCCCTATAGATCCTGGCGGGGGTGGCGGGGCGGATCAGCGAACGGGTTTAAGCTGGTCCGCCCCGGCGAGATAAGGACGCAACGCCGCCGGAATTCCGATGGAACCGTCGGCGCGCTGAAAGTTCTCCATGACGGCGATCAGCGCCCGACCCGCTGCGACGCCCGAGCCGTTCAGCGTATGCACCGGCTCGGGCTTGCCGGTGTCGGGATTGCGCCAGCGGGCCTGCATGCGCCGCGCCTGGAAGCTCTCGCAATTACTGCAGGAAGAGATCTCGCGATAACGATCCTGCCCCGGCAACCACACCTCGAGATCGTAGGTCTTCGCACTCGCGAAACCGACATCGCCGGCGCACAGCGAGACGACTCGGTATGGCAGCTCGAGGAGCTGCAGCACCTTCTCCGCGTGCCCAGTGAGCTCCTCGAGCGCCGCATACGAATTCTGCGGCTTGACGATCTGGACCAGTTCGACCTTTTCGAACTGATGCTGGCGCAGCATGCCGCGCGTGTCCTTGCCGTACGAGCCCGCCTCGGAACGAAAGCACGGCGTGTGCGCCGCATACTTCAGAGGTAATTGTCCGGGCTCGAGGATCGAATCGCGCACCAGGTTGGTCACCGGGACTTCGGCCGTCGGAATCAGGTACAGGCCGCTCTCTCCGCGGACCGCGAACAAGTCCTGCTCCATCTTCGGGCAGTTGCCCGGTTCCGGTCAGCGTCTGGGCGTTCACGAGGTAGGGGACGTAAACCTCGCGATAACCGTGCTGGCTCGTATGCAGATCGAGCATGAACTGGGTGAGCGCGCGATGCAGGCGCGCGAGATCACCGGAGAGCACGGCAAAGCGTGCACCGGAGATCTTTCCGGCGATCTCGAAATCGAGCCCACCGAACGCTTCGCCAAGCGCGACGTGATCGCGCGGCGCGAAATCCAGCTTGCGCGGTTCACCCCAGCGACGCACTTCGAGATTGGCCGATTCGTCGCGTCCTTCGGGAACGCTCGAATGCAGCAGGTTCGGAAGGCCCAGCAGCACCTGGTCCAGGCGCTTCTGAATGTCCGCGAGGCGTGCTTCGATCGCCTGCAACTCACCGCCCAACGATTCAGCCCGCGCCAGCAGTGGCGCGATATCCTGCCCTGCAGCCTTTGCCTTGCCGACCGCCTTGGCCTGCGTGTTGCGCTCATTGCGCAACCGGTCGGCTTCGATCTGCAGCTGCTTGCGCTGCTCTTCGAAAGCGGAGAATGCAGCGACATCGAACGCAAACCCGCGACGTGCGAGATTCCTCGCCACTACCTCGGGTTCGGTTCGCAGGAGCTTGGGATCTATCACGGCGTCTTCTTTTCGGTAGCCGATGCGTTGCGCTGGCGCAGCCGCTCGAGCGCCTCGGCGATGCGAATCTCGAGCCCGCGCGGCACCGGATGATAATAGTACGTGTGCGCGGGCATCGCTTCGGGAAAATACTTCTCTCCGGCCGCAAACGCATCCGGCTCATTGTGCGCATAGCGGTAGTCGCGCCCGAATCCGAGCTTCTTCATCAGGCCGGTCGGTGCATTGCGAAGCTGCAGCGGAACGTCAAGGGTCCCGTACTTATGCACATCTTCCATTGCTGCGCCGTAGGCCGTATACACCGCGTTGCTCTTGGGGGCGCAGGCGAGATAGATGACGACCTGCGCGATGGCCAATTCACCCTCGGGGCTGCCGAGCCTCTCATACGTATCCCAGGCATCCAACGCGAGTGCGAGGCCCCTCGGATCCGCGTTGCCGATGTCCTCGCTCGCCATGCGCACGACGCGCCGCGCGACGTAGAGCGGATCACAGCCACCGTCGAGCATGCGGCACAGCCAGTACAGTGCTGCGTCCGGATCGCTGCCACGTACCGCCTTGTGAAGCGCTGAAATCTGGTCGTAGAACTGATCGCCGCCCTTGTCGAAGCGACGATAACCGCCGGAGGCGACTTCAGCGGCAATGCGCGATGCTGATCAGGTGTTGCTCACCCTGCGGCTCCGCCAGATCGGCGGCGACTTCCAACAGATTCAGTGCGCGCCGCGCATCACCATCGGCTGCCGCCACGATGATTTCCCGTGCCTTGGGCTCAAGCGTAAGCCCCCGCCCGCCAAGACCGCGCTCAGCATCCGCAAGCGCACCATCGATCACTCGCACCAGGTCCTCACTGGTCAGCGCCTTCAGCACGTAGACCCGCGCACGGGACAGCAAGGCGCTGTTCACTTCGAATGAAGGATTCTCGGTTGTGGCGCCGATGAGGATCAGGGTGCCGTCCTCGACGAACGGCAGGAAGCTGTCCTGCTGCGCCTTGTTGAAACGATGCACTTCGTCGAGGAACAGCACCGTGCCGCGACCGCTGGCGGCGCGCGTCTGATGCGCCAGCTCGACTGCCGCACGGACGTCCTTCACGCCGGCAAGCACCGCAGACAGACCGACGAACTCGCAATCGCAGCTGCTGGCGAGGATGCGTGCGAGGGTGGTCTTGCCCGTGCCAGGCGGACCCCAGAACATCATCGAGTGCAGCCGACCGGCTTCGGCAACGTGCCGCAGGGGCTTGCCCGGCCCGACGAGATGGGCCTGGCCGACGAATTCGTCGAGGGTTCGCGGCCGCATGCGATCGGCCAGCGGTCGATGGTCTGCTTTCATTGCGTCAGGAATTTTCGCGGGAACGGGCGTCGCGCGTCCACAGACTCTCGACGCGGCGTGTCCAGCTCGCCAGGCCCAAACCAGCCAGTGCAAATGCGGCGGCGACGCCGGCACCGTTCGTAAGAGCGTCCTTGATGTCCATTTCTCGCGTGTCCGTGAGCACTCCCTGCAAAACTTCCAGAGCGCCCCCCATCAAAAAAAACACGAGCGCCAGCACCCAGTGCTGCCTGCGTTCATAGAGGCCCGAGAACCAGAACATCAGCAGAAAATAGCTCGCAAAGTGCTCCACCTTATCGCTGATCCCCAGGCCCAGCTTGGGCACGTGTGGTATCAGGCTGCCGACCACGACCAGTGCGATCAGGAGCCAGCCGATGATGAGCCAGATGCGAGCGTGGGGAAGGGACAGCATGCTCAGCCGTGGGGCGCGCCAATCACATCCACGCCGGGGGGCGGGACGAAAGTAAACAGCCCGGCGGCGAGCTGTGGATTGCGGCGAATGCGTGAAAACTCGATGCGCGTGCTCTGCTGCAGCTTGTCCTTGAGCTCCATGACCCTGAGCTCCCCGCCGGCGAAGCCCAGCCGGAACTCGACGAAGTCCGTGTCCGCGCGCCGCGGTGTGAGCTGCAGCCATTCGACGCCATCGCGATTGCCAAGCCCGACAACCGTGAAGCTGTCAGTGATGCTCGACTTGCCGGCGAGCAGCAGTGCCGGAGTCGTCGACAGCGACTCGTCGAGCTTCTTTATCGTCACCTGTTCGAGCTCCACGTCGTACAGCCACACCTTCTCGCCATCGCAGACGATGAGTTGTTCGTTCGGCTGCCGATAGTCCCAGCGGAATCGTCCCGGTTTCTGCAGATACAGCGTCCCGCCCGATTCCTGGGTGCGATCGCCAGTGGGACTGCTGGACAGCTGACGAAACTCAGCCTGGAAGCTCCCGAATCCCTCCAGGTAGTGTTCCAGCCAGGTTCCCGGATCGACGATGGGTGTCCCTTCCTGAGCCGCGCCGGCGGGCACGGTCATGGCAATGACGATCAGAGCGAGCGCGGCCAGGCGCGTGAGTGATTGCAATCGATTGTCTCGTTACTGTCGCGTAGGCAAGTATTTCAATCATCTTCGGGTGGCGGTGGTGCCAGCACTTCGCGCGCGCCGTTCGACTGCAGCGGACCGACGAGACCCGCGGCCTCCATGGTCTCCACCAGTCGCGCCGCGCGGTTGTAGCCGATCTTCAGGCGTCGCTGCACACCGGAAATCGAAGCCTTGCGGGACTCCAGCACGATGCGCACGGCTTCGTCGTAAAGCGGATCCTGTTCGCCGTCACTTTCCGTGACAGCTCCTTCCTCGTCATCCTCGTCCGGCAGACCCGGAATTGGACCGCGCGGCCCTGACAGAATTTCATCGATGAACCTGGGCGGTGTGCCCTGGCGCAGCGACATCACGACCCGATGCACTTCATGGTCGGACACAAACGCACCATGAACGCGGCTCGGCACGGACGTACCGGGCGGCAGATACAGCATATCGCCGTGGCTCAGAAGAGCCTCCGCCCCGCTCTGGTCGAGAATCGTGCGCGAGTCGACCTTGGCGGAGACCTGGAAGGCGATGCGTGCCGGAATGTTCGCCTTGATGAGTCCCGTGATCACATCGACCGACGGTCGTTGCGTCGCCAGAATGAGGTGAATGCCAGCGGCGCGTGCTTTCTGCGCCAGCCGCGCGATGAGCTCTTCGACCTTCTTGCCGACCACCAGCATGAGATCGGCAAGCTCATCGATGATGACGACGATGTTCGGGAAGGTCTCGAGGTCCGGCACGTCAGCGAGCGTCATGGCCGGATCGCTCGCCGCCTTGGCGCGATGAGCGGGTCCTTGAGCGGCTTGCCGCTTTCGGCAGCCTCCTTCACCTTGCGATTGAAGCCGGCGAGGTTGCGCACACCGAGCGCCGCCATGAGCTGATAGCGCCGCTCCATCTCGGCCACGCACCAGCGCAGCGCGTTGGCGGCCTGCTTCATGTCGGTCACGACTGGTGCCAGCAGGTGCGGGATGCCCTCGTAAACGGAGAGCTCGAGCATCTTCGGATCGATCATGATGAGCCGCGTGTGCTCGACCGTTACCTTGTAGAGCAGGCTCAGCACCATGGCGTTGAGGGCAACCGATTTACCGGAACCGGTGGTTCCCGCGATCAGCAAGTGCGGCATGCGCGCCAGATCCGCGACGACCGGGTGGCCGCCGATGTCCTTGCCGAGCGCCAGGGCCAGCGGCGATGCGAGGTCATCGTAGGCGCGTGACTTGATGATCTCGCCGAGCGTGACGAGCTCACGCTTTTCATTCGGAATCTCGAGCCCAACGACCGACTTGCCGGGGATCACTTCCACGACACGCACGCTGATCGCCGAGAGCGCGCGCGCCAGGTCCTTGGCGAGATTGCTGATCTGGCTGACCTTGACGCCGGGTGCCGGACGAAGCTCGAAGCGCGTCACGACCGGTCCCGGATGAACCGCGACGACTTCGACGTCCACGCCGAAATCGCGCAGCTTGAGCTCGACGAGCCGCGACATCGCTTCGAGGGCCTCGTCTGAGTACCCCGATTCACGCGGCGGCGGATCGTCGAGCAGCGACAGAGCGGGCAATTCGCTGCTCTTGGGCGCCTCGAAGAGCGGCACCTGCTTTTCGCGCTCAACGCGTTCGCTGCGCTCGGGCGTAGGAATGACGGGCTCGATCCGCGGCGGCGTGCGTGAAGCAGATTTCTTCTGCTCCTCGCGCATGCTTTCGGCCCGCGCCTGCTTGCGCTCGCGCCCTTCGGCCTGCTCACGCGAGCTCGCGACCCGCTGCCGCAGCCAATCGAGGCTGCGCAGAACACCGTTGCCGAGCCCATCCATGACGTCGAACCACGACACACCCAGGAACAAGGACACGCCCGCAAGCCAGAGCGCGAGCATGAGCAGTGTCGCGCCGAGGAAACTGAAAGCAGACGCAAGTCCATTGCCGACCAATGAGCCGAGCACTCCGCCTGCCGTGCTCGGTAATCCACCGCCACTCCAATGTAGTGTCGCGAGCCCGCAGCTCGTCGCGAGGGTCAGCACGAACCCGATACCGCGGAAGGTGAGCGTGGAGCGTGACTTGATGTCAGGAGTGTTGTGCGCCCGGTAGATGACCCAGCCGGCCAGGGCCAGCATCACGGGGAACAGGAACGCCGCCCGCCCGAACAGGAACAGCAGCACGTCGGCGAACCAGGCCCCCACAGGGCCGATCGCGTTATTGACGCGGCCGGGCTCGCCGGTGAAGGAAAAGCCGGGATCATGCGGATCGTAAGTGGCGAGCGCAGTCAGCAGGATCAGCGCCAGCATGCCGAACAGCAGCAACGCGCTTTCGCGCAGCGCGCGCACCACGGGCTGGGAGAGCCGGGAAGCAGGCTTTCGGGTATCGACGATGTCGTTCAAGTATTGATCTCGTACATGAAGGGTATATCTCAACCCTTTGATTGTACGAGCCTGAATATCAGCTCAGCAAGGCCGGATGCACGACTTTACCCGCCATCACGTTGATGCCCTTGCGAAGATCGGGGTCATCCTGCCAATCACCGTCGGCGAGGCGGCCGGCGTAGGGTGCAATCGCCGCCGACAGCGCCTGCGAGGAAGTGCGCGGCACGGCGCCGGGCATGTTGGTCACCGTGAAATGCGTGACGCCTTCCCACACGTAGGTCGGCGCATCGTAGGTCGTCGGTCGTGTCGTCTCGACACAGCCACCCTGATCGACCGAGATGTCGACGATCACACTCCCGGCCTGCATCTTGCGCACCATATCGCTCGTGACGACATGCGGCGCGCGCGCTCCGGTAACCAGTACGGCACCAACGACGATGTCCGCGCTGCGAACTGCTTCTGCCACGTCGGCAGAGTGCGGATACAGGCCGTCCACATTCGGGCCGATGTCGCGAGCCGCCACCAGCTTGTCCCGATCCTTGTCGAACACCACCACATCTGCGCCCAGACCGGCCGCGACTACAGCGGCGTTTCGGCCTGCGACACCTGCACCGAGGATGACGACGCGACCGCGGCGCGCTGCCGGCACACCGCCCAGCAGAATGCCCTTGCCGCCCTGCGGTTGATGCAGCAGGCAGGTCGCAATCTGGATCGACAGGCGCCCGGCGATATCGCTCATGGGTGCGAGCAACGGCAACCGCCCCAACTGGTCTTCGACCGTTTCGAAGGCGACGGCAGTGAGCCCGATGTCGCACAGGCGCCGGGTGAGGTCAGGAAGCGCTGCCAGGTGCAGGTAACAGAACAGCAGGTGCTCCTTGCGCAACAGGTCGAGATCGGCATCGACCGGCTCCTTCACCTTGACGATCATTTGCGAGCCCCCATACACCTCGCGCGCCGTCGGCAGAATCTTGACGCCGATGTCGCGATAGTGTTGGTCGGTGTAGCCGCTCTTCTCTCCCGCGCTCGCTTCCACGAACACCTCGTGGCCGTTGCGCACGAGCTCGGCGCAGGCGGAGGGAATCAGACCTACGCGGCCTTCGCGCGCCTTGAGTTCGCGCGGGATACCGATTCGCATGTGGTGCTCCTTGGTCGCTTTGCCGAACCGGACGATTCACTTACCATTGATCGCGCCTTGTTGCGCACATCATTCAGGTCAGTGGATGCGAGCGGCAGAGCGCCGACTGTGGTCGGTCCGGATCGTGATCAGTAGGAAAAGTGAGGCGAATTATACATGACAGCAGCGCGACACAGCCGGCTGATCATCCTTGGCTCGGGCCCTGCCGGCTATAGCGCGGCCGTCTACGCGGCGCGTGCCAATCGCAAGCCGCTGCTGATCACCGGTATCGAGCAAGGCGGCCAGCTCATGACCACCACCGACGTCGACAACTGGCCCGGGGATGTCGAGGGATTGCAGGGCCCGGCGCTCATGGAACGAATGCGCAAGCACGCCGAGCGCTTTGCTACCGAAATCGTGTTCGATCACATCAACGCCGTGGATCTCAAACGCCGCCCGTTTCATTTGCGCGGCGACAGCGGGACATACAGCTGCGATGCCTTGATCATCGCGACCGGCGCCTCTGCGCGTTACCTCGGCCTGCCGTCCGAGGAGCAGTTCCGCGGCAAGGGCGTCTCAGCCTGTGCCACCTGTGACGGGTTCTTTTACAAAGGCAAGAAGGTCGCTGTCGTCGGTGGTGGCAATACCGCGGTGGAGGAAGCGCTCTATCTCACCAACATCGCCTCGCATGTCACGCTGGTGCACCGGCGCGATCGACTGCGCGCCGAGAAAATCCTGCAGGACCGCTTGTTCGAGCGCGAGCGCGCCGGCAAGGTTGCGATCCGTTGGAATCACGTGGTGGAGCAAATCGTCGGCGATGAGTCCGGCGTGACCGGCCTCGCCATCCAGACGAGCGACGGGCGTACGAAGCACCGCCTGGCGCTCGATGGCGTCTTCATTGCGGTGGGCCACACGCCCAATACGCAGCTCTTCGAAGGGCAACTCGACATGCGCGGCGGCTACATTACGGTCAAGTCGGGGGCCGATGGCGATGCCACCGCGACCAGCGTGCCGGGCGTGTTCGCGGCGGGCGATGTCGCCGACCACGTCTATCGTCAGGCGGTGACTTCCGCAGGCACAGGCTGCATGGCGGCACTCGATGCCGACAAGTACCTGGAACGCCTCGATGCGCACACACCTGCGCACCGAAGCGTGGCGCACGCGGAATAGCTACACGGCTCCCTCGCCCGCTGCCCGGGCACGTGCCATGACTGCGCCACGCCCAAGCCCATCATCCCCTCAGTGTCGGCCGCGGGTACTTGCCGGTATTGACGAGGTTTCAGCGCAGGAGTGGAACGCGCTGCTGAGCGAAGACGCCTTCTTCCTGCGCCACGAGTTTCTCGCCGCCCTCGAACATCAGGCTTGTGTCGGGGCTCGGAGCGGTTGGACACCGTGTCATTTCGTGCTCACCGACCTGAGCGGGCGGCTGCGTGCGGCGCTCCCTCTGTACCGCAAGCTCCATTCGTGGGGCGAGTTCGTGTTCGATTTTGCCTGGGCCCAGGCCTATGCGCGCAGCGGCCTGCAGTACTACCCCAAGCTGGTGGCTGCGGTGCCCTTCACCCCCGCCAGCGGTCCGCGTTTGCTCGCGGCTGCGGAGCCGGACCAGGAGCTTTGGCAGCGCGAGCTGGCCCGCTCGGCAGTAGCGTGGGCGCGGGACGAGCGCGCTTCATCGCTCCACGTGCTCTTCATCGACAAGGCGCAGGCCGACGAACTGTCGCGCGACAGTTTCCTCCTGCGCCGTGACTGTCAGTTCCACTGGCACAACCGCGGCTATCGCAGCTTTGAGGATTTTCTGGCGAGTTTCACGGCGCCGAAGCGCAAGAAGGTCCATCGCGAGCGGCGCCGCGTCGCCGAGGCTGGAATTCGGTTTCGCACTCTGCGTGGTGGCGAGATCGACCGATCCCTGTGGCAGACACTCTACGGCTTTCACGCCGACACGTTCCTGCGTCACGGCCATACGCCGTACCTGAGCCTGGGATTCTTCCTCGAGCTCGCCGAGCGCTTGCCGGACAGTGTCATAGTGCACCTTGCCGTGCACCGCTCGGTTCCTGTGGCGGCGGCCATCTGTTTCCGCAGCGAGAGCACGCTCTATGGGCGCTACTGGGGCGCGTCACGGGACTTTCACAGCCTGCATTTCGAGGCCTGTTATCACCAGGGCATCGAATACTGCATCAGCGAGCGCCTCGCGCGCTTCGAGCCCGGAACGCAAGGCGAGCACAAGGTCAGTCGCGGCTTCGAGCCCACGATCACCTGGTCTGCCCATTGGATTGCGCATCCGCAATTCGCGCGCGCCATCGCGGAGTATCTGCAGCGCGAAGGCCAAGCCATCGAGGGCTATGCCGCCGAGGTCGATGAGCACGTGCCCTATCGACGATCTGCTCAGGGAGGCGTCGCCGAACGCGGATCGTGAGCCCGATCTACTGGTTGAGCCGCGAGGAGGCACCCTGGTTTCCTCCGGTATCGGAAGCACTCAGAGAACCGGATGGCCTGCTCGCGGCCGGTGGCGATCTGACTCCTGAGCGCCTGATCTCGGCGTACGAGCGCGGGATATTTCCCTGGTACTGCGCAGGCCAGCCGGTGCTGTGGTGGTCGCCCGATCCGCGCGCCGTGCTCTATCCCGAGGAGCTGCGTATCTCACGGAGCCTGCGCAAGCGCGCTCGCAACGGCAGAGTTGTAACGCGTCTCGACTCGAGCTTCGCTGCGGTAATTCGCGCCTGCGCAGCACCGCGCTCACCTGAGATCGGCACCTGGCTGACCGAAGAGATGATCGCGGCCTATCAGCAACTGCACGCACTCGGCTATGCACACAGTGTTGAAGCGTGGCTCGACGAGCAACTCGTGGGCGGGCTCTATGGAGTCTGTCTCGGCCGCGTGTTCTTCGGCGAGTCGATGTTCAGCAGAAAAACCGATGCTTCAAAAATCGCGCTGATGCGACTGGCGGGCGAGTGCCGCAGCCGGGGCATCGTGCTCATCGACTGCCAGGTCGCCTCGGAGCACCTGAGCCGCCTGGGTAGCCGTGTCATCAGCCGCGAGGCGTTTCTCGCCACCCTGAAACAGTACTGCCAACCCCACCAGCCCGGCCTCTGGGCGTTAGCTGAATCAGCGGGTTAGGTCATATTCGGGGCGTCTCCGGCCCGCGACTGGACGACCCCTGTACAGACACAGGTCGGCCGGTATAATCGCGCCCTCTTTTTAAGCCTTGCGGAGGCCCTGATGCCTGCGAAACGAGCGCCGGCAAAGACGAAAGCGAAGAAGGTTGCACCCCGAAAAGCGGCTCCCGCGAAGGCGAGTGCGCACGTCAAGGCCAAGGCGCGCACGAAGGCGCACACAGCAGCACGTGCGGCACCCGTCAAGAAGGCGGCGCCAGCCAAGAAGCAGGCAACCACTTCGCCCACGCGCTCGCACACAGCAGCGACTCGTCTCACGCCATCGCCGCATCGACCGGCGACAGATCTGAAGCCTGGCCGTCCGCGGCCACCAACGGGCGCGACCTTCGAGCCGATCCTGCCGCGAGCGGTGCAGCCGATCGTGTCGGGCGACGGCGACGACGATCTCGGCGATACCAACTTGCTTGCCGGGCCGCGCAATGTACAGCCGTACATTGCCAAGCGCGGCGAGCAGTACATGAACAAGGAACAGCTCGAGCACTTCCGCAACATCTTGTTCACCTGGAAGCGCGATCTGATGGAAGAGGTCGATCGCACCGTGCTGCACATGAAGGACGAGGCCGCCAACTTTCCGGATCCGAATGACCGCGCCACCCAGGAATCGGAGTTCAGCCTGGAGCTGCGCACGCGCGATCGCGAGCGCAAGCTGATCCGCAAGATCGAAGAAGCGCTGATGCGGATCGAGGACGGCAGCTACGGCTACTGCCTCGAGACCGGCGAGGAAATCGGCATCAAGCGGCTGGAGGCGCGCCCGGTGGCAACGCTGTGCGTCGAGGCCCAGGAGCGTCGCGAGCGCCGTGAACGCCAGTACGGCGACCGGGACGATCGCTACCGCTAAGTCAGACTATCGGGGCCGGTTCGCCCCTTCTCCGACCGGCCCACTGCACCTCGGCTCGCTACTGACCGCCGCCGGCAGCTACCTGCAGGCGCGCGCCGCGGCCGGTGCGTGGCTGCTGCGGATCGAAGATCTCGATACTCCGCGCGTAATTCCCGGCGCCGCAGACGAAATCCTGCGCACCCTGGAGCGATTTGGCTTCGAGTGGGACGGTGAGATCGTTCGACAGAGCGAACGCACCGGCCTGTACCAGGCTGCACTTGCCGCGCTTGAGGCAGCGGGCGCGTGTTTTACCTGCTCTTGCACACGCAGGGAGCTTGCCGCCCTGCAGACCACGCTCACGGCCGAAGAAGACTCCTTCTACGCCGGTACCTGCCGCCACGGCCCCCGCTATCCCGAGCGCGCGCTCGCGGTACGCTTTCGCGCGGCAGATCGCGACATCGAGTTCGCGGACGAGCTGCAGGGTCGGCTGGTGCAAAACGTCGCGCAGAGTCTTGGCGACTTCATCATCCGGCGTCGCGACGGCCTGTTCGCCTATCAGCTTGCCGTCGTCGTCGACGATGCCGAGCAACAGATCACGCAGGTCGTGCGCGGCTGCGACCTGCTGAGCAATACGCCGCGCCAGATTCTCCTCCAGCAGGCGCTGCAGCTGCCGCGGCCCGGCTACATGCACCTGCCGCTGCTCACCGAATCGGATGGACGCAAGCTCTCGAAATCGCAGCGAGCGGTTGCGGCCGCAACGAGTCAACCGTCCACGACATTGCATCGGGTGCTGTGCTGGCTGCGACAGCAGCCGCCTCCCGAGCTGGCCCACGTCTCGACGCGCGAACTTTGGTCCTGGGCGATCCGGGCATGGAATCCCACGCCGCTGCACGAGGTGCGCGAGATTCGACTGGACGCAATCTAGTCGCAGATTTGGGTCCGCGGCGCGGATGGATTATCGTAGGCACCTAAAACGTGCGCCGCCTGCCCGGGCGGTCAAATGCCGATCAACGGTGTGCCGCCCGGACTCTCGCCCGGGAGTACCTTGAGATGAGCGAACCGCGAGTCATCAAGAAATATCCGAATCGTCGTCTATACGACACCGTAGAGAGTCGCTACATCACGCTGGCCGACATCCGCCGCCTGGTGCTCGACAAGATCGACTTCGTGGTGATCGACAAGAAGAGCCAGGAGGACATCACGCGCAGCATCCTGCTGCAGGTGATCGCGGAACAGGAACACCAGGGCGAGCCGCTGATGAGCCAGGATTTCCTGTCACAGGTGATCCGTTCCTACGGCGGGGCCATGCAGGGATTCGTCGGCAGCTACCTCGAGCAGAGCCTCAAGCTCTTCATGAGCCAGCAGCAGCAGGTGCGTGATCGCGTGAAGAGCATGGTCGGCGTGGATCCGGTCGAGACCGTTGCCAACCTCGCGCAAAAGAACTACGCGCGCTGGCGATCGGTGCAGGAAGACATCTTCAAGGCGCTGATGAGCGCGACCGGTCGCGCCCGCGCCGAAGTTGACGAGACGGACGGCGGCGAGCACAAGCAGCCACCCGCCGCGTAACGGTGTGTCTGGCTTGGGGCCTTCATCTCCCAGCCCGTTCGGATTTGATCGAGTTCAACGACACGAGACCGTTCAGCGCGAACGGCGAGGGTCGTTACCCTGCGGTGTATCGTTCGTGTCGGGCTGGGAGATGAAGGCCCCAAGCCAGACACATCGCCCTCAGCCGACGTTGCGCATGCTCAGGCGGATGCGGCCCTGCCGGTCCACCTCGAGCACCTTCACCTTGATCACATCGCCTTCCTTGAGCTTGTCGCTGACGCGCTCGACGCGTTCGTCGGAGATCTGCGAGATGTGCACCAGGCCGTCCTTGCCGGGCAGGATGGTCACGAATGCGCCGAAGTCCATCAGTCGCGCGACCTTGCCCTCGTAGATCTGGCCCACTTCCACGTCGGCGGTGATCAGGTCGATGCGTCTCTGCGCTTCGCGTCCCGAAGTGCCGTCGACCGAGGCGATTCGCACCGTGCCGTCGTTCTCGATGTCGATGGTGGTGCCGGTCTCTTCGGTGATGCCGCGGATCACCGCGCCACCCTTGCCGATGACCTCGCGGATCTTCTCCGGGTCGATCTTCATCGTGATGATGGTGGGCGCCCACTCCGACATGTTGGCGCGCGGTGCACTGAGCACCGCATTCATCTTGTCGAGAATGTGCAGCCGCGCCTCCCGGGCCTGTCCCAGCGCCACCTTCATGATCTCGCGCGTGATGCCGTCGATCTTGATGTCCATCTGCAGCGCCGTGACGCCGTCCTTCGTGCCCGCCACCTTGAAGTCCATGTCGCCCAGGTGGTCCTCGTCGCCGAGGATGTCGGTCAGCACCTGGAAGCGATCGCCCTCCAGCACGAGGCCCATCGCGACACCCGCCACGGCTGCCTTGATCGGCACGCCTGCGTCCATCAGCGCGAGACTCGAGCCGCACACGCTCGCCATCGAGCTCGAGCCGTTGGACTCGAGAATTTCCGACACGACGCGGATGACGTAGGGGAAAGTGGTCATATCCGGCATCACTGCCTGGACGCCGCGACGCGCGAGATTGCCGTGGCCGATCTCGCGGCGCTTCGGTCCGGTCATCATGCCGGTCTCGCCCACCGAGAACGGCGGGAAGTTGTAATGGAGCATGAACGGCTCTTTGCGTTCGCCCTCCAGCGCATCGATGATCTGCGCGTCGCGTCCGATGCCGAGAGTCGTTACGACCAGTGCCTGCGTCTCGCCGCGCGTGAACAGCGCCGACCCGTGGGTACGCGGCAGCACGCCGGTCTTGATCGTGATGGGCCTGACAGTGCGGCTGTCGCGACCGTCGATGCGCGGCTTGCCCTCGAGAATGCGATTGCGAACGATGCGGCTTTCCAGGCGGAACAGCTCATCGTTGATGGCGTCGGCCTTCCACTTCGCGTTCTCACCAGCGGCAAGCGCCGCGACTGCGGCCGCCTTGATCTCCCCGACGCGCGCGTAGCGTTGCTGCTTCTCGGTGATCTGGTAGGCCTCCGACAAGGCCGCCTCGGCGTGCGAAGCCACCGCACTCTGCAATTCGGTATGGGCTGCCGCAGGCTGCCAGTTCCATTTCGGCTTGCCCGCCTCGCGCACCAGCTCGTTGATGGCCCGGATTGCCACCTGCATCTGCTCGTGACCGAACACGACCGCGCCGAGCATCACCTCTTCCGAGAGGCCCTTGGCCTCTGATTCCACCATCAGCACCGCGTCGGCAGTGCCCGCGACCACGAGGTCGAGCTGCGATTCCTGCAGCTGTGTGCGGGTCGGGTTCAACAGGTACTTGCCGTCCTTGTAGCCGACCTTGGCAGCGCCGATCGGGCCGTTGAACGGCATGCCACTCAGGGCCAGTGCCGCCGAGGCGCCGAGCAACGCGGGAATATCCGAATCGACATCCGGATTCAGCGACAGGACGGTCGCGACGACCTGCACTTCATTGTTGAAGCCATCCGGAAAGAGCGGTCGTATCGGGCGATCGATCAGCCGCGAAGTGAGCGTTTCCTTCTCCGAGGGTCGTCCTTCACGCTTGAAGAAGCCGCCGGGAATGCGCCCGGCGGCGTAGGTCTTTTCCTGGTAGTTGACGGTGAGCGGAAAGAAATCACGGCCTTCCACCGCGGTCTTCTGTCCCACCGCCGTCACCAGGACCACGGTGTCCGCCACGCTGACAAGGGCTGATGCGTCGGCTTGTCGGGCTACTTCGCCGGTTTCGATGGTGACGTTATGTTCGCCAAATGCAAAAGTCTTCTTGATCGCTGCGCTCACGCTGCCTGCCTTAGGAGATGAATTGGGTGCGGATATCCTTTCGCGGGCGCCACGAAGGGCGCGCCGACCTCAGCGCCGCAAACCGAGGCGTTCTACGACGGCCTGATACTTCTCGGGCGCGCTGTCCTTGAGATAGTCGAGGAGCTTGCGCCGCTGGTTGACCATCTTGAGCAGTCCGCGACGCGAGGCGTGGTCACGCTTGTGGGTGGTGAAATGATCGCTCAGCCCGTTGATGCGTTGTGAAAGGAGAGCGATTTGAACTTCGGGAGATCCGGTGTCCTTCGCGCTGCGCCGGTGCTGCGCGACGATGCCGCTTTTCTGCTGGCTGTTCAGTGACATTGGCCTTGATTCCTCAACACTTTTTCCATGGTCCTTTTACGAGGCCGCGCATTCTACCCGCTGCCCTGCAGTGTCACAAGGTGAGCCGTGGACCGGGGCTGGGCCGTATGCGGAGGAGTCTGGGCGCGGAGTTGGGTCTTTACGATTCGGACTTCGAGGTGATCGGCAACGCGATTCGATCGCGCTGGTTTGCGATCAGGCGTCTCGGTGCCAGCCGACCCTGCTCGTCCCGCTGCTGCAATTCCCAGAAATTGTCCTGCCGGGCCGTAGAGCCTGACGTTTGCTTCGCCCAAGGGAACCGCGTGCAGTTCGAGGACTTGTCCATCCAGCATGCGCCTCGCGGCGTCGGCATCGAGGTCAACGCGCGGCCAGCTCTCGATGCCCCGATCCAGCGGTAACAGCCAGCGCTCGAGTCCGACAGGGTCCGCGGCGCTCGCCTGCAGCTCCTCGATCGTGACCATCAGCTCGGAGTCGAAGGGCTCGACCCAGAGACGTCGCAGCCGATCGATGTACCCACAAGTGCCGAGCGCCACCGCCAGGTCCTGTCCGAGCGTGCGGATGTAGGTGCCTTTCGAGCAGGTCACTTGCAGCGTGAGCCGGCTCTCGTCCCATTCGAGCAGTTCGAAGGAATCGATCTCGATGTCACGCGGCGCGCGCTCCACTTCGATGCCGCGCCGGGCCAACTCGTAGAGCCGTGCGCCCTGGTGCCGGAGCGCCGAATGCATCGGGGGGACCTGCTCGCGCCGGCCGATGAATGCGGCCAATGCGCCCTTCAGCACATCACGCGTGAGACTTGGGGCTGGCTGCTCCTGGACAATCTCGCCTTCGAGGTCGCCGGTCGTGGTCTGAGCACCGAGATGCAGCCGAAACTGATAACACTTGCGTCCTGCCAGCATCGGACCTGCGAGCTTCGTGGCCTCGCCGAGACAGATCGGCAACATGCCGCTCGCCAGCGGGTCGAGGCTTCCGCCATGTCCTGCCTTGCGAGCCCGGAATGCGCGTTTGACCTGCTGCAAGGCCGCGTTCGAGCTCATCCCGACCGGCTTGTCGAGCAGCACGATGCCGTCAACATACTGCGGGGTCAGCAAATGGCCGCCTCAGTCTTTCGGTGTCGATCGAGTGCCGGGTGCAACGGCTGCATCGTCCTCCGCGTGCCGGCGCTCATCCTCGGCCACGGCGGACGCAATCAGGGAGTTGAGCCGCACGCCGGCCGCAAGCTGTTCATCCGGGCGAAACACAAGCTCGGGCGCAACCCGCAACTTGAGCGAGCGCCCCACCGGGCCGCGCAGGAATCCGGCCACGCGTTCCAGCCCAGCCTGCACCTTGGCTGCATCGCGCTGCTCGTCGAACAGTGCATAGAAGATCTTGGCGCTCTTGAAGTCGGGCGAGACGCGTACGTCAGTGATGGTGATGCTGCCGACGCGCGGGTCGCGGACCTCGCGCCGCAGCAGCTCACTCACGACGCGCTGCAGCTCGCCCTCGATGCGCCGGCTGCGATGTGGATCGCGCGGCATGTGATTCGTTCTCCCCCGGACCTACTGCAACGTGCGTACGACCTCGACGCGCGCGAAGCATTCGATCTGGTCACCGACGCGCACGTCGGTGTAGTTCTTGACGCCGATTCCGCATTCGGTTCCGGCGCGTACTTCGTTGACGTCGTCCTTGAAGCGCCGCAGGGACTCGAGCGCCCCTTCGAAGATCACGACGTTGTCGCGCAGTACGCGGATCGGGTTGTTTCGACGGACGAAACCGTCCATCACCATGCAGCCAGCCACCGTTCCGAACTTGCTCGAGCGGAAAACTTCGCGCACCTCCGCCAGCCCGACGATCTGCTCCTTGACCTCCGGAGCGAGCATACCCGTCATGATCTGCCGGACGTCGTCGATGGCTTCGTAGATGATGCTGTAGTAGCGCACATCGACATTGCCTTCCTTGATCGCATCGCGCGCGGCTGCGTCCGCACGCACGTTGAAGGCGATGATCCGTGCCTTGGACGCCGCAGCCAGCGTGACATCCGACTCCGTGAGTCCACCCACGCCGCTATAAATCACCTTGACGGACACTTCCTCGGTGGAAAGATTGTTGAGTGCATCGCGCAGTGCTTCAGCACTGCCCTGCACGTCCGCCTTGATCAGCAGAGCGACCATGCCCGCGCGGCTGTCACCGATCTGCGAGAACGCATCCTCCAGCTTCGCCGGTCCCTGGCGTGCGAGCTTGGTGTCGCGGAACTTGCCCTGGCGATACGAGGCGACTTCGCGTGCCTTGCGTTCGCTCTCCACGGCGAGAACCTCATCGCCCGCATTCGGCGTTCCCGAAAGGCCGAGCACCACCACGGGCATGGAGGGGCCCGCGGTCTCTATGGCGTTGCCAGCCTCGTCGAACATCGCACGCACCCGCCCAAATTCATGCCCCGCCAGGATGTAGTCGCCGAGCTTCAGGCTGCCGCGTTTCACCAGGATCGTTGCGACCGGACCGCGTCCCTTCTCCAACGTCGACTCGAGCACCACACCGGCCGCGGGACCCTCGTGCGGGGCCTTCAGCTCCAGCACGTCGGCCTGCAGGACCAGGGTTTCGAGCAACTGGTCGATCCCCTCCCCGGTCTTGGCGGACACGTAGACGAACAGGTTTTCGCCGCCCCACTCCTCGGGGATCACACCATGCTTGGCGAGGTCGGATTTCACGCGTTCGCGATCCGCATCGCCCTTGTCGATCTTGTTGACGGCCACCACGATTGGAACCTCGGCGGCACGTGCGTGCTGGATCGCCTCGAT